>JBJKSI010000050.1:0-79625 GCA_046704165.1 Candidatus Acidiferrales bacterium
AGTCCGACGAGGTCGTGAAAGACGAGCACCTGACCGTCGCAATCGGGGCCGGCGCCGATGCCAATCGTGGGGATACGCAGTTCGCGGGAGATTTCGGCGGCGATTTCGCGCGGGATCGATTCGAGGACGAGCGAGAAGGCACCGGCGGCCTCGACCGCGCGGGCGTCGCGGAGCAGCGCTGCGGCGGCTTCGGCGCTCTTTCCCTGCACCTTGAAGCCGCCGAACTTGTGAACGCTTTGCGGGGTGAGGCCGATGTGGCCCATGACGGGGATTTCGGCTTCCACGAGACGGGCGATCAGTTCGAGACGACGTTCGCCGCCCTCGAGCTTGACGGCGGCGGCACCGCCCTCCTTCACCAGGCGCAGGGCATTGCGCACGCCGTCTTCCACCGAGACATGGTAACTGCCATAGGGCATATCGGCGACGACAAGGGAGCGGCGGGCGGCACGGGAAACGGCGCGAGTGTGGTGGAGCACATCGTCGAGAGTGACGGGCAAAGTGGTGTCGTAGCCGAGGACGACCATGCCGAGCGAATCGCCGATGAGCAGGATGTCGATACCGGCTTCGTCGAGCAGGCGCGCGGTTGGGTAGTCGTAGGCGGTGAGGCAGGTGATCTTCCGGGAGGTGGCGAAGAAACCGTCGGGGCAGCTGGATTTGCGAGAGAGAATCTCGGGCACGGTCACGCAGCCGTCGCCCGCGGACGAATACGCACTCATAAAAACCTCCGGTGCCGTCCCCGTGATTTCCAGGGTACAGCCCAGCAGAGCCATCGTAGCACAGGCGGAACGGGAGGGGGACGGTCGAGGGGTTTGATTGTGGGGGCGAGATGCAACCGCAGATGTGAAGTTGCAGATTTGAAAAAAGAAAAGGTCAGGCTTCCTCGATGGGCTCGGGGTGGATGGTGACGCGTTCGATCTGGGGGAAGGCGCGGCGGAGATGATCCTCGAGGGCGACGGTGACGTCGTGGACGCGGGTGATGGGGAGATGGCCCTCGAAGGCGCAATGGCAGGAGACGCGGACACGGCGTTGGACGCTG
Organism: Candidatus Acidiferrales bacterium; assembly: GCA_046704165.1. Classification (GTDB taxonomy): domain Bacteria; phylum Acidobacteriota; class Terriglobia; order Acidiferrales; family UBA7541; genus JAKASX01. Next base: position 1,037 of record JBJKSI010000050.1, read on the forward strand.
CGCACACGGATCTGATGGCAATCGGCAATCTCGGGATACTGGCCGCGCAGTTGATTCAGGAGGCGCTGGATGGCGAGTTCGAGATCCCTCACCTGCTCGGCGCCGGCGACATCCATGCCGAGAGGCTCGATGTGAATGATGACCTCGGCGTTGGCGGGAAGTTCGCGCTGAATACTTTCCTCGAGCCGGGTGGCGCTCTGGTGGGCCTCTTTCAGCGAGAGGCGCTCGTCGACCTCGAGATGCAGATCGACGAAGAGGCGGCCGTCGAGTTGCTGCGCGGAGATTTCGTGAATCGGCATGCCGGAACGCTGGGCGACGGCGCGAATGATGTCGAATATGCCCTCGGCGGAATCGGCGCGCGGTTCGACGTGGACCATGACGTCACCGGCGACCAGGCGGTGAACGCGAGCTTCGACGGCATCGCTGAGGTCGTGCGCCTGCTCGACGCTGAGACGGCGGGGCACGGTGATGGTGACGTCGACGAAATGGCGATTGCCGGCGCGGCGAACGCGAACGCGCTGGGCATCGAGCACGCCCTCGGCACCCTCGACCGAAGCGCGAATGCGCTCGACCAGGCCGCTGGGAGCGGCGTCGAGCAGGGCGTCGACGGTGCGTTTGCCGAGGCGGGAGCCAACCCAGAGGATGACGCCGGCAACGCCAAGGGCGGCGAGCGGGTCGGCGTAGCCGAGCCAGGGAGCATGCAGCCGGTCGCCAAACCAGACGGCGGACATGCCGATGAGAACGACCAAGGTGCTCCAGATGTCGGTGGAGAAATGGAGGGCGTCGGCTTCGAGGGCGTCGCTCTGGTAGCGGCGGGCAACGCGGGCGAGGCCGCGCGAACGGACGAAGTCGATCAGCATGGCGAGACCGAGAATGAAGATGGCGGAGACGGTGGGACGCACGCGAGCGTGCACAAAGAGCAGGCGCTGGAACGCTTCCCAGATGACGTAGACGGCGGTGAGGAGGAGCAAACCAGTTTCGACGAGAGCGGAAAAATTCTCGACTTTGCCGTGGCCGTAGGTGTGGACGGTGTCGGCGGGCTTGTCGGAGACGCGGACGGAGAGGTAGGTGAGGACGGCAGCGACGAGGTCGAGCCCCGAGTGCAGCGCTTCGGAAAGGACGCCCAGACTGCCGGTGGTGATGGTGAGAAACACCTTTAGCGACACCAGCACCAGCGCAGCGAAAACCGAGCCCAGCGCGGCCAGTTTCTTTTCCTTCACGGCGTGGGCGTTGTCCATCGCTGGCAGCGATTATAAGGCACGTGGCGAGCGGCGGAGCGGCAGGCGCGAAGGCGACGATTCTAGCGCCGGCCGGACTGCTGCCGTACACTCGGTTCTTCCAAGGAAGGCAGGAACGCAGAGGGCGTGGGACGAAGGAACATTCCGAGAAGCCGGAAATGGAAGCGGATGGCGTGGGGCGCGGTGGCGGCGGCGCTCGGCGTGATCTCGCTGGACGGCCGTTGGATCGAGCCGAACTCGATCGAGACGACCCGCTGGACGATCGCAAACGGGCTGGATCCGGCGCTGAAAATCGCTCAGGTGAGCGATCTGCACGTGGTGCGTTTCCGGCGGCGAGAGCGCGAAGTGGTGCGGATCCTGGAGCGGGAGCAGCCGGACGCGGTGCTGGTAACTGGAGACTCGGTGGGAGATGGCTTTCATTACGACCAAACGCACGCAGTGCTCAGCGCGATCGCCGCGACCCGGCCACCGCTCGGCGCGTGGGTGGTGAATGGAAACTGGGAAACCAGGGATCCGATGGAAAATGAGCGCGAATTCTACGAAACCACGGGGCTGCGATTCCTTCCGAACCAGGGGACGCTGGTGCGACCGGGCGTCTGGCTGGCGGGCATGGAAGATCCGTTGACGGGCGAGCCCGACCTGGAACAGGCATTGCAAGGCGCGCCGCCGGGCGCGTATGTGATCGCGATGTTCCATTCTCCGGAATACTTCGACGAAACGGCCGGACGATACGATCTGGCCCTGGCCGGACACACGCACGGCGGGCAGGTGAATCTGCCGGGGATCAGGGCATTCTGGCTGTCGCCCGGTTCCGGACGATTCCTGAAGGGATGGTATGAGGAACGCGGGTCGCGGATGTACGTGAGCAGGGGAATCGGATGGTCGCATCTGCCGATCCGGGTGAACTGCTCGCCGGAGATTTCAATTTTCACAATCGGGAGCTGAGGACGTGTGGGGCCAGCTCTGGCGGAACCGCGAAGGACTGCGCTGGATTTCGTGACTCGGCTGAAGTCAAGGAGGGCTGTTGACACGGGTGTCCGGGCCAGTGGCGATGGGGAAAGGGGCGGAAGTTTTCAATTCTGTTTCAATGAAATTCACGGAATCGTAATCATGGCGGCGAAGGAAAGAGAGGGAAGAACCCTAGAGATTTACAGAAGTTAGTTTCGAGAAAGACTGCCGGCGGCGAAGCTTCCAAAGATTTGGCGAATTCATCAAGAAGTAATTCCGCGTTCACCGGGTCCGCAAACTCGACACTCACTATCACTTCCGTATTCGCGCTCATTTTCAGGATCGAGCAATTCGAGGAGGATTTTAGTGAGTCGAAGAGTGATCCGACTACTCGTGTTCGTGTTGAGCAGCGCCGCGCTCGTTTGGGCGCAAGGAACGGGCAAGATCAGCGGGAAAGTGGTAGATATCTCCGGGCGGGCAGTGGCCGGGGCGAAAGTCTCGCTTTCCAATCTGACGTCAGGGGCGGTGGTGAAAACGAAAACCGGGGCCGACGGCACGTACAGCGCCAGCGGGCTGGTTCCAGACGAATATCTGGTGACGGTGGAGAAGACGGGGTTTCAAGGGTTTACCGAGGGAGTGAAAGTAACGGCGCAAAAGACCACCGTGGTGGACGCCAAGCTGAGCGTACAAACGTTGGCGCAATCGGTGGTGGTACGAGGGACGGTGATTCCCGGTGCAAGGCCGGTACCCACTCGCGAGCAAGTACTGAAATCGGACCAGACGATTCGGGTACTCGGCCGGAAGCAACTGGACGCGGCGGGACCGGTGGCAGGCGGTGCGCAGATGATTTCGATCGCGCCGGGAGCCAATGTGTTCGGCTACGGGCAGACGGGGGCAACGAAATACACGATCCAGCTCAATGGAATCAATCAGGGTTGGGGCGGCGAGGCATCCGGGTTCATCTCGCCCGGCTCGCTCGGCATCACGTTTGACGGCGTACCGGTCTCGGACGTGGCGACCGGCTTGTGGCAGTCGGCCACGATGCCGCAAAACCTTCTGATCCAGAATGTGGACGTGACGTATGGGCCGGGAAATCCTGAGAATCGCTTTTACAACAACGTTGGCGGCGCGGTGGAGTTCACCCCGATCCAGCCGACGGTCAGCACGCACCTTAGCGTTCAGGGGACATACGGAAGCTACAACCAGAAGAACATTGCATTTGTCCTGAACACCGGCGGCTTCCACGGCTGGTCGACAGTGATATCCGGCGGGGTTGGCAGCGGCGACAGCTTCCGTACGGCCCCGGACGGCTTTAACAACCACTCAAAGGACGGAGCGGTATTCGCCAAGACGATCCGCGTGTTTTCCGCGGGCAGCTTCGAGTTGGGCGGCTATTACGCCAAGTCTGGCGGCTTCCGCAACCAGACGATTCCGCTGAGCGGGAGTGCAGATGTTTACTACTCCTATGATCCCTCGACCGGGACCTGCGCCGTGGACACACCTGGCCAAGGCACCAACTATTCCCAAAGTTCGAGCGGCTTTTACAGCGGGCTCCCTTACAATTGCTACAACAAGTACGATACGAACGCATTGTGGATGACCTACGGCCGTGAAAATGTTCTACTGAATTCCACCACCACGCTCACGAACATGACCTGGTATTCGGTCATCCACAGACTGCACAACCGGCTCAGCGACGTGTTCGCCGGCCCGCCCGGCTCGGGGCAGACCAACGAGTGGAACAATCCTCACACCGACACCTTCGGAGATGAACTCGGTCTCTCGAAGGTCCTGCCGATGAACACGGTCGCCGTCGGGGCCTACTTCATCCATGCGCTCTATAACTCGCAGAACAATTTCTACGATCCCAGCCTAGGCGGCAACGGGGCGGCGATGATTCCCAACCAGGGCGCCAAGATCCGGTCCGGCTACTTCAATCAGGATGACGTGGCGCTCTACGCGCAGGACGCCTTCCGTCCGATTCGTCAAATTACCATCACTCCAGGCATCCGCTACGTCGGGTTCCTGACGAGCTATAGCGACCAGGCGTACCGGGTTTTCAACCTCACGACGAACAACGTGGTGCTGAGCCGGCACTGCTCGCTTTACCCCAAGTCGAGCGATCCATTTCTGTTGGCGGGCAATACGACGGATCAGGGTTCGATCTGCGGCTCGCATGAGAGCCGGACGGGCGTGGAACCATCGATCAGCGCGGGGGTGATGCCGTTCCCGTGGCTGACCATTTACGGTGGTTACAGCACCGAGTACCATTCGCCCTCGCTCGGCGGCGGCGGCGGAATGTTCCAGAAAGTTGATCCGAGGGCCTACCTGCTGGCTGAAGGCAAGTACGGGCAGGTCGGTTTCAAGGTTCATTTCGCCAACGCGCCGGGGCTCAAGAACACGATCTTCGGCCTCGCTTACTACCATCTCAACTACGACAACCAGGAAATTGACTACGAAACGGGACTGGGCAACGAGTACACCTCGGGTGGCAGCTCGACCTTTCACGGGGTCAATATCTTCTTCGACGACGACCCGATGTCGAATCTGCACGTTTTTGCCAACATTAACGCCGAGTCCTCTCACTTCGTGACCTTCAACGCGGGTAACCCCCCGAGCGCCCCGTGTATCTCGCCAGCGCAGGGCGGCAGCTGTTACAACAACCTCCCGGTCTCCTACACGCCCAATTCGACCGAGAATTTCGGAGTCTATTACGGAATCCGGTACAAGGACCGCGTGTTGGTCGAACCTCGTTTCACGTACAGGTACATCGGCTCGCAGCACTTGTGGAACAACTTCACCGGCGCGCCGGATAGCGCGACGATGCCGGGATACGGGACAGCAAATCTCTCCTTCGTCGCGCCGATCGAAAAATACCTGAACTTGAGCGTTACCATGACGAACCTGTTCAACAAAAAGTACAACGAATATGAGTACATCACTTCCGGAGGCTATTTCACGCCGTTCACCGGCGCATCCGCGGGATCGATTCTCGGCTACCCCGGCGCGCCGCTCTCAACCTACGGCACCATTAGCTTCCAGTTCTAAGGCGAAGGATCGAACGGGAACCGTTCGTCCTCCGAGCCGCCGCGGCGCCCGCGAGGCGCCGCTGCGGCTTTCTGTTTTTGGTAACGCGGGAGGAGCGTGGAACGGCGGACCTAGCGGGCCGATAAGGCAAAGGCTCAGGGTCAGCAAGAGACTGACCGCAGGCGCGGCTGAACGAAAGTTACAGCTTGGCGTATTCGGACTTGGCCTGGCGGAGGAGGGAAAGATCCGGATCGGCAGTACGCCAGAGGGCGAGGAAATTCTGATAGGAGGTGCGGGCGGCGGATTTATTGCCGGCGAGTACCTGGGCGCGGGCGAGACCGAGCTCGGCGAGGGCGCCAATGGGGAAATTCGCGACAAGGCCGCGGTGCTTGAGGATTTCCTGGAAGGCGGCCGCGGCCTGCTGGCCCTGTTTCTGCTGGAGAAAGGCCAAGCCCCGTAGATAGTCGGGATATAGGGTGGAACAGTAATTGAAAGGGGTTGCCTGCGCAAATTCGTACGGCTCCGTGGGCTGAAGGTCCTGAAGAGCTCGCGAGGCGTCATGATGGTCGAGCGCAATGGCCGCGCGAATCGAAGGAAGCCAATAGGAATTGAGAATCGTGTCGCGCGGATAGTCTTTCGCCAAGCGATCGACGATCGGCTGAGCAGCGGCGGGGTCGCCAGCGCGAGCGAGAACAAAAGCGGCGACGGCCGTTGTGTAGCGATCAAGATTCGGGGTCTTCAGAAGATCACCGGCGAGCTGACGGGCCCGAGCGGGATCGCCGAGATCAGCCTCGTGAAGGGCTGCGTCGAGATTCCAGAGCCAAGCGTCTTCCCCCATGCCGTCGCGTTCGGCCGTCGCAACGGCCTGCCGGGAAAGGGTGCGGGCTTCGGCGAGATGGCCGGAATAGGCAGCGGTATCGGACTGGAGTGAGAGAAACGCGTCTTCCGCGCCAACCTTCCCCACGGCCCAGGCGGCTTGCTGTTTCATTGCGGCAGCGTCGTTCTGGAGGAAAGCGAGCTGATAGCGGAAAACGTGCATATAGGAAGCGTCGAGGTGACGGCTCTGCGCCCGCTCCAAAGTGGAAAGCGCCTCATCAAAGCGTCCCAAGGCCATGTAGGACTGACTCAGGTTGCCGAACGCGACCACATCGTCGGGGTTGACACGGATGCCCTGGAGGCTCTGGTTGGCCGCCTGCTGCCACCGTCCAAGCTCAGCTTCGACACTCGCCAAATCCACGTAGGAGATGAAATCCCTCGGGTAGGTTTGCTGCCACTGCTGGAGGGTCTGACGGGCCTGATCGAGGTCTCCGAGTGCAGTCAGGTAATACATGCTCAGGATGTGGAAGCGTTCGCGCTCAGAGACACGATTGCGGAGGTCGTAGGCCTTGGCGAGATTCTTCGTCGCGAGGCCGTACTCCCCCAGGTTCGAATAGGCGATGCCCATCGCTCCATAGGCCATGGCGAAATTCGGATCGAGCTGAATTGCCTTTTGGAAGAAAGGAATGGCGCTGGCATCGCCGCTCTCGAGCATCGTTTTTTCCGCGGTACTGAAGGCTTTGAGGGCGGGAAGCGATGAAGTGGTGGCTTCGAAGATCGGCGTGTTGAATTTCTGAATCGAAGCGAGCGATTCGCCAAGGCGTCCACGGAGCCGAGTGACGGCGGTGCCGAGGGCGGTGAGGACATCCTCGGGCCGATTGGCAGTGACCTGTTCCTGAGCGATGGAGTTGCCGTTCTGGCAATCGACGGCATTGAGCCCGATGACGTATTGGCTGCCGAGCATGGAAATCGAGCCGTCGATCGTGGCGGCGCTCGAAGTGCGTTCGCAGATTTCCCGGGCGACATCAGCAGTGAGCACCGCGCCCGTCTGCCGGCCCATCATCCGCAGCGTTTCCTGCACCTGGGCATCGGGCAGCACGTTGACGAACGGAGATTGGGAAAGCTGCACCTCGAGCGCCTGCTTGAGCGTGTCGTCGAAGACCGACTGGCCGGTGGTGTTCGAGAAATCGGCGATCACGATGGTGTCTTTTCGGGTGAGGACGGGTTTCGGGCGCGCGAAGAAGAGGAAATAGGAAGCGGCCGCGGCAACGATCACAATCGCGCCGATGACGGGCCAGAGCCAGGACTTCCGGCGCGAAGAGACAGCGGGAACCACAGGGGCCGATCCCGATCCCGGTTGGGCCGTGGCGCCACCGGGTGGGGTGGCGCCCGCCGGACCGGACGCGATAGAGGAAGCCGCGGAGGAATCGGATTCCGGCGACGTGGCGGCCGAGACGGAGGGCGCGGCAGCCGTGCGCGCTGAAGTACGGCCAGATTCGAGATCGCGCTCGATGCGCCGGAGTTCCGCGCGGAGGTCAGCGGCGGTCTGGTAGCGCAAGGAAGGATTCTTTTCGAGAGCCCGGGCGATAACGCGATCGAGTTCAGCGGGGAGCCGGGAATTCAGCGATGACGGCGGAGCGGGCTCGTTGTGAAGAATGGCGTCGAAGGTGAGGCCGGCGGTGGAAGCCGAGAAGGCATGCTGGCCGACAGCCATCTCGTAAAGGACGGCGCCGAAACTGAAAAGATCGGAGCGGTTATCCAGAGGCTCGCCGCGTACCTGCTCCGGCGACATGTAAGCGATGGTGCCGACGGTCGAGCCCGGGCTGGTGAGCATCGCCTCGGTGGCCGTAGCCAGAGTGGGGCCATCCACGGTTTCGGTGGCGCGGCGTTGCTCGGCGGCGACTTTCGCCAAGCCGAAATCGAGGAGCTTGGCGTGGCCGCGTTCGGTGATAAAGATATTCGCGGGCTTGATATCGCGATGAACGATGCCGCGGGAATGGGCGGCATCGAGCGCGTCGGCGATTTCGATGCCAATTTCGAGTTGACGCTCGGGGCGGATAGGGGCAGAACCGATCAGGCGATTGAGCGGCTGGCCCTCGAGCAACTCCATGACGAGGAACGGGCGACCCTCCCATTCACCGACGTCGTGGATGGTGCAGATGTTCGGGTGATTGAGTGAAGCGGCGGCCTGGGCTTCGCGGCGCAGGCGCTCGAGCGACTGCGGGTTGCCAGCGAATTCCTCGGGCAGGAATTTCAGGGCGACAAGGCGATGCAGGCGGGTATCTTCGGCCTTGTAAACAACGCCCATGCCGCCCGCGCCAAGTCGTTCGAGGATACGGTAGTGAGAGATCGTTTGGCCGATCAAATGTGCCGCCCCCCAGGAACCAGAATCCTACGGCAGGCCGAAGTTAGGGTCAAGGACCGCGTTGGGGGGGACGGAACTATTTTTCCTTGAGCTTCAGTCGACCCTGGGCCTTGTTTTCCTCGAGAAAAGCACGGAGGTCAGCGGCGCCGTCGAGCAGACGAATCCATTGCTCGTAATAGAGTGTGACCGGGAAGCGGCCGAGTCCGTAGACGCTGACTCCGCCTTTTTCGCCAACCTTGAATTCGATCTTACCGGAGCGGCGAGTGCCCGACTGCTTTTCCAGCTCAGCTACACGTGCCTTGAGGTCTTCGTAGGACGGCTCGGCCATCTGTTTTCTCCCATTCGTACTCGGGCGCCTATTCTGGGGCGCGTTCCTACACTTTACAACGATCCGGCGGCGCAGGGCGCGAGGGGGGATGCACTTCAAATCGCCGGGCGGCCCGGAACCCAGCCCACACGGGAATGCACAAGGAGGGTACGTTCGTCCTTGCGGGGCGCTCAGCCGCGCTCGGCATGACACGGAGCGCAGAAGATCCGATCAGTGCATGGGCGGAATGGGGATCAGCGGGAGGCGCTGCTGGCCGCCATGGGGCCCATTGACCTGGACGTCGCGGAAGAGCAACGACGGGGTGACGATGGAGCTGGGCAGGCCACCTTCGGCCGAGCCGAATGCGGCCAGGGCGGTGGCGGCAAACTGCGGGTTCTGCATGAAATTGAAAACCGAGGGATCGTTGCCGACGGCGGCGAGATTGCGAAGATTGCGAACGGTGAGACCGATGATGCGGGCGCCGCGGACGAGGTCTTCGTGACCGTCCTTGACCCAGACGCGCTCGACGACGAGCGGTAAGCGGTCACCATTCGGGACGCCGCTGATTATGCCGGAGAGCATGTTGCTGAAATCGTCGTGGTGGATGGAGGCGAGTGCAGGATTGTCCATGCGCTTGACCACGAGACACCAACGGTTTCCATCACTCTTGCAGATATCGAGGAATTTCTGCATGAGCGCCTGCTGGTCGAGTCCGTTTGTGGATTGCAGGAAAAGATTACTTAAAGACGGAGTGGGCGTGCCGAGGCCGGCGGCCCGGCCGTGGCCATTGGACTGGCTGAAATCGGGTCCGGGGCGGCGGGACATGAGCAGGCCCTCGAGCAGGCCGTTCTGGACGACTGTGACGCGCTGACCCGGAACGCCCTGGGCGTCGACCTGATAGCCCCCGATGAGGGGATGGCCGCCGAACTGCTTGGCCGAGGGATCGTCAAAGAGCGTGACGGCCGTCGGCAAGACGCGCTGGCCGATGCGGCCGGTCCAATCGCTGCGGCCGCCGAGCTGCGAGTAGATCTGGTCGTACCTGGCGACGGTGGTCAGCGGCGGGCGCGCGCCCGAGAGAGACGGGGCAAGCAACTGGGCGAGCAGCGAGCCGGCGGCGCGCGGTTCGAAGAGGATCGGACCGTCGTAATCGATGACGGCGGGCGCGGCACGGAGCGCCTCGAGCTGCCGGCCGATCTGCTGCAGATGCTGCTCCACCTGGGCGACGGGCGGCAAGCCAGCCGGGGTGGAGGCATAGGTGGAATAGAAATCGTGGAGCGGCATGCCGTCGGGGGCCTGGGTCTGCACAGCAGCTTCGATAGCGGCGGAACTGCTCGGCAGGCGCAGCTCGGTGCCCTCGCTGGTGAGCAGATAGTAGGTCTGATAGACCATGTAATAGGTGACGCGGCCGGCGTAGATATCGGGGTAATTGCGGAAGACCGCGGAAGACTGCTGGGCTTCCTTATCCCAGTTGCGCGAGGTCCAGTCGGGCACGGCGTGCGGTTCGATCAGGACGACCGGCTTCTGAATACGGGCGAAATCGTCGATTTCGGGCGGCTTGGCCAGGTTGTTGAGATAGGCCTGCTTGTTGGCGAGCTTGTCGGCGGCAGCCTTGTAGGCCTGATCGGTGGCGAGCCAAAGGTCCTGGCGGAGGGAATAGTAGTCGCCGTCGATGCCGACCTGGCCGGAATTGCCGATGGAGCCCTGGAATCCTCCGCCGGTGACGAAGTTTGAACTGTCGATATGGTAGTTGCCCATGCGGACTTGAACGAGCATCAAGCGGTCGCGCGAGGTGGAGGAATTGACGACCGCGCCAAAGTCCGCCGTGACGGTACGGATCTGGACGTCGAGCAGGCGATAGGCAATGAAATAGGGCTTGCCGAGGTCGGCGGTGTGGAGACGGGCGAGGGAGCGGGCCATCTCGTCTTTCATCGCGCGCAACGTATCGTCCTCGGGGGCCTGGGTGTGGGACTGCGCCTGGGCAACGGAGATCTTCAGGGCCGGAAATCCGTCGGCAGCCGGAATGGACACGGCCGACTGGCCGGAGCGAGCGGCCGGCAGGGCAGGCTGGGAAGCACGCAGGCCGACGGGCATGGCGGCGAAACAGGCAAAGAGGAAAACACAGAGCGCGCGCTTCATCGCGATTGCCCCCAAGGTGTCGGCTTGATGCCGGGCGGCTCGTGGTCGAGCGGATCGTGCGCGGGGGGCGGCAGGATCGGCGGCTTGTCGGTGGAAGTCTGCTTCTTGGCGACTTCGAGCTCCGAGAAAAGCATAGCCGGGGCATCGGCGGAAACCGGCACGGCGCCGGACTCGTCGACACAGTAGCCGTCAAAGACGGCTTCCTTGTCACCCGTAGCGACGATCTTGGTGAGATCGGTGAGCGGGGTGCCGACAATATTGACTCCGCGGACGAGTTCGTCGGGGCGGCCGTCGGCGAAAACCTTGTAGACGATGAGCGGCTCGACCTGGAAAGCCTGAGGCTGAGCGCGACCGGTGATGGTGAAACCGCCGGAGATGGCGTCGATCAGCAGGCCAAACGGCTTGTGCTGACGGCGCACCATGGCGATGAGCATTTTGCGCAACTGGGCAAAGGGAACGCCATTCGAGCTGCGGACAATCGTATTGGCCATCCTGCCGATCGGCTGATAGCCGAGCTGCCGGCGACCATGGCCGTTGGAATGGGGGAAGCCGGGAAGGGGCGAACGCGACATCAGAAAGTTCTTCAGCACGCCGTGGTCAACGAGAGTGACACGCTGCGCCGGAACGCCTTCGTCGTCGAACGGATAGTAGCCGAGCAGGGCCTGGCCGTGGATTTCCTTGAGTGTTGGGTCATCGTAGACGGAAAGAAAGGTCGGCATGATCGCCTCGCCGACCTTGCTTGTGAACGTCTGGCCCTCGGTCAGCTGCTTCTGGCGGAAGCCTTCGAGGCGGTGGCCGAGCACTTCATGGAAGAAGACCGCGGCGGCGCGGCCGCTGAGCAGTGCGGGACCGGCGAAAGGCTCGACGACCGGGGCTTTTTGCAGCGCCTGCAGCTGATCGATGAGCTCATGGACCTTGGCCATGACCTGGCGGTCGGAAGGCGCGCCGGCCGGATTCACCCAGTCAAAATTGGCGTACCGCTCGAGATTCATGCCGTCGGGCGCCTTGCCCTGGACATAGAGTTCAAGACGATAGTGGATCTGGCCAAACTGCTCGCGAGTGCCTTCGCTTGAGGCGAAGAACTGATTGGTAGCGCTGGCGGTGAAGGTGGCGATCGAATTCATGACGGCAGGCGAGGCGCTGAAGGCGGCGGTGTATCGGCGCACGCGCGCTTCCCAAGGGCGGCGATCGACGCGGAACGAGACCAGCGGGAGATAGGAGACAACCGGCTTCTCGTGGGAGAAATCGGCGGCCGTGGTCTCGGCGTTCTCGACCTGGACCTGACGGCTGGTCTCGACGCGGATGTAGGCGGCAGCGGCGCGTCGATACTGGGCGTTGGTGGCCTGCCAGATGGTGCGGCGCATGGCCGGGATGTCGTCATCGAGCGGGAGCAGGGTGGGATCGCTCGAATGCGACATGGTTCGCGTGCCGATGTTGTGGGTGTCGTCCAGCTGGTAATCGCCGACGCGGACCTGCGTTTCGAGTACGCGGTTGTGCTGGGCGTCGCTTTCGAGCAGAGCGCCGTTGGATCCCTCGACCGTGATCAGGTGCTGATCGGTGACGGTGTAGCTGACGAAATAGGCCGGCGGCTTGGCCTGTTGCAGCGCGGCGATCGAAGGGGCGATCTCGAGTTCCATTGCTTTCAAAACCGGCGATGGGGCAACCTGGCGCGGAGGCAGGGCGTAAGCGTTACCGGGAGAAAGGAAAGGAACGGAAACCGACAGAAGTGAGAACAGAAGTCCCCAGAAGATGCGAGTCATGATAGAGGGCTATAGTCTAGGACAAGTGGATCGGGAAGGCAAAAGGATAGAGGGATGACGGCCGGCAGTGGCACGTGCCGGGCCGGACGCGTTGGCGGTTGCCAGCCAAACGAGGATCTGGCGGCGAGGGGAAGTAGGGGCGGAGCGAGCAGAACCGCCTCCGCTTCAATTGAGCCAAGCGGGTTTCGGCACCCCTTCCCGGCCATTCACCCCTTCTGCACTCCCACAATTGCGTCTCAGTTCCGGTGGCCGAGAACGGGCCTTTCTCCAGCGGTCTGGCGGGGGGTGGACACGTCGGTTTTGCCGGTTTCTTTGCTGACGGGCCGGAAAGTACGGAGATAGGCGTAGATGGCCTTGATGTCGGATTGCTTCAGGTGGCGAAAGGCCGCAAAGGGCATTGGGGGCTTCAAACGATAGCCGGTGCCGTTAAGGCGGCCGGTGCGAAGAGTGCGCGAAAACATCGCTTCGCTCATGAAGCCGATGCCCGAGGGGCCAAAGGTAATGTTCGGACTGAAAACAGTGCCGAACGGTCCCTGGAAACGCAGGCCGCCGGTAAACATCAACGATGGCGGGCGCCGGCCCCCCGCGAGGATGGGCGTGTGGCAATCTTCGCAACCGGCCACGCGCACCAGCTCCCAACCGTGGCGCACCAGCGGCGAGGCGTCTTTTGGCAGTGGCGGCACCAAGTCGTCGTTCATGCTGACCTTCATCGGGAAGGGCATCCTGGTCACCGGCAGGGCGTTGTGTACCGGCGGCAGCGAGCGGAGATAGACGATGATCGATTTCACGTCCTCATTGCTCAGCACGCGGAACTGCCAGTAGGGCATCAGGTCGAAAAGCGGGCGGCCACCCTTGGCCACGCCGTGACGAATTGCACGCTCGATCTCAGCATCCGTCCAGGAGCCGATGCCGGTCTGGCGATCGGGCGTGATGTTTGGCGCGACGACCCGGGCCCCGGGCGGCAGCGGCACGAAGCCGGCCGGAAAAACCTGACCGGCGCCCTTTCTGCCGTTTACGGCTACCCATTGGCCGTTCACGAAGTGATGGACCGTATGGCAGTCGAAACAGCCAGCGACGGTTTCGACCAGGTAACGGCCGCGGGCCAAGCGGGCAGGCGTCGGTTGAGCGGTAAATGCAGTGGGTTTTTCGACGGGCTTGGGGACAGGTTTATCGATGGGCTTATCGACGGGCTTTTCGGCCGGCAGCCGGAAGCTGTGGCTCCTGAGGCTCAAAACGGCCATCACGACAATACCAGCACAGATCATCAGGAGCACAATCAGGAACGCTTTTCGAGACGAAGTCTCACGTGCAGATTCCTTCATTTCCCTTCCCCCTTCGAAAAACAAACTGACCCTCGCGCCCCGGAGCGCGCAAAGATTCCGAGCTTGCCTTTCCTCTCATCAGGACTCTTACGGAGCGGACCCCTGTGGAAGCCGAACGAGTGTGACGGCGCAACGCACCGTCCGTTCGATCGACCGTGGATGCCCGGTGGGGACGACGGGACGGCGGATCCGAGGAATTGACGACTGGGATGTCGCGGTTTTCGAGAGTGGCCGCCCGTAGAACCGCCGCGGGCAAGCGCGATTCAACGGCCCGCGGCGCGGCGGGAAGCCACGGCCGCGCCGGTCGACCGGCGGGCTGCCAAACCGAAGCCGGGAAGAAATCAAAAAAGAAGAAAAGAGACGTAAGACGCAGGCGGACGCTCGTCTGCGATTCATCCCACCCTTTCCCACGCACCAGAAGGTCGGCAACATGCTAAGCGGGGCGTCGAGCGCAGTCAAATTGATTTCGCGACCCGGGCACGATGGCGAAGCAAGAACTTCGGCCTGGACTCCCGGCCGAACGGACGGATTTCTGCGCTGTGCTAGAATCGGAGGGCGAATGAATGCGCTCATTCAGAAACTGATCGAGCTGCAGAGCGTCGACCTGCGAGCGGCAGATCTTCGCAAACAGGTCGAGTCCTTCCCAGAACAGATTGCCCGCATCGACCAGAGCGTGGGGGCGGTGCGCGACGCCGTCGCCCAAGCCAAGCAGCGCGTGGTGGACCTGCAGAAAGACCGCAAGAAGCTGGAACTCGACGTGGAAGACTGGCGCGGCAAGATCAAAAAGTACAAAGACCAGATCTACCAGGTGAAGAGCAACGAGGCCTATAAGGCGCTGCAGGAAGAGATTCGTGGCGCCGAGGCGGAGATGGGGCGAATCGAAGACCGGCTGCTCGAGGAGATGGTGGGAGCTGAAGACGGCGACCGCGCCGTGAAAGAAACGGAACGGGCGCTGGCGGAAGCCGAGGCGGCGGCACGGCTGGAACGGGAGCATGTGGCAGAGGAAAAGGGCAGCGCAGAGAAAGAGCTGGCCGAAGTGGAGGAGGTTTCCAAGGCCCGCCTGGCCGAACTGCCAGTCGACCTGGTGGACCACTACAAGCGCATCGCCCGGCGGCACGACGGGATTGCCCTGGCGCCGGTTCGCGAAGAGGCATGCTCGATGTGCAGCGTGCGAATCCGGCCGCACGTGGTACAACTGCTGCGCCAAGAAGACAACGAAGAGATCTACCATTGCGAGACCTGCACACGCATCCTTTACTACGTGGAGCCAGAGAAGCGCGCCGAAGAGAAAGAGAAGAAGGAAACCCCAGCGGCCGAAGCGGGCAGCTAGAGGAAGCGGCCGGGTTTCGGGGCCAAACGACCCCGCGTTTCGTTCCTACCTTCTGCAAGATCGATCCCAGATTTGAAATTTCAGATTTCAGAGAACCGAGCAGACACCTAACGATGGTGCGTGGGAATTCGACTGCCGGCTATCCGGGAAAAACCGGATTCCTCGCTTTTCTCAGGATGACGGATTCGCCAGGATTTTCCCTTCGCGTGGAAAGCCGCGGTCGAGGCAGGAGCTGGAAATACAGCGGGGGGAGCTACTTCAGGTAGTAGGCTCGGTAGAGGCTGTCGCGCTGGGCGGGCAGGAAACCGGCATCGGAGATGATGCGGCGAAGCTCGGCCTCGTTGGTGCGATGGCGGACGCCAGCAGCGTAGACGACATTTTCCTCGATCAGGATGCTGCCGACGTCGTCGGCGCCAAACTGCAACCCGATCTGACAAACCTTGATGCCAGGGGTGAGCCAGCTGGATTGAACGTGGTCGATATTGTCGAGGTAAAGACGGCTGATCGCGAGCGTCTTGAGGTATTCGACCGCGGTGGCCTGCTGCACCTTCTTGCCGAGCGGCGTATTTTCCGGAGCAAACATCCAGGGGATGAAGGAGGTGAAACCACCGGTGTCTTCCTGGATGCGGCGGATCCGCTCGATATGGTTGATGCGATGGCGGATCTCTTCACCGTTTCCAAACATCATCGTGGCCGTGGTGCGCATGCCGAGCGCGTGGGCGTCGCGATGCATCCGCTCCCATTCCTCGGAGGTGCACTTGAGCCGAGAGATGCGCTGGCGGACCTCGTCGTCGAGGATCTCGGCGCCGCCGCCGGGGACGGAGTCGAGGCCGGCGTCGCGCAGGCGCGCGAGCGTGTCGCGAACGCTGAGGCCGGAGAGTTCGGCGATGTTAATGATCTCCGGCGCAGAGAAGCAGTGGAGATGGACCTGCGGAAAATGCTGTTTGATGGTGCTGAGGAGGTTCTCGTAGTACTCGATCCGGAGGTCAGGGTGAAGTCCGCCCTGCATCAGGATGCCGGTGCCGCCCAGATCGACGGTTTCCTGGATTTTCTCGAGGATGGTCTCAAAGGAGAGCAAGTAGCCCTCGGCGTGGCCGAGCGGGCGGTAGAAAGCGCAGAAGGAACAATACTCGGTGCAGAAATTCGTGTAGTTGATGTTGCGATCGATCTGGTAGGTAACGACGCGAGGGTCGTTCTTGCGGCGGCGCACCTCCATGGCGGCCATGCCGATGCCGATCAGGTCGTCGGACTGGAAGAGGTCGAGGGCTTGCTGAAAGCCGAGGCTCATCGTTTCGCTCCCTCCGCCTGCGAGGCGGCCTCTCGGCCAGCGCGGACGAGCTGGAGCGGCCGGACGCGGTCGATCAAGCCGGCTTTGGCGCATTCCTGGTAATAGCGTTCGAGGCCGGCGAGGTTTTGCGCGTCGAGATCGAAATTGATGTTTTCGCGCAGATAGGCATCGATTGTTTCTTCCGGCAACTGCAACTGGTCTGAGGCCTGGCGAGCGATCTCCGGTATGTGAGACAAGCCGTAAGCCTTGGAGGCCAGGAAATCGGCCGCGATTTCCGGCGTGGCCACCTCGGGCCGCGCCACCCAAAGGGCCAGAACGGCGGGTAACCCGGTCCATTCACGCCATTCGGCCACCACATCGTAGACAAACAGGATCGTCACACCCGGCACCGGGGCGGCGTCGGGATCGTCCGTGCAGCAGGCTTCGCCGGGAGGGGCATCCGTCTTGGCGTGAAGCGCTTCAATCTTCACGGCAATTCGCAGCGCCGGATCGCCGATTACCAGCGCGGCGTCGGCCCGCTGGAGCATGGTGGCGGGATCAGGGTCGGCATCGAAAAATTGCGGCTCGATTTTCCAGCGATGCCGGGCGAGCAGGCGAACCAGGGCGACGGTAGAACGGGAACTGGTGTCGAGCGCGAGCGTCCGAACGCGATCGATGGGCTTTCTGGAAACGACCAGCAGGCTGCGCACCTCACGCCTCGAGGCAATCGCCATGTCGGCAAAGGCCACCATGCCGTCCATGCGCTGATATTCGATGGCCGGGATGATGCCGATATCGGCCTGGCCGGAGCGGAGCGCCTCGGCGCAAAGCGACGGGACGGTGAAATTCAGGTCGTAGCGGCCAGCCAGCGGGCCGTCGGTGAATCCCCAGACCAACGGCGCGGTGTTCAAGTATTCGACGACGGATACGCGCAACTTGCCCATAACTCGGCTCGATTCGGTTGAAAGATTTCCATACTAACACATCCGTCCCGCCCACCCGGCTGACGGCGGCTGGAGGCACGGCGGGTCTGCGAGCCGGTGCCATTGCCGTAGAATGGGCCGGGCGCAGTGGGAATTCGAGCCAGGAGAGAGACTTGTCCAAATTCACTCGACGGAACTTTTTGAAGGCTGCGGGGCTGGCGGGCGTGGCGCTAGCGCTGCCGGAGGGATTTGCCGGGCCGGCTTTTGCCCGGGGAGCTAAAACTCTGGAGAACGGGACGAAGTCCGGAAGGACCCCAGCCAAGAAAAGGGCGATCGTGGTGGGCGCCGGGTTGGCGGGACTGGTGGCCGCCTACGAACTGGACCGTGCGGGGCATGAGGTGACGGTGCTAGAGGCTCAATTGCGGCCCGGCGGCCGGGTACTGACACTGCGCACAGCATTTTCCGACGGGCTGTACGCCGAAGCGGGGGCAGACCGTATCCCGAACACACACAATCTGACTATCCGCTATGTGCGTCAGTTCGGGCTAAAACTGGTGCCCTTCTATCCGGAGGGCGCGGGCTACGTTGACCAGATCGCGGGCTACCATTTGACCGGCAAGCGCACGGAGGCCAGCCACTGGCCGGTGGCGCTGACAGCTGAGGAACGGAAGCTGGGCAGGGCGGGCATGTGGCGGAAATACGCGCTAAGCGCGGCGAAGCAGCTTGGGGACCCCGCCGGGCCGGGGTGGTCGCCCACGAAATTCAATGCCTACGACAAGGTAACTTTCACACGGTTTCTGCGGCAACAGGGGGCATCGGCAGCAGCCGTGCGGGTGATGACGCTCGGGATGGACTACGACGGCGCCTCGGCGCTGCGGATCCTGGCCGATCTGGCAGTGAACGGCGACGTGACCGAGACGTACAAGATCGAGGGCGGCAACGATCGGCTACCCCGGGCGATGGCCGCCCGGATTTCCAAGCGGATCCGTTACGGCGCCATGTTGCAACGGGTGGAGCAGAGCCGGCATGGGGTGCGCGCCTTCTATCTGCAAGGCAACCTGGTACATCAACTGGAAGCCGACCGGCTGATCTGCACAATTCCCTTCCCGGTTTTGCGGCGGGTGAAGTTCAATCCACCGCTCTCGGAGGAAAGGCTGAACGCTATCGATAATACCCACTATCTTTCCATCACACGCCTCTTCTTCCAGGAAGAACGGCGGTACTGGAAAGCCAAGGGGTTGAACGGCTTTGCGCTGAGCGACTGGCCGGTGGAGGTGAACCAGCCGACGTTCGATCAGAAGGACCCGCGCGGCATCCTGTCCGCCTCACTGACCGGTAGCCTGGCGCTGCGCGAAGCCGGGTTGCCGGAAGACAGGCGGGTCGGGACGGTGCTGAACGAGATGGAGACGATATTCCCGGGCACGCGGGAATATTTCGAGGGAGGCGTGACCAAAGCGTGGAGCAACGACTTCTGGGCAAAAGGAGCGATGCAATGGTTCCGTCCCGGACAAATGATCGAGTTCTGGCCCTACATGACCGCACCCGCGGATCGGGTGCATTTCGGCGGGGAACACAGCTCGCCATGGCCTGGCTGGATGCAGGGGGCGATCCATTCCGGACTGCGCACGGCGCGCGAAGTGCAGGAGGCAAACTCATAGCCAAGGACTGACGAGCGGGAGCGCCGGGAAACATTTTGCCAGCGAGTAGCAGCCGGGTGTTGGGCAATCCGCCCAGGGCCGGGGTCAATTCCGAACGAATCTGGGCGGAAAATTAAGGCTTTGCGCCCTTGAAAATCCGGCGAGCAGGAGTGCCCAAGCCACCGTCAGGCCCATACAGTTTGACAACTCCCTAAGTTCGTGGCACTTGACACTGGTTCGTTCCTCTGCCTACGCTCAAGACCGAGTTGGATGCTGGGTTCCCCTTCCCATCTCGGCTGGCTGGCGCTCGGACTGGTTCCGGGGCTTGGCTCGCGTAATGCGAGCAAGCTGCTGAGCACATTCGGAGATCCGGACGCGATTTTCGCGGCTTCGCTCACCGAACTCGAGGCGCAGGGTCTGACGGCGTCAGTTGCTCAAGCCATTCACTCGCAAGAGGCGCTGGAGCGTGCGGGGAAAGAACTGGCGCGAGTGAAAGAATTCGGTTGCCGGCTGATTACGTGGAATGACACTGGTTATCCCCGACTTTTGCGGGAAATCTATGACCCGCCGGCACTTCTCTACGTCCGGGGTGACCCGGCGGTACTGAACGGTTTCACTATCGGGATCGTTGGCACGCGACGCCCGACCCCTTACGGGAATCAAATGTCTGAGAGGCTGGGACGGGACCTGGCCAGCCAGGGGTTAGTGGTGGTGAGCGGCCTGGCACGGGGAATCGACACGCTGGCGCACCGCGGCGCGGTGGCCAGCGGGACGGGAAAGACCGTTGGGGTGCTGGGCTGTGGCGTCGACGTGGTTTACCCGAAGGAGAATCGGAAGCTTTTTAAGCAGATTATTGAGGGCGGCGGAGCGGTGATTTCTGAGTTTCCGATGGGGACGCCACCGATGCCGCAGAATTTTCCGGTGCGCAACCGCATCATCGCGGGACTGGCACTCGGGGTGGTTGTTGTGGAAGGAACCGAGCATTCCGGCTCGCTGATCACGGCCCGGTTGGCGATGGAGTTCGGGCGGGAAGTCTATGGTGTGCCAGGGAATACAACGCAGCCGGCCAGTTACGGGCCGAACCAACTGATCAAGCAGGGGGCGAAGCTGGTGGCCGGCTGGCAGGACGTGGTGGAGGAGTTGCCAACGGCGGTGCGAGCTGAACTACAGCCGGTGGAGACAACGACTGAGACCGAGCGAGCGTCTCTGGTAAGCGAAAGCCTAAAAGGATCGCAACGGCTGCTCTACGGGCTGCTGGGACCGGACGAAGCGCGGCCTATTGATGATCTGGTGGAGCGGTCGGGCCTGAGTTCGTCGGAGACGCTGGCCGCGCTATTTGATCTGGAGATGAACGGATACATCCGGCAGTTGCCGGGAAAACAGTTTGTGAAGGTGATGTTCTAAAGGGATGTAAAGCATCGAAAATGGGAAAGTCGCTCGTTATCGTCGAATCGCCCACCAAGGCGAAGACCATCAACAAGTACCTGGGAAGAAACTATACGGTCAAAGCCTCGCTGGGCCATGTGAAGGACCTGCCCAAGCGGAGCCTGGGCATTGAGGTCGAAGACCAGTCGTTTGAGCCAACCTACGAGGTGATTCCCGGCAAGACGAAAGTGCTGAACGAGATCAAGGGAGCCGCCAAGACGGCCGAAGCCATCTATCTGGCCGCCGACCCGGACCGCGAAGGGGAAGCGATCTCGGCGCATCTGGCGCAGGTGCTGCGACAAGCGCTCGGTGGCGGCAAGAATGGGAAGAAAGCCGCGCACAAGGGCGACGGGGCCAAGACCAAGAAGAAGACCAAGGCGGCCGCGGCGGCGGAAGCCGAACGGACCAAACCGATCCTTCGCGTGCTGTTCCACGAGATCACAGAGAAGGGGATTCGCGAGGCGTTTCGACACCCGAGCGAGATCAACGAGCACCTGGTGGAAGCGCAGCAGGCGCGGCGCGTGCTAGACCGGCTGGTGGGCTACCAGATTTCGCCGGTGTTGTGGGACAAGGTGCGGCGAGGGCTCTCGGCCGGGCGCGTGCAGACGGTGGCGCTGCGGCTGATCGTCGAGCGCGAGCGAGAGATCCGAGCATTCGTTCCCAAGGAATACTGGACCATCCACGCGGCATTGCAGGCGGAAGAAGGGCCCGTGTTCGAGGCGAAGCTCCTGAAGCGTGGCGGGGCCGACGCCGAGGTCGGGAACCAGCAGGAAGCCGAGCGAATCCTGGCGGAGCTGGAAAGCACACCCTGGCGCGTTGTCTCGGTGCAGCAGAGAGAGAAGCGGCGCAACGCGCCGGCTCCGTTCACCACATCGAAGCTGCAGCAGGAGTCCTACAACAAGCTGCGCTTTTCCGCCAAGCGGACGATGATGCTGGCCCAGCAGCTGTACGAGGGCATCGAGCTGGGAGCGGAAGGCTCGGTCGGCCTGATCACCTACATGCGAACAGATTCGGTGCGGGTCTCAGCCGATGCGCTCCAGGAAGTGCGAGGCCACATCCGGTCCGCGTTCGGCGCGAATTATCTGCCCGAGCGGCCGAACGTCTACAAATCGAAGAAGGCGGCGCAAGAAGCGCACGAAGCAATCCGGCCGAGCAGCGTGGCGCGGGCGCCGGAACAGGTACGACCGTACCTGAAGGAAGACCAATTCAAACTGTACCGGCTGATCTGGAAGCGATTCGTCGCGTCGCAGATGGTACCAGCGCTCTTCGACCAGACGACGATCGACATCGAGGCGCGCGATTGCCTGTTCCGTGCCACCGGGTCGGTGATGAAGTTCGACGGGTTTCTGGCCGCCTACCAGCAAACGGAAGAGGAGGACCGCGCGGGCGATGGCGAGGGTGAGGGCCGGAGGCTGCCGCGCGTGAGCGAAGGACAATCCCTGCGGCTCGAAAAGATCTGGCCGACGCAACATTTCACCGAACCGCCGCCGCGGTACACGGAAGCGACGCTGGTGCGCGAGCTTGAAGAAAAAGGTATCGGCCGGCCGTCCACCTACGCGGCGATCATCTCGACGCTGGTGGAGCGTGAATACGTGAGCAAGGGGCAGGGCCGCTTCCTGCCCAGCCTGCTGGGAGAAAAGGTAAGCGACCTGCTGGTGAAGAATTTCGAGGAGATTTTCGACGTCGGGTTCACCGCGCGCCTGGAAGATGAACTCGACGAAATCGAAGAGGGGAAGCTGGCCTGGCGGCAGGCGGTGGCCGATTTCTACAAGCGGTTCAGCGAGGTGCTCGAGCATGCCAAGGGCGCCATGGAATCGTACAAGGCCGGCATCCCGACCGGGGAGAAATGCCCGAAATGTGGCGAAGGCGAGCTGAGGGAACGCATCAGCCGGCACGGCTTCTTCCTCGGCTGCTCGCGCTACCCCGATTGCGATTACACGCGCGACCTGGCGGAGCCGGGCGGCGAGACGCCAGAAGGCGAGCGCGGGCCGGAGTATTGCCCGAACTGCGGCCGGGAGATGGTGATGAAGCGCGGGCGGTTTGGCGCATTTCTGGCCTGTAGCGGCTACCCGGACTGCAAGACGACGCGGCGACTGGTGGAGGGTACGAAGCAGCCGCGGCAACCGGACGTGGTGCTGGACGAAAGATGTCCGGAGTGCGGCGCGGCACTGGTGCGGCGGCATGGGCGGTACGGCGAGTTCGTCGGTTGCTCAGCCTATCCGAAGTGCCGCTACATTCGGCAGCAGACACTCGGCATTCCTTGCCCGAAGTGCGGGCAGGGCGAGTTGGCGGAGCGACGCTCGCGAAAGGGACGGCAGCGCGTTTTCTACGGCTGCTCGCGCTACCCCGATTGCGATTTCACCACGCCTTACCGGCCGATCGCCGAGCCATGCCCGAAGTGCCACGCGCCATTCGTCGTGGAGAAGCGCACGCGCAAGGGCAGCCATCGGGCGTGCCTGCGTGAGGAGTGCGGTTGGGAGGGCCCCGTGACGGAGACAACCGCGGGCACGGAAACGGGGGAAGCCGAGGCCGAAGCACCGGTGGAACGCTGAGCGCCGCACAAGGAGGGCCGGGGTGCGAGAGGCTGTCGAAAAGTTCCTCCACTACCTCCGCTACGAGCGGAACGCCTCCGGGCATACCCTGCGCAATTACGAATCGGACCTCACCCAGTTTCTCGCCTACCTCGAGCCGGAAGGCAGCCGCGCTCCCGCAATCGCTGAAGTCGATCATCTGCTGATTCGCGAGTACCTGGGCCATCTGCACGATCAGAGACTGGCGAAGAGCTCCATCGCCAGGAAACTCGCCACCCTGCGTTCTCTCTTCCGCTACGCCGTGCGCGAGGGAATGATCGAACAAAATCCAGCGCGGCTGGTCTCAACACCTTCCGTTCCCAAGCGATTGCCAAGCGTGCTCACTGCCGAGGAGATCAACCGCTTTCTCGACTGGATGGGAAAACTCGAACCCACACCCGACCCGCACGTCGACTCTGAAACAGCCCACAGGCTACTGCTGCGCGACCGCGCAATTTTCGAGTTCCTCTACGGCTCCGGGCTGCGCGTCAGCGAACTGACCGGCCTAAACCGCGCCGACATCGACCAGAAGGAAGAATCGCTCCGCGTGCATGGCAAAGGACGAAAGGAGCGAATCGTGCCTTACGGCAAAAAGGCCCGCGAAGCGCTGGAGGCTTACTGGCCGGCGCGTGAGGCGCTGAGGCGAGGCGCCAAGGGCCGAGGGGACCTGGCAGCCGTATTCCTAAACAGCCGCGGCGGGCGCCTGACCGAGCGGTCGGTGGGGCGACTGGTGAAACGCTACGCCCGGTTAGCGGAAATCAGCTGGGACTTGCATCCCCATTCCCTGCGGCACGCCTTTGCGACGCATTTGCTGGCGGACGGAGCCGATCTGCGGGCGATTCAGGAATTGCTGGGGCACAAGTCGCTTTCCACCACGCAGCGCTATACACACGTTTCCATCCGCCAGTTGATGGAAACCTACGACAAGTCTCATCCGCGAGCGTAACGGCAGGTCCCGCGCAGTCACGGCAGGCCGCAACGCCGGACGCCAAAGCCAAAGAAGAGCGCACTTCTCTCTCCTGGGACCAACCTCAGTCAGTGAATCGGAAGCCGGTGAAAACCGAAGTGGATATGCATCCGCATGCCGTAGATGGTGACCGGCCCGCGGGCCTGGTTGTAACCGGGATTCGTGACGAACTGGATATCGGGGCCGAAGGAGAAGCCGAGCGGCAGGTGCAGATTGTAATAGGTCTCGAAGATCTGTTCGCGGCCATAGGTCAGGCCGCCGTCACCGAGGATGAACCCCAGGCCACCGGCGGCGAGATATTCCTGGTGCAAGCGAGAGATGCCGTTCGAGATGAATACCGTACCGGCATGGTCCCGGGGCCTGCGCCAAAGCGCACCGGGGATCTGAATGCCGCCCTCGAAAGTGTTGTTGACCTCGGTAAAGGAATAGCTGGCGAATTTTCCGTTGTTCCAGCCAACACGGGCAAAAACGCCGAAGCCGTGTGGCAGTCCCTGCTGCCAGTTCAGGCCAAAGCCGTACTCATGCGCACCCACCTGGCGCACGGCTTCGACGTCGGGCACGGCGGTCTGCCCGTTGTGCCAGGCGGCGAGGGCGTTGGCAAAGCTTCCCATGCGAGCCTGGTCGACAAAACCGAGCAGGCGCACCTTGCCGTGAGTGGAGGGGCTGTAGGCCCAGCCGATCTGGGCGTTTTCGGCGCGAGTGCGGCTGATGTGCAGGCTGAGGTAGCGACCGTTGGGATTGTGGGTCATCAAAACTTCGGCGTAGCGAAAGCTCCAAGCGCGGTCGTCGAATTCCAGATAGGCGCCGTAGGTATAGCCCGCGGTATTGGCAGCGAAGTCCCACGCACCGTTCTCGTCGGCGGTCCAGTTGAGGAACTGGGAGTGGTCATCGTTGGCGTACGTGTTGTGGTCAAAGAAATCGGCCAGGCTGAATTTGCCGAAATAGATTTCCAGGCGGCGAGAAGGAAGCGAGGAGGCGAGCTCGAGATTCGACGGCACGTTTGGCACCATCCGTCCGCCGAGCGGAACGACGTAGTGCAGCAGGAAGCGCGACATGTAGGTGTGGACGGCGCCGGCCCCGGGCGAGGGCGCGCGCTGGGCATCGAGATTGGGGAAACCGGCCATGCCGACGACGCTGCTCAGGCCCGTGCCGCGAATATCCTCGACGTCGAAGAGCACGCTGAAATCCCGCGTGACGCGCGCACCGGTGTAGAGGTCCTCCATGCTGGTGACGGCATCTTCGGCGTGACGGTCGAAGCTGTGCGGGCCGGAATAGAGCGCAGGGAAAGACAGATGGCCCTGGGCGATGTCGTTAATCTGACCACCCAACCAGAAACGGTCGGAAAGATCGGAAAAGGCCGGGGTGTCGCTCGAGCGATTTGCCGGATTCTCTTCATCGAGCTGGAACGGACTGGACGCCTGGATCGAGCGAGTGCGGGAATCGTTTGGCAAGAAGAACGAAGGCGATTTTCGAGCAGGCGAAGAGCAGGAAAGCGTTCTGTCGCGCGTTTGGAGAGAGACAGCGGACACCCGTCTTCCCGAGCAGGGATCTGGAGAGGCATTTCGGTAAATGACAGGCGTGGAAGAGTCCGGCTTCGCCGGAGGGTGAGCCGCTGTTGCGGCGGCGGGAAACATCGTGAACATGGCAGCCCCCGCAAGAAGCATCCCGGCACATTTGCACATTTTCCCGATATCCGTGACAACCTCCCCTGTCTGTTCCCCCGGCCCTCGATCGAGCGGCCCTTCGCGAACCACGTGCGCCAGCAACTGTTGGTATAGATGCGGAAGTCAAGATGGTCGCGGTGCGGTTTTTCGGAAAGAAGAAAAGAGAGGCGGGCCGAAATTAGCCAAAAGGACCAGCGGCCGGTGGACCGAGCAAATCCGGTCCACAGAACCGCCAAGTCCAGTGTAAGATGCCGAGGACCTTCGAAGAAGGGATGCATGGCCCCGCGTGGGGGAAATCCAAAACTGATTCAAACGCGTGTCCAACGGGGGAGGGGTGTCGTGGGAATTGGAAAGGATATGGGGATATTTGCGCTCCTGAACGGCGGATTACAAACGGGCAGGCCATCTTCCAGCAAGAATGCGGAAAAGAAAGCGTGGCTCAAGCCATGGTTGCGCATATGCCTGGCGGTGGCACTTGCCGCGATGGTTGCGCCAGCGGTGGCCTCCGCGCAGACCGATGAGATCCAGGTGTACGACGCCTCAATTGCCGCACCCGGCGTGGTGAATCTGACGATACACAACAACTTCACGCCAGACGGATTGAAGACGCCGGCATTCCCGGGCGGACTCATACCCAATCATTCCCTCAACGGCGGGCTGGAATGGGCGTACGGCGTGACCGATTGGTTCGAGGCGGGATTGTACCTGCCGCTCTACAGCATCTCAGAGGGCCGGGGAGCGACGATCAACGGCGGGAAAATACGGCTGCTTTTCGTATCGCCTCACGCGGAGGACCGCACGTTCTTTTACGGGGTGAATTTCGAATTCAGCTACAACGCCCGACATTGGGACCCGAGGACTTACACTTCGGAGATCCGGCCCATTATTGGCTGGCACCTGCATCCGTGGGACATCATCCTGAATCCGATTCTCGACAATTCGTTTGCCGGCGGGTTCAAGAGCCTCGATTTCGCGCCGGCGACCCGCGTCGCGTACAACCTTTCCCCGAAATGGGCCGTCGCCGTAGAGGAGTATGCGGACATGGGTCCTCTGCGCGGATTCTATCCCGTGAACGAACAGTCGCAGGAGCTATGGGGCGTCTTCGATCACCACGCCAAATGGGCGGACGTCGAAGGCGGCATCGGGTTCGGCTTGACCCCCGGTTCGGACAAAGTGACTTTGAAGCTGTGGGTATCGCGCGATATCTACACGCCGCACAAGGACTGAGCTTCCGGGAAATTTCGAAACTTCACCCGAACAGGAGGCAAGCCCCACGCGCCGGAGGCGCATGGGGCGCCCGACAGTCGATGGCTTGCGCGGCTTTGCAACCGCCCGCCTAGGCGATGTGGACCACCGTAGCAAACCGGATTGCGGGAATGGCTCGCAATTCGGCGAGTTCCGGAGCGGAAATGGGCTGATCCACGTTGACCAGGCCGATCGCCTCACCGTGCTCGGGGCTGCGACCCAGAGCGAAATTGGCAATATTGATTTTGTGACTGCCCAGAGCCGTTCCGACCTTGCCGATGACGCCGGGGACGTCTTCATTGCGCATGAACAGGATGGTGCCGCGAAGCGGAGCTTCGACGTCGATGTCGTCGATCCCCAGAATCCACTGGCCATCACGAAGTCCTGCCATGCCCAGCACGGACCGCGTGCCGGCATCGGTGCGCAAGGCGATGCCGAGCGTATTGGAGAATCCGGCCCGGCGAACGCTGTGCACCTCGACGACTTCGACGCCGCGCTCGGAAGCGAGCGTACTCGCATTGATCAGGTTTACGCGGTCGGGCAGCGAGCGGCGGAGGATGCCTGCCAGCACGGCATTCTTGACCAGAAAGGTGTTGGCCTCGGCGAGGGCGCCGTCGTAGCTGATACGCACTTCCTCGACGCGTTCACCGGAGATCTGGCCCAGGAAAGAGCCGAGTTTTTCGCCCAGGTCGATGTAGGGCTCGATCAGGCGTTGCTCTTCGGCAGGCAGCGCGGGCAGATTCACGGCGTTGCGCGGCACGTTGCCCTGCAGGAAGTCGCGCACCTGCTCGGCGATTGTGATGCCGATCACCTCCTGCGCCTCAGCCGTGGACCCGGCGACGTGGGGCGTGGCAATCAGCCTCGGGTGACTGACAAGGGCCGATTTCCCCGGCGGCTCATGCTCGAACACGTCGAGGGCCGCGGCGGCAACGTGGCCGCTTTCGAGGGCAGCAAGCAACGCATCGCCCACCAGCACCTCTCCACGGGCGCAGTTGATCACCCGCACGCCGGGACGCGTCAGGGAGAGGGCTCGCGCGTCGATCATGCCGCGGGTTTCCTCGGTGAGCGAGCAGTGGAGCGTGAGAAAATCGCAGGTACCGAGAACCTCTTCAAAACCGATCAGGCGCACGCCACGATCGGCCGCCAGACGGGGCGAGACGTAAGGATCGTAAGCGATCACCTTCATCTGGTAGCCCTGCGCCAGACGGGCGACGGCCGTACCGACCCTGCCGAATCCGATGATGCCAAGCGTCTTGCCGCGCAGTTCGCTGCCGGTAAGCTTCTTCTTTTCCCACAGCCCCTCTTTCATCGACCCGTTGGCGGCGAGCATGTGCCGAACCATCATGCCCATGAAGGTGAAGGTGTGCTCGGCGACGCTGACCGAATTGCCGCCGGGCGTGTTCATCACCACGATCCCCTGCCGGGTAGCGGCTTCCAGGTTGACGTTGTCGACGCCAACGCCGGCACGGCCGATCACGCGGAGCTGCTTGGCCCCGGCCAGCAACTCCGGAGTGACCTTCGTTACCGTGCGGATCAGCAGTCCGTCGGCGTCGGCAATCGCCTCGGCGACGGGGATTTTCGTTCCCACCAGATTCACGATTTCCCAAGAGGGGTCGGCGGCCTGCAGGATTTCGGCCGCTCGCGGAGAGACGTTCTCAGCAATTACAATTTTCATATTGGTCCCGGTTGACGCTTTCCTTTCGATGGATTCGGACGACTACACCGTTATTATCACCAGACTCCAAACTCTGCCGGTTGGGGAAGGCTCAAGAGCCAGCCCTATTTGTGAGGTCAATCCGCCGAACGATCCGGCTGGCGCCACCGGCGGACCATACTGCGATCAGGAGTGGCAGCCAGCAGCTTCGCCATGCTGCGCCCCAGCACCGGATGGCGCAATCCCGAGGCAATCTCCCGCAAAGGGACGAGCACAAAGCGGCGCTCGGCGATATGGGGATGCGGAATCTCGAGTTCCCGCATCCGTAGGATTTCGGACCCGTAAAAAAGAATGTCGATGTCGATCGCGCGCGGCCCCATGCGGACCCTGCGGCGCCGGCCGAGCGACCATTCAATCTGTTGCAAAGCCCGTAGCAGCTCGAGCGGCAGTTTTCCGGTTTCCACAGCGAGGGCGCAATTCAGAAAGGTCCGCTGCGCGATTCCGCCGACGGGCTCCGTGAGGTAGAGCGAGGAGCGCCGGAGCGGGCGAACGCCGACCGCACGCAGTGCTGCCACGGCGCGCTCCAGTTGCCAGGCGCGGTCGCCCACGTTCGAGCCCAGGGACAAATATACCGTCTTCAGCGCGTTCATCGGGAAAACTGCATTCCTTGCCGGCCCG
This sequence comes from Candidatus Acidiferrales bacterium, assembly GCA_046704165.1. Lineage (GTDB taxonomy): Bacteria > Acidobacteriota > Terriglobia > Acidiferrales > UBA7541 > JAKASX01. The sequence goes on from JBJKSI010000050.1 coordinate 30,316, forward strand.
GAAAGGCCAGTCCCTCCAAATATGAAACGATGCGGCACGCAGGAAAAAGATTCCGAAGCGCGGCCGGAATCAGAACATGCTAGTCTGGCTGCGGCCCGGCTCCAGATTGAAATACTGGTAGGCGCCGGCGGTGGCGACGCGACCGCGAGGGGTGCGGTCGAGCAGACCGAGCTGCATCAGATACGGCTCGTAGATCTCCTCGATTGCGTCCTCTTCCTCGCCCATCGAGGCGGCAATCGTGTTCAGACCGACGGGTCCGCCCTCGTACTTCTGGATGATCGTGAGCAGCAGGTTGCGGTCGACTTCGTCCAGGCCGCGTTCGTCGACTCCGAGCATCTTGAGCGCTTCGCGCGACACCTCGCGGGTGACGCGGCCGTCGGCGCGCACCTCGGCGAAGTCGCGCACACGGCGCAGCAGACGGTTGCCCACACGCGGCGTGCCGCGGCTACGATGGGCGATTTCCTCGGCGCCGCCGTCGTCGATGGCGATGTTCAGAATCGAGGCTGAGCGCGCAACGATCTCTTTCATCTCCTCCGGGCGGTAGAAGTCCAGCCGGTGGACGATGCCGAAGCGGGAACGGAGCGGCGCGGTGAGCAATCCGGCGCGGGTGGTGGCGCCGACCAGCGTGAAGCGATTCAGGCGAAACGGATGCACTCGCGCCCCCGGGCCTTGGCCGATGATGAGGTCGATCCGGTAATCCTCCATGGCCGGATAGAGGATTTCCTCGAGCGCAGGCAGCAGGCGGTGGATTTCGTCGAGGAAGAGCACTTCGTGGTCGTCGAGCGCGGTGAGAATGGCGGTCAGGTCGCCTTTTTTTTCGAGCAGGGGACCGGAGCTGAACTTGATCGGCACGCCGAGCTCGTTGGCGAGGATCTGGGCGAGGGTGGTCTTGCCGAGCCCTGGCGGGCCGAAGAGGAGCACATGGTCGAGCGCCTCGCCGCGCGAGCGAGCCGCCTGGACAGCGATCGAGAGGTTCTCCTTCAACCGCGGCTGGCCGATGAACTCCGAGAGGTGACGCGGGCGAACGCTCGCTTCGACGCGGACATCCTCGTCGAACGGGTGGCCGGAAACCAAGCGTTTGCGGTCGTCGTCCACCATCACCCTCTCGTCCTGGCGCGGGCCGGGCGTGGCGCCGAGGAAAGCTCAGCCAACGCGCTGCGGAACAACACCTCGAAGCGGGCGCCGGGTTGCTCGCGTTGCACGCGCGCCACGGCGTCTTCAATTTCGCGATGCTCGTAACCGAGATTCGCAAGCGCCGATGCCACGTCGGCACCCATTCCCGTTGGCGGGACGGACGCGGCGCTCGCGGTGACGATTTCGGCCAGGCGATCGCGCAGTTCCACGACTATGCGTTCGGCGGTCTTCTTGCCGACCCCGGAAATTCCCGTCAGCTGCTGCACCTGGCCGGTACCGATGGCTTGCAGCAGCTCCTCTGCCGGCTTGCCGGAGAGGATCTTGAGAGCAAGGCTGGGGCCGACGCCGGTGACGGTGATGAGCATCTCGAACAGCTGGCGCTCCCGCGGGGTGAGAAATCCAAAAAGCTGCAATTGATCTTCGCGCAGGTGGGTGTGCACGAGCAGGATCACCGACTCGTTCAGCCCGCCGAGGGAGGTGAACGTGGAAAGGGGAATCGACACGCGGTACCCCACGCCGCCGACGTCGACGATCACCTGATTCGGCTGCTTTTCAACCAGCGTTCCGGAGAGGCGTCCAATCATCCGCGGCGATTATTGGGCATCGACCGTCGGCTGTCAACGCAGCGCGGCCGGCACTCAGCGGGCTTCATTGAGATTCCGTAGCGCCTCAGCGAGCAGAACCTCGAGCTCGCGCCGTTTGCGCGGGGCCTCTTCCGCGACGGCGCTTTCGGCGGTGCGGGCTCGCGTGGGAGCCTTCGAGGAATCCTCGGGCAGGCGGTTGCGCGAGGCCAACAGGCGCTCGACGTCGCGATTTGTGAGCAGGACCTGGCGGCCGAGCAGTTCGGTAACCAAAGTGACGCGGGCGATGTGCTCGGTGGTCTCCATGCGGAAAAAGGCGGTGAGCAGATCGGGGCCGAAGGTCACCACGCCGTGATTGGCCAGCAAGATCGCGTTGTGTTGCGCAACCAAGGGTTTCAGAGTGTCGGCCAAGTCCACCGTGCCCGGGGTGGCGTAGGGAGCGACGGGTATAAACTCCAAGTCCAGAATGCATTCGGCCAGCAAAGCCTTGTCGAGGACGATGCCGGCCGCGGCAAAGCCGGTGGCGACGGGGGGGTGGGCGTGGCAGATGGCACGCACGTCGGACCGCTGCCGGTAAATCGCCAGATGCATCGGCAGCTCCGAGGAGGGAGCGAAACGACCTTCGACGTGCATACCGGAGAGGTCGGTGACGGTGAGGTCGTCGGGCGTGAGCATTCCCTTGCTCACGCCCGTCGGCGAAGTGAGCACGCGGTCTTCCCCGATGCGAAGAGAGAGGTTGCCGTCGGTTGCGACGGCGAATCCGCGCTGGTAGAGCCATGCGCCCGCGACGCACAGTTCGCTACGATGCTCCTGTTCCTGCTTCTCCATTCCCGGTGTGATGGCCTGCAGGTTCATCGCATTCGTCGTTTCACGCTGGCTGGCTATCATAATGCGCCCGCTCCTCCCCAGAGGGAAGAGTCCAAGGCCTCCTCAGGCGTAGATTCCACGCAGCCGCAAGGCGGAAGCGACACGCCGGATCGCCAGCATATAAGCGGCGGTGCGAGTGGTGAGCTTATGAGCGTCCCGGAGTGCCACGACCTCGTCGAAGCTGTGCTCCATCACGTCCTTGAGGCGCTGATTCACTTCATGTTCGCGCCAGAAGAGACCCTGGCGGTCCTGCACCCATTCGAAATAGCTGACGGTGACGCCGCCAGCGTTGGCGAGGATATCGGGCAGGACGAAGATACCCTTCTCCTGGAGGATCTCGTCGGCGTAAGCGGTGGTAGGGCCGTTGGCGCCCTCGCAGAGAATCTTGCAGTCCACGCGATGAGCGTTTTCGCTGGTGATCTGGTTTTCGACTGCCGAGGGGACCAGCACGTCGCAGGACCGGAAAAGGATTTCCTGGGCCGAGGTGCGCTCACCGCCGGGGAATTCCGGCAGAGGCTTGCGCTCGCGATGAACCCAGTCGACCAGCTTAGGGATATCGATACCTTTTTCGTTGTAGAGCCCGCCGTGCACGTCACTGGCGCCGATGACTTTGTAGCCGGTTTCGTGCATCAGCCGGGCGGCAATGGAACCGACATTGCCGAAACCCTGGACGATGACGCGACAATCGGAAGGTTTCAGCTTGAGCTTTTCGACCGCCTTGTTGCAGGTGATCAGGCAGCCGCGGCCGGTGGCTTCCCGGCGCCCGCGCGAGCCGCCGATTTCGAGCGGTTTACCGGTAACTACACCGGTAACGGTATGACGCATGTGCATGGAGAACGTGTCCATCACCCATGCCATGACTTGCTCGTCTGTGCCCAGGTCGGGAGCCGGCACGTCTCTTTCGGGGCCAAGCCATTCGGAAAGTTCCGCGGTGTAGCGCCGGGTGATCCGCTCAATCTCGCCGTGGGAAAGCTTTTCAGGATCGCAGATGATGCCGCCCTTGGCTCCTCCAAAAGGAATATCAACCACAGCGCATTTCCATGTCATCCAGCTCGCCAGCGCTCGAACCTCGTCGATCGTGACGTGGGGGGAATATCGAATTCCGCCCTTGCACGGCCCCCGCACCAGAGAGTGCTGAACGCGGTAACCGGTAAAAACTTCGATATGGCCGTCGTCCATTACGGCGGGAATGTAGACAGTGATTTCCTTATTGGGATACTTCAAATAGCGATAGAGACCCTCTTCGAGACCCAACTGTTTCGCAGCAAGCTCGAACCGCGCCTCGGCCGACTGATAAACATTGAACTCGTCGTGTGTCGCAATGGTTGTCATATTAAACTCCAGAAAATTCTCATGAGGACTGGCCAATCTCCACCCATCCTTACACTCATTCATCGTCCGAACACATAAAGTGCCCGTCTTCCCCGGCGGACGGCCATTTTACGAAGCCGTGAGGGAGTCCGCAAGGATAGGCAGGAGCTCCGGCGCCCTGGATCACGTCAACGAAGGATGAACCGTCGAACGAGCAGGCGGGCGAGACGGTCGGGATCATGCCGCACCAGACTGCCCTCTTCGACCAGATCCGAGACCTCGCACCGATAGCCCATCGCCTCGATACGCGACGTGTCGGCGCCAACGGGGCTGGCGCCTTCGGCGTGGTAGCGACGGGCCAGGCGAGGGGAGGGTGCCCTGCGGTTGAGCACCACCGTGTCGATCAGGCCTGGACCAAAATGGTCGACGAGCGCCTGGACGTGGTCGGCGGCGGAATAACCGGTGGTTTCACCCGGCTGGGTCATCAGGTTGGCAATGTAAACGCGTAGAGCGGCAGAGTTGCGGACGGCCTCGGCGATTCCGTCGACCAACAGGCTGGGAATGACGCTGGTATAGAGCGAGCCGGGACCAATCAGGATCAGGTCGGCACGGTGAATCGCCTCAAGTACTTCCGGCAGCGGCCGCACATGACGAGGACGCAAGCGCACGTGGCAGATGGGCCGAACCGAGCGGCTGATACGCGTTTCCCCGCGAACCCAGCGGCCGTTGTCGAGTTGGGCGTCGAGGCTGACCGAGTCGGTGGTGGAGGGGAAAATGCGGCCACGAATGGCCAGCACTTCCGAGGACAAACGAACCGCCTCGGCAAAATCGTCAGTAACGCCGGTGAGCGCGGCCAGGAAAAGATTGCCGAAACTATGCCCGCCAAGGCCGGGCCCACGAGGGAAACGATACTGGAATAGCCGGCTGAGCAGCGCCTCGTCGGCAGAGAGCGCCACCAGACAGTTACGGATGTCGCCCGGAGGCAGCAGGTGAAAGCCGCGGCGCAGACGACCGGAACTGCCGCCGTCATCGGTGACGGTGACGACCGCGGCCAGGTCGGCCAGCGGAGTGTTGACGGACTGCCCACGGCGCGGTCCTACATATTTCTTCATTCCGCGGAGCAGGGAGGCGAGCCCCGTGCCGCCTCCAAAAGCCACAACACGGGTAGGTACGCGAACAACCGCGGCGGCGCGTCGACCGGACCCGCTAGCTCGTCGAACCTTCCGGGTAGAGGAGTTCGGTGAAGCGGGGATCATCCTGGAGATAGGCAAAGTCTTCGTCGTTCCGAGCCAAGTACCGGTTCTCCGGCCGCAGCGCGATGGCCTGCATCAGGTTTTCCATCGCCGATTCGGTCTCGCCGGTCAAGCAATCAAGCGCCGCCAGCGCGTAAACGACGTAGTCGGCTTTCGGAGAGAGTTTCTGGGCCTTTTCCAGCGCAGCCCTGGCATCATCCCAGCGGCCCAAATTCATCATCGCGACGCCGCGGTGATAGTAGTCGTCGGCAGTGCGCAGCGTCGGTTCGGAAGATTTCGAGATTCGCTGCTCGCAGATGCGGCAATGAATGCCCGCACGGTCGGCCAGTTCCTTGCTTGGACCGGAAGCCACGCGCTCAAAAGCCTGCTTGGCCTTCAGGAATTTTTCCTGCTGGAAATATTCGATGGCTTCTTCGTAGAGTTTTAGTTGGCGTTCGACATCAGGGTTTGTGACTTCCAAGGCCCCTCCACGGGAAACCGGAGTCTCCGATAAAGAGCGATTTTTCAGTGACTTCGAAGGGGACGACCGGTGTTTAGAAGCACCGGGAGAACGCCCTCCGTGGGCCTTGCCGGCGCGTGCCATCCCGCTGAGGTTAGCAAAAGAAGTACCAGACGTCAACCATCTGAATTTTATCATAGCTTATAGAAAATAGGGGTGATAGCTTGGCTCCTTCCGAACTTGACCCTCGGCCAGCCGAATCGATACCCTCATTCCCATGAAGCCATGCCTTTCAACGCGCTGGGATGTGACACCAGCCAAGGCCCGGCAAATTCAGCTCTCGCTGCGGGACCGGGTCGAGTTGCGGAACCGAGTTGGAAAAGTCCGGTGCGTTGCCGGCGCCGATATGGCGCTGGATCTGGCTGAGGGGCAAGCCATTGCGGGCGTGGTGGTGTATCGCTACCCATCGATGGAGGAACTCGAGCGCGTTTGGGCCCGGAGGCCACTGAGTTTCCCTTACATCCCCGGGCTACTTAGCTTTCGTGAAATGCCGGCGATCCTAGCAGCGTTCGAGCGGGTGAGGCACGAGCCGGACCTTATTTTCTACGACGGCCACGGCTACGCCCATCCCCGTCGCTTCGGCATCGCCTGCCATCTGGGAGTGACGCTAGATCGCCCGACGATCGGCTGTGCAAAATCGAGGCTGGTGGGCCAGCATGGGGAGCCAAGGGCAGAGCGCGGCAGTTGGACGCCTCTCGAGGACAAAGGAGAAAGGATCGGAGCGGTGCTGCGGACACGAACGAACGTGAAACCGATCTACGTTTCGCAGGGCCATCGCGTCAGTCTGGCGCGCGCTATCGAACTAACCCTTGCCGTTTCCGACGGCTACCGCATTCCCCGCCCCACTCGCGATGCCGATCATTTCGTCGGCACCGTCAAGCGCGGGGAGAAAAGCGGCACGGGCAGCTAGCTCGGAAGAACCTTCCGCTTTCGGCCGATCTGCCGTGCGGCAGACGGCAACGAAGGTCAGGGCTCAACACGCGTTTCCAGGCAGCCGTTCCCGATCTTTTCCCGCGAACGCGTTTACCCACGCTCGTCGAGAGAAACGTAATCGCGCTGGCCGTGACCCAGATAGACTTGGCGCGGTCGGGAAATCTTCTGCTCGGAATCGAGCAACATCTCCTGCCACTGGGCGATCCAGCCAGACATGCGACCGATGGCGAAAAGCACCGGGAACATCGTCACCGGCAGACCCATCGACTGGTAGATCAATCCGCTGTAGAAGTCGACGTTGGGATAGAGCTTGCGCGAGACGAAGTAGTCGTCTTCGAGCGCGATGCGCTCCACCTCGAGGGCGATGTCGAGCAGCGGGTTGCGGCCCATGACGTCGAAGACTTCATAGGCGACACGCTTGATTATTTTGGCGCGTGGATCGTAGTTCTTGTACACGCGATGGCCGAAACCCATCAGCCGGCCCTCGCCGGACTTGACCCGCTTGATGTAGTCGGGAACCTTGTCGATCGAGCCGATTTCCACCAGCATTCGCAGCACAGCTTCGTTGGCGCCACCGTGGAGCGGCCCGTAGAGCGCGGACGCAGCCGCGGCGGTTGCGCAGTAGGGATCGGCATAAGAGCTGCCGACGCTCCGCATTGCGCTGGCCGAGCAGTTCTGCTCGTGGTCGGCGTGCAGAATGAAGAGGACGTCGAGCGCGTGTTCCAGCGTGGGATTGGGCCTGTACTTCAGCTCGGTCGTCTTGAAGAGCATATTCAGGAAATTGCCGGTGTAGCTGAGATCGTTGTCCGGATAAACGAACGGCAGACCGAGGCTGTGCCGGTAGGCAAAGGCCGCGATCGTGGGCAGTTTCCCGAGCAGGCGATAGATCTGCTTCCGCCGCGAGTCCTCGTTGAAGATGTCCTTGGACTCAGGGTAGAAGCTCGAGAGCGCGCCAACCGTCGAGATCAGCATGCTCATCGGGTGCGCGTCGTAGTGGAATCCGTCGAGGAATTTCTTGATGCTCTCGTGGATGAAAGTGTGATGGGTGATGTGGTAGGTCCAGTCGGAAAGCTGGTCGCGGTTGGGGAGTTCGCCGTGGATCAGGAGGTAGGCCGTTTCGAGGAAGGTGGACCGCTCGGCGAGCACCTCGATCGGGTAGCCGCGGTAGCGGAGAATCCCGCGACCTCCGTCGATGAATGTGATCCGGCTGACGCAGGAAGCTGTGTTCATGAAGGCCGGATCGTAGGTCATCAAGCCGAAATCGCCTTCATCCGTCTTGATCTTCCGAAGATCCATCGCGCGAACGCAGCCGTTATTGATCGGCAGTTCATATTGCTTGCCGGTACGGTTATCGATGACGGTTAACGATTGTTGTTGGGCGGACCGAGGCTCCGTAGGTCCCGCAGCTGGCGAAGACTTTTCCACGTGTATCTGCTCCTGGAGGGGCTTCGAACCTTATACTGTACACCAATTCCCGAAGGCGTTGCGAACCCCGGGCGGGCATGCGCCATCCTTAATTACCCCCAATTTTCGCCGGAAACCCAAACCAGGCAGGGGAGCCTTCCGTGCAAAAGACGGTCTTTGGGAACCTACTTCCGCCCTAGAAAACGAATCCGGCCAGTGAAGGCGCGGCCGCGTACTCCTTCAAAGGTGAGAAAGAGCGGCGAGTCAATATTGTTGACCACGACTGTGGGATTGCGGCGACCGGTGATGTTGTCGAAGCCACCGCGAAGCGCCCATTCATAACCAAAGAGCCGGAACCGGCGTTCGAGAAACAGATTCAGCGAAAAGTAGTCTGGGAAGCGGCGCGAGCCGGGTTGTCCAACCAGCAGCTGATTTTGATTGACCGTGTTGAAAGGGTAGCCGCTACGCCAATCGACGGCGTAGGAGAGCTGGAATCGATATATCAGCGGTGCCCAGCCCCAGGAAAGCAGCCGGTTTGGCGAATCCCAGGGCAGCGGACCGGGAAGCTGCCGACTGTAGAGAAGCGAATCGAAGGAGGGACTGAGAGCGGCATTTGTGCGGGCGCTCGACCGGGTGTAGGAGACCATCAGCAGATCCTTGCGGTGAAACGGGTAGCGGACCGTGAAACGAACGGCGTTGTAGCGGACGTTGCCATCGTTGCGAAGAACGAACTGGCCGCTCGGCAAACCGGGCGCAGGACCAGTCCCCACGTTCTGATAATCAAAGCCGTTCGCGCCCCTCTTCCCGATGTACTCGATCTCAAGTCGCGTCTGACCGGGCAGCATTTGCTCGAGCCCGGCGCTCCAGTTCAGAAAACGCGGGGCCGCAAGGGGCGGTAGATCGGCGGAAAACGAGGTGACGACTGGAGGGCCGAGCGGCGTCTGGCCTTGCGGACCGTAGAAGACATCCATCCGCTGGCCTTCGAGGGGAAGACTCAGGAGCGCCAAGTTCGTCGCCGCGTAGGAAAGACCAACGCCGGCCGAGAGTTTCGTGTTTCCCCGGGAGGAGAGCATGTAGCTGGCGGCCAACCGGGGCGAGAGGAGGGGATGGCGAAGAATTTCGTCCCAATCGAAGCGCAGGCCGCCGTCGACGAAAAGCCGACGGGCTGCTTGCCAGCCGTCTTCGGCGTAGCCGCTGGTTTCCACGTTGTCCTTTTGAAAGGCGGGCGGGCCGGAAAAGGTGGCCTGGCGGTCGAGAGTGCCGTCCTCCCGGTAGATCAGGATAGTGCCGCGGCTGAAGGCCTGGCGGTAGGTGACGCGGTCGAGGTCGATCCCGAACCGAAGCTCATGGCGGCCGTGCCAGTGAAAACCGGGGAGAGAAAGATCGGCGATGGCCTCAAAGCGACGCGCGGTGGAGTTGCTCGTCTCAAAGTAGTTGCCGCTGGTGCCTTCCGGCCGGATCACGTAAGGAAGAGAGCCGCGCGGGCGGTCATTTGAGCCAAACTGGCTGAATGCGAATCCCCACTGGAAGAGCGAACCTCCAGGCAGATACATCTGGTCCTTGATCGTTCCGAGGTAGGCGCTCTCGCCAAGGTTGGTGGTCGTCTCCAGCGGGTCGAGCGCATCGAGGCCTTCGCGAGGCGAACGGAACCGGTTCACGAGGAAACTGGAGGTGAGCAGGTTCGTGGCGTTGAGATTCACCTGCACCTTGGCCAGATTGTTCCAACGCCAGACGGGGGCCTCGTCCGCGCCGTTCGGCAGTTCCTGAATGATGTTCAGATCGTATTCCCCCTGGCCCGCATCGTAGAACCACGCCTTGCCTTTCCGAAGAGGACCGGAAACCGAGAGTCTCGGCGTGAATGCCTCGAGGTGAATACCCTTGCGGTCCTGAACCGACGGAATGAAATCGGTGGCCGAGAAGTGGAAGTGATCGTCTCCCATGCCGGTATCGAGACTGAGAGCCTCACCGGAGCCTTTGCCGAGATCGGCGGGCAGACGGCTGCCGACCACGCGAATCGATCGGAGAGCGTCGGGGCTGACCCGCAAGGTAAGCAGTCCGGAAACCGGCTGAGAGATATCGAAGCCGTCCAGGCGATCGTAGATCTGAGTCGAACTGGAGCCGTTGATGTGGATCTGGCCATTGAGGCCGGGCGTGACCCCGGGAATCAGCGGCAGCACGTTGCGGTAGTCGCGGTTCGTCGAGTACGGGATATTGACCACGTCGCGACTGGAGAGCGTGCGGACTGCGGCGGTCTGCTGCGGATTGATGATTGGAGGGGTGTAGTGAACCTCGACGCGCTGCTGGAATTCCCGTTGATGGGCCAGAGTGATGTGCAGGCTCCGCCCCTGTTCCAGTTGCACGGTGCGCCCGGTGATCGGATAGAAGCCATCCATCTCGACGGTGAGCCGATAGGAGCCGGGAGCCAGCGGAGGGAAATCCGCCCGGCCGGCGACGTTGGTCTCGCCGTTCGACGGCAAGGCGCCACTCGCCGGCGTGAGCACCACACGTGCCCCGGAGACGGCGACCCCGTTTTCATCACGAACGACAACTACCGTTTTTTGCTGCTGGCTCGTCCCCCGCTGTGCGCCGCGCGACGGCACACACCAACAAAAAAGCAGACCGAGCAGCACCGGCGAGCCCATGGCCCTCCATCGAGCACACCACGTCGGCGAACGCACGGTCTCGGGAACCATCAGTTTCTATGATGCTACCGAAGTCCCGACGCGCGAAGAGAGAAAGAAAAGGCCTTTCCGGCCGACGGCAAGGCGCAGTGAAAATCGCAAGGAAAAATGAGGGGAAAGGCAAGAAGTGTATTTCGGGGATCGAAGGCAGGAGAACTACGGAAGAGAGGCGGAAAATTTCGTTCACTGACGCTACCGCCCGGAGCGCCGGTCGGCGCCCCGGGCGGAAACGATGGGCAAAATCAGAAGAAAAGGAACTCAGCTCGCGGGCTTCCCGCCCGCAAGCGAGCTACTTCTTCTTGCCCTTGCTCGGAGCCTTTTTCGCCCGCTTGTCTTTCTTAGCGGGTTTCGTCGCCTTTTTCTTGGCCATCGGCTCTCCTCTCGAAATGGATGCTGCGCGCTTGCGCGCGCGTAGCTCAAAGATACGCAAGAAGATTCCCAAGTGCAACAGTGTTGTGCGAGTAGAAGCAGAAAGTCTAACTATGCCACGCGAGGCACGGAAGTGCCGATCGCGAACAGATGCCATCGCGCGAGTTGAAGAGAGGCGCAGCATCGCGGAAATTCTTGCTTGCGTCCGGCAGACGGATGCTGAAAAAGATCGATCATGATCTCCTCCGGACCATACCCGTGCTCTTGTGAGAAACGTCCGGTGAGAACCGGACCGCACCGGCGCGAATCCAACTGCACCAATCGCTTGGCAGAAAAATCGTCGGGCGTGAGGACGCCGCGCCACTCGGATCGAAGCGCAAACGGCCATCGCCGCCTTGCTCGCGGAGAAGCAGCTTCGGTATTATCTATCTGACTTCCAGACTCAGGTCCCGCCGATCTGAGTCTCATGAAGAGTGGCCGAGGGAACGGGCCCGGAGACGCCACGGCAACCGGCTTGATGGCAAGTCAAGCGCGGTGCCAATTCCCGCCCCGAGTTCGGGGGACATGAGACACTAGCCCTCAGCTTCACACAGTCTCTGCCCAGTCTCGGAATGCTGCGACGATGGGTTCCGCAACGCGGACGGTTCGTCGGCGATGCAAAAGCAAAAAGGCGGTGGTCAATGAGCGAAAGTTACGAGTTGCATTGCCGGCAATGTGGCCGGCGGCTGGGGAACGCACCGGTAGCGATGTGCGACGAATGTATCGCGCCGCTCGAAGTGGCGTTTGACCTGGAGGCGCTGCGCGGCAAGCTGACGCGCGAGCAGATCGCCTCGCGGCCGGCGAGCCTCTGGCGCTATCGGGAACTGCTGCCGATTCCAGCCGACTCGCAGCCGGGCCTACCGGTCGGCTTCACACCGCTGCTCGAAGCGCCCCGTCTGGCGGGCCAACTCGGGCTGAAACATCTCTACGTGAAGAACGACGCCGTCTGCATGCCGAGCCTTTCCTTCAAGGATCGCGTGGTGGCCGTAGCGCTGGAGCGAGCGCGGGCCTTTGGCCTGAAGGTGGTGGGCTGCGCCTCCACCGGCAACCTGGCAAATGCTGTGGCGGCGCAAGCAGCGCGGGGCGGATTTGAGGCCTGGGTGTTTGTCCCCGCCGGCATCGAGCCGACCAAACTGATCGCCAGCGCCATCTACGGCGCGCGCGTGGTACCGATCAACGGCAACTACGATCAGGTGAACCGGCTCTGCTCGCTCGTCGGCGACCAGTTCCATTGGGGGCTGGTGAACGTGAACCTGCGCCCGTATTACGCCGAGGGATCAAAAACAGTGGGATTCGAAATTGCCGAACAGCTCGGATGGCGCCTGCCCGACAACGTGGTGGTGCCGATGGCAGGTGGCGCGCTAATCAGCCGAATCCGCAAGGGATTCGACGAGCTGATCGCCGTGGGATTGGTCGAGCCGAAACCGGTGAAATTCTTCGGCGCGCAGGCGACCGGCTGCTCGCCGATTTCCAGCGCAGTGAAGCAGGGGCTGAAATTTCCCGAACCGCAAAAACCGCATACGATCTGCCATTCGCTGGCCATCGGCAACCCGGCCGACGGCCATCAGGCGGTGGAAGTGATCACGACGAGCGGCGGCTGGGCTGAGGACGCCAGCGACGAGGAAATCCTCGCCGGAATGGAGCTGCTCGCCAAGACTGAGGGTATCTTCACCGAGACGGCCGGCGGTGTGGTGGTGGGAGTGGCCAGGAAACTGATCGAGCAGGGACGCATTCAGCCGGCTGAAACCACCGTGCTTGCGATCACCGGCAACGGACTGAAGACGACCGAAGCGCTCAACGGCCACGTGGAATTCCTACCCGCCGTCGAGCCGCGAATGGCCGCGTTCGAGGCGCTGCTCGCCGAGGTGGGCGTGCCGGTGGCAAGCGCCAGGTAGGATGAGTCGGGAAAACGAAGCGATCGTCGTTCCGGCGACTTCGGCCAATCTCGGTTGTGGTTTCGATTGCGCTGCGCTGGCCATGAGCCTTTACATGAAGGTTCGCGGCCGGCTGGGCGGCGCACCTGGATTTCGCTTGCGCTACAGCGGTCCGCACGCCGAACGCATTCCCCTGGATGATTCCAACCTCGTCGCGCACGCCGCACGACTGGCGGCCCGGGGGTTCGGCACGGAAGTTTCGGGCGGCGAAATCGAAATCGAGAATGAGTTCCCGATCGCGGCTGGACTCGGATCGAGCGCGGCAGCAATCGTCGCCGGCATCCTGCTGGCGGCGCGCCACGCGGGGAAGACGCCCGATCCCGCGGCCATTGTCGAGCTCGCCTGCCGGATTGAGGGCCATCCCGACAACGTGGCCGCAGCCTGCCACGGCGGGCTGGTGGTGACCGCACAGGAGCCCGGAGGGCGGGTGCGAGTGGCCCGAACCGCGCTGCCCGAGAACCTGACCCTGGTCGTCGTCGTTCCTGATTTCGAGCTGACCACCGAGCGCGCCCGATCCGTGCTGCCGTTCAGCTACGAGCGGACTGACGCGATTCACAACCTGCAACGCTTCGCGCTGCTCGTCGCCACCTGTTTTTCCGGAGAATTCCAGCTTAGGCCGGAACTGTTTCGCGACCGGCTGCACCAGCCATTCCGCGCGCCGCTCGTTCCCGGACTGGAAGGTTGTTTCGAGTTGCGCCATCCCGAACTGCTGGGCGTGTTCCTGAGCGGAGCGGGATCGTCGGTGCTGGCGATCGCAAAAACCGCGACGGGCGGGACGGAGATCGGCGGGTTGCTGGCCGGAGAGTTCGGCAGGCACGGAATAGGCGCGCGAGTGCTGTTGCTGCGACCGGAAAACCGCGGAGGGAAGGATTTTTTCGTAGGCGGGCCCATTACTTGACGGCGTTCCCGCAATGCGCTAGATAATGAACAGTCATGCTACCGCGAGCACAGCATCATCATCATTCTCACCACCACGGGGTCGTGCGGTGCTCGCGGGAGTTAAGTTAGTAGCCAGGTATCGCGACCTCATAAGCCCGCCAGCACCCCCAGTGCTGGCGGGCTTCTCCTTTTATGGAGTACTTTTTAGGAGTCCACATGGAAATCGATTTTGAAAAGTCAGACGGGTTGATCCCCGCCGTGGTACAGGAAGCGGCCACCGGCGAGGTACTCATGGTCGGATTCATGAACCGGGAGGCGCTGGCGGAGACTTTGCGCAGCGGCGACGTCACCTTTTACAGCCGGTCGCGGCAAAAGCTCTGGAAGAAAGGCGAAACCAGCGGCCATACCCTGGGGCTGGTCGAGCTGCGGCTCGATTGCGACGCCGATACCGTGCTGGCGCGCGTCGAATTGCGCGGCCCGGGCGCGTGCCACGAAGGCTACCGCTCCTGCTTTTTCCGCCGGATGGAATCCGACGGAAAAGTGAGCACCATCACCGAGCGTGCATTTGATCCAGCACAGGTCTACGGCGGAGGGCAGTCATGAGCCAACTCCGCCTAGGAATTCCCAAGGGAAGCCTGCAGGAGGCGACTCTCCGCCTTTTTGAGCGCGCCGGCTGGCACTTGACGCTCAACTCCCGCAGTTACCATGCAGGGGTCGACGATCCCGAGCTGAGCTGCCTGGTGGTGCGCGCGCAGGAGATGGCGCGCTATGTGGCCAGCGGTGCACTGGACGCAGGGCTCACCGGCCGCGATTGGGTGCTCGAAACCGGCTCCGACGTTCGCGAGGTGGTCGAACTGGCCTACGCGAAGCAGGGACTCGGCCGCGTGCGGTGGGTGCTGGCGGTGCCGGAGGATTCGCCGATTCGCTCGGCCAAGGATCTGGAAGGCAAGACCATCGCCACCGAGGTGGTCCACATCACCGAGCAGTACCTGCAAAAGCATGGCGTGCGCGCCCGCGTGGAGTTTTCCTGGGGCGCCACCGAAGTGAAAGTGCCGCAGTTGGCCGACGCGATCGTCGAAGTGACCGAGACGGGCGCTTCGCTGCGCGCCCACCGCTTGCGCATCGTCGACACGGTAACGGAATCCACCACCGTTTTCATCGCCAGCCACGAAGCCTGGGCCATCCCGGAGAAGCAGGCCAAGATTTCGCACCTGGTGATGCTGCTCCAAGGGGCGATCAGCGCCATGGGCAAGGTAGGGCTGATGCTCAACGTGCGCCGCGAGGATCTGGAAGGCGTGCTCGAGGTGCTGCCGGCGCTCCAGCGACCCACCATTTCCGCACTCAGCGACCCGAACTGGGTCGCGGTCAACACCATCATCGAGGAAGACGTGGTGCGGCAGATCGTTCCTCGACTGAAAGAACGGCGGGCGCACGGATTGGTGGAATACCCGCTAAACAAAATCGTCCTATGATCCAAATCGCAAAACTCACGTCAAAGACGGCCGACCGGCTCGAAACCGGCCGGCGCCTCCGCGACCGCGACGCCGAGCGCGTTGCGGCGCGAATCCTTGCAGACGTTGCGCGACGGGGGGATCGTGCCGTGGCGGCCTGGGCGGCCAAGCTGGACGGCGCGCACATGGCCCCTGGCCGGTTCTGGGTTCCCGAAACCGAATTTCGGGCTGCCCGCCTTCGCGCTCCCGCAACCCTCATCCGTTCCGTGATCCAAGCGGCAAAGAATATCCGCAGCGTGGCCAAGCGCCAAATGCCCAAAGCCTGGGCGTTCGACGTGGTGCCAGGGGTGCGCGTCGGCCAGGTTTACCGTCCGCTGGACCGCGTAGGCTGCTACGTTCCCGGCGGCCGCTTTCCGCTCGTTTCCACGTTGCTGATGACGGCCGTGCCGGCCCAGGTGGCGGGGGTGCGCGAGATCATTGTCGCGTGCCCACGTCCCAGCCCGGAACTGCTCGCCGCCGCCGACGTAATCGGCGTACGGCGGATGCTGCGGCTGGGCGGCGCGCAAGCCGTTGCCGCGATGGCGGGCGGAACACGCACGGTGCCGCGTGTCGATAAGATCTGCGGTCCCGGCAACCGCTTCGTCACCGCAGCAAAGCTGCTGGTGAGCACCGATTGCGCGATCGATATGCCGGCCGGCCCCACCGAATTGCTGGTGCTTGCCAAGGGCGGCGATCCTTCGTTCATTGCCGCCGATCTGCTGGCGCAGGCCGAGCACGATCCCGACGCTGTCTCACTGCTGGTCACCACGTCGGCGGTGCTGGCGCGCCGCGTGCTGGCCCAGCTCAAAAAGCAAATCGGAGCGTTACCACGCGAATCGCTGGCACGCGAGTCGCTTGCCCGCAGCGGCCCCATCTACGTTGCGGCAAACATCGACGATGCGCTGGAATTCACCAACCGGTTCGCTCCCGAGCATCTCAGCCTGCCCGATGGTCCCGGGCTGCTCAACCGCATTCGGGCCTCCGGCAGCGTCTTCGTGGGTCCCTGGAGCGCACAACCGGCCGGCGACTACGCCACCGGCAGCAATCACGTGCTGCCTACCGCCGGATGGGCGCGAGTGCGCGGCGGTCTCTCGGCCGTCGATTTCCTGCGACCGATCAACGTGCAACGACTCTCGAGGGCCGGCGTCGCCCGACTTGGCAAGTCGGTAGCCACGCTGGCGCGATGCGAGGGCCTAGAGGCGCACGCGCGCGCCGTCGAGGTCAGGCAATGAGCCTGGCAGTCCCGCTAAGGAAACAGGCCGAGCGGATGTCGTGGTATCAGCCGCCGCCCGAAGGGCGGGTCGGCCGGCTACGGCTCGACTTCAATGAAAATACAGTCGGCCCTCCCAGTTCGGTGCTGCGGGCTTTGGCGCGGCTCAAGCCGGAGCAGATCTCTTCCTACCCGGAATACCTGGCGGCGGAACGAAAGCTGGCACGGTACCTGGGTGCGCGGCCGGAGCAGCTGCTGTTGACTAACGGCGTTGACGAGGCGCTGCATGTGATCGCCAATGGCTTTGCGGAAACCGGCAAGCCGGTGCTGCTGGTTGAACCGACCTTCACCATGTACCGCTTCTACGCGGAGTTGCTCGGGGCCAGGGTGATCACGCTGCGCTACGACGAACGGCTCCGATTCCCAGTCGACGGCGTTCTCCGCACGCTGAGCCGCGAGCGGCCGCGCCTCTTCTTTCTGGCCAACCCGAATAATCCGACGGGCGATCTACTGGCGCCGCGTACGCTGCGCAAGATTCTGGACGCGGCGCGCCGGACCATGGTGGTGATCGACGAGGCCTATTACGAATTCTCGGGGCTCAGCGTGGCTGGATGGGTCGGCCGCTCACCGAACCTGATTGTTACGCGGACGTTTTCCAAAGCGGCGGGACTGGCTGGGTTGCGCTTGGGCTGCATCGTCTCGAACGCCGAAGTGGTTGCGGCGTTGCGCCGGCTGCGCGATCCGTACTCGGTGAACGCGGCCGCGCTCGCCGCAGGGCTCGCGGTCGCAGGCAGCGCAGGCGCGGTGCGCCGCTATGCCCGCGAAGTGGCAGCCGCTCGGGAGGATCTCAAGCACGCTCTGACCACACTGGGCGTAGCCGTTTATCCCAGTTCGGCGAACTTCCTGCTCGCCGATTTCGGCGAGCGCGGCCCCGCGCTTTTCGAGGCGTTGCGCCGCCGGGGGATTCTGCTGCGTGACCGCCGCAACGATTTCGGGCGCCCGGGCTGGGTGCGGATTTCCATCGGCACGCGAGGGCAAACGCGCACGCTGATTCGCGAACTGGAGAGACTGTGGAAGACCGCCCGCTCATAATCTTCGACATGGACGGGGTCCTCGTTGACGTTCGTCCTTCCTACCATCGCACCATCCTGGAAACCGTGAAGCATTTCACGGGCCGTCCTGTTTCGGAAGAGGGAATCGGACGGTTCAAGGCGCAGCCGGGGTTCAACGACGATTGGAAGCTCACACACACCTGGATTCGCCAGCTCGGCTACCGCACCAGCTACCGCGAAGTGGTCGAGCACTTCCAGCGGCTCTACCTCGGCGAGAATTTCCAGGGCCACATTCGCCGCGAGCGCTGGCTCGCCGACCGGCGCCGGCTGCGGCGTCTGGGGCGCCTGGCCGATCTGGCAATTTTCACCGGGCGACCGCGTATCGAGGCGATCTACACGCTCGAGCGGTTCGGCGTGAAAGAACGCTTCAGCCGCCTCGTGGGACTTGAGGACGGACCGACCAAGCCGCGTCCGGAGGGGCTGTTGCGCCTGGCCGACGGCAGGCCTCACTCGTCCATCCTCTACGTTGGCGATACGGTGGACGACGCGCTGGCTGCGCGCCGTGCCCGCATCGATTTTCTCGCCATTCTCGACCCGGGCGCCCCTCGCCGGGCGCTGCGCGTGCGCGAGATTCGCCGGCTCGGAGTTCGTGGCATCGTCAACTCGGTGAACGAAGTCGGGAACTGGCTGCCATGAGACACGCCGAGATCCACAGGGCCACCGCTGAAACCGACATCCGAGTCCGAATCGAGCTGGACGGGCGGGGAAAGGCGCAGATCTCCACCGGCATCCGCTTTTTCGACCACATGCTCGAACAGGTGGCGCGCCATGGAGCCTTCGACCTGCGAATCGCCGCGCTCGGCGACCTGGACGTCGATCAACATCACACTGTCGAGGATACGGGGCTCGCGCTCGGCGAAACGGTTCGCCGCGCGCTGGGATCGAAACGCGGTATTCTGCGCGCCGGCTATTTCGTGATGCCGATGGACGAAACGCTGGCCGTGGCGTCCATCGACTTCAGCGGCCGGCCGTATTTCGTGGGGCGCTGGAAGATTGGCGCGCGGCACGTGGGCGATTTCCAGACGGAACTTCTTCCCGATTTCTTTCAGGCGTTTGCACAGTCGGCCGGCGCGGCGCTGCATTTGCGCGTGATCGAGGGCCGCTCGTCGCACCACAAGGTAGAGGCGATCTTCAAGGCCTTCGCGCGAGCGCTGCGCTTCGCCGTGGCGCGCGATCGCCGCTTGCGCGGCGTGCTGCCAAGCACAAAGGGGCTGCTTTGATCGTTACATTGGTCGATTACGGAGCCGGGAATCTTCCCTCGGTAGAGCGGGCCTTTCGCCGGCTGCAGATCGAGACGCGACGCGCCGTTCGCGGCAGCGAGCTAGCTGGCGCCGAGGCGATCGTGCTGCCCGGCGTCGGGCACTTCGGCGCTTTGGCGCGGGCGCTGGCGCAAAACGAAATGGGCGCTGCGCTGGGCGCCGCGCTGGACCGAGGCACCGCGCTGCTCGGCATCTGCCTGGGCCTGCAAGCCTGCTTCGAGCGCAGCGAGGAAGCGCCGGAGGAGGCAGGCCTCGGCTGGCTGGCCGGCGTGGTGCGCCCGTTGCCTTCGGAGGTGAAACTGCCACATATGGGATGGAATCAGTTGCGCCGCGTGCGGTCCAGCCGGCTGCTGGCCGGAATTCCCGAAGACGCCTGGTTCTATTTCGCTCACACGTATGCCGCGTTCGAGGTGGGCGAGGCCGCGGTTGCCGCCTGCGATTATGGGGAGAGCTTCACCGCCGTGATCGAGAGTGGGCGGCTAGCCGCCGTGCAATTCCATCCGGAAAAATCCGGCGAGGCGGGCGCGGCGATGCTTCGCAATTTCCTGGAGTTGGCCCGATGAGCCTGGCAAGACGCATCGTTCCCTGCCTCGACACCGACGGCGAATGGGTCGTCAAGGGGGTGCAGTTTCAAGGGCTGCGCCGCCAAGGCGATCCTGCAGAATTCGCGGCGCGCTACGACCGCGAGGGAGCCGACGAACTCGTCGTGCTCGACATTGCCGCCTCGCGCGACCGCCGGCCCACATTTCTCGATACGATCCGACGCGTGGCCGACGCCCTCTCCATCCCGCTGACGGCCGGTGGCGGCATCCGCGCGCTGGAGGACGCACGCGCGGTAGTTCGTGCAGGAGCCGACAAAGTGACGGTCAACACGGCAGCCGTGGAGCGGCCGGAGTTGCTGACGGAACTTTCCGGGGAGTTCGGCGCGCAGGCGGTGGTGCTCGCAATCGACGCCCGGCACGTGGGAAGAGGCTGGAAGGTCTGGACGCGCGGCGCGCGCCAGGCGGCCGGCCTGGATGCCGTCGCCTGGGCACGCGAGGGAGCACGCCGTGGCGCGGGGGAAATCCTGCTGACCTCGATCGATCGCGACGGCACGCGGAGCGGCTTCGACGTGGCGCTGACCGCGGCGGTGAGCGGAGCCGTCGGCGTGCCGGTGATCGCCTCCGGCGGAGCCGAGACGCCGCGGCATTTTCTGGAAGTCTTCACGGAGGGACTGGCCGACGCGGCACTGGCGGCCTCGATCTTCCACGAGAGTCTCGTCCCGATTGCCGGGCTCAAGCGTTTCCTGGCCGAAAACGGCGTAACGGTGCGGCTGACGGAGGGAATGGGGGCATGTTGATCCCCTGCATCGATCTGCAAGACGGGCGCGTGGTGCAGTTGGAGCGAGGCCGGCGCCGGCTGCTGGCTATTGACGACGTGCTGGGCGTGGCCGAGCAGTTCCGCTCCTATCCGCTGATGCACGTGATCGATTTGGATGCGGCGATGCGCAAGGGCGGCAACGCGCGGCGGGTGCGTGCTCTCTGCGAATGGTCGCGCCGAGTCCGCGGGCCGAGGATACGCGTCGGCGGCGGAGTGCGTACCGTGCGCCGCGCGAAACAATTGCTAGATTGCGGCGCCGAAAAAGTGATCGTCGGCACTGCGGCGATTCGTCGAGGCCAAGCGAACAGGCCGTTTCTCACACGGTTGCGCGCCGCAGTGGGACGGAAACGGCTGATCATCGCGCTAGACAGCAAGGGTGGCAAGATCGTGGTGCGCGGCTGGCGCCAGAAGCTGGAGCTGGGTCCGGAAGAGGTGATTCGCACGCTCGAACCTTTCTGCTCCGAATTCCTCTGCACCTTCGTTGACGCTGAAGGCACACTGCAGGGAACGGATCTCGCCTGGTTTCGCCACCTGCGCCAGCTCACCCGCCTGCCGATTACGGCAGCCGGCGGCATCCGCAGCCAGAGGGAAATCCGTGCCCTCGAGCGTATCGGCATGAATGCAGCTGTCGGCCTGGCCGTCTATCGCGGCATCTTGCGCTGATTGAATCGCCGCTTCTGCACGAAACATCAGAACGATTGTTTAGAGGCAGGCTTCAGCGCGCCATCTTTTCTCTACCACTTCGACAACTTGTCGCCCTAGAGTGCCGCGCCACACCACTATCAATACTCCACACGAACTGTCGACGCCCCACATGGGGACATGGGACTAGCCGACTGCGGTGCGAAGCGCTTCGATCACTTCCTCGCGGCCGGCCCGATCGTGAAAGCCAGCCACCGCGCCGATCAGCAGGATCGAGGGAGCCTCGAGACGGCCACGAGAGGGCAGTTCGCCGAGCGTGGTCGAACAGATGGATTCCCCGGACCGAGAGGCGCTTGCTACGAGCAGAACCGGCGTGTTCTCGGCCAACCCGCCGGCGAGCAGTTCGGCGGCCAAGTCGGCGTAGTTGTTCCCCGGCATGTACACGGCGACCGTGCTCTCACTATCGGCCACCCAGCGCCAGTCGTTGGACGACCACTTCCCGGCGCGGTGGGCCGAAAGGAAAACCAGCTTGGACGCGAACCGTCGGTCGGTGAGCGGAATCCGGGCCGAAGCAGCCGCCGCCAGCGCCGCCGTCACGCCAGGAACGATCTCGAAATCAACTCCCGCCAGACGCAGCGCCTCGATCTCTTCGCCCGCGCGGGCGAAGATCAGCGGGTCGCCACTTTTCAACCGAACGACTTCGAGGCCCTCGCGTGCCGCTTCGATCATGAGCCGGTGAATTTCGTCCTGCGTGACCACCGGGCGTCCGGCTCGCTTGCCCACGCTGACGGCGCGGGCATTCGGCGGAACGAGCGAGAGAATGCCACCCGAAACGAGATCGTCGTACAATACCAGGTCCGCACGCTCAATCGCCCGCAGGGCCCGCACGGTCAACAGGTCCGGATCGCCCGGCCCCGCCCCCACCAGATAGACTTTGCCCCTCATCTTTACCTCCGAGTGAAATTTCTCTCGCGAGACGGATTAACCGTCGCCGCCGCTCGCGGGGATCCATCGATTGGGAAAACAGGCGCACGCGCGCGCGTCCCAGCCGCAACACCTGCCGGCCAATATCCGGCGGCAGATCGCGTTCAAGTTGCCGCCGCAGGCGCCCGGCAAATGCCGGACTCTGCCCTTCGGTCGAAATGGCAATGCTCAGTGGGCCGCGGCGCAATAGTGCGGGGTAATAGAAATCGCACCGCTCCGGATCATCGACCACGTTAATGAGGACTCGCCGGCGGCGCGCCAGCCGGGCCAAGCGGTCGTTCAACTCCGCCGACGGGGTGGCCACCACTGCCAGGAATATGCCTTTCAGGTCTTCTCCATCGAACGGACGACGCGCCCAGACGAGTCGGCCCGCGCGTGCCCAGCGACGCACGCGGGCGGTGGCGTGCGGAGCCACAACGCGCAGGTCGGCCCCGAGATCCAGCAGGCCAGCAATCTTTGATTCGCCGACACTGCCCGCGCCGACCACCAGCACCCGCCGGCCTTCGAGCTTCAGAAACATCGGGAACAGAGCCATCGTCTCGCTTCTTTTCGAGAGGCCGTTCGCCTCGGCGCTCTCGTCCCCCGTTCTTCGAAATCCAAAAAAATAGGGCCCGCATCGCCGGGAGGCGTCGCGGGCCGAGTTGCCGAATTGTCCTGGAATCTGGCGCTATCCGGGACCGCGCGGGACAGCCGACGACACGCACCGGCAGCAACAACAGCTACAGGCGCAGGTCATCGGACCGTTTGAGAGCAGTTGCACGCTTTTCCCGGCGTCCTTCAGCGACTCTCGGAAACCAGAGTCTCTTCGTCATCCGCACCAGCTGCGGAGACTTCCTCGCGCGAACGGAGCAAGCCTTTTTCCACCAGCCACTCTGCGTTCAGCAGCGCAGCGCCGGCGGCTCCGCGGATGGTGTTGTGCACGAGCAGGGTGAACCGAAAATCGAGAACCGGGCAAGGACGGATCTGCCCAACCACCACCGCCATCCCGTCCGAAGCCATGCGGTCGAGCCTCGACTGTGGCCGGTTGCGCTCGGCACGTACCACCACTGGCCGGACGGGCGCGGTGGGCAGGCCGACGCGTTGAGGCTCCGATGTGTATCCGGCCAGAGCCTCCGCCACGTCGGCGGCGTTTGCCTTGTCGCGCAGCTTCACCGAAACCGCCTCCAGGTGACCGTCGACCACCGGCACGCGGTTCACCTGAGCACTCACCAGCAACTGCGCCGGGTCAATCCCCAGTTTTCCGGCGCGCCCGAGGATCTTTCGCGGCTCGGTTTCGAGCTTGTCCTCTTCCTTGGGAATGAAGGGAATGACATTGCCCAGAAGGTCCATCGAGGGAACGCCGGGATATCCGGCGCCGGAAGCGGCCTGCATCGTCACTACGGAGACGGCCTCGACGCCGAAGGCGTCGTCGAGCGGTTTGAGCGCGGTGACCAGGCCCGCCGTCGAGCAGTTGGGGTTCGTGACGAGGAAACCGTTCGCAAAGCCGCGCCGCCTCTGTTGCAGGGGAACGAGGTTCACATGTTCGGGGTTCACGTCCGCCAGCAACAGCGGAACGTCGTCGTCCATCCGGTGCGGTGCCGCGTTACTCACCACGGGCAGGCCGGCACGCGCGAACTCTTCTTCTATCGGACCGGCAACCGAGGAATCGAGCGCTGAAAACACGAAGTCGGCGTCTACCTCGCCGGGCCGCGTTTCGCGAATCAAACTGTCGACAACACTTTCCGGGAGCGGCGATTCCAGCAACCAATTCACCG
Source organism: Candidatus Acidiferrales bacterium (assembly GCA_046704165.1). Classification (GTDB taxonomy): domain Bacteria; phylum Acidobacteriota; class Terriglobia; order Acidiferrales; family UBA7541; genus JAKASX01. The sequence continues at coordinate 54,010 of JBJKSI010000050.1, forward strand.
CGTCGCCGTAGCGCTTCCCGGCCGATCCACTCGACGCGGTGAGCGTGCTGATCTCAAACCAGGGGTGGGATTCAAGCAACTGCAGGAACCGCTGGCCCACCAGCCCGGTGGCGCCCAGGACCGCTACCTTGTATCGTCTGCTCACGTCGTTCTCCTCATGACATGGACCGTCTTCATGCATTTCTCACCTGCCTTGGGTCGCGTCCGCCATTTCCATCAAAGATTGCGATATAAACAAAAAACCCGCCGCCAGATTGATCTGGCTGCGGGCTCTTCAAAAACTGCCGGCTTTTCGTGTTTTTTAGCTCGGCAAGGTCCTCGCGCCAGATCGCGTACACTTACGCATGCAACAAGCGCACATGCTCGTTCGGCTGCTAATTCGCGTCTGGCGACTAAATTCCACGACGGAGACATTGTGCAGGAAAGTGAGGCGGACTGCAAGTGCCCATTGGCGAATGGAGAAAAACGCAGATTGAATCGCGGGATTCGGCCGTTCAATCGTCAGGAAGGGCTGCTCGCCGCGACGGAAAAAGATAGGAATTCCCCCTATTTCATCCCTCCATCCCCGGCGGCGGTCTGCGTTCGGGTCCCAGACGGCGCCATTCGCCCTCCCTGCAGTTCCGTTTGCCGCGCGTTTCTTGCTGCGTTGTCAAGCCGCTGCTACACTCGCTACTGCTTCCAGACTCAGGTCCCGCCGATCTGAGTCTCATGGAGAGTGGCCTAGGGAACGGGCCCGATGACGCCACGGCAACCGGCTCAGAGACGAACTGGGCGGCCGGTGCCAAGTCCCGCCCCGGATCGCGGGGGAACATGAGGCCAAACCACCACTGGTAACCGTCTCATCCCTCACCGACCTTTGTTTGTCGGCGCGTTTGTCGTAAGGCTGCAAGCCGTTGGCAGGCGACCGGCTCAGGGTTCCGGCGCTCTCGGGGTGCATCGTACCCGGCAGGCCTTGCGGAAACAAAAAAGGAGCGAGTCGATGTCCATTCAGGTGCAGATTCCGACGGCGCTTCGCCGCTTCACCGGCGGAGCAGCGACGGTCACTTGTGCCGCCGCAACACTCGCCGAGTTGATTGACGACCTCGGCCGGCAGCACCCCGATCTCAGCCGCCATCTCCGGGACGACAATGGCAAGCTGCGGCCATTTGTGAACGTTTACGTCAATGAGGAGGATATTCGCTTCCTCGGCGGCGAGAAATACCAGTTTCAAGATGGCGACGAAGTCATGCTGGTTCCGTCCATCGCCGGCGGCTCGCCGGCAGAAGCGTGAGCGTTTCGACCATGGCTTCCCGTTCCCGACGGCTGTGCGTGCTGAAATTCGGCGGCACTTCGGTTGGCAACGCCCAGCGGATCCAGTGGGCTGCGCGCCGCGCCACCAGCAACGCAAGCCGCGAGCGCACGATCGTGGTCGTGTCGGCAATGGCAGGGACGACGAACCTGCTGCTGCAAACGGCACGGGCGGCGGCGGCCCACGGCAGCAAGTGGCAGGACGCCGTCGAGCAAATCCGCCGCCGCCACACGGAAGCGGCCCAGTCTCTGCTGCCATCCGCCGAACAGACCCGTTTTGCCAGGCGCCTCGAGCAGGCGCTCGCGATCTTCGAAAACTTCTGCCGCGGCTTCGCACTGGTGGGCGAGGCCACCCCGCGCGGCCTCGACAGCGTTTCTTCCCTCGGTGAGGTGATCTCCGCAGAACTCTTCGCTGCTCGGGTGTGCGCCACCGGCGTGCGCGCCGAGGCCATCGACGCCGTTCGGCTCATCATGACCGACGGGCACCACGGTGATGCGAACGTGCTCATCGAGCCAACCGAGGCCCGGCTTCGCCGGCGGCTGCTGCCAATGCTCAAGCGGGGCATTCTGCCCGTCGTCACAGGTTTTCGCGGCGCCACGCGCGAAGGCGTGCCGACCACGCTGGGCCGCGGCTCTTCCGATTACACGGCCACGCTGATCGGGGCTCTGCTCGGCGCTGACGAGGTGACCATATGGACTGACGTCGACGGCGTGATGACCGCCGACCCCCGGCTGGTTCCCGCAGCGCGCGTCATCCCACGGCTCACGCACGCCGAAGCGATCGAGCTGGCCTTTTTCGGTGCAAAGGTAATCCACTGGAAGGCCATCCTTCCGGTAATGGAACGCGGCGTTCCCCTGCGCGTAAGGAATTCCTTTCGACCCTCCTCGCGCGGCACGCTTATCGTTCCCGATTCCAGCGGCCGCGCCGCGGTGGCAGCGGTGACGGCAGTGCCTCGCGTTCGTCTGGTGACCGTACGCGGCAACCGCGCGATCGGTCCGGTAGGCCTGGCCACGCGCGTTCTCGGATGGCTGGGTGCGGCCGGGGTGCATCCGCTGCTGGTGCTCCAGTCCTCGGCGGAAAGCTCGCTCGCGTTTGCGCTCACGCACGAGGAGGCCCCGGCGGTCTCTCAACTGGCGCAGCAACTCTCCCCGCACCACCCGAATGACGGGATCGTGCTGGAGTCGTCGCAAGAGGTGGGCCTGGTGACGGCGATCGGTTCGCAAGTTCGTCATCCCACCGGCGTCACCGCCCGGATTTTCAGTGCTCTTGCCCGAAGCCGCGTTCCCGTGCTCGCCGTCGCCAACGGCCCCTCGGGCCAAGGCGTGGCGCTGGCTGTTCCCCCGGCGTTGATGGGAACTGCGGTGAAGGCGATCCACCGGGAATTCCGACTCTAAAAGGGGTGAGCCACGGCCAGCCGCCGGCTGCATCCGCGGCCGCATGGCGTGCCGAACGGGGTAACGGTTCGCGGGTGGAAGTTCCTGGTGCGCTTTCTTTTCCTGGCAGGATTGAGCGAGAATACGCCCCACCGGCCGAACGATATCAGGAGCGATCGATGCCGAGTACACACCGTGCCAGTTGGGCCGTCACGACCACGGTCCTGATTCTGACCCTCACCTCTCTTGCCGTGATTGCCCGGAGCCGACCGACGGCGGCGAGTCATTCGCCGAGCCCGCTGGAGGCGCTCCATTTTCGCAACCTCGGGCCGGCCGTTGCCGGCGGCCGCGTAACGGCCGTCGCCGGCGTTCCCGGGAATGCGAACGTCTATTACGTCGGCACCGCTGGCGGGGGCGTCTTCCGGACCGAGGACGGTGGGGTATCCTGGGCGCCGCTGTTTCAGCACCAAGCCGTCTCCACCATCGGCGCGCTGGCGCTGGCTCCCTCGAATCCCAATTTCGTCTGGGTGGGTACGGGCGAAGCAAATATCCGCAACGACGTCGTCACCGGCCATGGTGTCTATTTCTCGCCCGACGGCGGCCGCAACTGGCATTTCATGGGACTGGCCAACGCGGGCCAGATCTCCTCAATCGTGGTCTCGCCGCTCGATCCCAACACCGTGTTTGTCGGCGTGCTTGGCGACGCCTGGGAACCAAGCACCGAGCGGGGCGTCTTCCGGTCCACCGACGGAGGCAAGACCTGGAAACAGATCCTCTACGTCGGCAGCACCACCGGCGTCTCCGACCTGGTGATGGAGCCGGACAATCCCAAGGTTCTCTATGCCGGCATGTGGCAGGTGATGCGGCGGCCGTGGATCCTGCAGAGCGGCGGACCGTTGAGCGGCATCTATCGCAGTACCGACGGCGGCGACCACTGGCAGAAACTCACCGAAGGCTTGCCGAGCGGGCCGATGGGCCGTATCGGCCTAGCGGTGGCGCCAAGCGACCCTGCGCGTGTCTACGCCTTAATCGGCTCCAGGCAAGGCGTGCTCTGGGGATCGCACGATCGCGGCGAGCACTGGTCGCCACTCAGCCACAACCGCAACCTCGACGCCCGGCCTTTCTACTTTTCCCATCTCGTCGTTTCACCGGACAATCCCCTCAGGTTATATTTCCTTTCCTTCCACCTGCTCGAATCGACCGACGGCGGCCACACGGCCCGCACCATCGGTCCCGGACTCCACGCCGACCAACACGCCTTGTGGATCGATCCGCGCAACCCGAAACGCATGATCGAGGGCAATGACGGCGGCGTTTACCTCTCGACAGACGGTGGCCACACCTGGCGCCATCTGGACAACATTCCGATCGAGCAGATCTACAGCGTCTCGATCGACAATGGCCGCGTACCCTACGGCATCTGCATAGGGCTGCAGGACAACGGCTCCTGGTGCGGTCCCTCGAACAGCCTCAGCAGCACGCCAATCACCGATGCCGAATGGACCAGCGTCGGCTTCGGTGACGGGCAGTATGCCGTTCCCGCGCACGGCACGCCGTTCATCTTCTCCGATTCACAGAACGGCGAGATTCTCCGCCTCGATCGCATCACTGGAGAAACCGCCTATCTGCGGCCTTATTTCCCAGGCGTGGGCGACCTGCCCGCCGCGGAACTGAAATATCGGTTCAACTGGACCGCGCCGATTGCCGTCTCACCGGACAATCCAAGGAAAATCTATCTGGGCGCGAATGTGCTCTTCCGGTCCACCGACGCAGGACGCCAGTGGAAGGTGATCAGTCCCGACCTGACCCGCAACGATAAATCGAAGCAGCAACTGAGCGGCGGTCCGGTCATCCTCGACCTGAGCGGCTCGGAAACCTACGATACGATCCTCTCGATCGGTATCTCCAAGGAAGATCCCAACGTGATCTGGGTGGGCACCGACGACGGGGTGGTCCAAGTGACTCGAGACGGTGGCCGCCGCTGGACCAATGTGACCGCCAACATTCCCAGCCTGCCACCCTGGGGTCGTATCTCACAAATCGCCACATCGCCTTTTGCAGCCGGCACAGCCTACATCGCCGTCGATCTCCATGAAATGGGGAACAACCATCCCTACGTCTTCCGCACCGACGATTTTGGTGCCACCTGGAAAAACATCACCGCCAACCTGCCCCGGAACGCTCCGGCCCACGTGGTTCGTGAAGACCCGAACCGCCGTGGTCTGCTCGTCGTTGGCACCGACACGGGCCTGTTCTATTCAGTCTCCCGAGGACCCTGGCAACCTATTCATTGCGGCTTTCCCATCACGCCGGTTTACGACCTGAAATTCGTGAAATCGACACACGACCTCGTCGTCGGTACGCACGGCCGTGGAATCTTCGTGCTCGACGACATCGCGCCGCTCGAACAGGTGGGCGCCAACCCACCGGTCGGCCTCACCCTCTTTGCTCCGCTGGCCGCGGTGCGATGGGCCCGGTTCAATCGCCACGGATTCCAACTCACTAGCTTCACCGCGCCCAATCCGTCCGAGGGCGCCGCGATCGATTACTACATCCGTGGGCGGAACGTGGAACACCACAATCCAGTTGGCGGCGCGCAACAGGTCACGATCACCATCACCGATGCTTCCGGCCATCCCGTGCGCACGCTCAAGGGCCCCGGACAGCCCGGTTATCATCGCATCCACTGGGACCTCCGCTACGATCCGCCTGTGCCTGTTTACGGCGCCGGCGAGACGAGCGGCCTCGGATATGACACTCCTCGCGGGCCGATGGTTGTGCCTGGCAAGTATCACGTCCGACTGGCGGCCGAAGGGAAGAGTCAGTCGGTAACGCTGCAGGTAGAGGCCGACCCACGCACACACGCCTCTGACGGCGACTTCCAGGCGCAGGAGAAAGCGGCACTTGAAGCCCGTGAGCTTGTGTCTTCCGTGGACCGCGAGGTCAACCGGATCGACGCGCTGCGCCAACAGCTCGACACGCTGGAATACATCCTGCTCACCCACGAAAAGAACACCACCTACCAGATGCTCTTCGAGCTGGCCAGCCAGCTGAACCACAAGCTGGACCAGGTGGAGGAACCCATCTACGATCGTTCGGCGGTCAACGACAGCAAGGCCTACCTGCACTCCCTCTCACGCCTTCATGGACGGGCACTGCGCTTGCTGGCACTGCTGGAATCCGGCTACGCACAGCGTCCCACGCGCGCGGCGCGCGAAGAGATGGCCAGGCTGAGACGGGAGGCATCGGAGCAGCAGGCGAGGTTGCGCGACTTTGTGCGCAAAGATCTGGCTACGTTCAACCGCGTGGCTGCCTCAGCCGGTGTCAGCCAGATCTTCGTTCCGGTGGCGAGATAGGCGGGGTGGTGATTCTGGTTACGCGGGCAGCCGTCGATGCTCAGGCGAACAGGCGCTGGCGAGCCGCCTCGCAGATTGCCACGACGGCGGGGTTCTTCAACCGCTTTTCCACCGAAATGCCGTAGAACTGCGCCTGGATCCCTTCAACCCGGGCGAGACGCACCAAACCGTAGCGACGCCGCATCTCGCGGTCGAGCACCAACGGCGAGACGAATACGCCCAGCCCCTTTTCCCCGAACGTGCGGGCGAGGCTGAAATCGTCGAACTCGCCCACCACGCGCGGTCGCACGCCGTTCGACTGAAACCACTGGTCGAGTTCCGCCCTCAACACCGCGCTCTCGGTCGGCAACAGCACAGGAGCGCCGTTGAGCGAATGGGGAAAGTTGCGGCGGTAGCGCGCGGCGAGCTGCCGTTCTCCGTAAAACGCCACACCGCATTCGCCGAGCAGATGATTGAAGGCGCGCACGCGCATGGACGGGCTCATGGGCGAATCGGTGAGAATCAGATCCATTCCCTGGGTTGCCAGGTCCGCGAGCAGCCTGTCGGGCGGGTCCTCGCGGCAGATCAGTTGCACCGGCTCGGGCAGGTGGAAAGCGGGTTCCAGCAATTGGTGGACGATGATCTTGGGCAGAACGTCCGCCACGCCCACCAGCAGTTTCGCCGGCCGGCCTGTCGGCCGTCCCTTCAGCGCATCCTGCATTTCCCGGCCTACGGAAAAGATCTCGTCGGCGTAACGATAGGCCAACTGCCCCGCTTCGGAGAGCACCAGCCGGCGCCCCGACCGCTCGAACAGCTTTTCGCCAAGGCTGTCTTCGAGCCGCTTGATCTGCGCGCTCACTGTCGGCGGCGCGAGCAGCAGTTCGGTAGACGCCTTGGTGACGCTGCCGGTTCGGGCGACGGTCCAGAAGTAGTACAGGTGATGGTAATTGAGCCAGTCCATCGGACGTGGTTTTAGTTTAGCGAAAATCTAACACATTTCAAACCATTATCTACTTTTTGGAATTAGCTGCTTTCAGTAAGGTGTTGGCAACAGAGGGACGTCCCCAAAATTGAGGTGGATCGCTCCCCCGTCGTGCTTGGGCCTCCGGCAAAGAGGCGAGAGATTTAAACGACGGGGCGCCATTCGGGAAACGACGAGCCCGGCGAACGCTCGGCATCAACCGAATGGGCCAGGCGCGGGCGCCTGGAAGTGTTGGCGCCCGCGCCCCACCGCATTCACGTCCTGCGACGGGCGGAATCCAGATCCGCGCCACTTTTCCGATGCGGGAAGATTCGTGCACCCACGCAGCGACGCACAAGAATTAACGGAATGGGGAACGGAACCGGGGCCTGCCCGCCCAGATCCGGTTTCGGTAAACCGGGGAACTGCCTTTGTTCCGAGCCAGCCGGTAGCGCTGCGGAAATGGATGAAGCATTCGCGCCGTCCGCCGGCCGGAACGCCCGCCTGAAAGAGCGGCTCCCCGGTTTCCCCTACGATTCCCGGCCAGAAGAATTCTACCGACAATCCGGGTATCGGGAGGGAACGTTCATGGCCATCCACGCCACCCGCCGCACGCGGCCTGCCGTCGAGATCGCCCGCCAAGGGAAGGTCCTGCTGATCGCCGAAAGTGCGCAGGAGTCGGGCCACCTGGCGGCCATGCTTGGCGTGGAGGGGCACCAAGTCCGCGAATGTTCTTCCTATTCCGAGGCGATCGATTTGCTTGCGGACGAATCGTTCGACATCGTGCTGATCGGCCAGGGAAATCGCACGGCCGAGGAGTGCGAAGTGATCGAATGGGCGCGCGCGGCCGATCCTGGCTTACCGGTCGTGCTTCTGGTGAACGGTGAGTGGCTACCGAACGACTACGATCGGGTGAGGCACGAAATTGCTGGATACATAGCGAAGCCCGTTTCCCAAGCCGAAGTAGCGGAACTGAAAGAAACCGTCCGCCGCCGGATGAGGCCCCGCATCTTCCTGATGAACTTCGAAAGCGCTGCACGTTAGCGTGGATCGCACCGCGCGATTCTGCGTGCCGCACTCTTTTCACCCTCCCGCGGCCGAAATGCAAGCGGCCCGGAGGAGTTGGTCTCGCATGCTCTCCTCCGGGCCGGCTCTCGATTCATCGAAATCGACCAGGGTTACCGCATCTCGCTCGGTTCACCCGTTTTCGGGACTGGTCGCGGCGCCACGGCCGGAATGTCTTGGCTATGCATTTTCCGGTTGAGTTGCGCCAAGTCGGTCGACATGATGTTCTTCCACTTCGCCACCAGACCATCCAGATCCTTTTTGTAGACCTGGTACAGCTCCCCGTCCTGCTTTGGTGGAGCGGAATCGGCGCTGTCGACGCCGTTGATCAGATAGCCGAGCTTGCTGTTAAGCTCGATCGGGTAGTTCAGCATGTCTTCGCTTGCCGAGGCTTTCGACTGGATCAGCCGGTCCTCGACGGCGATCATCTTCTTTTCCACCCGACCGGCTTCCGTGACGATATCCCTCGTTTTCGGATTGCCGCTCAGGCGCCTTTTCAGTGCGTCGAGCTGCGACTTCACGTCGCGGATCTGCAACACGGCCATGTGATCCTGCTGCATCAGCGCGTTCAGCTTCGTCATCAGGTCAAACTGCTGGGCTAGATCCGCCTCGCTCACCTTCACGCGGGGATCGGGAACGATCCGGACGGGCGCGGTGTAGTTTTTCCCCTCGACGGTGAGCCGCGCCTCGTAGTTGCCCGAGAGCGCAAGGGGCGCTAGCGGGTCACCTTCGTCGTAGACCGCGCATGGCACGTCGACCGGCAGTTCATACCGCATGTCCCACACGAAGCGGTTTAGTCCGGATTGATCGGGCAGGCCACCTATCTTGCGCTTGAGCTGTGGAGAATCCGCGTGGCAGCTGGGCATCTCTTTCGTCTTGCTGCTGAACTTGCGGATCACATTGCCCTTCGCGTCGAGGATGGCGAGCTGGATGTCACCCTTGGGTTTCGACTTGAGGTAGTAGTCCAGAATCACGCCATCGGGTGCGTTCTGGCCCACCGCACCACCGCGCCTGTAGCCGTAACTCGGTCCGCGGAAGCGCACCGCAGGAGCCGGCTTGAACAGGCGCACCGGCTCGTCGAGCGTCGCCGCAGTCAGCTGGCGCAGGGGTGTGATGTCGTCCAGGATCCAGAAGGCGCGTCCGTGGGTGGCGATGGCCAGGTCGTTGTCATGGATTTCCAAGTCGCGTACCGACACGGTAGGCAGATTGAGCTTGAGAGGCTGCCAGTCCCCGCCGTCGTTGAAGGAAACGTAGACGCCAAGCTCGGTTCCGGCGAAGAGCAGCCCGGGTTGCTTCGGATCTTCCCGGACGGCGTGCACGACCGCGCCGACCGGAATGCCATTGGTGATGGACGTCCACGTCTTGCCGTAGTCAGTGGTTTTCCAGATATAGGGGTGAAGATCGTCGCTCTTGAGGCGGTTCACCGCAACGTAAGCCGTACCCGCCTTTTCCGGAGACGGGGAGATCAGGCTCACCTTGCTCCAGGCCGGCAGGCCCTTGGGAGTGACGTTTGTCCAATGAGCGCCGTCGTTGCGCGTCAGCCAGACCAGTCCGTCGTCGGTACCCACCCAGATCATCCCCTTCTGTGTCGGGGAGGGCGCGATCGTGTAGATCAGGTCATAGTATTCCGCGCTGGCCTGGTCTTTGGTGATCGGACCGCCGGAGGGTCCCTGTTTCGACTTATCGTTCCGGCTCAGATCGCCGCTGATCACTTTCCAACTCATGCCGCCGTTGTCGGATTCGAAGAGGACCTGGCCGGCGAAATAGAGGATGTTGGGATTCCAGGGCGCAATCGCGATCGGCATCGTCCAAGTAAACCGGTATTTCTGGTCCGCTGCGGGCCATCCGTCGGGATCGTCCGGCCAAGGCGAGATGAGCAGCGACTGCCCGGTCTTCTTGTCGAAGCGGGTGAGGATGCCGAAGTACGTACCGCTATAAACGATATCCGGGTTGGCCGGATCGGGCACCACGTAGCCACTCTCGCCCGGACCAACGTGATACCAGTCCTGGCGTCCGATATAGCCGTGCGCGGTGCGGCTGGCGATGGCAACGCTCGAGCGATCCTGCTGCGCCCCGTAGAGGTAGTAAGGGAATCGGTTGTCGGTAGCAACGTGATAGAACTGCCCGGTCGGCTGGTTGCTCTCGCTGCTCCACGTCTTGCCCCAGGTGGTGGAGATGCTGGCGCCGCCGTCGTCACCCAGAATCATACGTCGCGGATTACTCGGATCAATCCAGAGCGCGTGGCAATCTCCATGGGGCGGGCGAATCCGGGACCAGAGGTGTCCACCGTCGGTTGAGCGGTAAAAGCCTACATTGAGAATATAGAGCGTGCCGGTGTTTTTCGGGTCCGCGAACACCTTCGTGAAATACCAGGCCCGCTGCCGGAACCGATGGTCGCCATTTACGAAGTGCCAGCTCTCGCCGGCATTGTCGGAAACGTACAGCCCGCCCTTTTTCGCCTCGATCAATGCGTAGACGCGTTCCCCGTTGGCCGCCACCGCCAACCCGATCTTGCCCAGCACGCCTTTCGGCAGGCCGTGGCCGGTCAGGTGCTCCCAGGTGAGGCCCTCGTCGGTCGACTTGTAGATCCCGCTGCCCGGCCCACCGCTGGTGAACGTCCATGGCCGCCGCCGCACCTGGTAGAGAGCGGCGTAGACGATGTGCGGATTCTTCGGGTCAAAGACGAGGTCCACAGCCCCGGTGTTCTCATTCTTGTAGAGTACCTTGGTCCAGGTCTTGCCGCCGTCGGTGGACCGGAAGACGCCGCGCTCCTTGTTTGGGCCGAAGGCATGCCCGATCGCTGCGACCAACACCAGATTCGGGTTGTGCGGATCCACGATCACGGAGGCGATGTGGCGCGTATCGGTGAGTCCGATATGCGTCCACGTCTTCCCGCCGTCGGTCGATTTATACATGCCGTCTCCGTAGGTGATGTCGCCCCTCAAGGCAGGTTCACCCGTTCCGGCATAGATGACGTTTGGGTCCGACGGTGCCACCGCCAGCGCGCCGATCGACGCGATCGGTTCCTTGTCGAAAATCGGAACCCAGGACAGGCCCGTGTCCGTCGTTTTCCAGACCCCTCCACCCACCGCGCCGAAATAGAAGGTGTTCGTACCGGGCACGCCGGCAACAGCCTCGACGCGCCCGCCCAGGAAGGGTCCTACGAGCCGCCACTTCATCCCGTGCAGCGTATCTTTTTTGAGCTGCTGCGCCTGCGCCGTCACGCCGAGCGCGAAGAAAGCCAGCAAGAAGAGAATCCCGTATCGAAAGCCGTGACCTTTGTGGTCCACACCTGCCATGAGTTCCTCCCTTGACAAAATCGGCTGGGATTGTACACCGCACGCACCATGACAAGCCATGAGCTTGTACACAGCAGGAAAAATCGCACAGGGAAACGAAACGGAAGAGGGCAAAATTGCGGATCGGAAAGATTCGGCGAGGCGCGCTCAGAGGAAACGGCGAGTCCGCTGTCGGCGAAAATCGATCAATTGTCGTCGGAGGGCTTGCGCGCGCGGACGAATGCGCTCATCACCTTGCCTTCGACAAGCGGAGCAATCGCATCGACGTCGATGCCCTTGGCATCGAGAAACTTACGTGCATCTTCGATCCGGTAGATCCGGGTCGGTTCGATCTCGATCGCCTCGAATCCGGCGGCCTTCAACTTGGCCCGATATTCGGATTCCTCGAGTGCGCCGGCTACGCAGCCAACCCATAGCTCGACGCTGCGGCGAACGTCCTCCGGCACGGAGGCGCGAAAGACGACGTCGGAAATCGCCAGGCGCCCGCCCGGCCGCAGCACGCGGATCGCTTCCCGGAAAACGCCGTCCTTGTCCGCCGACAGGTTCACCACGCAATTGGAAACGATCACGTCGATCGACCCTTCAGGCAACGGGATGCTCTCCATTTCGCCCTTGAGGAACTCTACATTCTCGATGCCGGCCTTCCGCTGGTTCGCGCGCGCCAGGGCCAGCATCTCGTCTGTCATGTCGAGTCCGTAAGCCTTGCCCGTAGGACCCACGCGCCGGGCCGACAGCAACACGTCTATGCCGCCTCCCGAACCCAGGTCGAGCACCGTTTCACCGGGCTGCAGGCGAGCAAGCGCGGTCGGATTGCCGCAACCGAGCGAAGCCTGGAGGGCTTCTTCGGGAACTTGGGCGGTCTGTTCGGCGGCGTAGAGATTCGAGGTGATCGGATCGCAACAAGACGATGCGTCGAAGGTACCGCAGCCGCAGGAGTGCTGGCCGGCCTGAGCGCGCCTGGCCGCCTCGGCATACCGCTTCCGGACTTCTTCCCGGATCTTGGAATCACCCATGGGTTGCCTCCTCGCCCGCACCGGGGCAGTACGTGAATCCCCATCATCCCACAGGCACAGCGCGGGGTGAAAGCAGGCAATTCAGGGGCTACAGGTGCGGCGAGCATTCGAGGTTGAGCACCTCGAAGGGCTCAAGCGTAAATATGTGCCGCTTCCCTGCCTCCAGCACCACCGGCGGCCACGTGGCATCCTTTCGCCAAGGGCTGCGTCCCTCGTAGCTTGCGGCCGCGGCGTCCGGCAACTGAAACGCTTGCGCAACGTCCACCGGAAACGACTGCCGCGTGGCTGCGGGATTCCTCATGGTCAGAATCGCTTTCCGTTCAGACCAACAGGCCCAGCCGTAGGGCTCGAGCTTCTCCGGATCTCCGCCCATCCAGTGCGTATCCAGCAATACGCAGGCGTTGCGCCGAGACCATTTCGCCGCTTCGGCCAGCGTGTCCCAGTTATTCCGACTCAGTAAGGACCGGCAGCCGGATCTCGCTCTCGAGTCGCACGGGACAGAACGAAAAGAGGCCGGCGTGGCCGGGCCGGGAGCAGAAAATGGCCGCGTGGTCCTCGCTTCCACCGAACGTCCCCACGCCCGCACCGCCCGCAAGCGGACCAAAATCCCTGCCACCCTCGACGGCGCCGAGGTAGCCTGCCAAGTCTTCACGGGAGCGAATTGTGGCCCGCCATTTCGAGTGCTCTTTCAGCCGATTACGCCAGGCGAGTACCGTGAAAAGCGCAACAATTACTGCACTCGAGCTGCTGAGCCCGGCAGCGCGAGGCAGATCGCTGGCCAGCACGATGTCCGCTCCAAAGAGTGGGCCAGGGAAATCGTGCGCCACACGGCGGGCTACGGTGCCTGGGTAAAGAGTCCAACCGCCTTCGTCGGCGGCGTCCGGGGTTAAGGGAATCCTCGTGGTAGCGCCCGTGGCAGCGTCTGTGACGCGCAGGAGGGCGTCGTCGCGTGCCGCGGCCACCACGCACAAACCTCGCTCGAGCGCGCGAACAAGGCTGCGACCACCAGCGTAATCGGTATGCTTGCCGAAGATTTCGATTCGCCCAGGAACAAACCAACGACGCGACGCGCCGGTTCGTACCGCCTTTCCGCCATCCAGCGCCCGTTCTGCTTGCTCGAAGAGCGTCTGTTTGCGGACGGCTTCAGCGTCGCTCATGCCGGCCTCGGCGAGACGGCCGGCGAGGCCGCTGCTCATGGATTGGCCTGGATGCCGCGCAACCAATCGGCCACGGAGGTAACATCGGCGCGGCGCGAGAGATCCAGCACGGGCTCGCGAGACCGTACCACCTTCAGCCGCAATCCCAACGAACGGACAGCCAGCCGAATCGCCTGCGGCAGCTCACGCTCTCCCCGCGAAGAAATTTCCACTTGCTCGCAAGCCAGAAAGAAAGCCGGCGAAAGCCGCCACACGTTCATGCTGATCAACGGATTTTCCCCGGCCGCACGGAGAGACGCGTCGTCCGGCTTTTCGATGATATCAGCCAGGTAACCGTCGGAATCGACTGTTACCACGGCATACTCGCGGATTCTCTCCGCCGGCACGTTGCCTTTGAGCAGTCCTTCCCGCTCGAAGAGCACCGCGCCCGGTTCGCCCATTTTGCACAACGTGGTCAGTGCGCCTACGGGATAGTAGTTGTCGGAATTCATCACCACGAATTCATCCTGGGCGATGAATTCCTGCGCCGAAAGAAGAGCGTCGGCCGTGCCTAACGGCTCGGCCTGAACCGCGAACTCGACGCCGACCCTTCGCGGAGGAGCGGTGCGTGTGTAGTATTCGCGCATCACACCGTGCTCAGGTCCCACCACCAGGCAGACGCGCCGGAACCCCGCATCGGCCAGCGCACTCAGCACGTAGTCGAGGAACGGTCGGCCAAACGGCAGCATTGCCTTCACTCCGGTTGCCGCGACTGCCTCTTGCCCAGCCTCAAGCGTCGCGCCTTCCTCCGTCTTGCGCATACGCTTGCCGAGTCCGCGCGCCAGAATCACTACTTTTTCGATCTTTCCCGACATCCGGTTTCCCTCCTGCAGGCTTTCCTTTTCGCTGCCAGCCTACCACCCGCAATGCCGCCCGCCGCCAGGCACGAGAAAATGACGATGCGACAGTCCCGTTGTCAATACAGAAGAATCGAGAGGCAATCGATACCGGAATCGTCCTTCGGATGATACCGGCTGTGCCTGCCGCAGCCTCCCGGAGCGCTCGTCCGCTCGATCAGGGTCCATTCCTCCTGGCAAAGCAGGCCCTCTACCACTGGGTTCTTGTCGGGACGTGGAGGTTTGATTCTGTTGTAAACTGGGTTCAGACCGAGGTTTGGAGCCTCAATCATTCTAGCCATCTGCTCGAAGGCCGCTAGCGAGGCATGCGAGCTGGGCGTCTTGACCGGCGAATCCCAGACGTGGAGATTCACCACGCCCTGCTGAATCACGGGCGTCCACATGGCCGGCCGGAACTGCAGTGTAGAGGTAGGATCCGGGTGGACATAGGTAAAGACGGTGAGTTGGGGGAGCGTCTCGGGGTGGACGATCGGCCACGGAGAGCCGGTAAAGAAATCCTTTCCGTGCCGCTTGCGCAACGGCCGGAGTGGCGTAACGAAATCGGGGAACGGAAGATCCAGGCTGCAGTAGGAGAGAGCCTCCTTGATATTCCGCTTCCGGAACACCGCATCACGCCTGGGATCAATGCTTTCGAGCACAGGACGCGATCCGGTCATCACCCCGGAGAGTCTGTATTTCGCACCCCGACTAAGCGATGTTTCCTGCATCCAGCTGCCAGCCAGGTAAGCGCGGTCAGAACCGGTGTCGGGCAGATAGACGTGGACCTCATCCGAGCCGAAATCGATCACCGTGAGGCCGTGGAAGAGAACATTGACGCGCTGAAAGGGCCCTTGCCGAGACTGGGCTGGCCGTAGTGCGGCGACGCCCAAAGAAGGAAACATGCCCACTGCCGACGCTGCGGCCAACCGCCACAGCGCCTCGCGCCTGGTTATCCCCTTCACCTCAACCGGTGCCTCGCGTTGTCGTTCCGCCATTCCTCTTGTAGCGAAGCCTAACGACCGTGATCGCCCCCGTCAATCCACAGGCGCAAGAAGGCGTGCCCAATGCAGCCGGGTACTTGCGAGCATTTACGTGATCTCCGAGGCGCCGTCAGAAGCCAGGCAGGCTGTGATCTCCGGCCGGGTACCCGTGCGAGCTTGGTAGCGGCATGCGAGGTCGGAGGCGAATGCGTCCGTGGATTCGGCGCGAACCAGGTTTACAGTCGAGCCGCCGAAACCGCCGCCGGTCATGCGAGAGCCGAGCACACCCGGAAGTTCCCCTGCCAGTTCCACCATCAAGTTCAGCTCAGGAGAACTGACTTGATAGTCCTCATCGAGGCTGCGGTGCGCAGCGAGCATGAGCCGACCCAATTCTTCGTAATCCGCTCGCTCGAGCGCGGCCGCGCCGGCGTGGACGCGGGCGATTTCCGTGGTCACGTGGCGGGCACGGCGGCGAATCGGCTCGGGCCAGTTGGCTGCGAGGGCCGAGATATCGTCCCAGGTAACATCGCGCAGTGCGGCAATGCCAGGCCGCGCCACGCCGATGCGTCGTACCGCCTCCTCGCATTCCTGGCGACGGCGGTTGTATTCGGAGGCAGCCAGCGCGTGGCGCGTCATCGTGTTGGCGACTATCACGCGGACCTGACGGGAATCGAGCGGCACCGGCCGCACATCCAGCGTGCGACAGTCGATCAGCAGCGCGTGATCGCGCCGGCCCCAGCAGGAAGCCAGTTGGTCCATGACGCCGCAGCGCATGCCGACGAACTCGTTCTCGGCCCGCTGGCCAGCCCGTGCCAGCGCCGTGCGGTCCGGCTGGACGCCGGCCAGTGAACTCAACGCCAGCCCGGCCGAAATTTCCAGCGCCGCCGACGAACTGAGCCCTCCGCCGGCAGGCACGTCGCTCGCAATCAGCAGATCGGCGCCACGGACGGGAATGCCCGCCTTTCCCAGTGCCCATGCCACACCGGCAACATAGTGGCTCCAGTGATGATCGCCGCGTGCCGGTAAATCGAGCGGCGTCTCAACCGTTTCGGCAAATTCGCGGGAATGCATGCGCAAAAGCCGGTCTTCGCGCGACCGCGCCAGGACGAAACAGTCCCTGTTGATCGCGAGCGGTAACACCCAACCGTCGTTGTAGTCCACGTGTCCGCCGATCAGGTTCACCCGGCCCGGCGCGCGAAAGACGCGTGGCTCGGCGCCAAACCTTTCGAAGAATTCCCGGCGTAGGGATTCGAGTTCGCTCACGAGCCTACCCGAAGGCAGTTCGAATTCCCGCAAGTTCCCGGCACGCAAGGCGGGAACACTGCAGAACGGAGATCGTTTTCTGGAATCGAACGCGTCGTTTGAGTCAAAAAGGCCACCATTCCCACCTTCAGACGCGAAGTGTATAGCTCGGCGACCAGCCACGCCAGTGCCCTTGCCGGCGCGGGTTTACGTGTAGAAAGGCGGCGCCAACGGCTGAAACCACCCGTGGCCGGCGGAAGCCAGTGACGCTCCGGCACGCCCCCGTGTGAAATTGCCACTTTGCGAACGGAGAAATTTAGAGGATTATAATGCGCCGCGTCGAGGTCCGTTTCCTCGTCGCGCGCTGGTCCACAAGCTTTCGCTTGCGGTCGGCGTGCATTTCCCGTTTGCATCCCGGCTACGCCCTGGGCGCATCCCAGCAGACGGCATTTGATCGGTGGGGGAAAGACGATTCGACTGAAGCAGACGATCGGCATCGTCCTGCTGCTGGGAAGTCTCGTGCCGCGGGCTGTAGCGCGTCAGCGCCCAATCAATGTGGGCCGGTCGCGCCTGCTCGTGACAGTCTACAAGTCCGGCCTCTTCTCGGTATTAGCTCACAATCACGAAATCGAAGCCCCAATCTCTTCCGGGACAGTCGCTACGGGCCCCTCGCTCTCAGTCGAACTGAAAATCGCTACCGACCGTCTGCATGTGCTCGACCCCGGCTTGGACGCGCAGACGCGGTCGCAAATCCGCGACCGGATGCTCGGGCCCCAGGTGCTCGACGCCACCCGTTTTCCCATCATCCAGTTTGTTTCCAGGCATGTCACGTCGGCGGGACCCTCGTGTTGGACCGTCGTCGGCGATCTGACGCTCCACGGTCGGACGCGCCCGCTAACAATCGATGTCACTCAATCGAAAGACGCCTACACTGGCTCGGTGACGTTCCGACAGAGCGATTTCGGCATCACCCCAATTCGGATCGCGGGTGGTACCGTCCGCGTGAAGGACATGGTGCGCGTGCGCTTCAAGGTCTACCTTCGAAATCCTCCGCAGCGGAGCGCGCCCACGGCAAACAGCGGTCCATAGAATCCATCTCGGGAGGAAAGTATCTTGACCAATTTGCATCTGGAATCCACTGGAGACAGCAACGGCGGAACGATCGCTTCGGTGGCAACCGCTCTGCCTCCCTACACGATGTCTCGCGAAAATGTGAAGGAGTACATGCGGCGGGTGTTTCCCCTGGACGAGCGCCGGCTGAAGGCCCTCTTCTCGGTGGTCGACAACGGCCGCATCGAAAAACGCCACTCGATCTTTCCGATGGATTATTTCGTTGAGCCTCGGCCACTCGCCCAGGTTACCGCCGAATATCGTGAGCATGCCGTACGCCTTGGTCGCCAAGCCACCTGCGCCGCGCTTTCAGCCGCCGGACTCAAGCCTTCGGACATCGACCTGTTTATCACTGTCTCCTGCACCGGCGTAATGATTCCCTCGGTTGATGCTCACCTGATCAACGACCTCGGCTTTCGCTCGAACGTTCGCCGGCTCCCGATCACCGAACTCGGTTGCGCCGCCGGCGCGGCGGCGCTCAGCCACGCATGGCAATTCCTGCGCGGCTATCCCGAGGGCCGCGTGCTTGCCCTCGCCATCGAATTGCCCACGCTCACCTTCCAGCGAGACGATCTTACGCAGGCCAATCTGATCTCCTGTTCCCTCTTCGGCGACGGCGCTGCCGCCGCAGTGGTCACCGGCCAGCCCGCCAAAGGCCCGCGCATCCTCGGCGCCGAGACGTTTCTCTTCCCCGACTCGATCGACGCGATGGGGTTCGACCTGCGCGAGACCGGCTTCCACATCATCCTCGCCCGCGAGGTGCCCGACCTGATCCGATCACGCATCAAGGAGTTGATCGGCGGATTCCTGGAGCGGAATCACTTGCAGCAGGACGAGGTTTCGGCATGGGTGCTCCATCCCGGGGGCCAGAAGCTGCTCTCGTTCGTCGAGCAGGAACTCGGTCTGACGCCTGAGCAGACGCAGCATTCGTGGGCGGTGCTCCGCGATTACGGCAACCTCTCCAGCGCGAGCGTGCTCTTTGTGCTCGAGCGCTGGCTGGCTGAGCGTTCGGTTAAAGCCGGGGATTTTGGCCTGCTGGCGGGATTTGGCCCGGGATTCAGTGCCGAGATGGTGTTGCTCCGGTGGAATTGACTCGCGTCGCCTTTCTCGCCCTGATCGCCCTGGTGGCTGCGCTGCGCCTGGTGGAACTGCGCATTTCCCGCCGCAATCAACGGCGATTGATCGCTCGCGGAGCCCAGCCGACAGCGGATCCAAGTTTTCGTTGGATGGTACTGCTTCACATCGGGGTACTGGCCGGCGCAGCGGCGGAGGTCTGGTTTCTGCGGCGGCCTTTCCTTCCCGCTCTCGCGGCTGCGATGGGCATCCTGTTCCTGGCCGCCAACGCCTTGCGCTGGTGGGTAATCCGCACACTCGGCGCACGCTGGAGCGTAGAGGTCATCAACTCAGGCAGGATGGCACCGGTCACCGGTGGCCCTTATCGCTATCTTCGGCATCCTAATTATGTAGCCGTGTTTGTGGAGATGCTTTCGCTTCCCTTGATCCACACGGCGTGGCTCACGGCCGGCATCGGCACCGCGGCTCATGTGTTGGTGCTGCGTTCGCGCGTACGGAGCGAAGACGCCGTGCTGCTCGCCAATCCCGAATACCGGGAGCAAATGGGCGGAAAACCCCGGTTCCTGCCAAGACTTTTCTCGGGCCCTTCTTCCGCAAAAGGCTCCGCCGTTCCGGGGAGCACGGCACGATAGGACGTTCATGGTCGACCTGCTCATTGCCGGAGGTGGAATTGCCGGTTCGTCGCTGGCGATTTTGCTGGGCCGTCAGGGATTTACGGTTGGTCTGTACGAACGCAGCCGCTTCCCGCGCGAGAAGCCCTGTGGTGAAGGCCTGATGCCCGCCGGCGTGGCAGCGCTCGAGCGGCTGGGACTTGCGCAAGAGGTAGGCGGCGAGGCGTTCGTCGGCGTGCGCTTTCACGCCGGCCGGGAGATGGTCGCAGGCCGCTTTCCCGCCACCAATGGACTGCCCTCGACGGGCCGTGGCCAGCGGAGGCGCCATTTGGATCAAGTACTCTTTGCCGCGGCGGCCCGAACGCCGGGCGTCAGTGCACATGCCGGCGTGAGCGTATCGGGTCCGCTGGTGGAACGCGGCCGGGTGACCGGGCTCGTTGTTGACGGCGCCGTCCTGCGGGCGCGGCTGATTGTGGCGGCCGACGGCTCGAATTCCCGGCTCCGTCATCAACTGGGATTGGCGCGTCCGTCCCGCGAAAAGCGTTTTGGCGTGCGAATCCATTTTCGTCTGTCACGCAGGGCGGCAGCTTCGCAGTGGGTGGAGGTGTTTCTGGGCCAGGGATACGAACTCTACGTGACGCCGCTGCCGCAGCACGAGATGCTGGTGGCCGCACTCAGCAACGCCCGGTCGCTCGACCGGCCGCTGGAAGAGCAGTTCTTGCGCTGGTGCAGCGAGCATCCCTGGCTATCAGAGCGATTGCGTGGCGCCGAAAGAATCTCCCCAGCGCAGGCGGCCCCGCTCGGCGCCCGCGCCCGCAGGGGGATCGGCCAAGGCATCGTTCTGCTGGGTGATGCAGCCGGCGCACCCGACCCGATCACCGGCGGAGGTATGACGCAGGCACTGCTCTCTTCCGAACTGCTGGCCGGAGAACTGAAGGATGGCATTCCCGAGGACGACGGCTGGCTCCGGCATTTCGAGCGCCGTCGCCAGGCCATGCTCGGCGACGCCCGCCGCCTGACGCGGCTGGTGCTCGCCCTGGCCGAGCGGCCCCGACTGGCGCATTTCGCCTTCCCCATGCTCCGCACTCAATCCGGCCTTTTCTCCTATCTTCTCGGCGTGAGCGGCAATACACACCGGCTGTTCCGCCCTTGCAGCACCCCGGGGCCAAACCCAACTGCTAAACCTGCCCCGGTAAATTTTGCCGCTACGCCCGCGGCGCATCCATCCGGACGGACCTCATGAAGGTACCAATTCTCTTGCTGCTCTCCGTCTTCTTCAGTCCGCAACCCACATGGGCCGCCGGGTATCGTCAGGACCCGCTCCGGGCCGGCTTCAATCGCATGTACGAGCTGAAGTTTTCCGCCGCTCGCCGCGTCTTCCATGCTTACATCCGGAAAAATCCAGACGATCCGATGGGCCAGGTGGCGCTGGCAGCGAGTTACCTATTCGAGGAATTCAACAAACACGGCGTGCTGACCCCTGCATTCTTTCTCAACGACAAGAAGCTGCTCGGAGGCATTCCCGACGCAGGCAAGGATCGCTACCAGGCCGAATTCCTCAAGACCGACGCTCAAGCCCGGCACATGGCAGAACGCCGGTTGCAGTCCAACCCGAACGACAAAACCGCCCTCTATGTACTCACGCTCGCCAATGGCATGGAGGCTGATTACGACGCGCTGGTAGCCCGGCACGACCTGGACAGCCTCATGCTGCTTCATAAGACCAAGAAATTGGCCCGCAAGCTGCTCGCCGTCAGTCCGGGCGCTGACGACGCCTATCTGGCGCTGGGGGCGGCCAACTACATCATCGGTTGCCTGCCCGGATACAAGCGCTTTTTCCTGGGCCTCGGCGGCATTCACGGCAGTCGCTCGCTCGGCATGCACCAACTCCGCCTGGCCGCCAGGCACGGCCACTATCTGAAGCCTTTCGCCAAGGTGATGCTGGCCCTGGCGGAGTTGCGCGAAAAGCAGCCCGAGGTGGCGCGAGAACTGTTCCGCCAGCTGCACTCGCAGTTCCCGGAAAACCACGTCTTTTCCGAAGAATTGGCCAAACTACAGTAGATCGCACGATCGACCCTTCCACACCGCCCGTTTCACCGGTCGGGTCAAAAAGCCGCGCCGGTCGCTCAGCGCACCGGGCTGATCTTGAACAATGCGGCTCCGTGGGGGCCAGCCGTCCACGAAAAGCGTTTCTCGAACGTACCGAGGTTCTTCCTCTGCCACAGATTCCTTACCCGCTGCTTCCCGCTCACGCCTAGCTCCTTCCACGAAACCGCTACTCCCGCCGGCGCTTCGGCCAGGTTGAACAGCGCCACGTACTTTTCCTTCGTTCGCGGCACGTCAGCTTCCCACACCACCTCGCGCCCGTTGTCCGGCCGAAGCAGTTCGTGATTGTCCGTGCTGTGCTGGTCCACCGCGATCACCTCTGGGTTGGTCAGCAGCGAAAGCGTGAAGGCATCCATCGAAGGCAGGTCGCCGCCCATCATTAACGGCGAGCGTGCGATTGACCATAGCGTAATCATCGTGATCTGTTCGTTGCGGGTCAGCCGCGTATGGTGGGGCAACCGATTGCCGTAGCCCTTGATACGTATGTTGCCCAGCGGCAGCATATCGGCATCGGGCCAGTGGTTCGGTCCGGCGAATTGTTCCCAGTCACGGACCCGGTTGAACTGGGCCCTCACTTGCGACCAGTTGTCCCACATGTCGCCCGAGATGCGCCACATCTGCGACCACTGCGACACGTTCAAGGCATGGGCCAGCGCCGTCGGCCCGGGCGAGAGGCTCAGCACCATCGGCCGGTCTGTCATGTTCATCGCCTTGCGCAGCGCCTCGATTTCCCCACCATGGTAGGTCACGCCACGCGGGTTGTTCCCTTGACTCATGTCGTCGGCCTTGATGAAGTCCACGCCCCAGCTCGCGTATAGCTTGGCGATCGAGTCGTAGTAGGCCTGCCCGGCCGGCTTCGAGACGTCAACCCCGTACATCGCCGTCGACCACGCACATGTGTCTCCCGGATCGACCACATCGCGCGCGTGCGCGTCCGTGCCCAAGATCGGTAGGTTGCGCTCCACCGCGGCCCGAGGGATCCCGCGCATGATGTGGATGCCGAACTTCAGCCCCAGGGAATGGACGTAATCGGCCAGAGGCTTGAACCCCTTACCGCCTGCCGCCGAGGGGAAACGGTTAACCGCCGGCAACAGCCGTCCGTATTTGTCCATGGCCACCTGCAACTTCTCCTCACTCGCGCCGGGTCGTGGATGGGGAAAATACCAGTAGTAGTCGACCACGATGTATTTCCATCCGAAACGTTTCAGGTGTTTGGCCATGTAGCGGGCGTTGGCGCGAACCTCCTTTTCGTTCACGTCGCCCCAGTAGGCGTCATAGCTGTTCCAGCCCATCGGAGGTGTCGGCGCCAGATGATCGGGATAGGGGGCAGCAGAGCGGGTCGCTGCGGCCGGTTTTCTGGCTGTCGTCCCGGTCGCGGCGAATGCGAGCACTGACAGCAGCAGAATCGGAAGCAGGGTTCTTTGGCCATTAATCGAGTGCATCGGGGACTCTCCTGAAAGACGGGGTCATTTTTGTCTCGTCACGCGAACTCCACCAGGTTCCGTCCGGCGGAACGGGGCCAAGCATGCTTGCCTACCGCGCGGTGGTCAAGCATGACAACCGGTTGCACGTAGGCGAAATCCATTTCCGTGACCGAAATTTCGAATTTGCACACGCGCCACAGTAGTGTAGTCTGCATACCGAATTGCATACAATCCGGCACCAGAAAGCACGCGGTTTTCCAGCCTCGCCCGCGTGCCGCAAGAGCGAAGAAAGGGAGCGCGCATGGATCGGAGAGGGTTTCTGAAAAATCTAGCAATCGCGACTGCGGGCATCCAAACCCTGGCGGAGACCGCAGGCGCGGCACCACGCAAAGACGGTCTGTCACGGCGGGCCGCCGGTGCCACCCGCAACTTCGTTCCGGCTTACGTCGACCGGCCCGACGTCGAAGGTCACACGCTTGTGTGTGAATTCACGCGCGGCAAGACGATCTGGAAGGTCTACGAGGACCTTCGCTCGCGCGACGGCGCGATCACTTTCCTTGCCCCTAACGGCACCGGCCGCGTGCTCACCAAGAGCGCCGAAGCCAGCTTTGCCACGGCCAAGCCCCCCTACCTCGGCTTGAGCCTGCGCGAAATCGGCCTTTCCGGTCCCGACCTGCTGGCCGACCGGCTGCTGCGAAACGGCGATCCAGATCCCAAGGAAGTCGAAGCGGCCGCCCCGCCTCTCGAATCGGCCACCAGGCGGCGTGAATCTTTCCGGCTGCCCTGGAACACCTTCGTCGGCACCAAGCAGTGTTTCGATACGATGCCTGTTTTCCCCCAGGGAAACACGCGCACCTACCATCCGAATCAATATTTTCCCGAGCTGACCTGGGAAGCTGCGCACAAGCGCCACGAAGGCCTGCTCGCCGGATGGAAACCGGCGGTTCGCAAGGTGATGTCCATCTCCGATTCGGCCCACTACGAATTACTGATTTTCGGTGACGTCGACGCCCATGACGAATTCATCGTCCAGACCTGGCACCGCACCGCCAAAATCGAAAACGGCAAGATCGTAAAAGTGTTCTATGGCTACAGCTATCCGGCCTATCCGCCGCGCCGCGAGCCTCCAAAGGCAGAAGACTTCTACCGCGGACTGCTCTCCTTTTCCGACTATTGGGACCACGAACTGGAGGACTTCGCCTCCGCCCAACTCCCCGAGCAACGCTGGGTCGACATGTCGAAACACGCCTTCGCCATGGAACTGATGGTGCGGCCTGGCGGATCGTATCCCAAATACGGCGCCGTGGACCGCGACTATTACGGGCCCGAGTACGACGGTTTTCAGGACATTTTCACCACCGCCGTCTACTCCAACCTCGAATGGGGACGTTTTGAGCAAACCAAGCTCATCCTCGACGACTACTTCACGCGCTTCGTGGATGCCGAAGGCGTAAATAATATGCGCGGTCCGGAAACCGCACAGTTCGGCCTTACCCTGTTCCTCGTGGCCCGCTATTTTCAATACACGGGCGACCGTGCACTGCTGCTGAAGCATGCCGAAAAAATTCAAGCCACCGCGTCGTTGCTCACTGCGCTCCACGATGAAAGTCTGCAACTGCCGAAAAGCAACGTCGGCTACGGATTGATCCATGGCTGGAGCGAATCCGATTCCTGCCTGGCGCAGAACCCCGAGATGTGGTGGCTGCCCTATTTCTCCAACAGCGCTTTCGCTGCCCGCGGACTGAAGGAACTCGCCCCGGTCTGGCGGCAGATCCATCGCGGTCGCTCGTCAGCCGAGACGGTCGCCGCCGATTGGCACAAGCGCAGCGCCATGCTGCATCGGGCTGTCGTGCAGAGCGTGAAGAAAAACGTTCGCTGGGACATGAAGCCTCCTTACGTCGGCACCTATCCCGGTACCACGATGACCTTCCGCGAATCGATGGCCAAGCAGCGGCCCAGCCCGCAGAAGTGGGCGCACCGCGCCTACTGCGAACTGCTTCAACCCGACATGCTGCCGCATGACTTGGCCAATGTGGTGGTGGACTGCATGCGAAACTACGGTGCCACCACGATCGGTGTGGTGGCCAACGTGGGTCCAGCGCGTCCAGGCTGGCGCGCCATCCTGGGCTTCATTTCCTACGGCTACGCTCAGATGTTGCTCCGCCTCGACCGCGTAGAGGAATATTTGCTCTTCCTCTATTCACACGGTTTCCACGATCACACCCGCGGCGGCTGGGTCGCCGCGGAAGTCGCGGGAATCCGCGGCGGCATGCCCCTCTTTTGCATCCCCGCCGAAGAGACCATCCCGATGGTGGTGCGATGGATGCTCGCGCTCGAGGATTCGGACAAAGACCGGCTCTATCTGGGCAAGGGCTTGGCGAAGGACTGGGTAAGCTCCGGCAAACCGGTCGGGATCGAGCGTGCACCCACTCGCTGGGGAAGGGTGAGCTTCCACCTAGCAGCCCAACCGGAGGCAAAACGGGTGGTCGCAAAGGTGGAACTCGAGCGTCCGGGCTCTCCAAGAGAGCTCTACGTAAAACTCCGCACCCACGAGCGGTTGGGCAAGGCGACAGTCAATGGCCGCCCTGCGAAATTGGGTGGACCGCACAAGGACATGGTTATTTTCGAAACCAGCGGCGAGAAGCATTTCGAGATCGTAGGCGAATACGCCTGAGGAGATTCGGTCGGCCTACGGCAACACGC
>JBJKSI010000051.1:0-32925 GCA_046704165.1 Candidatus Acidiferrales bacterium
GCACCCGGCCGTTCCGATCGAAGTCGACCCGGTCGAGTGAAGGCACACGGCGGACTGAAAAGTCAAAAACCCCACGCTCACAAATCGAGCATGGGGCACCCGGCCGGCAAGACCGTCACTCTAAAACAGCCGGCCCGTGGTACATTCTGGCGGTCAGAAATGTGCAAGATGGAAATCTCATCCGAAAACGAGAGTCCACACATCGGAGACGGTCGATGAACAAGACTTTTAGGGGAATTACGGGAGCTGCAATTTTTGCCTTGGCGCTGGCTTGCGCAACGGGACCGGCGCAGGCGAAATCGCGCGCCACCGACAAGAAGACCAGCGCAACGGAGCAGGTCTGGGCGAAAGAAAAAGCGTACTGGCGATACGTCAAGGGCCACGACGTGAAGGATTATCTCGCGCTGTGGAGCAAGGACTTCATGGGCTGGCCGATCTCGGCCGAGCATCCCGCCGGCAAGGACAGTCTCAGGAAGGTGCTGAAAAGCTCGGGCGTGGGCCTGGGCCACGTGGTCGCCTACAAACTGCAGCGCGAGAGCGTGAGGCAGCACGGGCCCGTGGTGATTACGTACTACCTCGTCTCCGTCACGCGCGGCGAAGCGAATGGTTCCCGATCCACCACCACGTACCGGCTGTCGCACACGTGGCTCAGGGAGCATGGCGTGTGGCTGATCGTCGGCGGGATGAGCACGGTAAATCCGCCTGCGAAATAAGACAAAAGCAAAACCGGGGACTGGGCTAACACGCCGAAAGCAGATCCCTCACCGCCGTTCGGCAGAAAACGCCGACCGGGTTCGGGATGACAGTCGCGCAGGGCGGGAAAGCCGACGACGAGGAAAAAGCCGGGTCGCAGGGGAGAAGCCGAAAGGCAAATACCCTGCGGTCAAGAAAAGACCCTACGGTCAAGAAACGAACGCGGGGCACCCGAACCGCGATCCCACGTTCACAAGCCGGGCATTCGGCACACGGAACAAAATTCAAACTTCACGACCACGGAGCCAACCATGAGCAAATTGACGCCGGAACAGCAAGCGATGGTGAACCTGTTTGAAAAACACGTGCAGGCCGAGTTGGATGGCGACCTGGAAACGACGATGGCCACGATGACCGCCAATCCGCACCTGAATCACGTGCCGGTGATGGCCGGCGGAGTGGGGCGCGACGGCGTGAGGAATTTCTACGCCAACCATCTGGTGGGCAAATTCTTTCCTCCCGACGTCGAAATGCTCAACGTCTCCCGCACGGTCGGCAGCGATCAGGTCGTCGACGAGATGGTCCTCCGGTTTACCCACACCAAGCCGATCGACTGGATGCTGCCGGGCGTGGCGCCCACCGGGAAGCGCGTGGAAGTGGCCGTGGTCGTGGTCGTGAAAGTGGAGGACGGCAAGATCGCCCACGAGCATATCTATTGGGACCAGGCGGGCGTGCTGGAGCAGATCGGCCTGCTGAACCCGGATGGCCTGCCGGTCAACGGAGCCGAAAGCGCCCGAAAAGTGCTCGATCCTGGCCTGCCGCCGCGCACGATGTGAAGCGTTCACCGAGCGGCGAGCGAATTTTTGAAAGAAATGCCGCCCTGAAGGGTCGCGGTGCACGGCTAGAACGGATGAGCTATTGGCAAGCTGGGGACAAAGGGTAACGCCGGAGGGAACAGAGGTGAACGAAATGAGACGCCCGGGACTTGCCTTCGAGGAAGGCGAGCCCCGGGCGATGAAGCGGACTCAGTGGTCGTCGGACGAGCTGGAGATGGGCGTATGGAACGCCGCTGGCGCCGTCTTGGCGACGACCACCGCAGGCTCTTCCACCGGATGCCCTTCGCCGGCCGGCTCGGGCGCCGCGGCAGCCTTGGCAACCGGCGCCGGCCTCATCGGGATGAGCGCGCCCTCGGCTTCTTTCCAGAAGTCGAGATGGCCCTCGGGCGAGCCCTCCGGCGACCAGTCGACGCGGACGAGGTCGCCTGTGGCGATCTGACCCGTGGCGAGCAGGTTGGCCAGCGGATAGACGACGTTGCGCTCGATGGAGCGTTTCAGATGGCGCGCGCCGTAGCGGACGTCGGTGCCGTCGTGCAGCAGGAAGCGGCGAGCACCGCCGGTGACGTGGATGATGAAGCGCCGGCCTCCGCTTGCGCCGCCGCCGCAGAGCACGCGATCCTGCAACCGCCGCAGCTCGATATCGAGCACCTCCTCGAGCTGCTCGGACTGCAGCGCGTGGAAGACGACGATCTTGTCGAGCCGGTTGAGGAATTCCGGCGAGAATTTGCGCCGGGCGGCCTCGCGGGCGGTGCGGTCGACTTTCGTATCGAGCTCATCCGTCGGGCGGTTTTCCGGCTGGACGAAGCCGAGGCCGCCGCGCATCAGCTCGGTGATCTCGACGCCGCCGAGGTTGGACGTCATGAAAATAAGCGCCTGGGACAGGTCGACGCGGCGGTTATCGCCGAGGGTGAGCGTGGCCTTGTCGAGAATGCCGAGCAGGAGCTGCCAGAGCGCGTCGGAAGCCTTCTCGATCTCGTCGAAGAGGACGAGCGAGAGCTTCATGTCGTCGCGCTGCCACTGGGAGAGCGACTCCTGGGTGATCAACGGATGGGTCTCGCGGTGGCCCAGATAGCCGGGCGGCGAACCGATCAGCTTCGCAATCTCGTGCGAATGCTGGAATTCGGCACAGTCCACCTTGAGCACCGCGCGCGGGTCGCCGAAGAGGACTTCGGCGGTCGCTTCGACGATGCGCGTCTTTCCGGAGCCGGTCGGGCCCAGGAAAAGCAGGTTGCCCACCGGCCGGCCGTGCACATTCAGGCCGGCGCGGAAGACCTGGTACAGATCGACGACGGCCTGGACACCCTCGTCCTGACCGACAATCGACCGGCGCAAGGCCGTAGCGAATTCCGCGGCTTCGGTGCTGCGCCGCGTAGGATCCAAACGTTCCACCATGGTTGCCACGTGGACCTCCTTAACGGAAGGTCTTTCTCGACCCAGAAACTACAGGTAGCGGTTCGAACTGCCGGAGCTTGATATCGACCGTGGAACGGAGGAGCTTGAGCAAGGTAACGAGTTCGGCGGTTGCATCCGCGCTTGCCCCCCAGCGCAACAACTGCGGCGCCAGGTCGGCCAGTTCCCGATTCAGCTTGTGCAGATGCTGGACCAGACGGTTGAGGTAGTCGCCATCGGTCACCAAAAGGGCAACACGACTGTCGAGTTGCCGCCGCAGCTGGTTCCAGTTGAGTTCGAGCAGGGGGTGGTTGCGGCGCACCTCCCGAATCACCTTGTCGGTGAGGCGCGGCCGGTCGCCGAGACAAGCGAGGTGAAGCTGCTTCACCTTGCCCGCGCGGCGGACGTTGTGCACGAGGTAGAATGCATTTCCCCGTTTCCGGAGGAAAGCCAAACCGGTACTCCCAAAAAACCTGCGTAGTGTAGGGGACTACCACTACAGGGGTCAAGAAAAAGACTGCCGTGCGGCCCGCCGATGGAACGAAAAGATAACGGCTGGCGTTGGTGCCGCCGTTGCCCGGCGCCCGGCCCGGAAAACTGGCTGCCCCGGCCGAACACGCCACCTTTCCCGCTCTAAAGGTGGACTGCATTGCGGTCTCCTTCTAGTCATCTCAATCGATTAGATGAGGGAAAACCGCACGATGTTTCCTACTTTTTGCAAGGTGGGCGGGGACCCGGGGAGCGAATTTGCGATTTCGAGTGGCCCTGCCGCGCCAGTCCGGCTATGATGAAGGTTCAAGAAGGCTTAGCAGGAAAAGCGGCGGCCTTGCGATGCGTCCCCGAACCGGCCGGGGAGCCGTCCCGCCCACGCAGGAACGGGCAGAGATCCCACGGGCAAAGGGCTCGCCCGAAAATCGGATCGCCGGATTCGAAGCGTATCGACATCATATCGGCTGGTGCTTTTCTCTGATTCGAAGCAGTGTGGGAGCATTCGTGAGTGAAGTCATCATAGAAGTCGCCAATCTGGTGAAGAACTACGGCGCGGTGCAGGCGGTCCGCGGCGTGAGTTTCGAGGTGGGCGAAGGCGAGGTATTTGGGCTGCTGGGGCCGAACGGAGCCGGAAAGACGTCGACCGTGGAGATCCTGGAGGGTCTGCGGCGGCCGGACGGCGGCAAGGTTTCGGTGTGCGGGCTGGACCCTGAGCGGGACAGCGCGAAGCTGAAGCAGATGGTGGGGGCGGTGCTGCAGCTCACTTCCCTGCCCGACAAGCTGCGCGTGGACGAGGCGATCCGGCTGTTTGCGGGTTTTTACGAGCAGCGGA
The DNA here is from genome assembly GCA_046704165.1 of Candidatus Acidiferrales bacterium. GTDB lineage: Bacteria > Acidobacteriota > Terriglobia > Acidiferrales > UBA7541 > JAKASX01. The sequence continues at coordinate 4,240 of JBJKSI010000051.1, forward strand.
ACGATCCCGAGGGGCTGCTGGAGCGGTTTCAGCTGACCGAGAAGCGACGGGCTTTCTACCACCAACTCAGCGGCGGCCAGAAGCAGCGGCTGGCCCTCGCCATGGCGCTGGTGAACAACCCGCAAGTGGTGTTCCTCGACGAACCGACCAGCGGCCTCGATCCGCAGGTGCGGCGCGAAATCTATACCATCATCGACGAGCTGCGACAGGAGAAGAAAACCGTTTTGTTGACTACCCATTACATTGAAGAAGCCGAACGGCTCTGCGACCGGGTGGCGATCGTGGACCACGGCCAGGTGATCGCGCTCGGGTCGCCGCGGGAACTGAAGAGCAGCTCGGCCGGCACCACGCGCATCGAGGTACGGCTGGCGCGGCCGGAATCGAACGGGGCGCTGCGGCAGCTGGACGCCGTGGCGGACCTGCACGAATTCGACGGCACCTACGTGCTGCATTCCTCCGAGGTGCCGCAGACGATCGTGGCGCTGGTGAAGCACCTGGAAGCGGAAGGAAACGAGCTGCAGGGGCTGGAAATCGCGACGCCGTCGCTCGAGGACGTGTTCATCGAGCTGACCGGCCGGCGGCTGAGGGAGTAGCGCGATGTCGGCAACGATGGCACTGACCGGCGTCCGCATGCGGCTCGCGCTGCGCAACAAGGCTTTCGTCTTCTTCACCGTGGTGATGCCGATCGCCTTTCTCTTCGGTTTTTTCCTGATCTTCGGCCGCGGCGGGCCGGTGGCGATCACCTACCTGCTGGGCGTGGTGCTGGCGCTGACGGTGATGGGCAGCTTCTGGGGACTGAGCATGCAACTGGTCTCCTTCCGCGAGCAGGGCATCCTGCGGCGGTTCCGGCTGACGCCGATCGGGGCGGGGCCGCTGCTGGCGTCGAGCATTTTTTCGAACTACATGCTGACGATTCCGACGATCCTGATCGAGTTCGTGGCGGCGTACTGGCTGTTCGGCATGCGGCAGTGGGGCGACCTGCTGAGCGTGGTGCTGCTGCTGACGGTGGGCTCGGCGGCGTTTTCGGCGTTCGGGCTGATCGTGGCCAGCGTGACGAACTCGATGCAGGAGACGCAGGCGATCAACAACGTGATCTGGTCGGCCTTCTTCTTCTTTTCCGGCGCGACGATTCCGCTGCCCGTTTTCCCGCAGTGGGTGCAGCACGCGGCCTTCTACCTGCCGGCCACCTATCTGGTGAGCGGGCTGGAGCGGGCGATGGTGATGGGGACGGGCGTGGTGGGCGTGGGCGCGGACCTGATCGCGCTGGCGATCTCGGTGATCGTGGCGTTCGAGGTGTCGCGACGGCTGTTCCGGTGGGAACCGGAGGAAAAGGTGTCGTCGCGGGCGAAGATCTGGGTACTGGTGGCGATCATCCCATTCGTGCTGTTGGGCGCGTATGAGAGCCATTCACACCAGGGCGTCGCCGAGATGCAGCAGATCTTCCACACGATGGCGCCGCACGGGCTTTCGTTCACGGGGCCGGGGACAAAATAGAGACACAGAGTCCCGACAATTCCACCGAGGCACCGGCAGTTTTCGGTCGAGGAGGCACGTCGCAACGTGGTGGGCACGTGGCAATGTGCTCCGAGCTGCGATTTGCGGCCCGGTGTCACACAAGCGCCTATGCTATAATCCCGATGCGAGCCGGAAAGCGGCACGCAGTACCCAAGGGATAGCCGAGCACGCGCTCCGGCAAAGCCTTCCCATCGCTCCAATTTGGCCCTTTTCGGGCGGTTCGCTTCCCATCATTCTTGAATTGGCAGAACGGGGTGAAATCCCTCCAAGCGGAGTGACGCAATGCCGGTCAAAAAAACCGAGAAAATCTGGCACAACGGCAAGATGGTGGCCTGGGACGAGGCGCAAATCCACGTACTGTCGCACGTGGTGCACTACGGCTCGTCCGTCTTCGAAGGAATTCGCTGCTACAAGACGAAGCAGGGACCTGCGATTTTCCGACTGCGGGAACACATGCAGCGGCTGATCCGCTCGGCGCACATTTACCGCATGGAACTCGGGTTCGATCTGGACGCGCTGACGAATGCGGCGGTGGAACTGGTGCGCGCGAACAAGATGGAGGAGTGCTACATCCGGCCGGTGGTGCTGCTGGGCTACGGCGAGATGGGCGTCGACCCGAAGGGCAGCCCGGTGGAGACGTACATGGCCTGCTGGCCATGGGGCCGGTACCTGGGCGAGGAGGCGCTGAAGGAGGGCGTGGACGTCTGCGTCAGCTCGTGGCGGCGCGCGGCTCCCGACACGCTGCCGCAGATGGCGAAAGCCGGCGCCAACTACATGAACTCGCAGCTGATCCGCATGGAGGCGAGGACGAACGGCTACGTGGAGGGGATCGCGCTCGATACGCAGGGGCTGGTGTCGGAAGGGTCGGGCGAGAACATCTTCGTCGTCTACGACGGGCGTGTGTGGACGCCGCCGCTGGCCAATTCGCTGCTGCCGGGCATCACGCGATCGACGATCGTGACGCTCTGCGAGGAGTTCAAGCTGCCGGTGGTGGAGCAGCCGGTCCCGCGCGAGATGCTCTACATCGCCGACGAGATCTTCTTCTGCGGAACGGCGGCAGAGATCACGCCGATCCGGTCGGTCGACAAGGTGAAGGTCGGCGCCGGAAGGCGCGGGCCGATCACGGAGCGGTTGCAAACCGCATTTCTCGCCATCACCGCCGGCGAAAAGGCGGACACGCACGGCTGGCTGACCTATGTGAGCCAGGCCGCCGGCGCGGGACGGTAGTTCGCAACATATTTGACGGCTCACCGGCCGTTCCCGGGCGCTTGCTCGGGAACGGCCTCGTCTGCTGATTTCAGCCGGGTTCCCTTCCTTCGAGGAATCGCTCTCTCTTCCTCCTCAATTCGTAGCGCAAGAATTTGTGGCCGCTTTCCGGCACGTAAGGAAATTTGACGTCTGTTCCTGGTTCGGGAAGCGTGGTTCGGGAGGCGTTGATTCCGCCAGAGGCCGGGGATAGAATGCCGGCGCACACTCCAAAACGAGGCGGAATCCATGTGGCGGATTGTTGCTTGCCTTTTTTTGTTGGCGCTGACAACGGCGCCAGCGCGTGCGAGCGGCAGACACAAGAAAGCGATCGACGCCGCGAAGCTTGCCGAATATTTCTCGCAGGGCGCAATGCTGCTGCGGACGAACGAACTGCCGGCAGCGATGAAGGACTTCCAGAAAGCCGACAAGATCTCGCATCACACCTGCTACGCCTGTTACCTGGCGATGGCGGATGTGAAGCGGCGCATGGGCGACCTGTCGGGCGCACTGCATGAGGACGACCACGCGTTGAAAGCCGCCGGATCGAACAAGAAAAACGAGGCGAACGTGCATCTGGCGCGAGGCGTGTTGCTCTCCCAGATGGCGAATGGTTCGAAAGACAACAAGCTGCGGAAGGCCGCGGGCGATTTCCGCGAGGCGCTTCAGCTCGATCCCTCGCTGGTCGACGCCAATTTCGACCTGGGCGTGCTTCTGCTGCGGGAGAAACGCGTGGCAGAAGGCGTGGCGAAGCTGAAATCCTATGTGGCGCTTCCCGGCGCCGCGCCGGCGACGGTCGCACAGGCCCGCCGGATAATCGCCAACCCCTCCCGCGCCTGGGAACCGTATCTGCCGGACTTTTCCCTCGCCACGCTCAAGGGCAACACGGTCACGCCGGCATCGCTGGCAGGCAAGGTGGCGCTGCTGGATTTCTGGGCCACGTGGTGCCCCGCGTGCCGCGAGTCGGTGGCAATGGTGAAGGACATCGCGAAGCATTACAAGGGGCGGGTGGAAATCGTCGGCATCAGCGACGACGGCAACCGGGCGGCATGGAAAACGTACGTTGCCAAGCATCACATGGACTGGGTGCAGACGATCGATCCCCGCTTCAAGCTGGGTACGGAACTGCACCTGGAGTTCATTCCAACGTTCATCGTGGTGGATCGCCGCGGGATCGAGCGCTTGCAGACCGACGGCTCCGGGATCTTTGGCGAAGCACGAATCGAAAACGCCATCAACAAGGCGCTGAAACAGCCGTATCCCGATCCCGCCAAGAAGAAACAGTGACGAGGGGCTTCGGTCGCGGGCAGGAAACCTCCTTTCGCAATCCATCGAGTTATTTTTGCAGGGCGTATCGCGGCCTCGCTGGAGCAGAGAGATGTGCCACCCTGAAGGGTGGCGCTCCAGGGCCCACTTGGGATGCAAGATTGCTCTTTTTTTGACGCGCGGGGTCCGGATTGACTACAATCCCCGCCTCCAGAGACCGATTTCAACGTGCGCCGCGCCGCTCAACAACTCGCCGCCGAATTCGCCGGAACCTTCTTCGTGGTCTTCATCGCCGCCGGAGCGCTTTCGGTGAATCCGTGGCTGAAGGCGGCGGGACAGCCGGTGCTCGGCACGGTGGGCGCCGCGCTGGCCTATGGGCTGGCGGTGGCCGCGGCGGTGGAGATCTTCGGTCCGGTCTCCGGCGGGCATCTGAATCCGGCGGTGACGCTGGGGGCGTGGGCCACGCGGAAGATCGGCGCGTGGCGGTTGGTCGGTTACACGCTGGTGCAACTGGCAGGCGGCATTGCCGCAGCCGACGTGATCGCGTCCGTGCTGCCGGAATCGGCATGGCAGGCGGCGGGGCTGGGCACGCCGGCGCTGGCGTCGAGCCTGACGCGAGCGCAGGGCATGGTGCTGGAAGCGGTGCTGACCGGTGCCGTGGTGCTCGTCTTCTTCCGCACCACAACGGCGACGGGCAAGCCTTCGGGCTGGGCCGTGGGGGCGACGGTGGCCGCGGCGGCGCTGGTGGCTTTGCCGCTAAGCGGCGCGGCGCTGAATCCGGCGCGGGCGTTCGGACCGGCGCTGGTGATGAGCCACTGGACGAATCAGGGCGTCTGGTGGGTAGGCCCGCTGGCGGGCGGGGTGGTCGGGGCGTGGTTCGGCGGGTTGCTGGAGCCGCGGCAAAAGACTCAACAAAGCTGAGGCGTTTTTTCCTTCCGGGATTTCCCTTCTCTTCCAGATGACTACTTGACGATTTCGCTCAGCGTGGGAGCGGTGAGGCCGGGCGTCATGTTGATGGCGACCGCTCGGGACGGAGAAACGAGGTAGAGCACCACGAAACTGTTGCCCAGCGCGGCACGGCCGCTTGGGGAGACAGCGTAGGTTTCGGTAAAGCTGCCGGCGGGCTGACGAACGCCCTTTCCGCTGAGGCCGGCGGCGCTGCCATCGAGTTGTCCCTGGCCGGCGCTGGTGATCATGCCCCACTCAATCGGCGACGAGGCGCCGGGCGCGGCGATGGTCCGCAGGATGTAGCTGCCGGAAAGCGAGGAGTTGTCGAACGGTCCGGCGGCCTGCGCCAGCAGGCGGCCACTCGAAACTCCGCTCCCGGTGCCGACGACGAGCGCCTGATTGCGCGCCGTGAGGTAGGAGACCAGCGGGCTGCCGAGGGAATCGAGCGTCATCGTGACGCGGCCGGTGGGCTGGACGGTGTAACTGCCCTTCCCCGAGAGCGCGAGCGGCTTGCCGCCGTCGTTTTCGTCGATGCTGTATTGCAGGCCGCCATGGCCGTCGAAATTCACCAAGCCGGCGGCAACTTTCGATCCCGCAGTGCCGCTGAGACCCGCGAAACGGATGACGGCGGGGCCGGAAAGCGAGGCATCGGAAAACGCGCCGGCCATTTGCGACGACTGCGCCAGGGCGCTGCCGCTCGTCATGGCTCCGGTTGCGCCCGGATCGGTGCTGATGAGGAACAGCCGGCCGGGCGAAGCGACGTAGAAGGCGTAGTGCAGCGTGCCGTTTTGCGTGACGGCTGTGAGCGTGCCGCGGCCGGCGGAAGAGATCGAGTAAGAGCCGTTGAACGGCGTGCCGGAAGAAAGGTTACCGGCATCGTTGGAATCGAGCAGGCCGGCGCTGATGCCGCCCTTGCCGTTTGCCTGGAAGCGGCCGGCCAGAGCGAGGCGCGCGCCACGCGCGTTGGCGCCGGAAACGCCGAAAGCGTAGGAACCGCTGAGCGTGGCGGGCGTGAACGAGCTGAGGGTGCGGCGCACCATCAAGCCGGAGCCGCGGGCGCCGGAGGAATCGGTTTCAGTGAACTGCGCCTGCTTGCCCGAGGCGTCGAAGGCAAACTGGAACGTGCCGAGCGGCGTTCCCTGGGCGCTGGTGAGCGTGAAGCCGCCGGTACCGCCGGGCTGGGCGGTGTAGGTGCCGGTAAACGGCTGGGCGGTAACGACGCCGGAGGGGCCGTTGACATCCTCGATGCCGGTGATGTTGCCGGTGGAATCGGCGGTGAATGAACCCGCCGTAGCGACCGGCCCGGCCGAGCTGGAGCCGTTGAACGCAAAGGCGTAGGAACCGGAGAACTTCGCCGCGGGCGACGAGGAGCCGAGGGTGACGGTGGCGGAGCCGGTCTTGCTGACGTCCATCACCGCGGTAGCGGTAAGCGTGACCGTGGCGGAACTGGGCATGGCGCTGGGCGCAAAATAGGTGGTCGCCTGGCCGCTGGTGGTGCTGGTGGGCGAGACGTTGCCGCAGCCAGGGATGCAGTCCTTGCCGCTTTGCGTGAGGGTCCAGTTGACGCCGGAGTCCGTGGGGTCGTTCGCCACCGTGGCGCTGAAGGTGGTGCGGCGGCCGCTGCCGATGGCCACGGAGGCAGTGGCCGGCGAGACGCTGACGCCGATGGGTGGATAGAGATTGAGCGTGGCCGAGTCGGACTGCGACGTATCGGTGACGGAAGTGGCCGTGATATCGAGCACGGCGGGCGTTTTCACGGTGGCCGGAGCGGTGTAGGTGGTGGTAACGCCGCTGGCGGTGCTGGTGGGCGAAAGGGTGCCGCAGCCAGGAGAGCAGGAGCTGCCGTTCTCGGTGAGTTTCCAGGTGACGCCGCCATTGGCGACGTCGTTGGTGACATTGGCGACGAAATCCGCCGTCTGTCCTTCGTAGATGTTGCCGCTGGTGGGGGCGACGGTGACGGTGATTCCCTGCACGATGATGGTGGCGTAGCTCGAGACCGATTTATCGGCGACCGACGTGGCCGTCAGCGTCACCGTGGTCGAGGAGCTGGGCGCGGTATAGGTGGTGGCGACGCCGCTGGTCGTGCTCGTCGGGGAAACCGTGCCGCAACCGGGCGAGCAGGACTTGCCGTTCTGCGTCAACGTCCAGGTAACGCCGGCGTTCGTCGTGTCGTTGGCGATCGTGGCAATGAAGGTCTGCGTGCCCTTTTCGGGAACGTTGGCGACGTAGGTGGGCGTGACGGAAACGGTGAGGCCGCCCTCAATCGTGATCGTGGCCCAGGCGGTTTGGCCGGGGAAAGCCACCGAGGTGGCCGTCAACGTGACGGGGGCAGTGGAAGACGGCGCGGTGGGCGGAGCGGTATAGGTGGTGGCAACGCCGTCGGCGGTGCTGGTGGGAGAAACCGAGCCGCAGGCCGGCGCGCAGGCGGCGCCGTTTTGGCTGAGGGACCAGGTGACGCCCTTGTTGGAGGTATCGTTGGCCACGGTGGCGGCAAACTGCTGCGTATAGCCCGTGGTGGACACGCCGTTATTGAGTTGCACGGTGGCCGTGGTCGGCACCACGGAAACGGCGGTCGATCCGGTCACCGTGATGGGAACCTGGGCAATGACGGTGGCATCGGTGACCGAGGTGGCCGTGAGCACGACGGACAGGGAGGAAGCCGGCGCGGTGTAGGTGGTGGCCGTGCCGCTGGCGGTGGTGGTGAGGGAAAGCGAACCGCAGGAAGGCGAGCAGGCGGCGCCGTTCACCGTCAGCGTCCACGTGACGCCGCCATTCTTCGGGTCGTTCGTGACCGTCGCGGTGAACTGCTGCGTGCCGCCCAGGGAAACCACGGCTCCGGCCGGCGATATGCTCACCGACAGCGGGCCGCCGGTGGAAGAACTGCCCCCGCCCCCGCATCCCACCATGAAACCAAGCACCAGAAACAGTAAACTGCCAAGCAGCCTTTTTGGGATGTCCCTCACGTCCGGGCGCCCCCTCCTGTTTTCTCCCACGCATCCCATCGAGGGCGCTATGCAACCACCCGACAGCGCGACCACGAATGATGCCATTTGCGGGCCGTTTCTCGCCAGTCCGCAAAAGACGGGTTTGGACAAACCCCTAGTATAAGAGGTCTCCCGGCGACCTCCTAGCGTCAACCTGAATGGCGCTCGGCTATTTCTGGCGCGTGGCGGTCCAGTTGATGTCGAAGCGGAACATGTGGAGGGTTCCCTTCATCGAATCGCCCTGCACGGTGCCCTTGTATTGCTGCGTGAACTCTCCGTGAGGCGTGTCGCGCTTGACGGTGAAATCGATCTTGTCGCCTTTCACCGTGCCTTCCAGATTGTCTTCGCCGCGGCGGCCCTTGAGCGTGCCCGTGATCTTCTCGGCGGACTGCTTGAGCGTGAGCGTCTGCGTCATCTCGCCGCGCCGTCCCTCGATGGTGAGTGTCCAGACCCCGGCTACGTCGGCTGGCTGCTGCGCCGCTCCAGCCGCCACCACGCCCAGCGCCATGGCCAGCACGCAAAGCACTGCCAACAATCTCCCTCTGCTCAGCACCTCTTTTGACATCACCGTTCCTCCTGTCCCGCCCATACCAGCTACTGAGACGTAAAGAGGGGTGGGGCGGTTGCGGCGGTTCGCGCACCGACGGCCTATTCCTCGCCGTCGTCCGAACCGGCAGCCGGATCTTCCGGGCGGCCAAGGCGATGCAGTTCGTTGCGGATGAGCGGGCCGGGAAACCCGGCGCGGAGCAGGCTCTGATAGAGCGACGCGGTGCGCCGGCGATCGAGCGTGGCCGGATCGGCGACGGAGTGGCGGCGCAGCCAGGAGGCGATGCGGCGGCGAATCATCGCCGGCTCGTCGGTTTCCGGCGCGAGTTCCTCGAGCGCGGCGTCTATGAAGCGGTCGGTAACGCCGCGGGCGCGCAGCTCGCGCGTGATGCGGAAACGGCCCTGGCGGCGGTTGGCGGAGCGGTCGCGGGCAAACTGCCTGGCGTAGCGCGCGTCGTCGACCAGACCCTCGGAGCGGAGCCGGGCGAGGACGGAGGCTGCCATGTCGGCATCGCCGGACCGGCGCTCCAGATACTGGCGCATCTGGCGGACGGAATGGGCGCGGCGGGCGAGCGCGCCGACGGCCGCGTCGTAAAGCTCGGCGGGATTGGTGAGCTGGCGCGGGGTTTTCGACATGGCGGGTACAGCATAGGAATCCGGGGAGCGCGGCGCAAGCCCCGGGCGGCGAGGATGTGCGGGGACGCGGGCGGGACGGTTGCCCGGCGGCACGGCCGGAGTGGCAGCGCCGCCGGGCGGGAATCGCCGATTCCTTATTTCTTGCGTTGCTTGAAGATCGGCTCGGGCTCGGGAATCGCGGCGCCATCCTTGCGCGGTGAAGAGGCGCCGTATTTCATTCCGGTGGCCGAATCGTACATCACCGCGTGGCCGCCTCCCATCGCCGTGGCGAAGGCGCCGCGCACGCGGAGCCTGTAGCCCATTTTCGTCAGCCGGTCGCGAACGGATTTGGGCACGCGATCCTCTATATAGAAATTACAGCCGTCGAGGCCGGCGTTGGTGAAGCGCGGAGCTTCGAGCGCGCCCTGCAGGTCCATGCCGTAGTCGACCACGTCGGAGACGAACTGGGCGTGGGCCTGCGGCTGGTTGAGTCCGCCCATGATGCCGAAGCCGATGTGCAGCGGGCCCTTCTGCATGAAGGCGGGAATGATCGTGTGCCACGGGCGCTTGTGCGGGGCGAGGACGTCGGGACTCTTGGCGTCGAGATTGAAGAGCGCGCCGCGATCCTGCAACGGGAAGCCGTAGGGCTTGACGACGACGAACGAGCCGAAACCCTCGTAGAGGCTCTGGATCAGCGAGACGATGTTGCCGTGGCTATCGATCGTCGTCATGTAGGTAGTGTCGCCGTTATAGGGCCAGGGATTGCCGGCGCTGACGTGGCAACTGGCCTGGCCGGGCTGGATCAGCGCGGCGCGCTTGGCCGCGTAAGCCTTGGAAATAATTCCCTGCACCGGCACGCGAACCATTCGCGGGTCGCCGATGTAGCGCGCCAGGTCGGAATAGGCGAGCTGCTGAGCCGCCATCTTGATGTCGAACGCCTTGGCGCTGAGGAAGCCGTATTTCGCCAGCGGGAAGCGGTCCATGATGTTGAGCATCTCGAGCGCCGCCATGCCCTGGCCGTTCGGCGGCAGCTCGTAGACCTGCCAGCCGTGGTAGGTGGTGGAGATCGGCTTCACCCATTGCGGCTTGAAGTCGGCGAGGTCGGCCGCGCTCATCACGCCGCCGGCTTTTTGGGACGTGGCGAGAATCGCCTTGGCGATCGGGCCGCGGTAGAAGGCTTCGGGGCCGTCGTTGGCGATCAGTTCGAGGGCCTTGGCGTAGGCGGGATTGCGGAAGATCTGGCCCACCTTCGGCGCTTCTCCTCCCGGCAGAAACACCTGCGTATTGATGCCCTTTTCGAGCCGCGGCTGCGCGTATTTCCAGTAGGCGGCGACGAACTGGGTGACCGGGTATCCGTGAGTGGCGAAATAGATCGCGGGGCGGAACAGCTCTTTCCAGGGCAGCTTGCCGAAGCGCTTGTGCAACGCCCACCAGCCGGCCACGGCCCCGGGCACGGTGACCGAGTCGATGCCGAATTGCGGCATCTTCTTGAAGCCCTTGCCGCGCAGGAAGGCCGGGGTGAGCTTTTCGGGCGCCCATCCGCTGGAGTTGAGGCCGGTGAGCTTGCCCGTCTTCGCGTTGTATTCGATCACGAAGAGGTCGCCGCCGATGCCGTTGAGCATCGGCTCGAGCACGCCCATGGCGGCGTTGGCGGCGATGGCGGCGTCGGCCGCCGAACCGCCGCGAGCCAGGATCTCCGCGGCCGCCTGCGAGGCCAGCACCTGGTCGCTGGCCACGATGCCGCGGCGCGAGATAACCATCGAGCGCGCGTCGGTGCGGTCGAGGGCGCTGTGCGGCATCTGTGCGAAAAGAGAGGGAACGAAGGCGGTCGCCATCAGCAATCCAAGGAAAAACGTAGCGTATCTCATGACGGCAGGAGTGTACCTACCGCATGGCCTCGTGGCAAGACTCGTTTGCCGCGTTCGGCTCGCCGGAGATCGGAAGGGCGCGGCGCGCGCTCCAGCTTTCCGGCTGCGCGGCAGCCGCGGGGATTTCCCTTGCAGGACCCGGATTTGCCGGTGACCGGCGAGGCGCCGACGCTTCCCGTGCCGGACGGGGTGCAGGTCACACGAATCTGGCTGCTGGAGCCGGGGGCCCCGCCACAGCTGCCGCCGCCGCTCGACTAGGATGTCGGCTTGGTGACGGTCAACGAAACCGTGGCCGAGTGCGTCAACGACCCGGATTTGCCGGTGACGGTGACAGTGTAGGTGCCGGGCGGCGTGCCGGGATTGTGCGATCCGCCGCCGCAGGAAACCACGGGAACCAGCAGGCAGAGGAGCAGTGCGCCGGAAGCGAACGCGAAGCCGAGCCGCTTGCGCGCCTTGCCCGCCAGAGCAACGAGCATAGCGAGCACGAGAAGCAGCGCCGCCCACAGGGCCAGCGTCATCGTGCCGGGACCACCGGGGCCGAAGAGCGGCACGACGGCGGAGGGCGCGGTGGTGGTGATGTTAAGCGTGACGGTGGACGTGCCGGTGCCGGGCGTGACGGAATCGGGAATCAGGGCGCAGGCGGTTTCCGACGGCACGCCGGAACAGCTGAGCGAAACCGGGTCGGTGAAACCGTCGACGCCTAAAGGCTTCACGTCGATCTTGTCGATCGCCACCTGACCGGCTGCCGCCGATGCGGAGCCGTTCTCAGCGGAAACGGAAAAATCCTGGCCGGAACCGTAGACGGGGACCTGCTGGCTGAGCCGGAGGTTGCCGTTGATCGACAGCGAGGTGCCGACGCTGCCCGTACCGGACGGGGTATAGGTGACCTGAATCGAGCAGTTGGAGCCGACCGGCAGCGAGGTGCCGCAGTCGTTCGTTTCGGCAAACGGGCTGGCAACGACGATCGAGGAGAAATTCAAGGTGCTGCCGCCGTTGTTGGTGACGGTGACCGTCTGTGCGGCACTGGCCGAGCCAACGTCCACGTTGCTGAAATTGAGGCTGGCGGGCGAAGGAATCGCCGTCGGCGGGACGGTGACTTGCGGGAGTTGCAGCGCCCACATGCCGCGGCCATCGGTGGCGGCCCAGAGCGTGCGCGATTTGGCATCGAGCGTGATGCCGGTGACGGGAACGTTGGGCAGGCCGGTGGCGAGCGGCGACCAGATGGTTCCGTCATCGCTGGTGACGTAGACGCCCTTGCCGGTAGCCGCGTAGATCGTGTTGGCCACGTAGGGATCGACCACGAAGGCGTTCACGGCGAGACCGGGCAGATTGCCCGAGATGCTGGACCAATTCCGGCCGCTGTCGCTGGTTTCGTAGATACCTGGAGCCCCGACTCCGGGGACGGCGTAGGAAACGTAGGCGATGCTCGCCAAGCTGGGATCGACCGCGATATCGGAGACCGCAGGAGCGAGCGCCAGGGAAAAGACCGACTGCCACTTCGAACCGGAACCGTCGAGAGCGTCGCTCGTCATCCAGACGCTGCCGTCGGACGACCCCGCGTAGACCACATTGTCGTTGGTCGGCGAGACGGCAATGCCTGTCACGTTCGCCGTCGCTCCATTCGAGATGGTGGGGGAAACCGACTGCCACGAATCGCCACCGTCGGTCGATTGGTAGATGACGGCGGTCGCCCCAGGGACATTGGCGCCGAAGTAGAGGGTGGAGGGATTGAGCACGTCGATCGCGATTGGCGCGATGGGATTCGCGCTGTAGCAGCCCGCGGCGGCGGTGCTGGTGCAGGAGCCGATGCCGTTCGCCGCCCACTTCAACGTGCCGGAAGAGCTGAGGGAATAAACGCCGCCGTTGTCGCCGCAGGCGACATAGGCGGTCGAGCCATCGGGAGTCACCACCGTGTAGCCGCCGCTGGCGCAGAGCTTCGCGGTCCATCGCGGGCTGCCCCCATATTCCAGCGCGCCGGCCCCCACGCTGCCGCCGAGTCCCAGATTCGGATTATCGGGGAAGATGGCGATGCCGGCGGAAAATTGCGTGATGGCGAGCGAGGCGTTCAGGTCGTTCCAGGTGACGTTGGCGCTGGCGCCGACGTTGCTTGTGGTCCAGACGCCGCCCGCGTTGCCGACGGCAAGCATCTTGGCATCGGGTGAAAACGCGATCGCGCGCGTGCCGGTCTGGAGCTGGCCGTTGGCGTTGATGCACTGGCCCGAAGAGGTTTTTGAGGTGCAGGCGCCGTTGCCGGCGTAGAGATCGGGCGACCAGGTGCTGCCGCCGTCGCTCGAAACGATCAACGAGTCGCCACCGTACAGGTTCGAACCCCCGAGGTAGACCAGCCGGGGATTGTCTGGGCTGACGCCAACGGCCATATCGACGGCGCAACCAAAAAACTGCGATTGGTAGGTGGACGCGTTGCCGCAGAAATCGGGAACAGCGGTCATCTGGGTGAACGTGCCCACGGCGCCGCCGGTGGCAATCGGGGCCGAGTAGACGCCGAGCAGGTTGATGGAAGCGCTGGAACTGTCGGCAATCGAAACCACCAGAACGCCGCTGGCCGTGGACGTCGGCGGAGAGAGCGCCAGCTTCGCGTGGCCGAAATTCGTCAGCGACTTGAGAAGCGTCCAGGTGGCGCCGTCGTCGCTCGATTCGTAGACACCGTTGGCCGCGTTTGCACCGGCGTCGCCGAGCACGGCGAAGGCCTGATCGGGCACGGCAGGATCGAACACGACGCTCGTGCCGGCGGGAATATCGGAGCCCGCGTTCGTGTTCGCCGCTTCCTTCAGCGCCACAGACCAGGTGCTGCCGCCATCGGTCGAGCGCCAGATGCCTCCCGGCAGCGAACTGGGATTGTAGGACTCGACCGCGGCGAGCAGGATCTGGTTGTTATTGGGCGCAACGGCCAGCGAGCCGATGTAGGGCCAGGCGTCGCTCGGATTGGCCGAGATGATCTGGGCAAAGGTCTGATCCTGCGTCCACGTCTTGCCGCCGTCGGTGGATTTCAGGACGCCGGCGCCAGTGGAGGGGTAACCGTATCGGTCGAGCTTGCCGGTGCCGATGTAGATCGTGGAGGGATTGGTGGAGGGATCGAGCGCGATCGAGGCGACGGCCAGCGAAGGCTGAATATCGGTGAGCGCTTTCCACGACTGGCCGCCGTCGGTGGTGACCCAGAGGCCGCCATTGACCGAGCCGAGATAGATGGTCTGGTCGGTGGTGTCGCGCGGATCGTAGGCGAGCGCGTTCACCTGGCCGGAAACCACCGGATAGCCCATGTGCGGATCGCCCGGCAGCGGCACGGCGGGCTGCGGACCGAGCGGCGTCCAGGCTGTCTGCGAGAGAACGATGGTATTCGGATTGACGGACGCCGCCATGGCGCGATTCGCAGCGGTTACGGCGGCGGCGGGCGGAGCCGGCTTCGCGTTGCTCGTGCGGGAAAGGAGGGCCGGGGCCACCGCTCCGGCAAGGAAAAACACCATGGCGGGCAGGCGCAGTTTTTTGAAATCCATCGTCACTCCTGGAAACTGGGAAACGGAGCCGCCGCGCTTCAGCCCACGCTGCAAGGTTTGCGCAGAACTACCAGCGACCCGGGGAAGCGTAACACGACCAGAGGCCATATACATATACCCGCCAAGGAACAGCGTCAACGACGTTTGTAACGGGAACAGGCGGACTGACCGAGCGGCGAGCTCACCGTTGCCCGCGGCGGTTGGTGCGAGCCGGGAAGACGCCGCCGGTTGGGGAAGCGGAGATTCACAAAATGTTTCCATTTATTCACAATTGGAGAGGAAATCGCGGAATAAGAAGGAAAGATGAGGGTTTGGCACGGCGGGAAAAGCGCGGCAGAGCGATTGCGTGGGCTGCTTTTGCGACTTGTTCGCGCGCGCGGCAGCCGGGCGAAACGCCGGCGCATCTATACTGAAAGAAACGGCCCACGGCCGGCAGCGGGACGGCCGCGACTCCAGAAGACGACGAGAGGTGCCGGGTTCCCATGAGTCATAAGACCGGGAAGAACGGAAAGGTGACGAACGAGAAGATGAAACGCTATCTGCTTGCCAGCGATTTCGATCAGACGCTGACATTCAACGACAGCGGCTACGTGTTGAGCGAGATCATCGGCGTGCCGCCGGAGGATTTCAAGCGCAAACGGGAGGGAATGGCGCAGCTGAATCTGGTGCAGCAAGGCGCCGAACTCGCCTACCTGCTGCTGCACGACCCCGAGTACCGGACGCGCGTGCGCCGGGAACACCTGGTCGAGGTCGGCAAGCGCATCCGGCTGAAGGACAACATCCGGCTGCTCTACGAAATTCTCGATCGCGGCATCGACGGCCACCATTTCGATTTTTACATTCTGTCGGCAGGACCCGCCGAGGTGATCCAGTCGGCGCTGGAAGGCATCGTGCCGCGCGATCACATCTTCGGCACGGAATTTCGCTACAGCGAGAAGGGCGAGATCGAAACGCTGGTTCGCGCCACGGCCGGCTACGGCAAGGTGGTGATCCTGAATCAACTGATGGCCGACCTGCAGATCGGGCCCGACCACGTGGTGTATTCGGGCGACGGCAGTTCCGACATCCACGTGATGCTGGAACTGAACGCGCGCGAGGGGCTGACGATCGCCGTCTCGGAGACGCGGCACGTGGCGCAGATCGCCAAGCGCACGGTGCTGGGGGCGAACGCGCTGTCGGTGCTGGTGCCGATCCTCGACACGATCGCCGGGTGGCCGCGGCCGAAGGTGCGCCAGTTCTTCGAAACCTACGGATTCCTGATCCAGGAGTGGGACCGCGCGCAGACCGACTGGCTGACGCTGCGGCAGGTGAACGCGCAGCCGGCATTGGCCGGCGGCGGGCAGTAGGCGCGGCCGGCGATTCGCTGCGCTGGTCGCGGCGAACGACATCCAGGGTCGCCCCTGCCGGGAATCAGGTCGTTTCCATTTCAACCGCCGCGTCCGCCAGCCACGTCTGGCGGGGCGCATTGCGGGGGCGGGGAGCGTTTGCGATAATTCCGACGTTCGCGCCCGCGCGGTGATTTCCGCAATCCGGCAGCGCAGCCAACTGCCCGGCGGCACGGGCGCCAGCCCGCGCGGTTCGCCGCCACTCGCTGGAGAGGAGCCTTCTTTGACCGGCAACGACATTCGGCGTTCGTTTCTCGACTTTTTCGCGCGCAACGGCCATCGCGTGGTGCGCAGCTCCTCGCTGGTGCCCGCGGGCGATCCGACGCTGCTCTTCGCCAACGCGGGGATGAACCAGTTCAAGGACGTGTTCCTCGGCGTGGAGCAGCGGGAATACAAGCGCGCCACGTCGTGCCAGAAATGCGTCCGGGCCGGCGGGAAACACAACGACCTGGAAGTGGTGGGGCGAACGCGGCGGCATCACACGTTTTTCGAGATGCTGGGGAATTTCAGCTTCGGCGACTATTTCAAGCGCGAGGCGATCGGGTATGCCTGGGAATTGACCACCGGCGTGTGGAAGCTGCCGCCCGAGCGGCTCTATTTCACCGTGCACGTGAGCGACGACGAGGCGTTCGCGCTGTGGCGCGAGATTGCCGGAGCAGAGCCGGAACGCATCGCGCGCTTCGACGAAGACAATTTCTGGGCCATGGGCGATACGGGTCCCTGCGGCCCGTGCTCGGAGCTTTTTTACGATTTCGGGTCGCACGCCAGCGAGCAGGGTCACGAGGACTGCAAGTTTCCCTGCGATTGCGGGCGCTACGTGGAGATCTGGAACCTCGTCTTCATGCAGTACAACCGCGACGCGAGCGGGGCGATGAATCCGCTGCCGCGGCCGTCGGTGGATACCGGCGCGGGACTCGAGCGCGTGGCGGCGGTGCTGCAGGGCAAGCTGAGCAATTTCGAGACGGACCTGCTGCGGCCGATCATCGACGCCGCGAGCGAGCTTTCGGGCAAACCGTACGGCGACGACGAGGAGACCAGCGTCTCGCTGCGCATCCTGGCCGACCACAGCCGCGCGGCAACGTTTCTGGTTTCCGACGGCGTGCTGCCCTCGAACGAGGGGCGCGGCTACGTCCTGCGGAAGATCGTGCGCCGCGCCATCGATCACGGGCGGCGGCTGGGGCTGAATGAGCCGTTTCTCTACCGGCTGGCGGGCGACGTAGCGGAGTTGATGAAGGAGCCGTACCCGGAAGTGGAGCAGTCGATCGCGCGGGTGGCGATGGTGTTGCGCGAGGAAGAGGAAAAGTACGCGCGGCTGGTGGTGCCGGCGGTGCGCGCGTTCGAGAAACGGCTCCAGGACTCGGCGGAGGCCGGAGGGCCGACGCGCGTCGGCGGAGTGGACCTCTTCTACGCTTACGACACGCTGGGCCTGCGGCCGGACTTCGTGCTCGACCTGGCCGGGCAGCGCGGCTGGGCGGTGGCCGCGGACGCGGAGCAGGAATTCGAGGGGGAACTCGAAAAGCAGCGCGAGCGGGCGAAGGCTTCATGGAAAGGCGTCTCGAAGCAGGCCGCGCGGCCCGCCTACGCGCACCTGGCGGAAACTTTCCGCACCGAGCCGGATTTTTACTACGGCACCACGGCGCGCGACTGCAAGATCCTGGCGATCGTCGACCAGGAGGGCCCAACCGACCGCGTCGAGCCGGGCACGGAATGCGAACTGGTGCTCGACCGGACGTCGATCTACGCGGAAGCGGGCGGCCAGGTGGCCGACGTGGGCGGAATCTACGACGAGGAGCACCAGCGGCTGCTGGCGGAAGTGCGCGGCGCCTACTATCCGGTGACGGGGCTGATCGCGCATCGCGTGGTGGCGCGGCATCCGCTGGCGGTGGGCGACCGCGTGACCACGGTGGCCGACGCGGCGCGGCGCGACAGCACCCGGCGCAACCACACGGCAACGCATCTGCTGCACGCGGCGCTGCGCAACCTGCTGGGCAGTCACGTGAAGCAGGCCGGCTCGCTGGTGGCGCCGGACCGGTTGCGATTCGATTTCTCGCATTTCGCGCCGCTCGATCCCGAGGAGCTAAGGGAGATCGAACGGCAGGTGAACCGGGAGATTCTGCAGAATCGCGAGCTGAAGACCGACGTCACCACGCTCGAGCAGGCGGTCAGCTCCGGCGCGCTGGCCTTTTTCGGCGAGAAATATCCCGAGCAGAACGTCCGGATGGTGACCGTCCCCGACCCGGCCGACGAGCGCGGTTTCTACAGCCGGGAGCTGTGCGGCGGGACGCACGTGCGGCGCACCGGCGACATTGGCGTTTTCAAGGTGATCGTCGAGGAATCGGTGGCGGCGGGCGTGCGCCGGATCGAGGCGATCACGGGCGAAGCGGCGGTGGAAAACTACGGCCGGGCGCTTTCGACGCTGGAAGCGGCGGCGGCGCGGCTGGGCGTGGGCACCGGCGACGTGGTGCCGGCGCTCGAGCGGCTCGAAGGCAACGTGAAGCAACTGGAGCGGCAGCTGGAAGCGATGAAACGCAAATCGGCGCGCTCGCAGGCCGGAGATCTGATGGAGCAGGCCCGCACGGTGAAGGACGTGCGAGTGATCGCGGCGCACCTGGCCGACGCCGACCGGGCGACCATGCGCGAGCTGGCCGATACGCTGCGGCAGAAGCTGGGCAGCGGCGTGGTGGTGCTGGGCGCGGCGGAAGACGGCAAAGTGGCGCTGGTGGCCGCGGTGACGCGTGATCTGACCAGGAAACTCCACGCCGGCAAGATCGTGCAGGCAATCGCCAAACTCGTGGGCGGCAGCGGCGGCGGCCGGCCCGACCTGGCGGAGGCTGGCGGTAAGGACACAGCCGGGTTGGGGAAGGCGATCGATAAAGTGTTTGAAGTGATCGCCGGAATGCTATAATCCGAAGCGCCAGAAACTTAGCGCGGGATCACAAGTTTTTTTGCGCCCCGGCAGGGGCTCTTCACTCCCGGCGGGAGCCGGTTTGCCTTCCCTAGCAGCCCATGAGGAGTGGACGAGTGTCCCAACGCAAGCTGATTTCGCTCGCCATGATTATCTGTACGGCGACTGCCCTCTGGGCGGCGTCTCCGCCCAGGCAGGCGAATCTTGCCGCCGCCCGCCGCCAATACCGTCACGCGGAAAAGCTGAAAGCCGCTCTGGAAGCTCGTCTGGGCGGAACGCGCACCGAGATCGAATACCTGAAGGCGATCAAAGCTTACCGGCGCGTTGCGCTGATCACTCCGGACGGCGACGTGGTGGCGCCGTCGATGATGGAGATCGGCAGGCTGTATTCCGAGATGGGCCACCTGTTCGACACCGTCTATTTCCAGAAGGCGGTCGACACCTACCTTTATCTCGTCCACCACTATCCCCACGCACGGCTGGTGCCCGAAGCGCTTTACGAAGCCGCCGAACTCGAGCAGATCCAGCTGGGCGATACCGGCCTGGGCCGGCGATATCTGCGGCTGCTGGTGGCGAAATATCCCTCGTCAGACGAGGCGGACCGGGCGCGCATCGAGCTGGCCAGGATGCCGGCGCCGAGCCGGAAGACGCGCCGGAGCGAGCGCGCTTCGGCCCACGCGCCCGCGAAGAAGACTGCCAGGACCGAATCCACCGCGGCTGCGGGTTCCGCGTCGGGGTTGAGCACGGGCACGGTGGAGGGCGGGAAGGAATCGCGGCGGCTGACGCTGGTACGGTCCATCTTCTACGAACGGAGCCCGAGCGAGTTGCGCATCATGCTCATGCTGAACGGGCCGGTGCACTTTCACTCGGCGCGCATCGCGCATCCCGAGCGCGTCTATTTCGATTTGCGGCGAGCCTACCTGGCCGATCCGCACGGCAAGACGCTGAAGCCCCGCAGCCAAGTGGTGACGAAGATTCGCATGGCGCAAAACGAGCACGACATGGTGCGCCTGGTGCTCGACATCGGTCCACACACGGGCTATGCCGCTTACCTGCTCCGCCAACCCTACCGGCTGCTGATTCGCGTCGGGCGGCTGGGCCACGACGGACGGGATTCGGCCGCGGCAAACCGGCGGGACGGAACGGCGCCGGCGCTGCCGGCCAAGGGCACGCTGACGCCCGCGCGACCGCTGCGGTCGGGGGCGACTTCGCTGGTGCGGGCGCTGGGGCTGAAGGTGTTCCGGATCGTGATCGATCCGGGCCACGGCGGATTCGACACCGGGGCGATCGGCCCGACCGGGCTGGAGGAAAAGAACGTGGCGCTGAGCATCGCGCTGCGGCTGGGCCGGCTGATCCGGAAACGGTTGCCGGACACGAAGGTGTTCTATACGCGCACGAGCGACGTTTTCGTGCCGCTCGAGGAGCGCACGCAGATCGCCAACCGGGACAAAGCCGACCTGTTCATTTCGATCCACGCGAATTCGAGCCCCGAGCGGTCGGCGCGCGGCGTCGAGGCGTTCTACCTGGACTTCACCACTTCGCCCCGGGCGCTGGCCGTCGCGGCCCGTGAAAACTCGTTGGCGCAGATGCCGGTACACAGGCTGAAGAGCCTGCTCGAAAAGATCTCGCTGAACAACAAGGTCGATGAATCGCGCGAGTTCGCCTCCGACGTGGACCACTCGATCGTGCACGTGCTGCACGGCGACCACATCGACATCCCCAATCGGGGCGTGCGGAAAGCGCCGTTCGTCGTGCTGATCGGCGCACACATGCCATCGATCCTGGTCGAAACGTCGTTTATCAGCAACCCCACCGGCGACCACCTGCTCGGCGAAGCCAGCTACCGGCAGAAGATCGCGCAGGGCATCTTCGACGGCATCCAACGCTACATCAAAAGCCTTAACAGCCTTCCCTACCACCGGATAACAGAGGTATCGACCAACCGGCGCTAGGGGCGGCGGGCCACCGGCGTCACCGGGCAGACCGGCTGTGAAATCACGCGCAAGCGGAGCGGGGAATCACGCTGAGGGTCCGGTTTCCGGCCCCTGCCGTCCAGCGGCTGCGTCCAGCTTAAGCCACTAATTTCCTATCACTTAACTGAGCCTACCCAATTGGCACCTTGCGTGCGGCCAAAAGGGCAGAAGAAGTCTGTGCGGGAGCCGAGCAGTGTCACCCTATCTGTACAGCTCCGGAGAGCGGAGCAACAAGCGACGGGCCGGAGTGTAATGGCGGGAGGGAATAGAAGGCACGGCAGCTTCCGGCTGAGGAGTTTTCCGCTGCGGATTCTTCGGGCGGCGGAAAGGGACGGGGCTTTGATGGCAGGTCTGGCCAAGTTCAATGGATTGCCAAGAACCGGCCTGACCGGCACGGCGGGCACGCCGGAAGGAGAACGACGATGGGTATCTTTTCCTGGATGATCTTTGGGCTGATCGCCGCGGCGATGGCGAAGGTGGTGCTGCCCACGGAAGACCTGGGAGGATGGTTCGCCACGATCCTCATCGGGATAGCCGGAGCTATCGTCGGTGGATTTGCCGGGAATTTTCTGGGTTTCGGCGGAATGACGGAACTGGACTACCGCAGCCTGCTGGTAGCAATTGGCGGCTCGATGCTGGTGCTTTACGCCTACAGGCGAATGAAACGCAGCGTCTGAGCGACTGACCCCATCCGTCGCCGGGATACGGAACAGAACCGAACCGCAAAAATCCCGATTTCCTGCGGAGAAGGAAGCAAACATGAATTGGTGGCAAGCGATCGTGGTGTGCGCGGCGATCTTTGTCTCCGCCGATAGAATCGAGAAGGCGATTCGCGACACCGTGAAGCGCTGAAGGATCGGCGAGCGAACCGGACCCGGTAAAGGTCGTCTGGTGTGGAAGCGGCGGTTTCAACAGGTTAGAATAATTGAAATGCGCGCGTGGGTGGTATTTGCTCTTCTGATGCCGTTGGTGCCGCCGGTAGCGGCTCAAGGCGTGCTTCCCGCACGTTTTGCGGGATGGCAAGCGGTGCGCGGCAGCGCGAGCCGGGTTTCGATCGAAGCGCTTCCCTCCCCTGAAAATGCCGTGCTGCGCAATTGCCACACGGAATCGGCCGAGCGGCAGAGCTACCAGCGCGGCGGCACGCAGGTTGACGTTACCCTGTTTCGCATGCGCGACCCCTCGTGGGGCTATAGCGCCTTTTCCGTGCTGCGGCCTGTCGCGGCCACGCATTTCCGACCGACTTCCCATTCCTCGATCGGCAAGACGGACGCGATGATGCTGGTTGGAAACCTGCTGGTGGAAGTGACCGGGAAAAACCTGGCCGCCGACGCCAGGGATTTCGTCGCGCTGGCCAAGGCGCTGCGGGCGCACGCGAGCGCGGAGCCGTATCCGACTCTATGGCAGTACCTGCCTTCCGAGCATTTCGTGCCGCATACGGACCGCTACGCCCTCGATGCGCGGACGCTGGCGCGCGAACTGGCCGGAACGCCGGCCGGCGCATGGGGCAAAGGCGACTGGCTGGGCTTTTACGATTCGGCCGAGGCAGAAGTGGCGCAGTACAAGATGGCCGGGAAGCGGATGACGCTGCTGCTCGCCTCCTATCCCACCCAGCAACTGGCCACCGAGCACCTGAAGGAGATGGAGAAGTGGTTCGACGTGAATCCTTCCGCCGGCGCGTCAAGGAAAAAGGGCCGCGTGCTCTATGCGCGGCGCTTCGCCTCGCTGGTGGGCCTGGTGGAAGGCGCCCACAGCAAGGCCCAGGCCAACGAACTGCTCGGGCTGATCCGCTACCAGACGGTGGTCACCTGGAACGAGCCGGGATTCAAGCTGAACCAGATGACGATGCCCGAATACATCGTCGGCATCATTGCCGGCACGGGCATGATCATCCTGATCACGCTGGTGGTGGGAATCGCACTGGGCATGATTCGCATCGGCATCAAGAAGACATTTCCGGGAGTGATCTTCGATCGCCGCCGTTCGATCGAGGTGATTCAGCTCGGCCTGACCAGCAAGCCGATCGATCCCACCGATTTCTATTGAGCATTTTCCGCTGCAGGCAGACTGAGCCTTCGCGCTCCGCGCAGGCAGCCGACGGCCGTGCGCCGCATGAGGCCCACCCGTGGCCAAACGCGCAGGCTACGGACGCATGCGCCGCAGGACGGGTTTGAAACCCGCCCCTGCCAACCCTGCTTGCCTTCGGCAGCTGTGGTGGTTGCGAGGCTCCCTGCGAGGCTCCTTGGCGTGAGTATGGCCATTGTGATAGGTTTCCGGGGGTTCCCGACGGCTTGCCGGCGGCCGGACGTCCCCCGGTTGGCCTAGGGATTCGCATCCAACGGGAGTAATGTTCGGGGGAGCATTCTTACGTTGACAAAAACTGATGTTACCCAGCGGTTTCTTTTTGCGTCTTAGTACATCTGGGTCTATTCAAACATTTCAAACGTCCTTGGAAAAATCGAAGAAGTGAAAGGGGGAGGCAGATGAAACGATGGCTCACCGTGCTTGCCGTCGTCGCGGCCGGTTCGCTGGCGCTATTGCCCAGCGGATACGCGCAGGAGACGCAAGGCAAGAAGGCGGGGATTTTCAGCCACATGCATTTCGTGGATCTGGGACCCGCGGTGGCCGGCGGACGCGTGACGTCGGTCGTGGGGATTCCCGGCAATCCGAGGGTGTACTACGTTGGGGCGGCCGGCGGCGGCGTGTGGAAGACCACCGACGGCGGCAATAGCTGGAAACCGATCTTCGAACACGAGGGAAGCAGCTCGATCGGGGCGATCGCGCTGGCGCCCTCGAATCCGGATCTGGTCTGGGTAGGCACCGGCGAAGCAAACATTCGTAACGACATTCTGGATGGCAACGGGCTCTACTTTTCGCCGGACGGCGGCCATAGCTGGAAATACATGGGCTTCCGCCACGCCGGCCAGATCTCCACGATCCTGGTGGATCCGCAGGATCCGAACACCGTCTTCGTCGGCGTGCTGGGAAGTCCCTGGAAGCCGGGCCCGGATCGCGGCGTCTTCAAGACGACCGACGGCGGCAAGACGTGGAAGAAGGTGCTCTTCGTCAACGACACCACCGGCGTCTCCAACATGGTGATGGAGCCCGGCAATCCGCAGGTGCTCTTCGCCGGCCTGTGGCAAGTGCAGCGGCGGCCCTGGACGCTCGACGACGGCGGCCCGGGCAGCGGCATCTACCGCTCGGTGGACGGCGGCAACACCTGGGAAAAGCTGACCAAGGGACTGCCGAAGGGTCCGCTCGGCCGGATCGCGCTGGCGATGGCGCGGACGAATCCCGACCACGTCTACGCGCTGGTGGAAGCCAAGCACGGGCTGCTGTGGCAGTCGACGAACCTGGGCAACTCGTGGACGGCGGTGAGCGACAACTACGCGCTCGACGTGCGGCCGTTCTATTTCTCGCGCATCTTCGTCGCTCCGAACAACCAGGAAAAGCTCTATTTCCTCTCCTTCAACCTGATGGAATCGACCAACGGCGGCAAGACGGCGCATATACTGGACCGGCACGTGCACGTGGACCATCACGCCTTCTGGGTCGATCCGGACAACCCGAATCGCATGATCCAGGGCAATGACGGCGGCGCCTACCTGAGCCTGAACGGCGGCAAGACGTGGAAATTCCTCGACGGCATGCCGATCGAGGAGGACTACATGGTGGGGATCGGCCACGGCTATCCCTACACGCTCTGCGCCGGGCTGCAGGACAACAACGCGTGGTGCGGCAACGAGCGCGACGGCTGGTACGTGGTGGCCGGCGGCGACGGGCAGTACGCCGTGCCCGCCCCGAGCAACCCGAACATCATCTACGCCGAATCGCAGAACGGCTACCTCGCGCGCATCAACATGAAGAAGGACGAGCGGTGGTCGATCAAGCCCTACCTGTTCGGCGTGAGCGAGGAGAAGCCCTCGGAGCTGAAGTACCGCTTCAACTGGACCGCGCCGGTGGCTGTTTCGCCGACCGACGCGAACGAAGTTTACCTGGGCGCCAACGTGCTTTTCCGCTCGATGAACGGCGGAAAGACGTGGTCGGTGATCAGCCCGGACCTGACCCGCAACGACAAGTCGAAGCAGATCAACTCCGGCGGCCCGATCGAATACGACATCAGCGGCGCGGAAACCTACGACACGATCACCTCGATCACGGTCGCCCCGAGCGATCCGAACGTGATCTGGGTGGGCAGCGACGACGGCCTGGTACACGTGACCCGCAACAACGGCAAGACGTGGACCAACGTCACCGACAACATGCCCGGCGCGCCGAAGTGGGCGAAGGTGTACCAGGTGGGCGTTTCGCCCTTCAACGCCGGCACGGCCTACGTGAGTTTCGACGGCCTGATGCTCGGAAACAACCAACCTTACGTCTATCGCACCACCGACTACGGCAAGACGTGGCAGAAGATCGTCAACGGCCTGCCGGACAACGAGCCGGTGGTGGTGGTACGCGAGGACCCGAACGATCGCGGATTGCTGGTGCTGGGCACCGAGACCGGGCTCTACTACTCGACCAACGACGGCAACGAGTGGAAGAAGTTCCCGGTGAAGTTCCCGATCGCCCCCGTCTGGGACGTTCAGTTCGCCAAGAGCGAGCATGACCTGGTGGTGGCGACGCACGGCCGCGGGCTGCTGGTGCTGCACGACATCCGGCCGATCGAGGAGATGACGCCGGCAATCACCTCTTCGGACTTCCACCTGTTCGCGATCGACAACGCCGTCCGCGAGACCTTCTTTTACGGCGGCAAACAGGGCAAGAGAAGCGATCTCTATCACCCGGCGCCCATCCCGCAGGGAGCGAGCATCGACTACTTCCTGAAGACGGAGATCAAGCAGCCGAAGGGGAAGAACGCGGCGCACGGCAACGAGGCGCATGCGCGCCATACGCCGGTGAAGATCGTCATCAGCACCGAGGACGGCCACACCATCGCCACGCACTACGGCACGTCTCACGCGGGCGTCAACACGTACGTGTGGGATTTGCGGTACGAGGCGGCAGTGCCCTTCCACGGCGCGGCCCCACGGCGCGGAGGCGAATCGTTCTTCCGCCGTGGCGGCGGGCCGGAAGTGGCGCCCGGCGCCTACAAGGTAGCCGTGACCGTGAACGGCCAGACGCAAACCCAAACGGTGAAGGTGCTCAGCGATCCGTCCATTCAGGTGGCAGCAGACGGTTTCCAGCAGGAAGTCGCCTACGGCCTGCAGGCGCGCGACATGCTGAGCTCGGTCGATGAGGTGCTCAACCACATCCTCTCGCTCGATCACCAGATCTCGACCTTCGCCTCCAGCGTTCGGCCCACCGACGATCAGCAGCCGAATCCGAAGTACCAGAAGCTGCTGGCCGAGGGACGTTCGCTCCACAAGGCGCTCTTCAAGCTGGAGAACGTCTTCTACAACACGAAAATCCAGCACAGCGCGCCGGAGGACAGCCTGCACTGGCTCTCCGACCTGCGATCGAAGGTGCAGCGGCTGCAGGGCAGCGGTTCGATCGGCTACGGACAGCCGGTCACCTCGCAGGCACGTGCGGCGATGAGCGTGGTGCGCCAGCAAGTGGAACAGCAACTGGCGAACTACGAGCACATCGTCAAGACACAGGTGGCCAGCTACAACCGGCTGGCCAAACAGGCGGGCGCGCCCACGCTCTTCGTGGGTGAGCCGGTCACATTGCAAGCCGCCGCCGGCCGCTAGCCCGGCAGCGGAGCAAACGGAAAGCGGCGCAGGCGACACGTTCGCCTGCGCCGCTTTTTCTTTTGTGGGGGACGCGGCGGCCGCGATGGAAAACGCGGACGGGCACAAGGCCCGCCCCTGCAACCCATTGGCAGTCCGCGGGCAAGAGTGACGCCGTCGGCTGCCTGTGTGTCGCCTGGGAAACGAAACCAGGGCGGGCACGCGGGCGGCACGGCAAAACCTATGGCGATTCGGGAGCCGGGGCGGACGGCGGGCTGAGCTACTTTTCGCCCCGGGCGCGGCGCCAGGCGGCGCGGGAGGCCAGCGTCGCAGCGGGATCGACGGTGCGGGCCCAGGCGACGGTGTGCGTGAGTTGCGCGGTGGGCAGCTGGCTGTTGCGGCCGCTGGAGCCGCGGCTGCAGTGGATACAGGGATTGAAGGAATAGGTGAGCTTGACGATGAAGGAGTTCTGATTGATCGCGATGGAATTGCCCTGGATCGAGGCGAAGCGCGGGCCGGCCGTATAAATAAGGTAGAGGTCGCTATCGGTGCGGTAGTGCCAGCGGAGCAGCACGTTGGCGCTGGCCGCCTGCGTGTGCGCGGTATCCATCTGGAGCAGCGAGGAGATGCTGAAGAAACGCGAGAACGAGTAGTCGACCGAGGTCCCGCCGAGCGCCACGGAGAAATCCCCTTCCGGCAGCCGGAAACGATTCCACTGCTGATTCAGTCCGAAGGACCAGTGCTCGCCGGCGCGGTAGTTGAGGCCGGCGCCGGTCTGGTTGAGGTTGCCGTCGTAGTAGGAGCCGAAGGCGTCGCTCACGTGCCAGATCAGCGGGCTGTCTTGCGCGGAATCGTAAAAGACCTGATGGCGCATCCAGCTGTAGAGTCCCGGCTGGATGGCGATGCTTTTGTAGAGGTCGAAGGCACTGGTGATCTGTTGCTCGGTCGAGTTGGCCAGATCGAGGCCGAAGCGAGAGCCGTTGTTGAAGCGCACCTGGAAGCTGCTGTTCCAGTCCTGCGTCTGGAGGTCGCCCTCAGTGGACGTATCGTTCTCGAACGAGGCGCCCAGGTCGAGTTCGCGGACGCCGGGGATGTCGGGCCGCGGCCGCAGGGTGCCGGCGATGAAGTTGCAATAGCAGTCGGTGCGGCTGACAAAACCGACCTCGGGATTGAAATTCACGCCGACGCGGCGCGTGTCGGCGTCGAGGCTCAACCAGTTGTTGCGATATTGGACGCCGCCGCCGGTATCGAGGTTCTGGCCGGAAAGGCCGGGCGAGTTGGTGGCGGCGGCAAAAGCGGTGAGGTCGACATTCTTGTGGAGAATCAGCCGCGTATCCATGCCGCCCGACTGGTTGTAGGGATCGGTGGGGCTGCCCGAGCGTTTGTCGATGCCCATCACGCCGACGTAAGACCCGCCGAAGAGCGCCCGCTTCAGCCGCACAACGCCGTAATTCGCCCAGGGATCGGGGCCCTTGGAGCGCGTCTCCACGTCCACCGCGCCGAAATCGAATCCGTCGAGCGTGCCGGTGACCTTGGCGCCGCCGTTGATCGGCACCTCGTCGCCGGTATTCGCGTTGATACCGATCTGGCGGCTGAAAAACAGCCGGTCGTGACCGAAATTCATCGGGAAGTCGAACACGCCGGCGTTTTCCAGGAAAAATTGGCGGCGCTCGGGATAGAAGAGCGGGTAGGGACTCAGGTTGAACTGGGCGGTATCGACGCCGGCGGTGGCGAAATCGGTGTTGGCGGTGAAATTGGCGACCACGTCGGAGCGCAGTCCGAGCGTCATGCTCATGCCGCCCGTCGCGCGCGGGTTCATGCCCGGATGGCCGAGCGAACTGCCGGCGGCGCTCTGCGGCAACTGGCGGAATCCGGCCAGCACATACGGCTTCACGATCAGCAGCCGGCCGCCGTTGATCCGGTGCAGGCCGAGCAGTTCGCCCTCCTGACTGATCTTGTAGACGCCATATTCGCGCTGCCAGGACGACCAGAGGTCCTCCTCGTTCTTCCGCCGGATGAAGCGCATCAGATTCAGTCCCCAGACCAGATTGCCCGAGCGGTCGAGGTTCAGCGTGAAGAACGGGATGCCGATCGTTGCCGTCCAGCCCTGTGGGGTGATGCGCGCCGAGGAGGTCCAGATGCCGTTCCAGCCGATATTCGTGTGGCCCTCGTTGACGATCAGCCCGTCGCGGCGCGTGCCGAGCGGGTTGAACTCGAAAGCGTAGGCATCGCGCCGGCTGAGCGTGGGGTCGATG
>JBJKSI010000052.1:0-35772 GCA_046704165.1 Candidatus Acidiferrales bacterium
ACTACGAGGGCGACCAGTTGGGCTCGGTACGACTGCTCACGGCCGGAGGCGGCTGGCCGCTTTGGTCGACAACCTACGTTCCCTACGGCCGGGAGCTGGATGCGCAGGAAACCGTCAACCACTACAAGTTCACCGGCAAGGAACGCGACGGCGAGTCCGGCCTAGATGACTTTGGGGCACGCTACTACAGCAGCAGCCTCGGCCGCTTCATGACGCCGGACCCATTAGGAGGTCATCTCTTCGATCCGCAGACGCTCAACAAGTACTCGTACGTTCGAAACAGTCCCGTCAGCCTGACCGATCCGAGCGGGTTGGATTTCTACCTGACGTGTACGCACACGGATCACAACGGGTCCACGTGCCAGCAAGTGAACAACGGCGGGCAGAAGGACTGGGTACAAGGGACCACGACGAACGGGCAATTTTCCGCAACCATCATCAGCAACGGCGCAGATGGGACGCTGATCGACCAGAACGGGAATCAATACAGCGGAAGCTTTAGCCGGAACGGAGTGAGTTTCACTTCGGGCAGCACGACAAGCAGCGGAGTTTTCGAAAATGGAAGTAACCCGACGACGCTGGGCGGCTCGGGGACATTCCAGGGCTTTACTGGTATATTCAACGACAACTGTGGTGGCACTTGCGTCGCAAGCGGCAGGATCATAGGAAGTGCAGATCAGTTCCGAGAGTTGAAGTCAAAACTCCTCCACAATCCGGTATTTGACAAAGTCGATCCTTTCCATGGCACGTTTTTTGGTCTCGGGCCGCAGAATTACCGTTACGGAAATCGTACGGGCCCGGATCCCCACCTTGTTTCAAGAGGCGGGACTGAGCGCAATGGATACGACCAATTTCATTACGACGGCAGCTATCCCTACGCGACCGTTCCCGGATT
The DNA here is from genome assembly GCA_046704165.1 of Candidatus Acidiferrales bacterium. Lineage (GTDB taxonomy): Bacteria > Acidobacteriota > Terriglobia > Acidiferrales > UBA7541 > JAKASX01. The sequence continues at coordinate 896 of JBJKSI010000052.1, forward strand.
TTTCGAGCACGCTGGCAGTGTTTTCAGAACAATCGAGCACTATTTTACGGGCCCCCGCGAGCTGCCGTACTAGAGATGGAGTGATTCGATGCACATCCCGGAAGCCGTGACAAATCGCCGATTCGGGCCTTCGCTCGGTCTCGTTGTGGCAGCTTGTCTGCTCGTGGTCTCTGCCATTGCGGGTAAGTTACAGGCGGTACACCTGCCGGGAAAGATCGCCTCGGATGCGGAAGTGGGGCTGGCGATCGCGGCGCCGGATACGTTGTACGTTGCGTATTGGGTTGAGGCAGAGCGCGGCCACCCTTGGAAGCTCGTAATCTACAAGTTCAGCGGTGCCACGGGGAAAGTCCTCGTGCAATCCGAATTGGATGAGGCAGAGCCATTGCGGTCTCGGAATGGGGACGTCATACCAAGCCCCGTGCAGCTCTCACTGTCGCCTGACCGCTCTGTGCTCCTATGCACCTCAGTGGAAGGGGCTTCGACGAACAAGCTCTGGACCCTGTCGAGCCAGGACTTGCACATTTTTAGCAGCCGAGGGATTCCACCCGATGCAAATCCCATGGGATTCAGCGAGGCCGGTGATGTGCGGTTGCTTCGCGCCCGCAAGGGTGGGAAGTTCGGACAAGAGATCAACTCGGCCACTGTGCTTGGCCTGAGCTCCCGCTCGCTCGACAAGATCGTGTTTCAACGCGAGATCCGTCTCCGGGAGCCCGCATGGAGCCCTGTCAAAGTGGGTCCGAACGGCTTGCTTTGGGCGCTCGATGAGCACGCCTCGCCTCAGGGCGAGGTACGGATTTCGGCTTACAGCTTGCGAAGCGGCAGATTGGTCGCCACGCATGAGTTGCCACTGGCTGAGGCCAAGGCTGGCGTGCTGGCAGCCGGACCGCGGCCTAAGGGTAGGGAACTGCCGCCGCCGGTGGGGATCGCGCTTTTAGGAATGCCGCCCGATGCCCCTCAGTTGGCCCAAATCATGCCAACGAGCCAGGGAATTCTTGGGGTCGTGGACCAATCCGCCACGGATTGGGCGGCATGGTCCCGCGTTGTGCGCGTTGATACGCGCTCAGGCCGCGTAGCGTGGTCGTCCGTCTTGAGCGGCTGCAACCTGAGGTTGGATGCGGTTGGCCACAGCGGACGAATGGCGGTTGGAAGTTGCGATCTGGTGGGGCGCGTCCTCTTCGACCAGTACGGCATCAAGAGGTCCGATGCTGTTTTCGTCTCCACAGGAACCGGGTCTGTAGTGGCGGTGGTTCCCCTCAACACTCGCAGGCCCCCTCTTTCATTGGCTATTGACGACAGCGTCCGTCCCGCCATTGCTGCCGTTTATGACCAATGCGCAACAGTTCGGCTGCTTTCAGTTCCTCAGCCATCAGAATAGGCGGGGCGGCTCCTTTGAGGTGAGTCCAGAAGCCTGTGAGGGCGATCCCGAGTACCCCTAGGAGCGGCCCAGGTTCTCCGCCTGCCAAAAGGTAGCTATGGAGTGTGCGATTGGCGCCGGTTGCAGGCGGTTAACGGTGAGCGGTACGCGATCCGCATCTTGTGGGCAGGGCGCGGTTGTAGCAATGTTGCGGCATGACTCAACAGCAGCGAAGCAAGCAAGCTTGGGCGAAGTGGCGCAAGCTCGTAGCCGGGCAGGCGCGGAGCGGCGAGACCGTGGCGGCGTTCTGCCGAAAGCGGCGGTTGTGCGTGCCCCACTTCTACTGGTGGAAGAAGCGATTGGGTGAGGCGGCCGCGACGAGATTCGTCGAAGTGAAGCTCCCGGCGCCGATCCCGCAGGGCGCGGCGGACGATTCGCGCGTGGAGGTGCGGCTCGGGAACGGGCGGAGCCTGCTGGTGGGGCCGGGCTTCGACGCCGAACATGTACGGGCGCTGCTGGCCGTGGTGGAGAGCGGGGTGTGATCGGGCTGCCGAGCTTCGAGGCGCTGGATCGGGCGCAGGCGGCGCGGATCTGGCTGGCGACCGAGGCCACCGACATGCGTTGTGGGTTTGACCGGCTGGCCGAGCGGGTGCGTGCGGTGATCGGGGAGGATCCCCTGAGCGGACATCTGTTCGTCTTCCGTTCACGCCGGGGCGACCGGTTGAAGATTTTGGCGTGGGATCGGGACGGTTTTCTGCTGTGGTACAAGCGGCTCGAGCAAGGGGTGTTCAAGCTGCCGCGGGTGAAGGAAGGAGCGCACTCGCTGGAGCTGCGGGCCAGCGAGTTGGCGATGATCCTGGACGGGATCGACGTGTCGAAGCTCAAGCGCGTGGTTCGCTACGAACGCACCGGGTGAAGCAGCGGAAGAATCGAGCGAAGAAAAATCCGGTGGAAGGAAAATTTACGCAGAACATTGAGTGGGGGATGCAACCAACTTCCTCGGCGTGCGTCTAAGCTGATGTGCCGGACACGCCCATTTCTCCCAGCAATCTTCCAGAGGACGACCCATCGCTGAAAGCAGTGGTAACTGCGCTGCTGGCGGAACGTGCTTCGGTGCTGGCCGAGCGCGACCGCCAGAAGCAGCGCGCCGATGAGCTGCACGTCGAGGATCTGCGTTTGCAAATCGAGTTGGCGCGCTACCGGAAGTGGTACTACGGGCCGCGAGCCGACCGGCTGAGCGCGAGCGAGCTGGCGCAAGCGCCGCTCGACTTCGGCGAAAAACTGGAGTCGGAGCCGATCCATCCTGAGGACGTTCCCGCCGCTACCGAGCCCGCCTACGAGCTGCGGCGGGTGAAGCGGCGGCCGGGGCGGCGGAATCTGGCCCGTTTCGAGAATCTGCCGGTCACCACGCAGGTCTACGAGTTGAGCGCGGAAGAACGGGTCTGCCCGGGCTGCGGAGCCGAGCGCCGGGAGATCGGCGCCGAGGAGAGTTGGCAGATCGAGTATATTCCCGGGCGCTTCGAGCGGATCCATCATGTGCGCGAGAAGTACGCCTGACGGTCGGGTGGTCAAAACCAGCTACAATGGAGCCGCGCGACCCACGCAGTTGACGTTCGACAGCTTCAATGGTGGCTCCGTGGGATACAAATACGTGGGTTCAGCGGGATATGCCCCGGGACAGAACCCCTGCGGCTGTTTCGCGTTCGTAGAGTGTGCGATCGGTCGGGTCAGCCTCTACTCGTCCTAGGCCTCGTAGCGGGATGGGCGGACGCAACTCAGGGCTTCGTAGTGATCAGACGCTCCGGTGGCAAAATCCAGGTTGAAGGCTTACCGCTCGCCAGCCATGGGAAGCTCGTGGTTCACCGGAAGTCCCCGTCAGAGATGGAGCTCTGGTCTGCATCCGGGCAGGGGCTTTGTGAGGCCTGCAAGAAGCCGTATGTTGTCCGGACATGCAGGCTCACTGAAAAGACCCTATCATGCAGGAAGCAAGGCCGGCTCACTGCTCCGATGAGTCCCCACGTGATAACGCCTGACATCATCGAGGTGAAGTAGCTTCTGCAAGACACGCGACGGAGAAACGGGGCTGTACGACTTCGGAGCTCGCTACGACAGCACTACCATGGGCCGGTTCATGGCGCCGGATAGCCCATTCGCCGACCAGTCTTCCGGAGATCCGCAAAGCTGGAACCTCTACGCCTACGTCCGGAAAAACCCTTGGCGTTCACCGACTTTAACGGGCGTGTTTGCAGTCGGTTCCTTTCCTGTATCTACGGAACGGGAGCGTTCTGGTTCCGGCCGAAGCATACGAGCAGGCGAGCAAACACCCAAAAGAACTTCAAAATGCTCACAGCCCATACGCTCCACGGAAACGGTGAGACCTTCCAGTTCCCTCTTGTTCTGCCGCCACTGTTCGTGGTGTCGTTTGCGGCCTGGCTCCGCTCTTGAGCGGCTCGCTAGCTCACCGCGTGTTCTTCCGGACTAACGGGTTGCTGAAAGGCTCGCTTGTCCGTCATTCCCCGGAGCCGAAGGTGACGAGGAATTCTTTGCGTCCCTGGAATTTTGCGAAAAGCAGATTCCTCGCTTTGCTCGGAATGACCCGCTTTTGCCGGGGCTTCGGTGGACAAACAACGGGGGTTGCGGCCGCCGGAGAGAAGCGGATTCCTTGCTTTGCTCGGAATGACACGCCTTTGCCGGGGCTTCGGTGGGCGGGCGGGACAGTTGCGGAACCGGAAGAAGCTTGATTTCGCAGGTTTGCGGTCCTAGTGTATGAGGAAAGCCCGCGAGGGGCGGGCATCGCTCCATGTATTGTCCACAGTGCGGAACGGCGAATCCGCCGGAAGCCACCCGGTGCCAGAAGTGCACAACGCTCCTTCCGCAGACAAACGCAACCGTTGCGGCCGACGCGACGATGGCTGCCGACCTTGACGCCACGGTTGCCAACGCCTCCTTTACTCCCCAGACAGGCACCGGAGGAACGAGCGGGGCAAGCGCCACGCTGGAACCCGGCCGCGTGCTGGGCAACCGCTACGAGATCCTTTCCGTGCTCGGCCAGGGCGGCATGGGCGCCGTCTACAAGGTCCGCGACCGCGCGATCGACGCGTTCGCGGCGCTGAAGGTGATTCGGCCCGAGATGGCGAATCAGCCCGAGGTGCTCCAGCGATTCAAGCAGGAGTTGATCCTCGCCCGGCAGGTGACGCACAAAAACGTGATCCGCATTCACGACCTGGGCGAAGCCGACGGGGTGAAGTTCATCACGATGGACTTCGTCGAGGGCCGCGACCTGGCATCGCTGATTCGCGAACGCGGCAAGTTTCCGCCAGACGAGGCGGCAGGGATTATCGCGCAGGTGTGCCGCGCACTCGAGGCGGCCCATGGCGAAGGGGTGGTGCATCGCGACCTGAAGCCGCAGAACGTGATGCTCGACAAGCACGGCCGGGTGAAGGTGATGGATTTCGGCATCGCCCGCTCGACCGAGGCGGTCGGCGGCATGACGCAGACCGGCGCGATGATCGGCACGCCCGAATACATGTCGCCGGAGCAGGCCAGGGGACAGCACGTCGACGCGCGGTCGGACCTGTTTTCGCTGGGCATCATTTTCTACGAAATGCTCACCGGCCAAACGCCGTTCCACGCGGAAACGATGATGGCAACCATCTTCCGCCGGACGCAGGAAACGGCGCGGCCTCCGGCGGAGCTGGAACCGGAGATCCCGCAGCAGATCAACGACGCGGTGGTGAAATGCCTGGCCACCGACCGCGAGCAACGGTTTCAAAGCGCGAGCGAGTTTCTGGCGGCGCTAGGATGCGAAGGCACTACCGCCGTGGGGACTTCCCTGCCCGCCGGAACCGGATTTCCGGCAAGCGGGCCGGGCACGGGCGTTGTTGGGACGAGCGCCGGCACGAGTACGGCTGGCGTAACGGCCTCAGGCGCCACTTCCCTTCCCGCCACGGGAGGCTTGCTCGCCGGAAAGCGCAAATGGATCGCCGCAGGCGCCGCGGTGCTGGTGTTGCTGCTCGCCTCGGCTATTTTCGTCTTTCGCGGAAAGTCACCGGGAGGCTCGGGCGGCAATGGGACAGCCACGCATCCGCTGTCGCTGGCGATTCTCCCGTTTCGCAACGCTTCGGGCGACGCCTCGCTCGATTGGCTCGGGTCGAGCTTATCGGAAATGCTGCGCACCGACATCGGGCAGTCGGAGGGCTTTCGCACGGTGGCTCCCGATCGGCTGCACGAAGTGCTGAACGCGCTCGGCGTGACCCCGGACCAGCAGATCGATTCGGGCACGCTCGCCCGCGTGGCCGGACTCACCGACGCCGACATGGTCCTTTCCGGCCAATATGTGAAGGCCGGCGGCCAGATCCGCATTGACGCGCGCCTTGAAAATTTGAAGCAGCAGAGCACGATTCCCCTGTTGGCGGAAGCGCCCAACGAGGATGCCCTGCTCGGGGCGGTGGACCATCTGGCCAAATCCGTACAAAGCGACCTGAAGCTGGCGCCAAAGGCCATTCGCGAAATGCAGGCAAGCGCTTTCACGCCGACGTCCAAATCCGTGCCTGCACTGAAGGCCTACAGCGAAGGGCTCTCGCTACTCCGCCAGGGCAATTCGCTCAACGCACTCGAGCAGTTTCAGGCAGCGACAAAGGCCGACCCGAACTTCGCACTGGCGTATTCGCAGCTTGGGCAAACCTATATGCAGCTCGGGCAGGATCAGCAGGCGCAGCAGGCTTCGAGTCAGGCGGTGGATCTCAGTTCCAATCTCCCGGCAACCGAAAGGTACCTGATTGCCGCTGCCGACGCGCACATCGAGAACAATTACAATCGTGCCGTCCAGGCCTACGGGCACCTCTCCAAACTCCTCCCGGACGATTCCCAGGTGCAATTCAGCCTGGGGCACCTCTACGAGAACCACGGCGACCTGGCCGATGCGCTGAAACATTATCGGCGCGTGCTTGCCGGCGACCCGAAGGACCTGGAAGCCCTGCTGGCCGTGGGACGCGTTCAGATCAAGAGCGGCGACCCGCAGGCATCGCTCGACCCGCTCAATCGCGCGCTGAGCCTGGCCGTGGAGTTGAACAACCAGCAAGGCAAGGCGAACGTGCTGCAAGCCATCGGCGTCGCCTACCAATATATGAGCCGGCCACAGGACGCGATCTCCAATTACCAGCAGTCTCTGGCGATCAAGCAAAAGATCGGCGACAAGCGCGGCACGGCGGCCAGCCTGGACATGATTGCGCAAATCGAGCAAACGCTCGGCAAGACGGACGACGCGGCGAAACATTACCAGCAGGAACTGAAAATCGAGCAGTCGCTCGGCGACCAGTCCGGCATGGCCAGGGCGCTGACGAATTACGGCAACCTGGAGCAGACACAGGGACGCTACGACCAGGCGTTGGACGCGACCAAAAAGGCGCTGCAAATCTATTTGAGCCTTTCCGACCAGACCGACCAAGCCATGGCGCTGAACAACATCGGCAACATTTATTTCAAAAAAGCCCAGTACACCGATGCGCTGACGAATTTTCAGCAGGCACTCACCCTGCGGGAAAAAATGGGCAATCCGGCAAACGTGGCGATGGTGCTGAACAACATGGGCCAGAGCAACCAGAAGCTGGGGCAGTACGACCAGGCGCTGGCCAATTACCTGAAGGCGCTCGAAACCGCTCGCCAGGCCGGCGACAGATTTTGGGTTGCCGCTTCCTCCGACAGCATGGCAAGCCTGTACGAGATCCAAGGGCGGTACGGGGCCGCGCTCAAGGCGACCAAAGAGAGCTACCAGAACGTGCAGAAGCTGGGACAGAAAGATGAAACGACGGCGTCGATCGGAGCCGACTACGGGCTGGCGTTGGCGCTGGTGGGCCAGTTCGACAAGGCTGAGAAACCCTTGGCCGAAGCACTTGCACTGGCTCGCTCGCTGGGCAACGGTGCTCTGATCGCCCTGGTGCTGAATCGTCAGGCGCTACGGGCGTTCTACGCCGGGGATTTTCATGCTGCAGGTGCGCTTTTCGCGCAAGCGCGAGCGGAAGCACAAAAAGCCGGCTCGCGGGAGCAGGACCTCGCCGCGGCAGTCGGCACCGCGCGCGTTGAAATTCGCAGCGGGCGTGCAAACGCCGCAGCCACGTCGCTACGGCAACTGGCGCATGAGGCCGATTCGCTGGGCGACAAATATCTTTCCGCACAGTGCAAGCTATACCTTGGAGAAGGACTCGTCGCTTCGCACGGCTACAAACAGGCCCAAGCGCCACTCTCTCAGGTGGTGCGCGAAGGCGAGGACAACGGCATGAAGTCGCTTTCGCCGGAGGCGGAATTTCTGCTCGGCGAAGCTCTGCGTGGCGCGGGAAAGGCCGGGATGGCGCAGATTCATTTCCAGAAGGCCGGTCAACTGCTCGAGCAGATGAACAAGGAAGCGAAGAGCGCCTCCCTGCTGAAGCGCGCGGACTTGAGACCGATTGCCGATGCCACCGGCGTCAAGGCCGGATAGTCCGTTCAACGAGCCCATCAACCGAACCCTGGCAGAGCCGAAACGGCACCTTCCCGGAAGCCGTTTCCCCACGCGACCCTCCGACCGCCGTCGGCCGCTTCCTGCCATGGCTTTTCGATCGCTCATTCCACCGCGGCCGACCTGTCGAAGGGCGTTTCGTTACGACGGTGCAGCGCCACTGGCAAGTCTAGAAAAGGGGAGCCGGGTCGAAAACGACCCGGCTCCCCGGTTTTCATGTTGTGGCGTTCCTGCCTATTGCACGTTGAAAAGGGTGGTTTGGAACCCCGTATTGTTGGTGAGGAACGTCAGCGTAATTACGTAAGTGCCCGGCTTGTAGCCCTTCAAGCTCAGGCTGAACTGGTAGTTCTGGCTGTTGGGATTGTACTTGAATACTGGCGGGAGATCGGTGGAGCTTCCCTGCGTGCTGACGTTAATCGGCTGGAAGGCCGGGCCCGTTCCACCGGAGATCCGCTGGACAGAAAGCAAGACCTGAGCATTGGTGACGTACGGTCCGCCGGAGCAGGTCCCCGATTCCGTTGCCAGCTTGAACTTTATGCTGAGGTTCTGGCCCGAGCTGAAAGTGGCAGCCTGACTGGGGTCTGTTGCGTTCGTCAGAGGCGATTGGAAACCGCAAAACTGCGCCGCCTCGTTGCCACCGGACAAATTCGCGTTCGCCAGGAAGAATCGCGAAAAGCCGGGGATTTTGCCGCCGATAGTGATGTCGTCCGGAACGAGTCCGCCGACAGGCCACGTACCGGAAGCTTCGGCGACGGTACAGGTCAAATCGCCCTCCTTCAGGCTCCCATCGCAGCGAATGATGCGAGGGTTGGTGACCTGAGTGGTGTCCGTCAACGCGCCAATGATGAAATTGTTGACGACGTCAGCGGGGTCGCAACTACTCGAAACCGTATAAACGGTACCGAAACCGCCCTCGCCGTTGTAGGGAACCGGCGTACCCGTCGTCCAGTCTCCCGTGTAGCCGTCGCCCGGAGTGGCAACGTTCGTAAGACCTTGCAGGTAGGAGATGGATGCCTGGCTTTGAGTGACGGACGGCGTGCAACCATCCGTCAGCGTCTCGACCACGCTCGAACCGAAATTGACTTCCGTCGAGGTGTAGCCCGCCACGGGAGGACCTGCGGCCGAAGGAGCGCTTGCGGAGACCGGAGGCACGGCGATGCCCAACGGGGGGCCGGCGTACTCGAGCGAAATCGTCTGCACCGCAGCGGCCGAGCAATTCGAGCTCGACAGGACGTCAATTTCCTGTTTGTTGGAGCTGCTGGCGTTCACCCCCACGTAAACGAAATTGTCATCCGAAGTGGCCAGCGAGGACAGGTTCGTGCCGCCGCCGGAAGACGCAGTGCAAGTGGTAGGCCCTGCAGAGAGGTCCGCCGGGTCGAATTCTTCGACGTTGTTAGAGCTGCGATCGTTTTTCGTCCCCTGATTCAGAACGAAAAAGTCGTTTGAGCTGATGCGCGCGATCGCCGAAGGCGCGACCAAACCCGTGACGCCGTAGTCCGAAAGCGTGGGAGCAAAGGGCGCGGCGGAACTACCAGAGCCCGCGCCGACAAATGTGCCGTGCAGGATGCTGTCGCCGGCCGTGTCGACGACGAGCATATCGCCGTTGTTCTTCTGCGCGATGCCGCCGCCGCTGAAAGAACCGCCGGTCGAAGAGCTGAAAATCCGGGTTGCCGTTTGAAAGCTGCCATTCACGGCTGTGGTCGAGGCCCCCCTGATGACGTACACGCCAGAACCGGGATTCTTGCTCGAAACGTAGAGGTTGCCCTCGGAATCGACCCGGCCGCAGACGGGGGCGGAAACAGCGCTGCTCACCAAGTCGACAGCAGTCGCTTGGGCGTCCGGTTGGCTGACGCCTAGCTGGAGACGAACGATCGTGCCGTTCGAGGAATCGCAGGCATAGAGAAAGAAATGGGTGTCCACGGTGGGGGTGCTGAGATTGTCGCCGGTGTTGTCCGGCCCAACGGCCAAACTATCGAAGGCGGCGGAGGAGCTATAGCTGTAACTGCCATCGGGGTTGGGACTTTGAATCAGCCCGGGAAGCGCACTGCTGGCACCGCCTGCTGGAACGGCGTAGATATTCGGCCCTCCGGTGGCCACGTAAACATAGTTGGCGGCTGGCGTTTGCGCCTGCGCTGCCACGACTGCAAGGAAACAAAGAGACACTACTCCGCATAGCTGCTTGATCCGGTTCATTCGCAATTGGCCCCCTCGGAATTCCCCCCACACCAGTAACCCCGTTTGGACCCAGTCTGCTTTTCGTGAAGGAGCGGGTGGGTATGTGCCCGCTTATATCCCGAAGGTAGGCAAATGTCAATGCATTCCGTGACAAGTTCCGGCAAGATAGGCCGACGGACCTGGCTGCCGTCAGCTACTTGTCGCCGACGAGGCCGTGATTGACGGCAAACATGGCCAGTTCCAGGCGGTTCGACACGCCGACCTTGTCGAAGATACGGCTCAGGTGGTGTTTCACCGTATCCTCGCGGATCGACAGCTTTTGGGCGATATCGCGGTTGGTCAATCCGGCGACGATGGCCGAGAGGATGTCGCGTTCGCGAGGAGTGAGCAGATAGACGTCCTCCTCGTCGCTGTGGGCAGGCGCGAGACGACGAAGGTAGCCCATCAGGTCGGTGACCTGTTCCCGTCCCACCCAGTAGGAGCCGGAGACAACCGTGTGGAGAGCCTCGATCAGCACCTCGGCCGCTGCATCCTTGAGCACGATGCCTCGCGCGCCCAGCTGAAGTGCCTCCACGATTTGCTGCTTCTCGATGGCGACGGTGAGAAAGACCACCCGCGTCCGCCAATCCGGTGAAAACTGAGCGGCGGCCATTTCCGCGAGCGCGTCCATGCCGCCGAGCCGAGGCATCGACAGGTCGAGCACCAGCACGTCGGGCCTGATACGCGGGGCCAGTTCGATGGCCTCCAGGCCGTCGCCGGCCTCACCGACGACGACAAAATCCGGCTCCGATTCGAGCAGGGCGCGAAGTCCATGCCGAAAGATCGGATGATCGTCGGCAATCAGGACCCGGATGCAATTCGGTGTATCGGTCATTCTTCCCCCTGGGGCAGGCTGATCAAGATCCGGGCGCCGCGCCCCGGATAGGACTCGATCTCCAGCCGCCCTTTGAGCACGTTCAGGCGCTCGCGCACCACGCGAGGACCTTTTCGCATCCGTTCGAGCGCCTCATGGTCGTAGCGCCCGGTGAAGTCGAAGCCCCGGCCGTCGTCAACCACCTCGAGCCGGCAATGGCCGTCGCTCGAAACGAACGTCACGTCAACCTTGCCGGCTCCGCTATGCCGGCGAACGTTAAAAAGCAGTTCCTGGAGGATGCGCAGCAACTCGCGGCAGGCGCGGCCAGTGAGACGGACCGGCCGCGGCTCGGCGCTGAACGAGACCGAAATACCGGTTTCCCGCCGGAATTTTTCCACCTGCTCGGCCAGGGACTCATGCAGGAAGCGAGGATCGGGATCGATCGGCCGAATTTCTTCCATCAGCTCACGCAAATTGAGCACCTGTTCGTGGATCAATCGCTCCACTCCCTCGAGCACGCCGGACAACGTAGCCGGATCCTGCGCGGGACGGCGGCGCATGGCGTGCATCCGGAGTTCGGCAGCAACGAGCACCTGGATCGCGCCGTCATGCAGCTCGCGCGCCAGCCGGCCGCGCTCCTCCGCGCCGATCTGCTCACGCATTCGGCTCAGCAAAAAGGCGTTGTAGGCGGCGGGTGCGGCAGTTTCGACAATGCGACCCAGGAAGCGCAGGTCCTTTCGCCAACGGAACGGCCAGCCGGCGTCAAGCAGATAGACCCAACCCTGCCACTGCCGGCCCAACCGGAAAGCTACGGCCAGCACGGTATCCGACCCGAGCAAAGCCTCCGGCAAGTCCAGGGAAGCAGGCTTTTCCGTGCCCGCGGCAGTGGCCACCGGATCGAGTTCGGCAAAGTGATAGCCACCCTCGCGCATCTTGAGCGCAAACCAGGCGTTCGTCTCGCCAGTGCGGAGATAGGCGCGCCGCTGCGACCGTTCCAGTCTTTCGACGCCGAGGTCGATGCGGCCGGTATGCGGAAGACGCCGCGCGTTCCAAACGAACGTTTGGCCGTCTTCCAATTCCTCGGCGACGATCATCCCGCGGGCGGCGCCAAAGGCGGCGAGCACTGCTTCGAACATGCCATCGAGTGTCTCCTGGATGCTTTGGCCCACGTGGGCCTTGCCGACAATCTGTGCGATGGTGGCGGCTTCCGACTGCAACGCAGACTCGCCCTCGGCCAGATAGCCTAACAGCAGCCCAACCATCAAAAGATAGACCGACTGCAGCACCAGCCGCCCTACGCTAAACTCCCTGGCCATGCCGAAACCGACATCGCCCAGCAGACGCGAGGGCAGGCTGGCGGGCGTGAGCGCATAGGCTTCTACCGCGAGTAGCGCGACGCCGGCCCCGGCAGTAGCCATCGTTCCCCGGAAACCCCAGCGGTAGGCTCCCGCCAGCAATACAAAGACGAAGAAGAGGAAAAAGGGGCTGTTCGGCCCGCGGCTAAGCACAGTGAGCGCTGTAGTGCAGAGCAGGTCCGCGGAGTGGGCACAGACAAGGATGACCGGGTCTTTCGTCGGTCTGGCGCGCAGCACCAACCACAGTGCCACGCTCAGCACCAGATAACCCACGAGCAGGGCAACGATTACCGCGTCGTTCGGCCGGGGTACGGCCGGCCCCAGATACTCCGCAGTCAGCGCCCCGCCAGCCAGCAGCACGCGCCCCGTCGCGATCACCTGCTCCCGGCGGGCCGGCGCATCCGAAGCAGCCGGAAAGGTGCGGACTCTCCTACGGCGAGGAATTCTCAAAGAACGATCACCTGTTCAGTGAGCCGAATTTTAAGCGCATAGGCCGCTGGCGACAAGCGGCTACGCCCATTTCTCTCGTACCATATTTCAGCATCAGTAAACAACCGAACAGTGTAAACCGGATTGCAGGCAAGAGGGGAGCGACGTTGCCAACCGGGGATCAACCGTCAGCGGGAGAACGGATACATCAGCCACCCGATGGCAATGGCAATCGCCATGAACATAAAGAACGAGAGTGCGGCATACTTCACCCGCTCGATCGTGGAGCGGCGGCTCAGCACGCCTAGTGCGACCGAGACGATAAGCGCAAACCACGCCATGTCGGCAAAGTGGCTCATCGTTGCGAGCTGCCTGGGCGGAATCGCGGGGCCCTCGGTTTCGGCTCTCTCTGCATCAGTCCTTTTCACCGATAGCGACCGCGTAGGCGTCGAACGCGGCGAGCAGATTGAGCACGCCCGCAGTGGCGACGAAGCGCGTGCCGTAATCGCCCGAGGCACGGGCGGTGTCGGGCCCGGCCGTCTCGATCAGCTTCGAGGTGAAGTAGAGCACGCCGTTACCGATATCGGCCAGGAATCCCAGCAGGCCGAAGGCGTCCTTGAAATTCGTGGAGAAGACGTAGCCGCGCTGCAGGAAGCCGGTGACGAGCATGGTCACCACAATGAGGAAGAAGATGGCGCCACGCCCCCAGCGTCCAGCCAGCAGATGGCCCAAACCCGGAACGAACCATCCAGCGACGGCAAACCCCACGGCGACCGGCGGGCTGTAGCGCCGGGGCGCCGGGGCCGGGCCGGTCATTGCGTTCTCCTCGGTCCCCACGCTTACTTCGCCTTCCCCTTGGTCCCGCGCGGCGCGAGCAGCGGAATCATCTCGGTTTGCACGGCGCCGGTGACGCGGGCGCGCCGGTCGTCAACGTAGACATCCACTTCGCTTCGCACGCCGAATTTCGGCAGGTAGATGCCCGGCTCGACCGAGAAACACGTCTGGGGGATGACGCTGCGCGTGTCGTGCATTTCCATATCGTCCATGTTCGCGCCGTTGCCGTGAACCTCGCGTCCGATGTTGTGCCCGGTACGATGCGTGAACCAGCGGCCGTAGCCGGCCTTCTCGATCACCGAGCGGCAGGCGCGATCGACTTGCCAGCCCTCGATGTTGCGGCCCTCGGCGACAGCGTTCTGGACGAACTGCACGGCGGCGTCGCGCGCGCCGCGCACGATCTTGTAAATCCTGTCCACGGCAGGTGGGATGCGGTCGCCAGCGAAAGCGGTCCATGTGATGTCGTAGTAGACGCCAGCGGGATCATCCTTCATCTTGCCCCAAACGTCGAGCAGCAGCACGTTGCCCGGGCGGATGACGGCAGATTTTTTGGCCGTGGGCTCATAGTGGGGATTGGCGCTGTTGGGACCGGTGGCAACGATTGCCGGGCCGTCGGCGGTGACGCCGGCTTCGGCAAACTTGTCCCACATCCACTGCTGCAGGTCGTATTCGGTGAGCCGGCGCTTGCGGCGCAGGAAGTCGGCGGCGCGGTCGAATGCGGCAGCGGTGATGCGGTCGATCTCGCGGCCGGCGGCCAGATGGCTGCGGAACTGGGCAGCGGTCCAGCGGGCCTCGAATTTCTGCACCAGATCGGCCGAGCTGACCACCTTGGCCTTCTTGCTGCGAACCAGCTCGACCGTGCCGGCGTCGACCATGCCGACGTAGGGATTCTCGTTGCGCGGCGAGTACTGCATCGCCACAACCTTCGCGCCGTCCAGCAGGCGTCCCAGGCCCTGTTCGAGCTCCTGGCGCGCCGAATAGGCCTGTTTCTTCCCCGGCAACGAGTCGAGCATGCCCGCTTCGATGCGGTGCACCAGCTTGCGCGGCGCGCCGCGCGAGGGGATCAGGTAGAACCAGCGGCGCTTGGCGTGGGCGTCGCCCAGGCCGAGCACGCGGTAGGCGATCGGGTCGCGCTGATGAATGTCGTAGAAGAGCCAGCCATCAATCCCACTGGCACGAAGTTGTTTTTGGATCTCTTGGATGTTGGTCACGATCGATTGAGAACCGCCGGCGAGGCGGCTGGAAGACCTTTCCCCGGCAGGCTACTGCGAAGCGGCAGTGGCGAGATGGAGAACGCGCTCGAGCCTTACGCCGCCAATTTCCACGCGCTTCAGCCGGCTATGCTCGCCACTTGTGATTCTAACAGCCGACCGTGCCACGTTCAAACGATCGGCGAGCAGGCGGCGCAATGCATCGTTGGCCTTGCCTTCGACCGGAGGAGCGGCAAGACGCACGCGCAACGCGCCGCCGGCGACGCCCTCGATCGTGTCGCGCCGCGCACGGACGGAGACGCGCACAAGAAAAGTGACCGTTCCGGCCGGTGTGGTCCTGGCGTCGAGGGGTTCGTCTACCATTGTCACCATCGTCCGCGAGTCGCGACGTGGACCGAGGGCAGCCGCCAAGGGTGGCCGGCGAAAAACACCGGCCGCGCGTCGAGACGGCAGGCGGCTCAAGCCGGCTTGGGGCGGCGACCAAAGATGGCGGTACCGACACGGACTTCCGTGGCGCCCTCCTCGATCGCGACCTCGAAATCGTTGGTCATGCCCATCGAAAGCACGGGCAGATCGAGACCGAGGCGCCAAGCCAGGCGGTCGCGCAGGTCGCGCAGGCGGTGGAAATAGGGTCGTGCCGGCTCCGGATCCTCCGACCACGGCGGCACGGTCATCAGGCCGAGCAATTTGAGATGAGAGAGGCCGGCAACGGATTCCGTCAGCGCTTCGAGCGATTCCGGCTCGATACCGCTCTTTGCCGGCTCGTGCGAAAGGCGAACTTCGATGAGTACGGGCAGGACGCCGCCGGCCTCGGCTGCGGATTCGTTGAGCTTGCGAGCCAGGGCGGAACTATCGAGCGAATCGACCCGTTGGAAAAGCGCGACGGCGCGACGGGTCTTGTTGCGCTGCAGGTGACCGATCATGTGAAAGACGGCGTCGCGCAGATCGGCCAACTGCACGAGCTTCGTTTCGGCTTCCTGAACGCGATTCTCACCGAAATCGCGCAAACCTACCCCGTAAGCCGCACGCACCGCGTCGGCGCTCTTTGTCTTCGTCACCGCGACGAGGCGAATTTCCGAGGGACCTCGGCCCGCGCGGGCCGCGGCGGCCGCGATGCGCTCGCGGACGCGTTCTACGGCGGCGGCGATCGAGGTGGCTTCGGCGGGCACGGCCGAATTCTAGCACGGAGGAAAACCGTTTCCCGCGACGGCGGCGGTTGCCGCACCAGCGGCGTCGGGCTACACTGAGCGGCCAATGGCTCCCCGCGGAAAAGTCGTGGCACTGGAAGGCATCGACGGCGCCGGAAAACGCACGCAGGTGGAACTGCTCGGCCGTGCGCTCGACGAGCGCGGCGTGAGCCATTTCGAGGTGAGCTTCCCTCGCTACAAGTCCTTCTTTGGGCAGGCAGTGACCCGTTACCTGACCGGCGATTTCGGCCGGCTCGACGAGGTGGATCCGCACTTCTCCGCCCTGCTCTATGCAGGCGACCGCCTGGAGGCCAAGGGAGAAATCGAAGCGGGACTGGACGCGGGCCGGCTGCTGCTCGCCGATCGCTACATCGCCTCGAACCTGGCGCATCAGGGAGCGCGGGTCGGGCCCGAGCAGCGCGAGGAGTTTCTCGCCTGGGTGCGGCGGCTCGAATATGAAATTTTTGCCCTCCCAAAAGAGGATTTGATCATCTATCTGCGTGTACCGGTGGAGGAGTCGGCCCGCAGAACCGCGGCGCGAGGGAAACGCCTGACGCGCGACATCCAGGAAAGCGACCTGCGGCACCTGGAATCAGCGGCCTCCGTTTACGAAGAGCTGGCGCGCGGGCCGGAGTGGGCTGTGATTGACGGCTTCGACCCTGCGACAAAGCAGCCGCGCCCGCCGGAAGAGATTCACCGGGAAATCCTCGGGGTAATCGAGGGCCGGTTGATCCTGGTCACGCACGGCAGCGACTGAGAAACAGGGGTGAGGAGACAAGGCTGTGGGATTCCAGCAGTTCCTCGGAAACGAGCGGATCGTGGCGGCGCTGCGCCGCATGCTCAAACGCGGCCGGGTGCCGCATGCCATGCTCTTCACTGGGGCGCGCGGCGTGGGCCGCTACACACTGGCGGTGATGTTTGCCCAGGCGGCAAATTGCGAGCGGATGGAAGACGATTTTTGCGGTGAATGCCCCAACTGCCGGGCGATCGGCCGGCTTGCGGATCCCACCCCACTCGTCGAGCAGGGACTGGCCGAGCGAGGGGAGAGCCCTGATTCGGCCACGGTGGAACGGGTGCCGCTGATCCTCGAAACGCATCCGGATGTATGGGCGCTTGTGCCCGATCCTGTGCGGCGAAACCGTCCGGTGGCACGGCCAGTGATCCGCATGGGCCAACTGAGGGCGGCACAGCGCGCGGCCTATTTCCAGCCGGTGGCGCGGCGGCGCGTCTTCATTCTCGATTCCGCCCACACAATGCGTTTAGACTACGCCAATATCTTCCTGAAAATCCTCGAAGAACCGCCTGAGACGGCAACCTTTATCCTGCTGGCTCCGCGGCCCGACGATCTGCTGCCGACCATCCGTTCGCGGGCGGTGACGTTCCGTTTCGGCCCGGTGGACACACGGCGGGTGGAGACGTTCCTGGAGGAGCGCACCGAACTGGAGGCGCCCGAGCGGCGACTGGCGGCGCAACTGGCCGCGGGAAGCCCCGGAGCGGCGTTGAAACTCGATCTGCAGGAGTCCACGCGACTGCGCGGGGAGGTGGTCAGGTTGCTCGAATTGGCACTTTCGGGCCGCTCGCCAGGCGACCTGTTGGCAACTAGTGAGCGTTTGGCAAAACTCGAAGGCGTCCAGTTTGAAAACATACTGGAATTGTTCTATAGTGCGCTTACCGACCTGCTAGAGTTCCGTTGCGGTTTTAAAGGTCAAATTCCGCGCAACCCAGACCTTCAAGGCCGGCTGGAAAAATTAGGGCAATCAGCAAGTCTCGAGCAGGTATCACTTATGATGGAATCATTAGACCGGCTTTCTGCCGGCTTACGACGAAACATCAATCGTCAACTCTCCCTGGACGCCGCAGCGTTTTCCTGGGCCCCGACAGTGGCCACCGGTTTGCTTGGAAAGCGTAGTGAGTCCGGGAAATAAAACCTTGAGAAGGGGGAATCCAGTGTCTCGCTTCGAAACAAGAGGCGATTATCCTAGAGGAACAGGACCCGTGAACCGAAAACTCATTCGTCCATCCCTGGGAAATTCGAAGGAAACGTATAACGGTCCGGCTTCCCCGTCCCCTTCGCAGTCAGCCCGCAAGAAGCCAGCCCCGCCGGAACAGACCCATGCGGAGAACTTCTATTACGTAAAACAGATGCAGAGCCGCACACCGATGACGGTGGTGCTCACGGATGGGGAAGTTCTGAACGGAACTGTGGAATGGTACGACCGCGACTGCATCAAATTGACCCGCTACGGCAGCCCAAATCTGATGATTTATAAGCACTCGATCAAGTACGTTTTCAAGGCTACCGAGGAAGCTGCCAGCGGCGGACCGGGCAGTCCCACGAACGGCTCGAACGGCAGCCACAACGGCCGTTAACGACCGTCAGGAACAGCAAGATGGGTTCGGCGGCTCGTGCGGGCAGCCTGTCTGCCACGAGCCGCCAGGCATTTGGGCTGTGCTCTGTTCTCGCGCGCTGAAGGCGAAATGCCCTCCTGGGCAAACGGGGCCGCCGGATGCCGGCAGTACTGGTCTCTCCTGTTCCTCCCCTAAATTCCTAACCAAATTCCCTTCCCTGCCAATTCGGAAGACTGCGCCCTCGACGCACGTGTCAGGACGATTCAGTTTTGGAGGGCGCGTCTACGAATAGAAAGCTTCGGGAGGAGTGGCGCCTTGGCGGAGATACAAGAGAAACGGACAGGGAGTGGAGGGGGAAACGGTCAGCCGGCGGTGAGGCCGGCGTCGAGCGGAATTGCCGCGCCGGTCATCCAGCTCGATTCGTCCGAGGCGAGGAACACGGCCAGGGCGGCCACGTCCTCCGGTCTGCCCAAGCGGCCGAGAGGCAGTTCAGCCATGCGGGCACGGCGCATGGCTTCGGGGTCGTCAGCGCGGTCGAAAATGCGAGCCATCAGGTCGGTTTCGACCAGCGCCGGACAAATACAGTTCACGCGAATGCCTTCGGACGCGTGGTCGAGCGCCATTGCCTGAGTGAGCAGCGTTACGCCGCCCTTGGATGCCGCATAGGCCGCTCGCTCACGCCGGGCCACAAGACCATACACGGAGCCGAGGTTCACGATCGAACCGCCGCCGGCACGCCGCATCACCGGCAACGCGGCACGCGACACGAGGAACGTCCCCGTCAGGTTTACGGATAGCACGCGATTCCAGTCGGTGTCGCTCGTCTGCTCGGCTGTGCCCACGAAAGGAATTCCGGCGTTATTCAACAGGATTTGGAACGGCCCAAAGCGTTCGACGACACTCCCGATCACCCGCGCGATCTCCCCGGGCCGGGTGACGTCGCCCGGAACCGCCATCGCTTCTCCGCCTTGCGCGCCAATTTCGGCGACCAGCGCTTCGAGCGGCTCAAGACGGCGCGCCATGCCGGCAACGCGAGCGCCTTCGCGTGCAAACGCGAGTGCACAGGCACGGCCAATGCCCGCGCTCGCTCCCGTGATCAGCGCAGTTTTGCCCTCGAGCCGTTTCATGGCGAAAAGCGGAATCTAGCATCGCGAGCGGCGAACCCGCAAGGCGGCGTCGGCGCCCAATTGTCCGCAAAGGTCCGCTTGCCCACAGCCGGTCCTCATTCGCTCGCGACGGTCTTGATGCTGCGCGAGGCTACGGGCGCGAGTTCGGGGATGTCGATGAGGATGCGGGTGCCTTCGCCGGGCCGCGAATCGATTTCGAGATGGAAATCGTTGCCATAGATGAGTTGGAGCCGCTCGCGCACGTTGCGGAAACCAATGCCGCCGCCATAGACGTCGGGATGGCGGTGCTCGGGAATGCCAGCGCCGTTGTCCTCGACCTCGATCATGAGCCTATCGTCGTGCCGGCGAGTGCGCAGCCGGATTTCGCCGCCCTCGAGCTTGGGCGTAAGGCCGTGCTTGATCGCGTTCTCGACAATCGGCTGCAGCAGCATGCTGGGCACGAAGCAATCGAGCGTCTCCTCGTCCACCTCGTGGAAGAACTGGAGCTTGTCGGGACCGAAGCGGGCGACCTCGATGTCGAGGTAGTCGTCGATAAAGGCCAGCTCCTCGCGCAAGGGGACGAACGTTTCGTGCTGGCGCAGCAGACGGCGCAGAATGCTCGACAGCTTCAGCACCACTTCGCGGGCCTTGTCGGGATCGAAGCGGACGAGCGACGAGACCGTGTTCAACGTGTTGAAGAGGAAGTGCGGATTGATCTGGCTGGCCAGCGCGTCCATCCGAGCCCGCAGCAACAGCCGCTGATTCTCTTCCAGGTTGAGTTCCAGGCGAATGCTGTTCCAAATCTTGATTGGCAGCGAGACCGCAAAAATCGCGGCGAACACGTCGAGCGCAACCAGCCAACCGCTGCGGGCCGGCAGATAGAACATCCAGCGCTCGGAAACCGCGCTCCCCAGCGCCAGCCGGCCCAACTCCAGCAAGACGCAGGCTGCGAGAGGCAGCAACTGCCAGGCCGGTTCCCGGTCGACGACGAGCCGCCACATGCGCCGGGGAACGCTGAGAAAAGTGAATGGGCCGAAATCCCAGATGGCTTCGTTCGAAGGGACCATTTCGCGGATCAGGCCACCCACCAGTCCGGCGAGAGCGGCCACGGGCATCGCCAGCCATTCGTGATGGGCAAAAGCGGGCAGGGAAAGGAACGCGCCACCCAGCGGCCCGGCCAGCCGTCCGCCCACCAGCCCGATGAGCAAGGAGCCTTCGAGCGTCATATCGGCGAAGTGGTAACCGAACAGGCGCAGCGTAACGCCGAGCGCGAAGGGCAGCGCCAGCATCAGCATCAGCTCCAGGTTTTGCCGGGGAGAGCGGCGCCGCGCAAACAGGGCGCGGCGAAACACGGCGAAGCGCGCGAGCAGCGCCGCGAGCGACGCCGCCGCGGCCACGCGCATCATCTGCGTGAACAGGATATTCTGCGTGGAGGATTGAAGATTCATTGGCGATCGTTCCCGCCCGGAGGAGCGGAAATGCGGTCGCTGCTATAATACAGAGTTTCTCATGGCGTCGAAAAAGAAAACCGGAAAGGCGGGGCTACGGGTTGTGGCTCGCGCCGACTTTCCCACCCGCTACGGGCGATTCACCGTGCTGGGCGTAGAGGATGAACGCAGCGGCGAAAGCGCGGTGGTGCTGCAGCGCGGAGCCATCCGAAACGGCCATGCGCCTTTGGTGCGCGTTCACTCCCAGTGTCTCACCGGCGACGTGCTCGGCTCGTTGCGCTGTGACTGCCGGGCCCAGCTCGAGCAGGCGTTGGAGCGGATCGGCCGCTCACGCTCAGGCCTGTTGCTCTACCTGCCGCAGGAGGGCCGGGGCATCGGGTTGATGAACAAGCTCCGCGCTTACGAGCTGCAGGACAACGGTCTGGATACGGTGGAGGCGAACCGGGAACTCGGCTACGACGCCGATCTCCGTGACTACGGGTTTACGGCGCGCGTGCTGCGCAAACTCGGCGCCCGGCGCATCCGGCTGCTTTCCAACAATCCCGACAAGGTGACTCAGCTCGAACGCGGCGGCATCGAGATCACCGAGCGCGTCCCCTGCCAGCCGCGCACGTCGAACAATTCCCGCCGTTACCTTCGCACGAAACGAGACAAGCTCGGGCATTTGTTGGCCGACCTCTAGACCAATTCCTCGTCGTGAAAACCCCGAACCTTGCACGACTCGAAAGGCTGGTGCACGTGAAAGGGCTTGCGGGAGTTGTGCGAGGAGGCAACGGATCAGCTGCGGCCTATTCCTGGCGGAGGGCCACGACCGGATCTATACGTGTGGCGCGGCGAGCGGGGATGTAGCAGGCCGCCAGGCCGATCAACACGACCACCGACGCCACCACCGCCGTCGTGAGCGGATCGAACGAACCCACTCCAAACAGCAGGCTTTCGATCAACCGCCCGGCCCAGATCGCCAGCACGACTCCCGAGCAGAGCCCGGCAAGCACGGGCGCCATGCCCTGCAGCAAAACCATTCCACGCAGATCGGAGAGTTCCGCGCCCAGGGCCAGGCGAATCGCCAGTTCCTGCCGGCGCCGCTCCACCGAGTAGGCAACAACGCCGAAAATGCCAAGCGCCGCCAGAAACAGAGCGAATGCGCCGAAGACACTCCCGAGAAACATCTCGAATCGCCGCGCGTCCACCGATGAGGAAATCACCTGCATCATCGGCTGCAATGACACGATCGGCACGCCGGCGCCGGCAGCGTGAATTGCCCTGCGAACCGCCGCCTCGGCGCCTGCCGGCTTCATGGCCGTACGTACGACGAACGCGGGCGAGAGCGGCAGGCCGAGATAGACGCCGGCGGCACGGATCCAGCCAAACCAATCCGGCACATAGACCATCATCACCGGTGGCTGATCGAGTTTCACGGTCCGAATGTCGCTGACCACCCCGATCACTTCGGCTCGCTCCACCGGACCCCAGGCCGTCAAGCAGACCTTACCGATGGGATTTTGGCCCGGCCAGAAGCGCTCGGCGACACTTTGCGACACAACGACCACGCTACGCCCGCGATCGCTCTGGTTGAAAATGCGCCCTTCGAGCAATCGAATCCCCATCGCCGCGAAATAGCCTGAGCTGACCGCACGATAATTCGCCGGCGGCATTTGCGCCTCGGGCACCGATGTTCCCGGAACCGAAATGCCGGTAACGCTCCCTTGGCCCGCGAGCGGAAGCAGGCTAACCCAGCCGGCAGCGCGAACGCCGGGTAGAGCGTTGAGCCGCGCAAGAACGTCGCGATAGAAATGCAAGCGCGCCTCCGGTTGGGCGTAACCTTTCGGCGGCAGAGTGACCTGGGCGGCCAGGACGTTTTCGGGTGAAAATCCGGTATTCACATGCAGGACGTTCACGAGGCTGGCTACCAGCAGCCCTGCCAGGATCAACAGTACGGTGCTCAGGCCAACCTCAAGGCCAACCAGGCCATTGCGCACGCGGCGGGTACGCCGGCTTTCGGTGGTAGCCGTGGCGCCCGATTTCAAGGCGTCCATGGGCTCGGCGTGGGCGATGCGCCAGGCGGGCAGAATGCCAAACACCGCACCGGTAACAATCCCCAGCGCCACGGCGAACCAGAGCACCCGCCCGTCGATCGTCACCTCACCGAGACGCGGAATGCCCGCCGGCGCCACGTGCACCAGCCAGTGCACCCCAAACCAGGCCAGGCCGATGCCCAACGCGCTTCCGGCCACGCCGAGCAGCAGACTTTCGATGAGCATGCGCCGCGCCAAGCCGGCGCGCGTTGAGCCGAGAGCAATGCGAATCGCCGCCTCGCGCATGCGGCCGGGAACGCGCGCCAGCAGCAGATTCGCCAGATTGACGCAGACGATCAGCAGCACCGCGCCCACGGCCAACAATAGAAACATCAATCCGCGCCGCGCCGTCCCGACGACCGCCCCTTCGAGCGGCGAAATCTTCGCGCGCAGATCCACGCCTGCCTTCGCCTGCCGGGCGATCTGCGCCTGCACCACATTCAGCTCCGCCAGCGCCTGCCGCGGCGTCACGCCGGGCGCCAGACGGCCGATCGCGGCGAAATCGAATTCGCCAATCAGGTCGCGTTCGTATTTTTCCGGGCCGTTGAGCGGTTCGTAGAAGTCCGGTTGCCGCTGGACCTGAAGGAATGGGCCAAGCCTTTCCGGAAACTGGAAGGTTGCGGGCATCACGCCAAGGATTTCGTATGGCGCGTCGTTGAGCACCATCGTTTTTCCGACGATGGCCGGGTTGGCGTGGAAATGGCTCCGCCAGAAGGCGCCGGACAAAACCACAACGTGGCCGCGTCCGGTTTGGTCCTCGTCGGGCAAAAATCCCCGCCCAAGCGCCGGACGGACGCCCAGAACGTCGAAGAGACTCGCCGACGCCCGCACGCCGTGAATCTCTTCCGGCTGGCCCATGCCCGTCAGGATGGCACTCTTGCCTTCGGCGATGGCGATGCCCTCGAACGAGTGCACGCGCTTCTGCCAGATCTCGAAATCGGGCAGGTTCGCCGCGAGCGCCGGATAGAACTTCTGCATCTGTGGGATGACTTCCTGGATCAGATAGAGCCGGCCGGGCTGATGGAAGGCGAGCGGCCGCAGCAACACCCCGTTGACGACGCTGAAGATGGCCGTGTTGGCGCCAATGCCCAGCGCCAGGGTCAGGATCGCCACGAGTGCGAATCCGGGCGAGCGCCGCAGCGCCCGGAACCCGTGTTTCACGTCCTGAAGCAATGTTCCCATCGCTCAGCCGTTCCCTTTCCGCCAGCTTATTCCCCGGATCGGCGGTATCCGACGGGAATTTTCCCGTGTCGGGAGAGGATACGTGAGCGAGGGCAAAAGAGTTCCGTGGACGCGGAGCCGGAATTCCCCCTAAGAATGGCCGAGTGGTTTCACTGACAGGAGGCGCGGGCCGGGAAAGCTATCCACCACCGACGAAATGGACGATTTCAAAGACGTCGCCGGCGGCAACCGCCACGGAGGGCCACCGGTCGCGCGGCAGGATTTCGCGATTGCGTTCCACCGCGACACGACCGGAAACCAGATTCAGGTGGGCAATCAAATCGGAAACGGTGAGGCCGTCGGGAACTTCCCTGGATTCGCCGTTGAGAGTGATGGTCATGGAAATACGAAAAGGCCCCGTGTTCCGAGGCGAAAACGCCGCGGGACGGGCTTTTCCCCGCCCCGGCGGCCGATTGCGTTTCGCGCGGCCCGGGCCTTGCCGGCGTCCCTCGAGGAAACGGCGGAGCAGGACGCCGGCGGCCCCGGCCTTACGGGCCGAGGCGGCCGCGGGCGCTACACCTTCACTTTCAGGAAAATAATGAGGAACGTGTAAAGGGCAAGCGATTCAATCAGTGCGAGCGAGAGGATCAGCATATTCTGAATCACGGTGCTGGCTGCCGGATTGCGCGCAAAGCCCAGCGAAGAGCCCATGCTGGCGAGCCCCATGCCGATACCGCACAAGCCCGATGCGATCGCCATCGAAAAGCCCGACGTGATGATTACCCACGTAAGACTGGTATGGCCCGCCGCAGCCGCCCCGCCCGCCTGAGCGGCGAACGCCGCCGGAGCCAATATGAGCACCGCAGCCATCATCAGAACAAATGTCGACAACTTCCTCATCCGCTTCCTCCATCCTGTCTTTTAAAATGGCCGCCGGCTGTTTTCCCGGTTTCCCGGCAACTCAGGCGGCGCTTCCGGCCCAAATGACTCTGCCATCCCTCAGTGCTGCTCGACGACCGCTCCCGCCACGTAAATTACCGGCAAGATGGTGAACACGAACGCCTGAAGGAACGACTCAAAAATGTGCAACGCAAGGAAAATGACGGGTCCAAAGAAAGGAATAACGAGGGAGACGTAACCAACGGGACTGAGCTTTTCCATGAAAACCGTCAGGGCCACACTCATCGCGAGCATCAGCGCGTAGATCGTCTCGCTGGCGAGCATGTTGGCCCAAAGCCGGGCTGTCAGCGAAAGCATCCGGGCCAGATGGCTGAAAATCTCGATTGGGACGATCAGGAAACCGAGTGCCGGAATCGGCCCGGCGAAGTGGCGGCCATAGCGCACCGGACCGTTTTTGCGCAGTCCGCAGAAGTTGTAATAGAGGAACACCAGCAGGGCACAGCCGAGCGGCACCGGATACTCGGCGGTGGGCGAAGTGAGCGTCGGCACCAGGCTGATCAGATTGGCGAAGAGGATGAAGATGCCGATCGAGCCGAGCATCGGGATATAGCGCTCGCCGCCATGGCCGATGAAATCGTCGATCATGTCCTTCACGCCCAGGCGGAACGGGTTGGTGAAGAGCATCTCCATGAACTGCTGCAGCGCGCCCGGCCGCTCCACCGAAAGCCGCTTGCGCAGGTAGAAGAAGATCAACGCAACCAGCAGGAAGAGAAGCAGCTCCATCGCGAAGTAGTTGGGGATGGGCGCCTTCGGATTCGGATGGTAGCCCAGCGCCACCAGCAGAGCCACGGCCGGCTTGGCCAGCGCCCAATTCACCAGCTTCGTCACCCAGAGTTCGTGTTCCGGCATAGACGCGCGTATCCTCGCACTCGGGTCCTCAGGTAAGCATGCTTCGGCGCGCCCGCAAGACCAGCTCGCCGAAAACTTCCAAGAGGACAGCCGCAACCAGCGTTAGCAAACCGCAAAGAAAGGCCACCACAGGCCAGTAAAAGCGTAACAGAATAACATAGAGGGTGAGTCCCAGCAACGCGTACCGCCCAATCAGCTTCCAGAAAATGCCCTTGGGCATTTTCGGTTTTTCCTCGCCCGCCTGTGCCAGTGAAATTTGCGCTACGTGGCCGACGAACCGCCGCATCCAGCGGAAATTGAGCCACGCCGCGACCGCTCCGGCCGCCATGCCTGCCGCATCGGCCCAGCCGCGCACGACGAGCAGTACGACGGCGATGGCCAACCCGATCGCCAGCGTCAGCAACTCAACGCGACGTTGCCCCCGCTGGCCGAAGAATTCCGGATCGATCATTGCGCCTGTCCGCCCGGCGGCTGTCCGTCCGGCCGGCCGCCGTCCGGTGTTTCACCCGGGGGCTTTCCGCCGCCGTGCGCGATCGTCTGGAGCACCGCCCTCATGCCGGCGACAAAGCCCAGTCCGCCGAGAATCAGCATCAGCCAGGGTTCCGTGTGCAGCCACTGATCGAGCACGTAGCCGATGAACCCGCCGCCCATGACCGCGCCGACCAGCATGAACGGCAAATCGAGCGCCACGGCCAGCTGGCGCATCCAGTCGCCCGGCCCTCTGGGCGTTTGCTCAGGCACAAATGCTCCTCACGACTTCGTGCGGCCGGATCCCGCATCGTGCCCGGCCCCGTGAAGAATCTCGATCGCGTGCGGGAGCACGTCGGCCACCACCCCGAACGATTCCACCGCCCCGCGCGGGCTGCCGGGCAGGTTCAGGATCAGCGTGCGGCCGCGGCAGGCGCCCTGGCTACGCGAGAGGATCGAATGCGGGTTCGTGCTCGATTCGGCTGCGCGCATGCGCTCGCCCAGCCCCGGCACCAGCCGCGCGGCAGCGCGCAATGTCGCTTCCGGTGTCACGTCGCGCGGACCCAGGCCCGTGCCGCCGACCGTGAGGATCAGGTCAACCTGGGCGGAATCGGCCAGTTCAGCAAGCCGAACCGCGATCCGGTCTTCGTCGTCGGGCAGCACGCTCCGCGACGCCACTTGCCAGCCAAGTTCCCGGCAGCGCTCTTCGATCACGTGTCCCGATCGGTCTTCGCGCGTACCGCCGGCCACCGAATCGCTGACCGTGAGAATGGCTACTCGCATCGAAACGCTCCCTTCCGCCTAGCGGCTTTTCGGCCGCGCGGACTTTCCGGTCCGGCGGTAGAGGCCGCTCTTGCCACCCCGTTTTTCCAGCAGGTAGAGCTCGGTGATCTCCATGCCCCGGTCGAGCGCCTTGGTCATGTCGTAAACGGTGAGCGCGGCGACCGAGGCCGCCGTCAGCGCCTCCATTTCGACGCCGGTGGGGGCCGTGGTGGTGACGCGCGAAGTGATCTCGATTCCGCCACGGCGCAGCCGCGTCTCCACGTCGGCGTGAGTGATCGGCAGCGGATGGCAGAGCGGAATCAGTTCAGCGGTGCGCTTGGCGGCAACGATGCCGGCGATACGGGCCACTTCCAGCGGGCTGCCTTTCGGTCCGCGCAAGCGGCGAATCTCGCCAAGCGCTTTCGACCCGATTCGCACAAAGGCATGAGCGACGGCGGTCCGCTCGGTTGGAGGCTTGGCGGTAACGTCGACCATCCTTACCGCGCCACGCCGGTCATAATGTGAAAGTTTGGCCACGGTTCGCTTCCGTTGATTTTGGCATGGTTTTGCCCGCACGGGCAGTGAATCTCTCCCGAATCCAAGCCGGGAATGAAACAGCCCCTGGCAGGTTTGAAGCCCACCCCTGGAACCGGGACAGCGCAGTCGCCTGGGCAGACTGCCGGTGTGCGTTTGCTCAGCGCAAACGGGACGCTTCGCTCAGGGTGACGGAAACGCCTGCGTGCACCTCTTCAAACTCACCAGCCAGGACTCACCACTGTGTTTCTTCACAACAGATCGCGGCGGAGCAGCACCTCGATCGTTTCGCCCGGTTGCCAGCGCGGCCGATCGGCCGGCACGACAATGAATCCATTTGCCTGTGCCATGCCTGCCAGGTCGCCCGAGCCGCGCCAAGGCACCGGCCGCGCCTCGATTCCCGAAAGGGTCCATTCCAACCTTGCCGGCAGGAAATGCGCGAGACCTTCTTTTTCGTCGAGCGGGACGGCGAGCCGCGCGGCGACGAGCGGCAGCGGACGCGGTTCGGCACCGTTCAGCAGATCGATCGCCGGCGTGCCCAGCAGCTCGAAAGTAACCATCGTCGACACGGGATTACCCGGCAGGCCGAAGACCGGCTTCCCGGCGCACCAGCCGAAAACGGCCGGCCGGCCGGGACGAATCGCCACCGCGTCGAAATAGAATTCCGCCCCCAGATCGCGCAACACCTGCTCCACAAGGTCGTATTTCCCTTTCGAGACGCCACCGCTCAGCACCAGGACGTCGGCGGCGAGCCCTTCCCGAATCCGTTCGTCAAGCGCAGGGGTCGCGTCCGGCGCCCGGCCGACAACCACCGCGCGCGCACCGGCCAGCGCCACCTGCGAGCAAAGCGAAACGCTGTTCGTATCGCGAATCTGGTAGGGGCCCGGCTCGCTCTCCAGTGGGACAATTTCGTCGCCTGTGGAGAGCACGGCGACGCGTTGCTGGCGAAACACGCGAACCTTGGCCTGACCGACCTCCGCCAGCAGCGCCAACTCCCCGAAACCGATGCGGCGGCCGGGATCGAGCAGCTTCTGGCCCGCCCGCGCTTCGTTGCCGCGCGCGACGATGTGCTGGCCCGCGCGCACCGGCCGTTCGACGGCAACGCGAGATTCCGAGATCTCGCGGGTGTGTTCGAACATGACCACGGCGTCAGCGCCGGCCGGCACGGGCGCGCCGGTCATGATCCTCGCCGCCTGTCCGGGACCGATCGTGCCGTCAAACGCGCTGCCGGCCTTGATTTCCGCAACAACATCAAATTCGGCCGGAATTTCCGACGCGCTGGCGGCGCGCACGGCGAAACCGTCGCGTATGGAGCGGGGAAAGGCCGGCTGGTCGCGGTCGGCGGAGATCGGCTCGGCAAGGACGCGACCGAGCGCGCGGGTGAGAGGCACGCGCGCGCTGGTGCGCCGGCGCATGCGCGCCCGTACTACCTCGATTACCTTTTCACGCGCCTGTTGCCAGGGCAGCATGGATCAGGTCAGCCAGGAAGCGAGTCTCGTGCCCGGGCGGATGATGGTCGCCTCGCGCTCGGGTCCGGTGGAGATCATGCCGATTTCGACGCCAAGCTGGTCGGAAACGAAATGGAGATAGTCGCGCGCGGCCTGCGGCAGCGCCTCCGGATGGTCGACGCCGCTGGTGCGCGAGCACCAACCGGGCAGGGTGCGGTATTCCGGCTTCACCTGGGCGAGCACCTCGGCTTCGGCCGGCACCTCGTTGAGCGGTGAACCCTTGTAACGATAGCCGACGGCCACCTGGATTTCGCGCTGGGTGTCGAAGACGTCGAGTTTGGTGACGATCAGCGAGTTGATGCCGTTCACGCGAACCGCGTAACGCAGCATTACCAGATCGAGCCAGCCGCAGCGCCGCGGACGGCCCGTCACCGCGCCGAATTCAACACCGAGTTTGCGCACCTCGCCCGCATCGAGTTCCGGCATCTCCGTGGGGAACGGGCCGTTGCCCACGCGCGTGGTGTAGGCCTTGGTGACGCCGGCGACGTCGGTAATAAGCGTCGGCGGAATGCCGAGGCCGGTGCATGCCCCTCCCGAAGTGGCGCTGGAAGAGGTGACGTAGGGATAGGTGCCGTGGTCGATATCGAGCATGGTGCCCTGTGCGCCTTCGAACAGCAGCGAACGGCCCTCGTCGGCGGCACGCCAGAGAACCTCCGCGGTATCGGCCACGAAGCCGCGAATCCGCTCGGCCATGGACAGGTAGCTCTCCACCACGCCGGCCGATTCGAGCGGCTGGGCGTAGGCAGCCTCGCTGATTGCCGACTTTTCGCGAATCACAGCTTCCAGCTTTTGCCGGAAACTCTCGATGTCCATCAGGTCTGCCACGCGCAAACCGCGCCGGCTCATTTTGTCCTCGTAGGCGGGGCCAATGCCGCGGCTGGTCGTGCCGATTTTGCCGTCGGCCCTGGCGGCTTCGGCGGCCTGATCGAGCTGGCGATGATAGGGGAAGATCAGATGGGCGCGATTGCTGATGAAGAGCCTGCCGGTGACGTCGACGCCGGCCTTTGCGAGTGCGTCGATTTCAGCGAGAAACGCATGCGGATCGAAGACCACGCCCGGACCGATGACGGCTTTTTTGTCGGTGCGCAGAATGCCCGAGGGAACCAGTTGCAGAATGAAGCGCTTGCCGTTCCAGAGAACTGTATGTCCGGCGTTATGACCGCCCTGGCAACGGGCGGTGTAGTCAAACGAGGAGGCCAGATAATCGACCACCTTCCCTTTTCCTTCATCGCCCCATTGGGCACCCACAACCACTACTGCTTTCATTGCTTTTCCTGAGTGAGAGTCAAGTCCGCACGATCCTCCAGCTTCGCACCGGTGCGGAGATGGGAAATAAAGCCGCGTGGGACGTGCGTCGGTTATCGTACATTCCGGCGCCAACTCGGCGCAAGGCCGCGGCGTTCAAGGCGACAATTGCGTGCCTCGGGTGCAGCTGCTGCGGGAATCCGGGCGGCTCGTCCACGCGTGAGAGGCTGAAGCTGAAGACCAGGCATTGTGCCGCGGGACCACCGCAAGGATTATCACTCGACGCAGAGGCAAGGGTGGCGCCTGCTCATGCGCTGGCGCACACCCCTGGCGTCGGAAGCCTCTGCAATGGAAAGTCGGACGATTGATCCGCGTTTCCCGCCCGGGAGCAACGGGGTGAGCCGGCCGCGTGACCGGCTCGCGGAGCCGCATTCAGCTAACGACGCGGCCCAGAACGCGCTGGATCTGTTCCTTCGGCACGGCGCCGACGATCTGGTCGGCAACCTCGCCATCCTTGAAGATCAGCAAGGTGGGAATGCCGCGGATGTTGTAGCGGGCCGGAAAGCCTGCGTTCTCATCCACGTTCATCTTGACGACCTTCAGCTTGCCCTCATACTCCTTGGCAATCTGGTCGACGGTCGGCGACAGCATGTGGCAGGGACGGCACCAGTCCGCCCAGAAATCCACCATCACCGGCTGCGCCTTGCTGGCCGTCAGCACTTCCGATTCAAAATTTCCGTCAGTCACGCTTTGCAGTGTTTCGGACATATTCACCCTTTTCTCGAGGATTCGGCGGGTTTCGCTGCAACACCGCCGACACCTGATTGTACAGATGACACCGTGGCCACCGGGATTCGTTCTTTTTTCGCCTTGTCGTACAAAACGGCGTACTGGCCGGCCGATGCGCGCCAGGAAAAATCGCGCGCCATGGCTTCGGCCTGCAGCCCACGCCACGCCTTCCGGTCACCCCACACGCGCACGGCTTCGCGCAGGCAGGCGATCAGCGCTTCGGCCTTGTACACCTTGAATTTGAAGCCGGTACCCCGGCCGGTCTTCGGATCGTAAGGCTCGACGGTATCTTCCAGGCCGCCGGTCGAGCGCACCAGCGGCAAGGTGCCGTAGCGCAGGCTGTAGATCTGATTCAGGCCGCACGGCTCGTAGCGGGACGGCATCAGGAACAGATCGGATCCGGCTTCGATCTTGTGCGCCAGCGTGTTGTCGTAGGCAATCCTCACACCCACCTGCTTCGGGTGATCCGCCGCCAACTGGCGGAAGAACTTTTCGTATTCCGGCATGCCCGTGCCGAGCGCGACGATCCGGACGTCTTCCTTCACGATCTCCTCAGCCGCCTCCGCCACCAAATCGAAACCCTTCTGGTTGACGAAGCGCGAGATGATGCCAATCAAAGGCCGGTCCAGATTTTCCGCCGGCAGGCCGAACTGCGTGAGCAGGTCGCGCTTGCAGGTCTGTTTGCCGGAAAGATCGGCCGCCGAATAGTGCGCGGCGATCATCTTGTCGCTTTCCGGGCTCCAGGCGGCGTAATCGACGCCGTTCAAAATGCCAAGCAGGCGGTCGGCGCGGCGGCGGATCACGCCGTCGAGTCCGCAGCCGTATTCGGCCGTCTGGATTTCGCTGGCGTAGCCGCGGCTCACCGTCGTGAGCCAGTCCGTGAAGATGATACCGCCCTTCAGGAAGTTCACGCGGCCGTAAAACTCCATCCCTTCGATCGTGAAGAGGCTCTTCGGCAGTCCCACACGATCGAGCACCTCGGGCGGGAACAGTCCCTGATAACCCATATTGTGAATCGTCAGCAGCGTGGGAATGCGGCCGAGCACGGGATCGCCGGCGTAGAGCGTCTTCAGGAAGACGGGGAGCAGAGCGGTCTGCCAGTCGTGGCAGTGGATCACGTCGGGCCGCCAGATGAGCTTGGCGTATTCGAGGGCCGCGCGGGAGAACTCGGCAAACCGCTCGGGATTGTCGGGATAATCGCCTGAAGGCCCGCCGTAGAGCGTGTCGCGATCGAAATATTCGGGATCGTCGAGGAAATCGTAGCGAACGCCGTCGCGCGTGAAGCCGCCGACGATCGAGGGAAAGCGAAGCCGGCCGCCAACGGGAACGGTGAGGCTCTGGTGAACGATCTTCGGCTCGATCTTCGTGCCGCGGTAATGCGGCAGGAGCACGGCAACTTCGTGCCCCAAGCCGGCCAATTCCTTGGGCAAGCCACCGACCACGTCGCCAAGCCCGCCCGTTTTCGAAAACGGTATGCCTTCCGGCGCTACAAAAAGGATTCGCATGGCTGTTTTGTCCGAAAGCCTCAACCTACTGAATGGGTGCCGCTCAGTCAAGCCGGGAAGCAGCGAAACACAGACGGCGAAGGCCGCGAAACCCGGGCGGGTTTGAAACCCGCCCCTACGACGACGCAGGCGCGGTTCTCGCGCGAGTGGCACAAGCTTCAACCTGTGTCTGGCAACTCCGGCCGTCAAGTGGTCGGGTGCGCCACGTGCAGCGAAGAATTTGCCCCGGCATTCGTCATTCCGAGTGGAGCGAGGAATCTGCTTTTCTCCGTGGCTACAGCGTGCCCAAACTCCTGATAGACTCGTCCCGCAATGACGCCGCAACCCCTCGGACAACACTTTCTTGCCGATCCCGCCTGGCGGGCGCGCATTCTCGAGCGGATCGCGCCGGCGCTCGATCAGGTGTGGCTGGAAATCGGCGCGGGCGGCGGCGAGATGACGCGGGAACTGGCAGCGCGCGTCGATCGCGTGGTCGCGATCGAACTGGATGCGCGGCTGGTCGAAAAGCTGCGGGTGGTAGCGAGCGGACTGAACAACGTCGAGGTCGTTTCAGGCGACGTGCTGGCGGTCGACATTTTGCGTCTCGCGGGTCCGCGGTTTCGCGTCTACGGGAGCCTGCCCTATTACATCACCTCGCCGATCCTGCGGCGGCTCTTCGCCATTGCCGAGCATATCGACGAGATTGACGTCGTCATTCAATGGGAAGTGGCGCGACGGCTGGCCGCGCTGCCCGGCAGCCGCGACTATGGCTGGCTCTCCGTCGCGGCGCAATACCGCACTCGTCCCGGAATCCTGCTAAAAATTCCGCCCGGCGCGTTTCAACCGGCGCCGAAGGTGGATTCGGCGCTGGTACGCCTCCAGCCACCGGGCGAAAAGGAGAGGCTCGGCATGGCGGATGCGGACGACGAGCCATTCCTGGAATTCGCCGGGTGGTGCTTCGCGCAGAAGCGCAAGACGCTGGTGAACAACCTGAAGATGCGCTATGGCGCCGAAGCGGTGCGCGATTCGCTTGCGGCGCTGGGCCGGGGACAAAAGGCGCGCGCCGAAGAGCTGGCAGTCGCGGATCTGGCGCAGGTCTGGAAGCGGCTCGAAGCGTAGCCGTCACCCTTTACCGATCAAAGCGGGACACCGTGTCGAAGGAAGAACGGTGGAAGCTGCGTATTTTCATGGAGATGAGATTTTTGAAGTGTCACATTTTGCGGGTGTTGATGTGTGACCTCTTGCTGCGAGCGGATGGCTAAAGCGGTGAGCGGATGGCACGCCTGGCGGCGTCAGCCTAGCAGGCTTTGGGCCTACGCGCGGAATTCATTTCACCATAAACATTTTGAGGCCACATGTTCTCGGCTCCCCTTGCCGGAATCCTCTTGACATCGGATATTGTGGCATAGAAATATGTCGCTATGACATATATAGAATCATCCGCTTCCGACCGTGAATTGAAGAAGGGCAGCGCGGAACTGCTCATCCTGTCGCTCGTCGAGTCGCGGCCACGGCACGGGTACGAGATCGGCAAGCTGATCGAGCGGCGGTCGGAAGGCGCGGTCCGATTCAACGCGGCCTCGCTCTATCCCCTGCTCTATCGGTTGGAAAAGAGGGGCTGGATCGCGGGCCGATGGGTGGAAAAGGAGGGCCAGCGCCGCCGCCGCTATTACCGGCTGACTCCCCAGGGCCGCAAGGTGCTGGCGGCGCAGCGGCGCGGGTGGAAAGTGTTCGTCGAGGCGATCAACCGCATTACCGGGGTTGAAAATGCCTGATTGGAAAGCGGAAATTGGCAGGCGGCTGGCGGGGCTGAAGCTGGAGCCGGCGCGCGAGGCGGAGATTACGGAGGAGTTGGCGCAGCACCTGGAGGATCGGTTTCAGGAGTTGGTTTCCGGTGGCGCCGATGAAGAGCAGGCCCAACGCGCGGCTCTTGCGGAACTGAGCGATGAAGACCTCTTGGCCAAAGGCCTGCGCGGCATGGAAAAGGAAGCACCGGAAAGGCCAATCGTGCTCGGAGGCGGCGGGCATAATTTTCTCTCGGGCCTTTGGCAAGATGTCCGTTACGGCTTGCGGCAACTTCGCCGCAAACCGGGATTCGCTGCCGTAGCCGTGGTCACGCTCGCTCTCGGGATCGGCGCAAACACTGCAATTTTCTCGATGGTGAATGGAGTCTTGCTCCATGCGCTGCCATATCGCCAGCCAGGTCAGCTCTACTCGATCCACGAGGTGGTGCCGCAGTGGTCTCAGC
>JBJKSI010000053.1:0-9973 GCA_046704165.1 Candidatus Acidiferrales bacterium
AAATTCAACAGTTATTCGAAAAAGTCGGCTCTATCAAACACGGGCATTTCGTGCTTTCCTCCGGCAGGCACGGTCAAACCTACGTGCAGTGCGCGCTCGTTCTGGCGCATCCGAAGCATGCTGAGACTCTGGGACGGATGCTGGCAGAGCGCCTGCGCGGCATCCCGATCGACGCGGTGGTTTCCATGGCGCTTGGCGGGCTGATCCTGGGCCATGAGGTGGCTCGAGCGCTGGGCGTGCGGGCGATGTTTGTCGAGCGCGACGCGGAAGGGCGGATGGCGCTGCGGAGGGGATTCGAGATCAAGCCGGGCGAGCGAATCCTGGTGATCGAGGACGTGTGGACCACTGGAAAATCGACGCGCGAAGGAATCGAGGTCGTCGAAGCGGCCGGCGGGCACGTAGTGGCACTGGGAGCGCTGGTCGATCGCACCGGGGGAAAAGCGGTGTGGAAAGTGCCTGCCTGCGCGTTGCTGAAACTCGAGATTCCGAACTACGACGCTGCCGAATGCCCGTTGTGCAAGGACGGAAACGTCGCAGTCCGGCCCGGCAGCCGGTTCAAAGAGGCGAAATCATAGCAGTGGCGCCAGTTCCCGCATTCTTCCAACCCCGGAACCGTCCCGCTTCCTGACCATGAAGAACATCAAGCTCACAGTCGCCTACGACGGAACCCATTTCCACGGCTGGCAGATCCAGCCCGGCAAGCCCACGATTCAGGGCGCGCTGGTGGAGGTTGCCGAGCGGCTGGTGGGCAGCCGCACGATCGTGCAGGGGGCCGGGCGAACCGACGCGGGCGTGCACGCTTTCGGGCAAGTGGCGAATTTTCGGGCCAACACGCGACTCGATCCGGCGGAGTTCCAGAGGGCCTTCAATGCGCTTTTGCCCGGGACGATTCGCGTGGTGGAGTCCGAAGAAGTCGAGGGCCGATTTCACGCACGGTGGGACGCGCAGGCAAAAACCTACCAGTACAGGATTTTCCGTGGGAAGGTCGTCAGTCCGTTCGACCGGTCCTACGTGCTGCACTATCCGTTTCCGCTCGACGAAGAAGCGATGGCGGCGGCGGCGAAGCTTTTCGAAGGCGCGCACGACTTCAGTTCCTTCGCCGCCTCTCCCGGAGCCGACACGAAGGACAGGGAAGTGAATCCGATGCGAGAAATTTACCGCTCGGAGATTGCGCGCCGGCCCTCGCCGCGCTTTGGGCCTGCTGTGGACGATCCGGAAAAGGAACCAAGGAACGAGCTGGTCTACGTGGTTCGCGGACGGTCGTTTCTCCGCTACATGGTGCGGAAGCTGGTGGGCACACTGCTGGAAGTCGGCCGAGGACGGCTGACGCTCGACGACGTGCGGGAACTGTACGGGCTGCGCGACCGCTCCCGCTCCGGTCCGACGGCGCCGCCACAAGGGCTGGCACTGGTTTCGGTGGAGTACAACGAACCCTGGCGCATCGACATCCGGTGAATTGCAGCCGGGAACCCGACGGAACTCATCGACGAGAGGAGCTCCCGGTAATGGAAACCGAGCCCGCCGCCGAAATCTTTCTCGAATCCATCGATCCGACGACCGAAGAGGTGACAGGGCGCTTCGCGGCGACTCCGACGGATGAAATACCGTGCCGACTGGAACGCGCGCGCGAGGCTCAAGCGGACTGGGCACAGACGCCTTTGAGTGAAAGAGCTCGCCGCCTGAAGGGGTTGGCGGAAGCGTTCCGCAAGCGGCGGCGCGAGATCGCCGAAGCGATCACACGGGAAAACGGCAAGCCGCTGGTGGAGGCGCTGTTTTCCGACGTGCTCGTATCGCTCGATTCGATTCGTTGGCACTCGCGTTATGCGCCCCGAATCCTCGCCCCGGAGCGCGTTGGCCACCAGAATCCCATTTTCAAAGGCAAGAAGAGCCGGCTGGAATACGATCCTTACGGTGTGGTGGCTATCATTGCCCCCTGGAACTACCCGGTTGCGATCCCCGTGACAGCCGTGGCCGCCGCTCTCGCTGCCGGCAATGCCGCCGTGGTAAAGCCTTCCGAACTGACGCCACGGTGCGGTGCGTTGCTAGGCGAATTGTTCGCAGAGGCGCGTTTGCCGGAAGGGCTCTTGCAGGTGGTTCACGGGTCCGGCGAGATCGGCCAGGCACTGATCGAAGCCCTGCCGGACAAGGTGTTTTTCACCGGAAGCGTAGCGACCGGGCGGAAAGTGGCAGAAGAGTGTGGGCGGCGGCTGATTCCGTCTGTGCTGGAACTGGGCGGCAAGGACCCAATGATCGTGCTGGCCGATGCCGATCTAAATGTCGCGTCGAGCGCGGCGGTGTGGGGCAGCTTCACGAACTGCGGGCAGGCGTGCCTATCGGTGGAGCGTATCTACGTGGAAGAACGCGCTTTGATTCGGTTTACGGAACTGTGCGTGGAAAAGACGAAGGCGCTGCGTCTCGGTTCCGGTCTCGACCCCGAAACGGATATCGGGCCGATGATTCGGCGACAGCAGCTGGAACGGGTGGAACGGCAACTCGAAGACGCCGTGGGGTGCGGCGCCCGCATCCTGACCGGCGGCCGGCGCCGGCCTGACCTGGGACCCCTGTTTTTCGAACCCACCGTTGTCACCGGCGTGGATTCTTCCATGCTGCTGATGCGGGAAGAGACCTTCGGCCCGGTGCTGGCGCTGCAAAGAGTTGCTGATGCGGAAGAGGCCGTTCGGCTGGCAAACAACAGCCCATTCGGGTTGGGGGCCAGCGTGTGGACGGGCAATCGGGCGCGAGGAGAAGCGTTGGCACGGAAGCTGCGCTGCGGCTCGGTGATGGTGAACGACGTGATCAGCTGCTACGGGATCAGCGAAGCTCCGCATGGCGGGCGGGGTGCGAGCGGGTGGGGACGGACACATTCCCAGCTTGGGTTGCGGGAAATGGTTCAAGTAAAATACCTGGACAGTGACGTATTTCCCCGGGGAGCAAAACCGTGGTGGTTTCCGTACGACAGCGGGGTGGTCGATCTGGCGGAAGGCGTGTTTGAGGCGCTGTTTGGCGCGGGACTGGCGGCACGATGGCGCGGAATCCGCGGCGCCTGGCGTCCTTACAGGAAACGCCCTCGCTGAATGTGGAAACGGAACGGCCCTACAGGGGTTAAGCTGGGGCCGGACGAACCACGGAGAAGAGCCGGCAAGCAGGAACTGGCGCCAACGCTCCGGCGTCTCGCAGGACTTTTCTCGCGATGGGACAGAACATCGCCTGGAAATGAGGAGCTTTGCCGCGGTCTTCAGTGTCGCGGCGATGTGAAGAGAATACCGCCGTGGCGCCGCCTAAAGCCACGGGCCGGCGACAAAAGACGGCTTTGCCATAGCAGTTTCCAGTTTCGCTCTCGGGCCGCGCGGCGGCTCCGGCCGCTTCCCAAGCCGCGGAGGAGGTGGCGGTGGAAAACGAACTCGGCGGGCTGATTTACGACTGGAACGTTCGCACCGGCCCGGAGATCCCTCCCGGCCAGAGGATCAGACTCAACGACGAGACGCTGCGAGACGGTCTGCAGAACCCCTCCGTCTTCGATCCCCCGATTGAGGAGAAGATTGCCATCCTGCACTTGATGGAAGCGCTCGGCATCGACCAGGTGAATATCGGACTGCCAGGCGCGGGGCCGAGGGCGTATGCCGACACGCAGGTGTTGGCGAAAGAGATCGTCAAGGCAAGGCTGCATATTCGGCCAAACTGCGCGGCGCGCACGCTGGAGGCGGACATCCGGCCGATCGCGGATATTTCGCAGCGGGCGGGAATCGAGATCGAGGCGGCGACGTTCCTCGGGTCGTCGCCGATCCGGCGACTGGTGGAGAACTGGACGGTCGATCATTTACAACGCACCACCGAGCACGCGGTGAAGTTTGCCCGGTCGCTGGGACTGGAAGTGATGTACGTTACGGAAGACACAACACGGACCGATCCTGAGACAGTGAAACGGCTCTACCAGACCGCGATCGACTGCGGCGCCGATGCCGCGGTGCTCTGCGACACAGTGGGTCACGCAACACCGGCCGGTGCGTACAACCTGGTGAAGTTCGTGAAACAAGAAGTGATCGCGAAAGCGGGCCGGCCAATCCGCGTAGACTGGCACGGACACAACGATCGAGGGCTCTCGATCGCCAATTCGCTGGCGGCGTTGGCAGCCGGCGCCGATCAGGTGCATGCGGCGTCGATTTCGCTCGGCGAACGCGTCGGCAACACGCCGATGGAGCTGATGCTGGTGAACCTGCGCCTGATGGGCCTGGTGGACCGAGACCTGAGTCGGCTAAAGGAGTACGCGGAAACCGTCTCGCGAGCGACCCACACGGTGATCCCGCCGAACTATCCGGTGGTGGGTCAGGACGCGTTCCGCACCTCAACCGGGGTACACGCGGCGGCCATCATCAAGGCGTTTCACAAGGGCAACGTGATGCTGGCGAATTCGGTGTATAGCGGCGTGCCGTCGCATTTGTTTGGCCTGGAGCAAGTGATCGAGATCGGACCGCTCAGCGGACGGTCGAACGTGATCTACTGGCTGGAGCGGCACGGCATGGAGCCGCACGAAGAACTGGTCAACCGCATTTTTCAGGCGGCCAAGCAGTCGCCGCGCATTCTCACCGAACAGGAAATCCGCCAGTTGATCGCCCAGACGGAGGGCGGGGGACAG
Source organism: Candidatus Acidiferrales bacterium (assembly GCA_046704165.1). Lineage (GTDB taxonomy): Bacteria > Acidobacteriota > Terriglobia > Acidiferrales > UBA7541 > JAKASX01. The sequence goes on from JBJKSI010000053.1 coordinate 4,634, forward strand.
GCGGCCGGATCGAAGGCGCAGAGCCACTAAGTTCCTTGCCGCGGCCAGCGATCCGGCGCGCTCGTGCGGAATCGAGTCTCGTTCAACACCGACCGCAGGCTGCGGAAAACGCGCCCATGTGGCGCGACCATCCAGAACAGGAAAGGCGAATACAAGGGTTTGGCGTCTCCGGCACAAACGACGACGCGGGTCGAGCGGCTGAAGCGCTTCCCTGCCGTGGGTGCGGCGATTGACTGGCTACGTTCCCATGAGGAGTGGGTCACCGAGCAACAGGTGCGGCTGACGGAGGTCCCGGCGCCGCCGTTTGGCGAGGGGCCGCGCGCGGCCGCATTCCGTGACCTGCTCGCCCAAGCAGGATGGGAACCGGAAATCGACGAAACGGGCAATGTGGTGGCGGAATCGCGAGGCAGCGGGCCGGGTGTGGTGCTGCTCTCGGCACATCTCGATACGGCGCTTGCGCCCGCAGGGCTTGTCCGCGTAGCCCGCGAAGGCACTCGACTGAGGGCGCCGGGCATTTCGGACAACGGAGCGGGGCTGGCCGCGCTGATCGCTGTGGCGTCGGCGTTTCGCCACGCCGCGTTGAAAACGCGACTGGGCGTCGTATTTGCGGCAAACGTTGGCGAGGAGGGAGAAGGGAATCTGCGGGGCATGCGAGCGCTCGTGGCACGCTACCGCGGGCGGTTGGAATCGGCGATCGCCATCGACGGCGCTTCCACCGCGCGCATCACCACCGTTGCCATCGCTTCGCGGCGACTGGAAGTCGTGGTGAGCGGCCCGGGTGGGCACAGTTGGGCTAACGATGATGCGCCGAATCCCATTCACGCCGTGGGCCGAGCCATCGCACGCATCGGCGCCATCCCGCTGCCGAATCGGCCGAAGACCACGCTCAATATCGGAGTGATCCAGGGCGGTGAGGCGATCAACGCCGTGCCAGAGCGAACGTCGATGAAGATCGACCTACGGTCGGAATCGGAAGACGAATTGTGGCTGCTCGAGCGGGAAGTGCGGCGAGCGGTGGAACAGGGAGCGCTGGCCGAGCGCGAAGCAAGGCGGCGCGATGGTCCCGAGTTGGGCGTGGAATTCCGATCGCTTGGGGCGCGGCCCGGAGGGCGGCTGAGCGGAAATTCCGAGCTATTGCAGGCAATCCGCGAGGTGGACCGGTTCCTGGGTCTGAAGGCGCAGACCGAAGCCGCATCGACCGACGCCAACATTCCGCTTTCACTCGGCATCCCCGCTATCACGATTGGTGGCGGCGGCAACGGCGACGGCGCTCATACCGCGGCGGAGTGGTACGACGCCACCGGCCGAATTTCAGGGCTGGAACGCATTCTGCTGACGTCACTGCTGGTGGCCGGGGTGGCCTGAATTCCAGTTGTTCTAGAGGAGCGGTGGGATGACGAGAAATCGCGGGTGGGAGTTCCTGTGCGTTGTAGCCGTGCTTTTCGGCATGGTAAGGACATCGTTTGCGGCGACTGGCGGTGCAAGAGCCACTGGCCGAACGTCCCGCGCGGCGACAAGAGGACCAGCGGATCTCGTCCTCAGACATGGCGACATCTACACGGTGAACCCGGCACAGCCCGAAGCGCAGGCCATTGCCGTGAGCGACGGGCGGATCGTGGCCGTCGGTTCGGACGCGGAGATCGAGAAATACGTAGGGCCGAAAACGCGCGTGATCGATCTCGAAGGCCGCTTTGCGATGCCCGGATTCAACGACGCGCACACGCACCTGGGGTCGGCCGGAGCAGCCAAGATCGAGGTGGACCTGCGCGGGGCACGGTCGATTGCTGAGGTTCAGGACCGGCTGAGACGCGCGCTGCCACGGTACCGACGCGGTGAGTGGATCCTGGGCCACGGCTGGGACCAAACCCTCTGGAAAGGCGAGAAATATCCAACACGACAGGAACTGGATGCAGTCTCACACACGCACCCGATCTACCTTGTTCGGGTGGATGGGCATGGGGCAGTGGCGAATTCGCTGGCGCTGAAACGTGCTGGCATCACGGCCAAGACACCCGATCCGCCGGGCGGTCATATCGTGAAGGACGCGAAAACCGGCCAACCGACCGGCATGCTCGAGGAAGCGGCAACCGGGCTGGTGAGGCGGCACGTTCCGCCCCTTACGGCTTCCGAGCGGCGACGGGCGGTCCTGCTGGCGATCGCGGATGCGAACTCGCATGGCGTCACGAGCGTACAGGACTCTTCCGGCTGGCAGGATTTCCTCATCTACAAGCAGCTAAAAAGACAAGGGAAGCTCACGCTGCGGATTTCCGAGTGGATCGATTTCATGCTGCCGGTCAAACGGCTCGAAGCGATGCGGCGCGAAGGTGGAACGACCGATCCGATGCTGAAAGTTGGCGGTCTGGGCGAATTCCTGCTCGACGGGACGTTTGGATCGGAAACCGGTGCGATGTACCAGCCGTATTCCGATAATCCCGGTGATCGAGGTATTCTGCGCATCTCGCCCGAAAAGTTCACCAGAATGGTGATTGCGCGCGACCGGGCCGGTTTTCAGATGGCGGTGCACGCGATCGGTGACCGCGCCGTTCACATTGCGCTCGACGCATACGCGGCGGCCGAAAAGGCAAACGGGCCGCGTGACCGGCGGCAGCGGATCGAGCACGCGCAGATCGTCCTGCCGGGCGATTTCATTCGTTTCGCGAAGCTGGGCGTGGTCGCTTCGATGCAGCCGTGCCACCTGAATGACGATGTGCGCTGGGCGAGCCAGAGGCTGGGACCGAAACGGTCGAAATACGCATATGCATGGGCGACGATGCTGCGCGACCACGTTCATTTCGCGGTCGGCACCGACTATCCGGTAGAACCAATCAATCCGATGGGCAACTTGTGGGCCTGCGTGACTCGCGAGACACCGCAGGGCTGGCCGAAAGGCGGCTGGGAGCCACAGGAAAAAATCTCGATGGACCAATGCCTGCGAGGATACACGGCCGGCTCGGCCTATGTGGAATTCGACGAGCACATCAAGGGCAAGCTCGAACCGGGCATGCTGGCCGATATCGTGGTCCTGTCGCACGACCCTCGGAAGATTCCGCCGAAAGAACTGTGGCAGACGAAGGCGCTGCTGACCATTGTCGGCGGCCGCATCGTTTACGAAACTTTCCCTCGCCAATCCCGCACGCACTAAGCGCATCTTCGAGATGACTCGTTCCTCTTAAGCCGAACGGGTTAGTCCAAATGGGCTAACCCCTTCGGGCGAACCCTTCCTGGTAATTGACCTCCTCGGGCACGAATGAAACACTGCGGGCAACTGGGCTTGTTCGCGTGGAACTCTTGGTCACCGATCGACTGAAGCACAGCGTGACACGGATTTTCGTGCATCGGGGAACGCGCCTGCCGCTTCCGTCGAACCCGCGCAGCAACAAAGCCAGAGATATCCATCGGACCGTCGACGGCGAGGACGGCAGAGGAAGGGAATGACGATGCGAACGAAGATTCTTGGCTCGACTGGATGTCTAGGGGTAACTGCCCCATCACTGGACAGAGGGGTTTTGAAGTGCGTTTCGTGGTTCCTCGGTGCCTTTGTCCTGGTCGCGACAGCAATCGCGATCAGCCCGGCGCCGGCATCCGCACAAACGACCGGCAACAACTGTCTTCAGGACCAGTACACCGCAGCTGGGAACCACCAGACACTCAACTGTACGGCAAACGACGTCAAGGTCGCCAAAGTGATTAACATTCGGGGTCTCGACGGGGCACCGCTCTCGACCTGCAACAGCGGACAGAACTTTAGCTTTGTCGCGGATTTTCTTGTCCAGACAACCGCCAACTCGTCGCGGTCAAATATCGGGCTTTACTTTGCCACCGCCGACGTGAACACGCAGCCGACAGCGTTGACGGGGTCGTGTTCGGACAACATTATTGCTCCCCCGCACACCTGTTCCGGCACCGGCGCCAGTGCCCTGTGCGGATCGTCGAGCTATCAAGAACTGGATAATGACGGGGCATCCGGTCCGGACAACTGCGGCGACACGAGCAGCACGGACCCCACGGTGTGCCTGGACGCGAACAACAATGTCGTGAGTTGCAACAGCGCCAACGTCGCGTCGACGTGGCCTGGGACACAGATCGTCACCGTTGAAATCGACAACTTTACGTGCGCTGCTCCTACCGGTTCAAGCCAACTGGTTCTCCCGAACTGCACAAGCTGGCAAGTGCCAGGGAAGACGCTCCTGTGCACATCGCCGCCGCCGAGCTATCCTTACGTGACGGCAGCGATACCGGGATCTCCTTCAAAGTGTAATTGCGACACCATCCCACTGGGCATCACCGTGCAGGCCCCTTCCGTTGAAGTCAACAAGTACTGCACCACCGACGCCACACCGGGAACAACCAACACTTCGTGCGAACTGACGCCCGAAGGTGGGAACGTGACCTACACAGTGACCGTGGCAAACAAATCGAATTTCGGCGACATTATCGTTGACCAAATCTGTGACAACGTATATGGCACCGTTTTCAAGGCAACCGGGTACAGTGGCACCGCTTGTGCCACCAGCGGCTCCATACCATCCGGCAACACGACGTGTTCGTCGATGACCGTCGCGGCGGGGGCAACCGGTTCGTGCACATTCACAGTCACTCAGGACGAAGCGAAGACGGTGAAGGACATCGTGAACGTGTCAGGCCACGGGTCAAGCGCCGGATCCTTTGGTCCAACCCCTTCGAGCGAGGTAACTGTGACGTCGGGCGAGGCACCCACAACGGGAACAATCACCAAATCGTACGGGTCCACTACCAACGTTTGCACGACCGTGAGATACAAGGTGGAAGTGGCGAACACGAGCGCCTCGAACACGGACGAGACCATCACGCTATCGGCACTCCAAGACAGCGTATTCGGAGACATCACCACGCTACACGGCAGCGTCCTGGGAACGACCTGCGGCGTCGCGACAGACGCCCACGGCCTCGGGACGCTGGCAGACCCGTATGGAGAGGGCACGCTGCCACAAACGCTAGCGGTGGGCGGCGGCAAGTATACGTGCCAATTCGACGCCCGGTTCTGCGGGGCGCCCACCACGATAACCACAACGGCTGGAGTATGTACCGCCGGATATTGCTCGGCCGGCAAGTCGTCAGCGACCACGTGCACCACCAACGCGGAGTGTGACGTGACCTGCACGGGCGTCCAGCATACCAACTCCGTTTCGGCAACGGTCACAGGCGATGAAGGGGCAACCGACGTCGTCTCGCTGACCCCAGGAACACTCAAGGTGAACGAGTGCATTAACCCTCAATAGTTTCCCCCGAATCGGGGTGGCCCCCCCCGCGCGGGCGGCCCCGCCGGCCCCTGTTTTGGATACTCCCCGTGGCGGCACATGG
>JBJKSI010000054.1:0-16647 GCA_046704165.1 Candidatus Acidiferrales bacterium
CTCGCCGGCGTTTTTCGTCGTCGCAAACGGCGCAAAAAAAACGCCGGCAGGATGCCGGCGCTACTTGACCCCGAATTCTGAAGTCGATCCTCAAAGACAAGCGGACTCAAGAACTCTCTGCCGCCTCTTGAATGCCCTGGCTTGTGAACATCCGACTTCGCCGAAGTCGGATGTTGGCCCTACCGCGCCATCCAGCTAGCTGGCACCGCGAGCCCGGTCCCGGCGCCCTTTGCCGGGACTGGCGGCGAGGGGACTGCTGTCCAGCCTCTGAATCCACGTTGAGCCGTCGTTTCTCGCGCTCACTCCGCCTGCGCCCGCTTCCCAAGCACGTTCGCCGCGCTGCGCACCGTGGCGATCGGCACCGAGACGTGCACCCGCTCCTCCGGCTCTTGCACGTCGACCACGAGCGATTCTCCGCTCTTCACCACGCTCACCCGTTCGCCCGGTTCGCGCACTTCCACCAGCGGTCCGTCGGGACATTGGTCCAGTCCTTCAGTCGCGGCGTTGATCGCCGGCAGCCACGGCCGCACCTGGCTCGCGCCATCGGCGATATCGTGCCGGGGAACCAGTTCCAGCGCGATCGGTGAAACCATCGCCGGCACTACCAGCCGCAGATGCGTCCCGTTTTTCCACTGCTGCTCGACGCGCACGTGCACGAATCCCTGGCTCGACAGAATTCCTCCGGCGACGAGCAACGTCCCCAGAAACCATCCGCCGATTTTCGCCACCGGAACCACGCTCAAGCCTCCACCTTTTGCGCCAATCCGCACCTTGGCGGCTTGACGAGCAACCGTAGAAGTCGCCCGCCAGGGCCGTGCCGGTTCCCGCTCAATCGTCGCTGCTATTCGAGTCGATCCAAATCCGAATGTGCTGCCCCTGCCCGCTGACGGTCACCAGCGTCATGTTTCCGGCTCTTTCCAGCGCCTGGATCGCCGCCTCGACGTTCAGTTGGTTCTGGCCCACGTTTTCCGTCAACGCTTCGGCCACCGACCACGGCACGGTCACTTCCACGTTCTGCCGTTCGCCCTTGCTCTGGTTCACGCGGATGATCAGGATCCCGTTCTTCTTCGCCACGCGAACGTCCTGCCCGGGTTCCTGAATGGTCACAAACTCGCCGTCCGGAGCGGTCTTCAATGCCTCCAGAATCTTCCGCACATTTACGCCGTTCGCCTGGAAATTCCCCAGGCTGATCTTGCCATTGCGCAGTTGCCCGCTGTCGATCGCCGGAATTACCTGAGCCGCCAGCGAGAGCGGCACGTTGACGCGCACTTTCTGCTCTTTCGACCCGTTGTCGATTCTCACGTGCAGGTAACGCTCGGCCGGCGCAGCGAAGGCTACTGCCGCCGCCATCAAAACCATCGCCAGCACCGCGATCGTTTTTTTCATTGCCGTCCCTCCTGTTGCATCCTGCCCATGGTTACGCTCCCGCTCCCCGAAAAGTTCCCGGCGACGCGGCACGCATGCAGGCACGCCCACCGCCCCGCAACCACCCGGCCCGTCGTTGGAAGCCCTCACACGAACAGCAATACAGGAGCGGCTTGGTGTCGCCCGCCCTTCAGCCGTTTCCCTTGGATTTTCCCGGCTCTACGAGGTGTGGTCGACGATAATCCGCCAGCCTGCGGACGTCTTCCGGAAGGTAAGCGTGAAATAGCCCCCGGCGCTGCCGCCGTCGGCCGCGCTGCGCGTCAGGTGCCACTGCCCGATGGCCAGCGCGTAGTCCCTGCCCAGCCTGTGAATCTCCAGATGCGAGAGCCGCAGCACGCCCATACGCCCGCGCCCCGCAACCGCGTACTCTCGCCTGTATCTCGCCCGGATCCGTTCCCAGCCCCGCACGATGCCGGCCGACGTCACGAAAATCGTTTCCGGCGACCGCCAGTAACTCTGTAGAAATCCGTTCAAGTCACCGCGATTCCACGCTGCCGTGCTCCCCGCCAGCACCTGCCGAATGCTCGCGTTCGCTTTCGTCTGTGGCCGGCCCGCGGCCGCCACCGCCAATGCCGCCATCACTCCCACCACCGCAGCCGAAATCGCCGCTCTCGTTCCCCTCATCCTTGCCTCCTACGCTCACCGGTAGGCACGGCTGGCGCTTCTTCTGGCCCTGGGACCTTCCCGCTCCGTTCTTTACCGCCGGCGTTCTACTTCAGCTCCACCGTCTCCCGATACTCCGCGACGCTCACCGGCCAGCCATACCTCTCCACCACTGCCTTCTCCAGCGCCGTCGCCCCGTGTTCTTCGCCGTGCACAAGATACGTCCGCTTCGGTCCGGTTTCGAAATTCCCCAGCCAGCGTTCCATCTCGCTGCGGTCGGCGTGCGCCGAAAACTGCGGCAAATCGATCACCTCCGCCCGCACGCTCACCTCCTCGCCGTGCAGCCGCAGGCTCCGCGTCCCATTCAGCAGCGCCCGGCCTGGAGTCCCTTCCGCCTGGTAACCGACCAGCATCACCAGGTTTTTCGGGTCCGGCAGCCGGTGGATCAGGTGATGAACCACCCGCCCCCCGCTCGCCATTCCGCTCGCCGACAAGATGATGCAGGGAGACTTCACCGAGTTGATTTCCTTCGACTCTTCCACGGAACGCGTCATGTGCACTTCGTGGCAGTTCAGCGGGTCGATTCCTTCCTGCTCCTCCGTACGAAACACCAGATCGTGATCCTCGCGGTGTTTTTCGTAGAGGTCCGTGACGCTGATCGCCATCGGGCTGTCAAGGTAAGTCGGCAGCCGTGGGATGCGCTCGTCGTCCTCCAACTGCCGCAGGATGTAGAGCAACGTCTGCGTCCTGCCGACCGCGAAGGCCGGCACCACGATCACGCCGTCGCGCTCCACCGTGCGATTCACTGCTTCGGCCAACTGGTCATATCGCGCGTCCACCGGATGATCGCGGTCGCCGTAGGTCGATTCCGCCACCAGATAATCGGCGCGCCGCACCGCAGCCGGATCCTTCAGGATCGGCTGGTTGTACCGCCCCAGGTCGCCGGTAAAGACCACCACTCTCGATTTCCCGTTTTCCGTGATCGTCAACTCGATAATCGATGAGCCCAGGATGTGTCCTGCGTCGTACAGGCAAACCGAGAACTCCTTGCTGATCCGATACCGCCCCGACCGCGGAATCGTTTGGAAGCGCCCCAACGCCTCTTCGGCATCTTCGACGCCGTAGAGCGCCAGTGGAGGCTTGTGCCGACTGTAGCCCTTTTTCTCTGCGTAGCGCGCGTCTTCTTCCTGCAGGTGGGCCGAATCCCGCAGCAGGAGTTGGCACAACTCGTAGGTCGCCGCGTTCGCCAGGATTGGCCCCTTGTATCCCTGGCTCACCAGCCGCGGCAGGTAGCCCGTATGGTCGATGTGCGCGTGTGTCAGGATCACCCAGTCGATGCTTGCCGGATCGACCGGGAACGGCTCCCAGTTGCGCTGGCGAAGCTCGCGCTCGCCCTGAAAGAGTCCGCAATCGATCAACAGGCGTTTGCCTCCGGCTTCCACCAGATGCTTCGATCCGGTGACGCAGCCTGCGGCGCCGAGAAAGGTCAGCTTGGCCATAGGCCACGTATTTTAGACGAAAGCCCCGCCTGCTCGCCCCCTGATTCCTCACCCGCAACGCCACCCGTCACCTCCCTCGCCTCAAGAAAAGGCTACGCTTCGGTCGTTTCCTTTACGATAATGCGCGTTCGGCACCACTCGTTCCGAGGAGGGCAGTCCAAAGATGCAGCGCCGATGCCTTTGGATCCGGCTCCGGATGCTTGCCTGCTTCGCCAAGTTCCAGCCGGCAAGAGGGCAGACGTAATGATTCTCTCTTCGCACGGTCGGCGCGACGCGCCCGGTCGCGCGAGGATGAATGGGAGGTGCAACCATGGTCCTTCGTCTATGGCGCGGCCGAACAACGCCCGCGCACGCGCCAGATTACATCGACTATTTCCACCGAACCGTGATCCCGGAATTGCGGGAAATTGAAGGTTTCCTCGGCACGTCTCTTCTTCGTGAGCGCCACGCCGACCTCGTCGAATTTCTCGTCGTCACGCGTTGGGCCTCGCTCGACGCCGTCCGCGCCTTCGCTGGCGACCATCTCGAAGCGGCCGTGGTGCATCCGGCTGCCGCTGCCCTGCTGGTCGATTACGACCCCACCGTCCGCCACTACGAACTCGTCGAGGAATCGCCCTGATCGTCCCCTTTGGCCTCCTCGGCCGTTGCCTCTCCGGCCGTGGACGAATTTCCCAATGAAAATAAAAAGGATGCCCATGGCCCTCACCTCGTTTCAGAGTTATAAAGACACGGGAGCCTTACCGACCGGTCAAAGAGGTCAGGTCTCAACCCCGATGGGAATTTTTGAAAAGTCAGGGGACTTTCACCTCTGAAGCTCACCGGGACAACCTATCCGCCATGAACTCGCACAAGCTGCTTCGCCCCAAAGACGCCGCCCAGATCCTCGGCATCAGCTACTCCACACTCAAGCAGTGGGTCTATCGCGGCAAGCTCCGTAGCGTCAAAACGGCCGGCGGCCACCACCGCATTCCCGAGTCGGAACTCGACCGCTACCTCCATCGCGCCGGCAGCAAGAAGGAGCCGGTCAAGCGTCGCCGCGCCTTCCGCCGCGTCAGCGGCCGCAACCAGCTCGTCGGCCGCGTCGTCGACGTGAAAACCAGCGGTCTCATGGCCCAGGTCACGCTCTCCATCGGCGGCCAGCACATTACCTCGATCATCACCGCCGACGCCGTGCGCGAACTCGGCCTGAAAAAAGGCGACGTCGTCGCCGCGCTCATCAAATCCACCGAAGTCATGATCATGCGCGTTTGACGCCGGCGGCGCGGGCAATCCTTCCCGCGCCCCTTTCCCGCCACCTCACTCCTCGACCGTCCCTTGCCCGAAGTGTGATCCGGCCACGCGATTCTTCAAAATCACTCCGGTTTAAATCGTATTGACCTAACGAATTAATATGTATTAAACAATATGAGGCCGTCCAAAGCTCGGCCAGCATCGATTTCTCATGCGACGGAACCGACCACAACTTCTCTTCGCCCTCCTGCTGCTCACCGCCCCGGCCGCCTTGGCCCGGCCAAAACGCAAAAAGCCGCGCCAGACACTTGCGCCTTCCACCCACGGCTGGTGGGCTCGCGTCGCGCACGTCCGCGCCACGCAGCCCCACTGGATCACGCCTGTGGCCGTGGTCACCCCATTGCTCGAACGGGAATTTCGCTTCGACGAAGTCCGCCAGGTCGCGCCCAATGGCGCCGTCACCGCCGCCTCCTTCGACGGCAAGGGCCTTGAACTGATTCCCACCGAACACATCGAGGTCATCACCGGCGTGCCTGCCTATCTCGACCGCGGCTCCGGTTCCACGCCGCGGAGCGGCTGGGGCGATTTCCCGATGCTGGTGAAATATCGCCTGCTCAGTGCCCCCATGAGTGAAGGCGACTATGTCCTCTCGGCATTCTTTGGCGCCACATTTCCCACCGGCACGAACGGCAACGGCGCTGGCAGGGTAGTCCTCAAGCCCGCCATCGCCTTCGGCAAGGGCTGGGGCAATTTCGACGCACAGGGCACTTTCGGCGTCTCGTTGCCCGCGGGCGCCTGGCAGCGTCTCGGCACACCGCTTGCCCTGAATGTCGCTTTCCAATATCACGTGCTTCGAAAATTTTGGCCTGAGGTTGAGGTGAACTCAACCGCTTGGCCCAACGGCCTCTTCCGCGGCAAGAAAGAGACGTTTCTCACTCCGGGCATTATCGTCGGCCGTTTCCCCTTCTGGGGTCGCGTGGGACTGGTGCTGGGTGCCGGCTTCCAGATCGCCACCACCCATTTCCACCGCTCGAATCACAATTTGATTCTCACGGTCCGTTTTCCGTTCTAGATTTGAGGAAGGTCTGAATGAAAACAACGAGCCTCACGCCCCACGCCCGGCGCCAACTTCCCTCCGCTAGCCTGCCGGCAGTCCTCGCGCTTGTTCTGCTCGCTCTGTTGCCCGCTCGAGCCCGCGCCACCGGCCAACTCACCGTTGCCGCCGCGGCCGATCTCCAATACGCCATGCGGGCGCTGATCCAAAAGTTCGAGCGCCACTCCGGCGCCCACGTCCGCCTGGTTCTCGGTTCGTCCGGCAATCTGACTACGCAGATCGAGCACGGCGCTCCTTACGACATGTTTTTCTCCGCCGACGTCCGGCACCCGGAACTCCTTGAGCGCGAACACATGATCGTCCCCGGCTCGCTCGTCCGCTACGCCGTCGGCAGCCTTGTCGTCTACGTTCCCGCCGGTTCCCGGCTCGACATTCAACACCAGGGACTCGCCGCGCTCACCGCTCCTTCGGTCCAGAAAATCGCTATCGCCAATCCCCGTTTCGCTCCCTACGGCCGCGCCGCCGTCGCGGCTCTTCGCCACACCGACCTTTACGAACGTCTCCAGCCGCGCATTGTTCTTGGCGAAGACGTTTCCCAGACCACCCAATTCGTCGTCTCCGGCAACGCCCAGGCCGCCATCACCGCCCTTTCGCTCATGTTCGCGCCCGGCACGCGTAGCCGCGGCCGCTACTGGATCGTCCCCGCCACCGATTATCCCCCGATCGACCAGGCCGTCGTCATCGTCCGCCGCTCCAGCGAGAAGCGCCTCGCTCGCGCCTTCCTCGACTTTCTCGCAACGCCCGAGGGCCGCTCGATCTTTCACCACTATGGCTTTACCGTTCCCACGCCGGGGAAGAAACCATGAACTGGCAGGCGCTGGCACTCACCCTCCGCCTCTCGCTCTTCACCGCCGGCTCGCTGATCGTGCTTGGCCTGCCGCTCGCCTATTGGGTCGCTTTCTCCCGACGCCGCTGGAAATTTCTGCTCCAGGCCGCCACCTCGATGCCGCTCGTGATGCCCCCCACGGTGCTCGGCTTCTACATCCTCGTCGCCTTCGGCTCCTCCAGCCCGCTTGGCCGCCTCTATCAGCGCTGGACTGGCCACACGCTCGCCTTCACTTTCGCCGGCCTCGTCGTCGGCTCGATCCTCTATAGCCTCCCGTTCGCCGTGCAGCCGCTGGTGAACTCCTTCCTCGCGATCGATACCAAGCTGATCGACGCTTCGCGCGTGCTCGGTGCCTCCCGCGTCCGCACCTTCTTCCGCATAATTTTGCCGCTCTCCGCCTCCGGCATCGCCACCGCCGTCGCGCTCACCTTCGCCCACACCTTCGGCGAATTCGGTGTCGTGCTCATGGTTGGCGGAGATATTCCGGGCGTCACGCGCACCATCTCGATCGACGTCTTCGATCTCGTCGAGGCAGGCAATTACTCCCAGGCCAACGTCACCTCACTCGTCCTGCTCGCGGTATCCTTCACTGTGCTTGCCCTGGTCTACTGGTGGAACCGGCGCGCATGGCCGCGTGCCCCCTGGGCCTGATCGGGGACGAAACAGCGAGCGGGAGCGGGCGCGATCCAATGCGGCAGCCAGACAACATGGAAAACGCTGTGGCTCTCGATTGTTTCGCGCGCAAGCGCTACGTGGACGGCGCCCGCGCAGTCTTCTCGCTCGATATCCGCTTCGCCGTCCCCGCCGGCATCACCATCCTTTTTGGCGCTTCTGGCGCCGGCAAGACCACGCTGCTCGGATGTATCGCCGGCCTCGTTCCGCCCGACGAGGGCCGAATCGCCCTCGCCGGCCGCGTCATTTACGACTCCCGGACCGGCATCGACGTCGACGTCTCCCGCCGTTCGGTCGGCTATGTCTTTCAGGACCTGGCGCTCTTCCCGCACCTCACCGTCGAACGCAACGTCCGCTACGGTTTGCGCGGCGTCGACGAAGCCGAGCGCGAGCGCCGCGTCGGCGAAATCCTCGATTCTTTCCGCATCGCCCCGCTCCGCAAAAGCCTGCCCGGCGACCTGTCCGGTGGCGAGCGCCAGCGCGTCGCCCTCGCCCGCTCGCTTGTCACGCGTCCCGCCATGCTGCTGCTCGATGAGCCCCTGTCCAAGCTCGACGTCGCCACAAAAGCTCGCATCGTCGACGATCTCCGCGCCTGGAATCGCGCCCTCCGCATCCCCATCCTCTACGTCACCCACAGCCGCGAAGAGGTCTTCGCGCTGGGCGAGCGCGTGCTCGTCCTCGACCGCGGCTGCGTGATCGCTGAGGGCCTGCCGCAAGGCGTGCTCGGCGCACCCCGTACCGAAACTGTCGCTCAGCTCGCCGGCTTCGAAAACATCTTCGACGCCCGCGTTGCTGCCGTGCACGAAGACCTCGGCACGATGACTTGCCACCTCGGGCCAGCGACACCCGAAGGGATCGACCTGGAAGTGCCACTCACCCGCATCGACCCCGGTGCGGCCTTGCGCATCGGCATCAGCTCCGGCGACATCTTGCTCGCCACGCAGGAGCCTCGCGGCCTGAGCGCCCGCAATGTGTTCCGTGGCACGCTCACCTCCCTCGAGGAAAAGGATTTCAAGGTGCTGGTGCGCGTCAATTGCGGCGTGACGTTTTCGGTGCTTCTGACGCCCGGCGCCTGCCGTTCGCTCGATCTCGCGCTCGGACGAGAAGTCTGGCTCGTCGTCAAAACCCACTCCTGCCATCTCCTCCGACCCTCCGACGATCTATCCTCCCGCTGAGCCTCACCTGCTTGAGCAAAAGACTCGGTTCCAGACCACGTTCCAAGCGCCGACCTTCCGTCATTTACTTACTTCGTGCAGTGCTGTAGCATCCTTCAATCGTTCGTCTTTGGTGTCCTGGGGGAGGAAACACCATGCCTATGCACGCGCGAATCACGCAATTCCACATTCGTGAGGGCAAACTCGAGGAATTTCTCCAGGCCCTCGATTCACTCCTCCCACTCATGCACGAGCAGAAGGGGTTCAAGGGACTGCTGGTGCTCCGCGGAGACTCGAAAGCAGTGCCGTCAACTCAGGCGACCGTCATTACCACTTGGGAATCGCTCGACTCGCTCCGCGCCAGTGAGGAAAACCTCTATTTCTACCGCGCCATGGCCCGCGTGCTCGCCTTTTCCGACGGCTTTCCCGCTATCGGAGAACACCAGGTGCTCGCTAGCGAATTCCCATCTCGCGCCTGACCCGCGTCGCAGCCTTCCGCCCTTGGCTGCTGCCGGCGCCTGTACACTGCGCACCACTGCCGAATTCTTGGCAGCAACAGCCTAAGCGGGTCCCGGCCGCAGGCCTTCCTCCCCCGCCAACACCCATCCTTCCCGTTCACACCCGTCCCAAGGCAGACCTTTCCCCGACCTGCGCTCTCCTGTGCAAAAGGCAACGACGAATAATCTATCTCGTTGGCCCGTCTAGCGATGTTCTAAGTCGTGGTACACGGTTTTTGACCGAATCCGGCAGCCGTTGGACCCAAATGGACCCAACTTTTTTCCGCGCAACTAGCCAGACGGCAGGCAGGCGCGACACGCTCGCCCCACCAGGTGGTGACGCATTTTGAAATTCGTCGGTTAGACAGGCTTGGCGATCCCGCTGATAATGGGCGGCCCTTATAAAAAGCGAGGCGACTCGAAAATGAACGGAATCCTCGAACAACACCGAACTGAATGTGCAACTATTCTTGAAAAGCTACTAGCCGCCCCCGTACATCCCTTTGACGACAATCTGAAGTCGCGCTTGCCAGTAGAGCATGGGCTGTACGTGATTGCAAGAAAGGACGAGTCAGGCCAGTATGAGTATCTGCATGCCGGTCGCACCAAGACGGGAGCCATGGGATTGCGCAGGCGAATTTGGGATGACCACTTCTGGGGCGGAGGCAAAGGGGCAGAAAGTGATTTTGTTGACAAGGTGATAAAAAAGCTATACAGGCAATTAGGCATTCCACAGGGCAGCACTACCAACCGGCAGTATAGGGACAGCGCTCAAAAGTGGATTCGCGAAAATTGCTTCGTGCAGTGGACGGCCGAACAGGATAGCGATTTAAGGTGTTGGGCAGAACATTATATACTCAGCATTCTGCGACCGATCTGGGGTCGATGATTTCAAACTGAGTCACTACCGCCCCACCAGTCCCGGCTGAATGACCCATAGCAGTCGTGCTATATTGGAATAGACGATTGAGCCCCGAATTCTCGCTTGAATATGTCGAGCTGCCAGACGGGCGACGCCCCGCCCGGGATTTCATTGAGGCGCTCGACGACGACGCGGCGGCCAAGGTGGACGTTCTCATCGACCGGTTGCGGTTTTTCGGCACGCAAATGCCGGCAAAATTCAGCAAAAAGCTGACCAGCGACCTATTCGAGCTTCGGGTGAAGCACTTCGATCGCATCTTCCGGGTTCTGTACTTCTATCAGCCGGGCAGGCTCATCGTCGTCACATCGGGCTTTCAAAAGAGAAGCCAGGAGACGCCCGTCGGCGAACTGCGGCGTGCCGAGTGCCTGCGTTCTTTGTGGCTCAGGTATCGCAATCGCTATCCCGAGTCGAAGAGCGTGCGGGAGAGGATTTTGAGGGAGACGGGATTATGAGTCGCGATCGACACAGTGAGTACGTTCACGAACGCATGAAGCGAAGCGCACGGTACCGGCGTGTCTACGCGCGGTATGGTCGCCAGGTGGACCTGGCCCTGTTGGTCCTGGCCATGCGAGAAGCGGCAGGACTTTCACAGGCCCAGCTCGCCGAGCGCGTGGGCACAACGCAATCGGCCATCGCGCGGATCGAGGACGCCGAATACACGGGCCACTCGCTCAAGCTGCTCGGAAAAATCGCTGCGGCCTGCGGGGTGACGCTGGAACTTCGCGCTCGTCGAAGGCCCAAGCTTGACGTCGAAGTAAGACTGGTGGCGTAGGGCAAGGGCTACGCCGCCCGCCGCCCAAGGCATGCTCGGGTGATAGAATACGCGTGGCGGAGGACCGCGGCCGACGTGGTGGAGTGCCCCGCCTGCCAGGGAAGGCCCCAATGACGGAGCCACGAGATGGAACGCCCTGCCGAATTGGGGATGCACCCGCGGGGCTTGCCTTTGTCATGCGAAAGCACGACGCAGTTTTCTATGTCGAGCGCGGAAGTGAATACATAATTCACGCTCCGAAGCGGACGCAAAGCGGGAGACCCGACCACCGCGCTTACCAGCCTTGGCGGATCAGTAAGGAGAAAGTCGCGCTAATGTCCGACGCCTTGGACCACGGTGTGCCGCCGACGGATTTCGATGCTGACCCTCCTCGAAGCCGCAGGAGATCAAACCGCCGACGCAGATAGCGACCTTTCCGAGAACGCCAGGCTTGGCATGCCCGCGCTCCCCTTGGCAGTTTGTCATTCCGTTCCGCAGGCTCTGGTCCCGGAAGAGGGACATTTTGTTATGATCCTGCTCAAGATGCCTACGAGAGAAGAGATCGTTGAGGAAATTAGGCACACGGCCAAAGAGAATGGCGGCACGCCGCTCGGAACCGCAAGGTTTCAGAAAGAAACCGGTATCAGTTCCTATGAATGGGGCAAATACTGGGTTCGATTCGGAGACGCCCTCCTCGCGGCAGGCTTCCAGCCGAACCAGCTCGCTAAGGCGTACCCCGATGAATTCATGATCGGCAAAGTAATCGGACTCGCCCGAAGGATCGGTAAATTTCCCACGTTCCGAGACTTTCTAGTCGCCAAGCAGCACGACGCGACAATGCCTGACAAGAGGGCATTTCAGCGTTTTGGCTCAAAGCGCGAAATAGCCCAAAAGGTGGCAGCGTATTGCAATTCGCATTCCGGCTACGAGGACGTACTCGCCCTGTGCGACCCAATTCTGGCCGCTCCCCCACCGAAGGAGATCGAGGATTCCACGGCACACGACACCGGCGAGGTCTACCTATTCAAATCCGGCCGGTACTACAAAATTGGCAAGACAATTGACACCGTCAGGCGCGGGTCCGAACTGCGCATCCAGCTCCCAGAGCAAATCATCCTGATTCATTCGATCAAGACCGACGATCCGTATGGAGTAGAGGCGTACTGGCACAAAAGGTTTGAGTCAAAGCAGAAAAATGGCGAATGGTTCGACCTCAGCCCCCGCGACATCAAAGCGTTTAAGCGATGGAGGAGGATTTATTGACCGTCGCCAGGAGTGCCCGCCACGCGGACCGGGAACGGGCTAGCCATCTTCTGTGGCTCTTTCCAGGCAGGGAGATCCTCAGGATACGAAATTCAGCATCATATCCGGGGGTCCTCCCGGTGACGTGGCAGGGTGAACACTGGAATATTCGCTGCTTTCACCCCATTTTTAAGCTGTAGCTTTCACCCCGCTCCCTGACAAAAGCTCAGGCAGCCGAACAGGATGTCGACTGCGAAGCGTGAGAAATGACCGCGACCACGAACCCCCGGTTTGGGCGGGAGCGACCCCCCTATTTGGGCTGATGAGCCGCCCAAATGTATTGCAGGGGGTCGCTCCCGCCCAAACCGTTCTCGTCATGTGCGGCGTAGTCGGCGCATGACCGGCAAGGTGCACCTGGCTTCCTGAAAATTCCAGTCGCTAGCTTCCTCGTTCGAGGACACCTCAACCTTTCGTGAGCACTTTTTCTTTGAGCAATTTCGCTCGCTCGGCGGCTATTAGTTACATAGAGGGGCAAAGCGTCATCCCGTCCGGTGCACTGCTAAACCGCAAGCCTGTATGGAATTCGTGAAAAACTGAAAGGAAAAATCCCTCATGGCTACCCTCAAGCCACCCCCCACTCAACCGAAGAATGAAACGCTGCAACTTCGCGTATCGCAAGATTTGAAGTTCCGTCTCACCCGGTACGCCGAATTTATTCATGCAACCGCTTCATACGTTGTGAGCGGGGCGCTCGCACCGCTGTCTCGCAAGGATGCTGAATTTCAGGAATATCTCGCAGCGTATGAACCGCCAGAATCAGGGAACCACAGTCAGGAAGGCGAGCCCATCAAGAGCCCGCTGAAATCACCCGCGAAATAGGCCACATAATTCGCGCACGAACCCAATTTTAAGACCCGCACGAATCCAAGCAATGCTCTCCCGCTGTAAATTGCCTCACAAGGAGTCGCCGCCATGAGCACGCAATCGAAGTGTGAACTTCTCACCGTTCAGCAGGTCGCCGAGCTACTACAAGTCCTTGTCTCTTGGGTGTGCGGGCGTTTGCGGAAACGCTCGCTCGAAAAATTGCCCGGATACCGCCTCGGAAAATACTGGCGGTTCGACAGGGAAGAAGTCTTGGCGTGGCTGGCCGAGCAGCGTGCAAACCGGAAGGCGGCCTGACATGCGCACCACACTTGGAG
This sequence comes from Candidatus Acidiferrales bacterium, assembly GCA_046704165.1. GTDB lineage: Bacteria > Acidobacteriota > Terriglobia > Acidiferrales > UBA7541 > JAKASX01. Next base: position 13,135 of record JBJKSI010000054.1, read on the forward strand.
GCGACGCAGAACAGGCTGGGCGGGCCATCGAGATCCCAAGGGAGGGAGAAACGATGGCCCGAAGAGGTTTCCAGCAAGGCTCGCTTTTCCAGCGTGGCACTCGTAGGAAGGTTTGGGTGGCGCGCTGGTGGGAGGATGTGATTCAAGCCGACGGCACGCTGGACAGATTGCGGCGATCCGAGGTCATTGGGACGGTCGCTGAATTTCCGACGCGCCGGCGGGCAGTGCAGGTCCTGTCTCAGAGTTACGTGTGATGGAATTATGGATCACCGCGCGCCGGCCGGCGCGGGTTCAATGAAGAGTCCCAGCCCTGAAAAACTCCAGCTCAGTCGATCTCCGGCGCCACGCGCAACGGCCGTGCCAGCCGCAACCGCGACAGCATTCGCAGCACAGGCCACGACGGATCGAACTCATCCTTGCGCACGCTAAAGCGTGCCGACGTCGGAAAGGCATGGTGGTTATTGTGCAGACCCTCGCCCGCGGTCAGCACGGCCACCATCCGCAGGTTCGTCGCCGTGTTGTTGAAGTTCTGATAGCCCACCGCGTGCCCTGCGCCGTTGATGATCGCGTTGAAGAAAATATAGATCGCCCCTTGCGCCACGTATGCCGCCGCGCCCCATGCCGGACCCAGCAGCCAGACGAAGATGCCCATGCCCAGCGCGATGCCCACAACGCCATAGCGGAACACATAGCGGTCGCTCCAACCGTCACCGACGTCGGGAGCGAACCGCGCCAGCGTCTCCGGATTCCGCGCCTCCCGCGCGTAGTAGTAGGCATTGCCCAGCAGGATCCGCCACAACCCCTCGAGCACCGGACTGTGCGGGTCGCCGAGCACGTCCGTGTGCCGATGGTGTTTCCGGTGCACCGCTACCCACTGCTTCGGCCGTATGCCCGTTCCCAGCCACAGCTCCGTCCGCATCAGCAGCGCCAGCGCTGGATTCAGCCTCACCCCGCGATGAGCCAGGCAACGATGGAGATAGATGCTCGTGGCGAAACTCGAAAGCTGCACCGTCACCACGATCGCGAGCACCGCATACAGAAAGTGCATCAAGGTTTCTTCCTCCGCTGGTTGGTGGAGAGGGTTCCCGAGTCCTGCAGGCGGGAAAGCGACGCCGAATGCTGCGGCCCGTCCGAACGACCCACCTGAACTGCCTTCCGCCCCACGCTTCGGCGTCGTTACAGACCTTACAGTATGAAGGCCCAGCGAACCGTTGTCCAACCGCCCGCCGTTGCCGCGAGAAGGCCTTTCCGGCTCCGCCATGCCGCCACGGCCGCGTTATTGACTTGAAGTCAAACTCGCACTATCCTCACCCAGCCTTTTCTTGAGGAGGGTAGTGTGTCCCTACGTTCCTGGAGTCTTACGTTTTCTGTCTTCGCGCTGCTTGCCTGCCCGCTGGCGGCAGCCGCGCAAGGCCATTCGCAAACCTGCAGCGGATTCGTTGCCGGCTCTCCCTCGGGCGCGGCCGCCGCGAAAAGCGGCTCCAAGCTCGGTACCGGTTCACACGGCATCGACCTCACCAATCTCGACCGCGCGGTGAGTCCCTGCAAGGATTTCTACGACTTTGCGGACGGCGGCTGGATCAAATCCCATCGGATCCCCGCCGCCTATCCGTCCTGGGGCCTCTTCAACGAGCTCGCCCAGCACAATCAGGAGATTCTGCGAAAGATTCTTGACGGCGAAGCGGCCGCCCGCGCCAAAGCCAAGTCTGGATCGAATGATCGGAAGCTTGGAGACTTCTACGCCAGTTGCATGAACACCGCGGCCGTCGATGCGGCCGGACTCAAGCCTATCCGCCCGGAGTTGCGCCGCATTGCCGCCATCCGCGATCGCGCGCAGCTCGAGGCTGAGGTCGCGCGCCTCCAGTCCATGGGAGCGGGCGTCCTCTTCGGCTTCTACGCTCGCCAGGACTTCAAGAACAGCACCCAGGAGATCGCCAACGCTTCCCAGGGTGGTCTCGGCCTGCCCGACCGCGACGACTATCTCAGGAACGATCCCCACTCCACCCGGCTGCGCGAGCAATATCTCGCCCATGTCGCCAAAATGTTCCAGTTGCTCGGCGATCCCGCGCCACGCGCCGCCTCCGAGGCGAAGACCGTCATGGAAGTCGAAACGCGCCTCGCCCGCGCCTCCATGACACGCGTCGAGCGCCGCAATCCCGATAACACCTATCACAAAATGGACGCCGCCCGGCTCCAGGCGCTTACCCCCCATTTCTCCTGGCAACGCTATTTCATCGACCTCGGCTACCCGCGCATCGACACAATCAACGTCTCTCAGCCGAAATTCTTCCAGGCGCTCGACCAGGATCTCGCCGCACTTCCTCTCACCGACTGGAAAATCTACCTGCGCTGGCACCTGATCCATGCCGTCGCGCCGGATCTTTCCAAGGCTTTCGTCGACGAGAATTTCAATTTCTACGGCCGCGACCTCACCGGCGCTCGTCAGATCCAGCCACGCTGGCAGGTCTGCGTTCGCTCCACCGATCGTCATCTCGGCATGGCGCTCGGCCAAAAGTACGTCGCACGCGCCTTCCCGCCCGAGGCCAAGGCCGCCGCGCTAAAGATGGTGCACAACCTCATCGCCACGCTCGGCGAAGACATTCAGACCCTCCCCTGGATGGACGCGGCCACCCGAAAAGCCGCCCTCTACAAGCTGGATCACATCACGATCAAGGTCGGCTATCCCGACCACTGGCGCAGCTACGCCGCCTATCACGTTGTCGCCGGCCCGTATGTCGAAAACGTCCTCCGTGGCGACCGGTTCAGCTTCCACCGCAACCTCGCTCGCATCGGCAAGCCGGTCGATCGTTCCCGCTGGGGCATGACGCCGCCCACCGTCAACGCCTACTACAACCCCTCGATGAACGAAATCGTCTTCCCCGCCGGCATCCTCCAGCCGCCCTTCTTTGATCCGAAGGCGGACGACGCTCTGAACTACGGCGGCATCGGCGCCGTCATCGGCCACGAAATGACCCACGGCTTCGACGACGAGGGCAGCAAATTCGACGCTTTCGGCAACCTGAAAGACTGGTGGACCCCGCAGGACCTCCGGAATTTCCGTGCCCGCGCACAGTGCATCGCCCACCAGTTCGATGGCTATGTGGCCATTGGCAACCTCCACGAAAACGGCAATCTCGTCCTCGGCGAGAGCATCGCCGACCTCGGCGGACTCACCATCGCCTATAAGGCGTTCGAGAAGACGCCCGAATTCCGCTCCCATGAGCGCATTCAGGGCTTCACGCCGCAGCAGCGATTCTTCCTGGCCTTCGCCCGCATCTGGGCCGGTAAGGAACGGCCGCAGTTCATTCGCCTGATGGTCAAAGTCAATCCCCATCCCCTTGGCCGCTTCCGCGTTATCGGCCCGCTCTCGAACATGGACCAGTTCGCCCGCGCCTTCCGTTGCCCGGCCAACTCTTCCATGGTTCGACCGCCCGCCGACCGCTGCAAGATCTGGTAACCGCGTCCGGCAACGTGGGGGGGGGGGGCGGCGCCGCGCCCCCGCCCCCCCCCCCA
>JBJKSI010000055.1:0-78213 GCA_046704165.1 Candidatus Acidiferrales bacterium
ACCCGCCCCTAACAGGTTGCTGAAAAAGTGTCTTTTCCTGTCATTCCGAGCGAAGCGAGGAATCTGCTTTTCGCGAAATTCCAAGGAAACAGCAGATTCCTTGTCGACTTTGGCTCCCCGCAGTGACGGACGAATGAGTTTTTCAGCAACCTGCTAAGGGTTGAATTGGGCTACCGGGGCACGGCGGTAGAAGCCTTCCGGCAAGTCGCCATGCCCTGACTCGGGGAGCAGGGGTTTCGCATCGAAAGATTTGAGGACGAAAGGAGCCACACATGAAGGCGATTGCCGTTATTCCGGGAAAGCAGAACAGCATACACATGCAGGACGCGCCCGATCCGACGCCGGGAGTGGGTGAAGCGCTGGTGCGGCTGATTCGCGTCGGGCTCTGCGGCACGGACGCTGAGATCAATTCTGGCCTTTACGGCGAGACACCGAAGGGCAGCGACTATCTGATCCTCGGGCACGAGAATTTCGGGGTGGTGGAAAAAGTCGCTGACGAAGTGAAAGGGATTAAACCGGGCGATTACGTGGTGGCGTCGGTGCGGCGACCGTGCAACGAGTGCTTCAACTGCCAGCACGGGCGGGCGGATCTGTGCACCAGCGGCAACTATACCGAGCGGGGCATCAAGGGGCGGCACGGCTACATGGCCGAGCACTACGTGGAATCGCCTGATTACCTCTTCAAGATCGATGAGGAGATCAAGGAGATCGGCGTGCTGCTGGAGCCGATGACGATCGTGGAGAAGGGGGCGGCGGAGGCGATGGAGATTCAGAAGCGGCTACCTTCGAAGCCGCGCACGGCAATGGTGCTGGGCGCGGGGCCGGTGGGACTGCTGGCCGCGGCAGCGCTGCGCGTACGCGATCTCGACACGCTGGTGGTGAGCAAGGAAGACGACAGCGACCCGCGGGCGCAGATCGCCAAGCAGATGGGATGCCGCTACCACTCCGTGGCCAAGGCGTCGCTCGACGACCTGAGCAAGCAGATACCCTCGCCCGACGTGATTCTGGAATGCACGGGCAGTACAGCCGTGGGATTCAAGGCGATGCAGATGCTCGCGGCCGACGGCATCCTGTGCCTGCTGAGCGTGACCGGCGGGGACAAAACGGAACTGGTGCACGCGGCGGAGATCAACCGCGACCTTGTGTTGCGGAACAACGTGGTGTTTGGCAGCGTCAACGCCAGCCCGAAGCATTACCAACTGGCGATCCGCGCTCTGAAGGCAGCCGAGAAAAATTGGCCCGGCACGCTGGCACAGCTGATTACCACGCGACTGCCGTGGACGGATTACGCCAAATGGTTCAACAAGGAAGTGAGCGGGATCAAGAGCACCCTGGAAATCAGCAGCTAGCGTCGGGAAACGTCCTTCCAAGTCACAAGGGGCGGGTTTGATACCCGCCCCTAATTGTCTGCGAAAACACACACGCGCGAAAGATTGAGTGGCGCAGCTTGGTGCGTAGGGGCCTGTTGCGTAGGGGCCTGCGTAGGGGCCTTGCGGACGCGCGAGTGAATCCCGTATGATGCGCGGACGCGCGACACCCGCGCCCGCGTTGAAACCGCAGCGGCGCGGGGCGCGGATGCCTGGCGGCTGCGGCGCGATGCGGGACCGATCGCGGCAGCTCTACCCGGCTGAACGGAGCGATGGCCTCATCGGCGCCAGCTTCGCCTTCCGGAACGAGCGAAGGGAAACTGCGCCAGATCGGCCTGCTCCCGCTGCTCGCGCTCTTCTACGCTTATACCGCCGGCGGACCCTTCGGCTACGAGGAAATCTTCCGCTCCTCGGGACCGGGCATGGCGATCCTCTTCCTTTCGATCGTTCCTTTCTTCTGGAGCATTCCGATCTCGTTCGCCTCGGCCGAGTTGAACGGCGTGCTGCCGGTACAGGGCGGGTTTTACCGCTGGGTGCGGGCGGCGTTTGGGGATTTCTGGGGATTCCAGTGCGGGTGGTGGAACTGGACAGGCACGTTTCTGCTGAACACGACCTACGGCGTGCTGTTGATGGACTACATCGCCAATTACTTACCGATGACGCGAGGCGAAAAATGGGCGGGCGCAGCGGCGGTGCTGATCCTTTTCGCGTGGTTGAACCTGCGCGGGATCAAGGTGGCCGGATGGGTAGGAACGGCGCTGCAGGCGGCGATCCTGATTCCGGTGGCCTGGCTGTGCATCGTGGGACTGCTGCACTGGCACTACAACCCGATGGTGCCGTTCGTGCCGCCGGGGGAAAAGCTGGGTGCGGTGTTTGGCGCGGGGCTGGGGCTGGCGATGTGGAACTACGCCGGCTACGAACAGCTCTCGGTGGTGACCGAGGAGATCAAGGACCAGCAGAAAAATTTCCTGCGCGTGCTCTTCTGGAATACGCCGCTGAACATCCTGACTTACACGCTGCCGGCGATGTTGGCGCTGGCGGCGCTGGGCAACTGGCAGGCATGGCACACGGGGTACATCGTGACGGCTTCGCGGCTGGTGGGCGGGCCGGTGCTGGGCGCGGCGATGCTGATCGCGTCAATTCTGGGCGTCGCATCGCTTTCCAATAGCACGATCCTCTACACCACGCGGATTCCGGCGGCGATGGCCGAGGACGGCTACCTGCCCCGCTGGCTTTCGGGGATTCATCCGCGGTTCGGCACTCCGGCGCGGGCGATCGTGGTTTCGACGGTGGTCTATTGCGTGCTCGCCGGATGGCCGGTGGTGAACCTGGTGAACGTGTATATCTGGACGCGGATCGCGACCTCGATGCTTACGGTGCTGGCGGCGTGGAAGCTGCGGCGGAAATGGCCACACGTGCCGCGGCGATTCCGCATCCCGTGGGGGAAGCTGGGTGTGGCGTACGTGGTGCTGCCGGTGGCGGCGCTCTGCGCACTGAAGGTGGCAGGCAGCGAGCCGTACGTTTTCCGGTGGGCGCCGTGGCTGCTGGCCGGAGGGCCGGCGGCGTACGCGATTTTCCGCTGGGGCTTTCATCTGGCGCCGCATAGACCAATTACTCCGCCGGCCGCTCCGGCAACCGAATAGCTACGGAGCGGACAGCAGAGCCAAAGAACTTTCCGAGAAAACACGGCTATGGGAGTTTGTGGCCCTCGCCGCGATCGAGCGTGACCCAATGGCCACCGTCGGTGGACGTCTGGATGGCGACGCGGACGCGAGTGGGCGAGAGGAAGTTGTAAACGACTCGTTCGCGGACCTGCTTGCCGTGCTCCTCATGCTGCGCGGATTCCACCCAGGTGTGGCCGTGAACGGTCATCCGGGAAACGAACGGATGGTCGCCGGGTGCGCCGGCAGCGTAGACCTCGTAATGCCAATAGGAGTGGTCCCGGGTGTTCCAGGTGTCGACGACGAGGGAACGAACGCTCTGGCCGGCCCAGATATTGTCGAAGGTGCACTCGAGAAAGATGCGATTCGTGGACCAGCGGCAATTCCCGTCCCAGGTCCACGTGCCTTTTTTGCCGGAGCGCGGATTCAGGCTGGTGCCGTGGAAGACCCAGTGGCCGAGGGAAATATTCAGCTTCTGGAGTTGCGGAGAAAGCGGGCGGCCGGCGGCAAAGGCCGGCGTGCAGGAAAGAAAGCCCATGAAGATGCACAGTGGCAGAAAGCGCTTCATTCGGACTCCTTCGGATTCGGAAAGCGCGGGCCATGGAACGCGCCCGAGCCTTTCGACGGATACGCTCGCAACGGCAACGTGTCAACGGAAAAATGACGTCATGCCGCCGTCGAGGATGAACGACTGGCCATGGAGATACGCGGCGGCCGGGGAGCACATCCAGAGGACGGCTTCCGCGGCCTCTTCCGGTTTGCCGATACGACCGGCGGGGATGAACGTGAGGTAGTTTTCCTCGATCCTGGCCCGGGCTTCGGGGTCTCCCTTGGCGGCCTGGTCCATGGCGTGATCGAGCATCGGCGTGCGAAAAGCGCCGGGCACAAGCACGTTGATCCGGATGCCCTGGCGGGCGTATTCCTGCGCGGCGGATTTGGTGAGGGCGATCACACCGGCCTTGGCGGCGGCGTAGAGGGAAGCGGAGGCGACACCGCCGAGGCCATTCACGGAAGACGTATTGACGATGGCGCCGCCGGAAGGCTTCTGGCCGAGCATGGCGTGGATTTCGTGCTTCATGCAGAGCCAGACACCCTTGAGATCGACGGCCATGGTGTGGTCGAACTCCTCGTCGCTGAAATCCGCAGTGAGGCCGGAGGTACCAGCGTGGCCGGCGGCATTGTTGAAAGCGCAGTCAATCCGACCCCAAGTGTCGAGCGTTCGATGGAACAGGGCGTCGATCTGGTCCTGCACCGAAAGATCGGTGGAAACAAAAAGGGCTTCCCCGCCCTGTTCCAGGATTTCGCTGACGACCGATTCGCCGCGGGCCTGGTTACGGGCGGCGATGACCACGCGGGCTCCTTCGCGCGCAAACGCCAGAGCGGCGGCACGACCAATGCCCGAATTGCCGCCGGTGATGAGCGCCACTTTCCCCTCGAAGATCATCGCAAATTCCTCCCCAGAGCTCGAAACGGAACGAAACACTGCCAGCAGGATAGGCCGTGACCGGCGCAGAGGGGAAGGCAAAACAGGAGTGGCCGCCGGAGACGGCTTAGGCGCCTCCGGCGGCCGGAAAGAACAAGGAATCGGGGCACTGCGCTCGAGGCCCGTGCATTACATCGTGGCGGAGCGCGGCGCCGAGATCCTTGCGGGCACCCTCGACGGATGCCCGAAGGATATCGGGGTTAAAGATGCGAGCCGGCGCGAAGCCGGCCCGGTGAACTCGAGGCTAGTTCTTCACCTTTTCGGAGATGGACTTGCCTTGCAGGAAGAGCAGCAGGTAATCATGGCCGCCGCCCTTCGAGTCGGTGCCCGACATGTTGAAGCCGCCGAACGGCTGCACGCCGACCATCGCGCCCGTGCACTTGCGGTTGAGGTAGAGATTGCCGACGTGGAATTCCTCGGCGGCGCGGGCAATCTTCTGCGGGTTCTTGGAATAGGCCGCGCCGGTCAGGCCGAATTCGGTGCCGTTGGCGATCTTGAGCGCGTCGTCGAAATCCTTGGCGGGAATCACGGCGAGTACCGGACCGAAAATCTCTTCCTGGGCGATGCGGGCGTCAGGCTTGATGTCGATGATGATGGTCGGCTCGAGGAAGAAGCCGTCGCCCGGAAGCCGGTTGCCACCGGTGACCAGCTTGCCTTCCTTCTTGCCGATCTCGATGTATTCCTGCATGCTCTTGAGCGCCTTGGCGTTGATCACCGGCCCCATGTAGTTGCCAGGATCCTCTGCCGGACCGACCTTGATGGTCTGAACGCGCTTGACGAGCTTGTCGACGAACTCCTTGTAGATCTTCTCGCTGACGATGGCGCGGGAGCAGGCCGAGCACTTCTGGCCCTGATAGCCGAAGGCGGAGACGGCCACCCCCTCGACGGCGGAGTCGACGTCGGCTTCCTCGTCAACGATGATCGCGTCCTTGCCGCCCATCTCGAGCACGGTGCGCTTGATCCAGAGCTGGCCCTTGGGCGTCTGGCCGGCCAGTTCACTGATGCGAAGACCGACCTCTTTCGAACCGGTGAAGCCGATGAAGCGCGTCTTGGGGTGCTTGACAAGCGCCTCGCCGGCGGTCGATCCGGGACCGGAGAGAAAGTGAAGCGCAGTCTTCGGAATGCCGGCTTCATAATAGGCTTGGACGAGCTGCCAAGCGACGGCGGCTGCATCGCCCGAGGGCTTGAGCACCACGGTGTTGCCCGTCACGAGGGCGGCCGTCGTCATGCCGCAGGGAAGGGCGGAGGGGAAATTCCACGGCGGAATCACCGCGCCCGCGCCGAGCGGAATATAGGCGAGGTAGTTCTTTTCGCCAGGAACCTGCACGACCGGCTGCGGACCGGCGAGGCGCAACATTTCGCGGCCATAGTATTCGCAGAAATCGATGGCCTCGGCGACGTCGCCGTCGGCCTCGGGCCACGTCTTGCCGACTTCGTAGACCATCCAGGCGTCCATTTCAAAACGGCGCTTGCGAAGGATGTCGGCGGCGCGGAAGAGGCATTCGGCGCGCTGCTCTGCCGGGACGCGCTTCCAGATGTCGAAACCCTTGTGGGCGGCCTCGATGGCACGGTTGGCCAGTTCGACTGTTCCCTTCTGAAAGACGCCGATGACCTGCTCGGGATGGGAGGGATTGACCGACTGCATCTTTTCGTCGGTGCGGATTTCTTCGCCGTCGATCAGGATAGGATATTCGCGGCCCAGTTCCTTCTTAACCTTCTCCAGGGCCTCTTCCATGGCCTTCTTGTTTTCAGGCTTCGAAAAATCGATGACGGGTTCGTTGCGGAAGTCTCCCCGCTTGGGATGCGTAGCAGTACCCATGTATTGAGTCTCCTTGTTCGGGTGGGTGTTGACGACCGAGAGTCAATTGTATACCAAATATGGCTTTAGGGCCACCGGACGAGCGCCCCAATGTAAGTACAAGCATATAAATAACTTATTATATACATTCCTGCGCCGCAAGATAGCCGGAAAACGACAATCGGCAGATAAGAACAGGCGTGGAAAACAGCGAACTGGAGCGAAGCGGGCAGTGGTGCGGGAACCGAAATTCAAACGCACGGTGTCGGTATCGAAATGACCGTGGCTACCCGGAAGCACGGCGGAGGTCTGAGAGGATCTGGCGGGCGGCGTTGAGTCCGGAGGCGCCGGTGACACCGATGCCGGGGTGGGTACCAGAGCCGCAGAAGTAGAGGCCGGGAACGGGGCCGCGATAGCGGCCGAAGCCGAAAATCGGGCGCAGGGAGAAGATCTGGTCGATGGCGAGGTCGCCGTGAAAAGGGTGGCCGCCGGTGAGCGCAAAGCAGTCCTCGAGGTCGGCAGGCGTCAGGACGCGGGCTCCGAGCACGAGCGAGGAGATGCCGGGAGCACAGGTTCCGAGAGAGCGGAGGGCCAGCTGGAGCAAATCGTCGCGAAGTTGCTGCCAGTTCCCTTCGCGCAGCGCGTAGGGCGCGAACTGGAGCCAGGCGGTGAGCACATGCTTGCCTTCGGGAGCGAGCGAGGGATCGAGCACGGTGGGGATGGTGACCTCGAGAAACGGGTCGGCGGAGAGGCGGCCGTATTTGGCGTCGTCGAAGGCACGCTCAATGCCGTCGACCGTCTGGCCGATCTGGATGCGGCCGCCAAGGGCCCTGGGAGCCGCGCCGGGTCCGGATTCGGCAACGCCAAGGAAGCGCGGCAACGAATCGAGCGCCAGATGGACGATCGCGACGCTGCCGGCGATGCGGTAGTGGCGAATACGCTGGAGCACGCTGGTGGGCAGGCCGGACGGATCGAGCAGGCCAAGGAGAGTGCGGACGGGATCCGCAGCGGAAACGACGACGGGGGCGGCGACTTCCTCGCCACTCGAGAGCGCGACACCAGCGGCACGGCCGTCCTTCACGAGAATGCGATGGACCTCGACATCGGTGCGGATTTGAGCGCCTTCGGCACGCGCCGCCTTGGCGAGCGCATCGGCTAGCGCACCCATGCCGCCGCGCGGAACCGCCACCGGGGCGAATGCATCTCCCCAAGGACCCACTTGAAAGAGCAGGCGCGCGGCCGTGCCGGGGGAGCGTGGTCCCTGCATAGAGGCGAAGACGCCTCGGGCGGCAACGGCGGCGCGCAGCGGTTCGGACCCGAACCATTCCTCGGCGAGGTCGGCGGCGGGCATTGGAAGCCAACGCAGCAGCCGCAGCATGTTTTTCTTGCCGAGGCCGCGCAGGCGGTAGCCGAGCATGCCGGCGCGGAAAAGCTCTGTTCCGGAAAGGTCGTCGACGGCAGGCGGAACGGTTTCAAGCAGGCGCACGAAGAGCGAGGCCAACTGCCCCAGCGCGGCGCGCGTTTGGCGGTAGCGGGCGGCATCGGGAGGCGAGATGCGGGCGATTTCGGCGGCGCATTCTTCAGCGCCTGAAAGAAGCACGATGCCAGGGCCTTTGGCGGAAGGCAGGAACAGGCGCACCGGCGAGCGAAGCCACTCAAGGCCGTACGAGGCGAGATCGATATCGGCCAGGACGCGCGGAGTGAGCGGGCCGGCGAGCGGAGCGATCATCGAGGCACGAAAGCCGGGCCAGAATTCGGCGGTGGTGGCGATACCTCCCACCGTTCCGGAACGCTCGAGGACGAGTGGAGCGCGGCCTTCGTTCGCCAGGTACCAGGCGGCCACCAAGCCGTTGATTCCCGCGCCGATCACGATGGGACGCTGCCGCCCGGTCGCCACGCTCAGGCTCCTTTCCCCGATTTCGAGAGGATTTCGAGCGCCGCGAGCCGGCCCGGTGCGCCCATGATGCCGCCGCCGGGATGCGCGGCGGAGCCGCAGAGGTAGAGCCCGCGTACCGGCGTGCGATAGCGGGCCCAGCCGCCGACCGGGCGCTGGAAGAAAAGCTGTTCGGGGGAAAGTTCGCCCTGGAAGATATTTCCTTCGCTCAGGCCGATGGTGCGCTCGATATCGAGCGGCGTGAGCACTTGGCGACCGAGAATGATCTTGCGCAGGTTGGGGGCGAAGCGGGAGATGGCGTCGATCACGGTGTCGCCGAACTCTTCGCGGCGGCTGTCCCAATCGCCCTCGGCCAGATGGTAGGGCGCGTACTGCACGAAGCAGCTCATCACGTGCTTGCCGGGCGGCGCGAGCTGAGGATCGGTGAGCGTGGGAATGACGATGTCGACGTAGGGCTGGCGGGAGAAGCGGCCGTACTTGGCGTCGTCGTAGGCGCGCTCCATGTATTCGACGCTGGGGGAAATGGAGATGGCTCCGCGGAGATGACGGCCGTGGCCTGGCAGGCAGGTGAATTCGGGCAGGGCGTCGAGCGCGAGATTGACCTTCCCTGAAGAGCCGCGGAATTTGAAGCGGCGCACCTCTTCGAGGAAGTCGGCAGGGAGCTCCTTTTCGTCGAGCAGGCGGAGGAACGTCTGACGGGGATCGAGGCTGGAGGAGACAACACCTGTGCGAATTTCCTCGCCGGAATCGAGCACAACGCCTTCGGCGCGGCCGTTGCGGACCAGGATCTTCGCGACGCGGGCCTCGGTGCGAATTTCGGCTCCAGCCTGGAGCGCGGCGCCGGCGATGGCGCGCGAGATGCCCCCGGTGCCGTCGCGGCTGAATCCCCAGGCGCGAAACGTTCCGTCGATTTCGCCCATGTAGTGGTGCAGCAGGACGTAGGCGGTGCCGGGCGAGCGCACTCCGAGAAACGTGCCGATGATGCCAGAGGCCGACATGGTCGCCTTCAGCGGATCGGTTTCGAACCAGCGGTCGAGAAAATCGACCGCGCTAGACGTGAAGAGCTGGGCGAGCAGGAACTTGTCTTCGGACGGGACGGCCTGGTAGCGGCGGGCGATCCGGAGGAACTGATCGAGGTCGGCGGGCGCAAAGGAAGTGGGATCCGGCGCAGGTTCGGCCAGGAACGGACGGACGAAGCGGCAGATGCGAACCATCGCGCGTCCGAAATCGTCGTAGGCCTCGGCGTCGGCGGAGGAGAAACGGGCGATTTCGCGACGCGTCTGCATCGGGTCGTCGATGCGCCAGAGGTAGTTGCCCTCGAGCGGGGTGAAGGTGCCGTCGAGCGGGAGGATTTCCAGGCCGTGGCTCACCAGGTCAAGTTCACGAATGATCTCGGGACGCAGCAGAGAGACGACGTAGGAGAAAACCGAGAAGCGAAAGCCGGGAACGATCTCTTCGGTGACGGCGGCGCCGCCGAGCACGGCGCGGCTTTCGAGCACGAGCACTTTGCGGCCAGCGCGCGCGAGATAAGCGGCGTGGGCCAAGCCGTTGTGCCCACCACCAACGACAACGACCTCGTAGGACTCCGCCAAGGTGGGGAGATTCTACCGGCTTCGCCGTCGGAGGCCAAGAGGGGAAATCAGGGGAAATCAGGCAGGTCCGGTGTGCGCTCATGGAGTGGCTCACCAGAGCATTGGAATGCTGCCAGAGCGGAGCTCCGATCAGGAATTTACTGAGCTCGGTTGAATTGCAGTTTTTATGGGCGATCCTTGACAAGGATCAAGGCCGCTATACGGGCCTTGTAGGGGCGGGAAGACGGCGAGTATAATTCCGCGCCACTGAGGAAAGGAGCCACCGATTTGCCTGTCGGGACGGCATTCCACCAGCGGACCCTCGCGCTCTGCGACAGCCTGAACTATCGCGACTGGTCAGGCTTTTACGCTCCGAGCGCCTATGAGACCTCCCACGAACACGAATACAACGCCATCCGCAACGCCGCGGCGCTGATCGACGTTTCCCCGCTCTACAAGTACATGCTACGCGGGCCGGATGCCGCACGGCTGATCCAGCGCGTCATCACGCGCGATATCGATCGCGTGGCCGTGGGGCAGATGATCTACTGCTGCTGGTGCGACGAGCACGGGAAAGTGCTGGACGACGGCACCATCTCGCGCATCGACGAGACCAGCTACCGCTGGACGGCGGCCGAACCGAACCTGCGATGGTTCCGGGAAAACGCGGGGGGCATGAACGTGGAGCTTGCAGACGTGAGCGAGCGCGTGGCGGCGCTGGCGGTACAGGGGCCGCTTTCGGGGCGGCTGATGAAATCGGTGGCGGGAGCCGAGATCGGCAGCCTGAAGTATTACCGCGTGATGCGCGCGCAAATCGGTGGTGTGGACGTGGAGGTCTCGCGCACCGGTTACACCGGCGACCTGGGTTACGAGATCTGGGTGCCATGGGACGAGGGGTTGCGCGTGTGGGACGCGGTGGCCGAGGCGGGCTCGGCGTGGGGCGCACAGGCGGCAGGCATGCTGGCGCTGGACGTGGCACGAATCGAGGCCGGGCTGCTACTGATCGACGTGGACTACACAAGTAGCCGAAAGGCGCTGATCGAGACGCAGCGCTATTCGCCTTTCGAGATTGGGCTGGGGCGGATGGTGAACTTGAAGAAGGAAGCCTTCGTCGGCCGCGCGGCGCTCGAGCAGGAAGCGCAGCGCAAAACGGGCCGGCGGCTGGTGGGATTGGAAGTGAACTGGGCGGACGTGGAACGAATTTGCGAACGGGTAGGCGTGCCGCCGCAGGCGCCGGCGACGGCTTCGCGCGCGGCAGTACCCGTCTACGGAGGGCGGGAACAGGTGGGCAAGGCGACTTCGACGACATGGTCGCCGGTACTGAAAAAGATGATCGCGCTGGCAAGCGTCGGTGTAGCCCACGCTCAGCTTGGCACAGCACTGCAGATGGAATACACGGTGGAAGCGGTGCGCTACCGCGTAGGAGCGAAAGTGGCGCCACTTCCCTTCTTCAACCCGGCGAGGAAAACCGCAACACCGGTGGAGTAGCCGGTCTAAGCCACAGGGGGTGTGCTGATGTCCCACAAATCCGAAATGTCGATGCTTGACTTGAATAGCAAAAGAGGCCGGCGCGCAGGGCGAGGGCTGCCGGGCGTAGCAGCAGCGATTCTGCTGGCGGCGCTCGGGGCAATGCCCGTGCCGGCAGCGGCCCAGAAGCTACCCGCCGGGTGCCCGCCGAAGGCGCACAGGGACAAGGTGGTGGATGTACTACACGGCGTGAAGATCGCCGATCCCTATCGCTGGCTGGAACAGCAGTACAGTCCACAGACGCGCGCCTGGATCAAGGCCGAAGACCGGTGCACGAGCGGGACGCTTGATACGCTGCCAGACCGGAAGAAAATCGCTGACCGACTCGGAGCATTGATGAGGACGGCAGAGATGGGCGTGCCGATCGAGCGAAACCACCGATTCTTCTACATGGCCCGCAAGGCGAACCAGGGACTGAGCTCGATCTATATGCGGCAGGGACTCGATGGAAAGCCAGCCCTCCTGGTGAATCCATGGCCGATGAGCAAAGACCATTCGACCAGCGTGACGCTGATGGGCGCATCGAACGATGGACGGTACATGCTCTACGGCGTGCGACTGGGTGGGCAAGACCAGGTGACGCTGCACATCATGAACGTGGCGACGCGGCAGGACCTGCACGAGCAGTTTGGCCGGCGGCGGTATTTCGGGCTGGGATTCACGCGCGACTATAGAGGACTGTACTACGGTACAACCGGCCGCGGCGGGCCACGGGTGATGTTTCACCGGATGGGCAAGTCCTCAAGCCAGGACAAGGAAATTTTTGGCAAGGGCTACGCGCGGCAATACCTGATTTCCTCGCACGTGTACGAAAATGGCCGCTGGCTTCTGTTGCGGGTGAGCCAGGGAACGAGTGGTAGCACGGCAATCTATGTGGAGAACCTGCTGGCGAAACAACCGCGGCTGCGTCCGATCGTCAAGGGGATCCCCGCTTTCTTCCAGCCGGCAATCGCCGACAACACGCTCTACATGATGACCGACTGGAAGGCGCCCGATCACCGGATCGTCGCCGTAGACCTGACCGGCAACGTTTCGCCGTCGCACTGGCGAGACGCGGTGGCGCAAAGCTCGAATCCGATCGAGGGCTTTACTCTGGCCGGAGGCAGGCTGCTGGTGAGGTACCTGGTGGACGCGGCCTATCACCTGGAGATTTTCAGCACCAGCGGCAAGCGAGAAGGCGAGATTCCGCTGCCGGCAATGGGGACGGTACGCGGAGTGCAGTCACGCTGGGGATCGAACGACGTGATGTTTTCCTACCAGTCGTTCGCCATTCCGCCGATGATCGACCACTACGATATGGCGACAAGGAAACTGACCGTGCTGGCGAAGCCGGACGTGCCGGTGGATGCCAGCCAGTTCGCGATAAAGCAGGTGTGGTATCACTCAAAGGACGGCACGCGGGTGCCCATGTTCCTGTTCTACAAGAAGGGACTGGAGCCGAACGGGCACGTTCCGGTGCTGTTGACCGGTTACGGCGGATTCGACCTCAGTTCCACGCCGAGCTTCCGTGCGCAGGCGATCGTCTGGGCCGAGCAGGGCGGTCTCTACGCGTTGGCGAACATGCGCGGTGGAGGGGAATTCGGCGAAGCCTGGCACCGGGCCGGGATGTTCGGGAAGAAGCAGAACGTCTTCAACGATTTTTACGGCGCGGCCGAGTGGCTGATCCACAACCACTATACGAACCCGGAGAAGCTCGGCATCATCGGCATGAGCAACGGCGGGTTGCTGATGGGCGCGGCGATGACGCAGCGGCCGCATCTTTTCCGCGCGGTCGTTTGCATGTACCCGCTGCTCGACATGCTGCGCTACCAGAAATTCATGGGTGGACCGTGGTGGGTCTCCGAATACGGCTCGGCGACGAACTCGAAACAGTTCAAATACCTGCTGAAATATTCGCCGTATCAGAACGTGCACAAAGGCACGAAATATCCGGCGGTGCTCTTCATCACCGGCGACGGCGATACGCGCGTGGCGCCGCTGCACGCCCGAAAGATGACGGCGCTGATGCAGGCCGACGCAGCCAACGCGCCGGACAAACCGATCCTGCTGCTCTACGACACAAAGTCGGGGCATTCCGGCGGACGGCCGGTGGGCAAGCAGATCGCCGAGGGGACGAATATCCTGAGCTTCCTTTTCTGGCAATTGGGTGTGAAGTAGGCGGGCCGGTACCCGGGCTTGGCGGGGGCAAGCGACGCGCCAATAGAGGAGGGATCGTGCAAAGGAAGAACGCGCCGATGGCGCTGACCATCGTTGTGTCGCTGCTGGCGGCGATGGTGACGCTGTGCGCCGGAACGATTCGGGCTCAGGCGCCGCCGGGGCCGGTGAAGCTGTTCGTGGATGCGACGCAGGCGCCGGGGCGAAAGCTGATCCACGCGCGGATGGAGTTTCCGGTGAAGCCGGGGCCGATGGAGCTGTATTACCCGGAATGGATTCCGGGTGAGCACGGACCGACCGGGCCCATCGCCGATCTGGTGGGAATCAAGTTCACCGGCAACGGCAAACGCATTCCCTGGCGGCGGGACCTGGTGCAGATGTATACGTTCCACCTGACGATTCCGGCCGGGGTGCACACGCTGGTGGCCGAGGCGGACTACGTGAACCCGGCGCCGCCGCAAGGCTTTTCTTCCGGCGCATCGATGACGCCGCGGCTGGCGGTGCTGAACTGGAACCAGGTACTGCTCTATCCGGCGGGATACGATTTCCGGAAAATCATCTACGATGTCACGCTGCGTATTCCCGTGGGCTGGCAATATCACACCGCGCTGCCGGTCGGCGCGAACATGAACACGCCGCCGAATTTCGTGCATTTCGCGCCGGTGCCGCTGAACACACTCATCGATTCGCCGGTGCAGATGGGCGAATACACGCGGGTCATTCCACTGGCCGAGCATCCGCGACAGGTGATCGATATCGCCGCCGACACGCCGGAGGAGCTGGAGATGAGTCCGGCGCTGATTCAGCACTACAGACAGCTGATCGCCGAAACCGGTGCGGTTTGGGGTTCGCGGCATTATCGCGACTATCATTTCCTACTGACACTGAGCGACTACGTGGCGCACTTCGGACTGGAACATCACGAGTCGAGCGACGACCGCACCTACGGCCACATGCTGACAGACCCGGCACTAACGCAGGCGAGCGAGACGCTGCTGCCGCATGAATTCACCCACTCCTGGAATGGCAAGCACCGGCGGCCGATCGGACTGGTGGACAAGAATTACCAGGAACCGATGAAGGACAACCTGCTGTGGGTGTATGAAGGGCTGACGCAATACATGTCGTTCGTGCTGACGGCGCGGAGCGGGCTTTGCCGGCCGGCGAACTGCCGGGCGCTATGGGCATACACGGCCGCGTCGCTCGATCATCGCTCGGGCCGAGCGTGGCGGCCGTTGCAGGACACGGCCGATGCAGCTCCGTTCCTCTATGGCGCTTCGAGCGCGTGGGCCAACTGGCGCCGCGGCGTCGATTTTTACGACGAGGGCGCACTGATCTGGCTGGAAGTGGATACAAAGATCCGGCAACTGACCCACGACCGGAAGTCTCTGGACGATTTCCTGCGCCTGTTCGAGGGAGGGCCGGGTGGCAAGCCGGCGTTGAAGCCCTACGACTTCCACGACGTGGTAGCGGCACTGAACCAGGTGGCGCCGTACGACTGGGCAAAGCTGCTGCGGACTCGGCTTGACGCGGTGGGCGGGCACGCGCCGATCCAGGGAATCTTGAACTCGGGCTGGGTGCTCGTCTACAACGATCACCCGAACCTGCGGCAGCAGACAATTGAAAAGGCGCGGCACGAAATCGACTGCACATTTACGCTTGGCATGACGGTGGCTGACAGCGGACGGATCATCGACTTTGTCGTCGGGAGTCCCGCTTATGAGGGAGGGTTGGCGCCGGGCATGCGTATTCTGTCGGTCAACGGACGGCCGTGGTCGCCCGAGACGCTGCGCGATGCCATCCGCAATAGCCCGTCGAACCACGGACCAATGAAGTTCATTGCGCAGAACGACGACCTGATTCGCACATACTTTGTCCTGTATCAAGGAGGGCTTCGCTACCCCCACTTGCACAGGGCTCCTGGGCAGCCGGATCTGCTCGATCAAATCCTGAAGCAGCACGCACCTACTGTCCAATAGCCCGGAAAGCCGGATCTCGGCGCAGTCATACGATTCCGGAAGCCTTGTGCCGACGCGAGATCCCTGCCGGGATTCCCCGAACGACAACAGCTCCCGGCCAGCACGGCACTTCTTATGTTCGCGCGGAGCCGTCGCGGGTGTATAAGGAGTCTTCTGGGAAGGCCCAAGGAAGAATTGTGGTGGGGACCGGCGGTTTGGGCGCGTTCGTAGAGCGTGCAACCGCAAATGAGCAACCCTACGAATAAGGGCCGTTTCACAAGGGTGTTTGTACCAGACGAAGCCCGACTGTAATGCCAGTGATCGGCAAGCCGGCAAACCGCGAAACGGATGAATGAGCGTCTCATGAGTGCGTCAATTTTCTCGTGCAAGTGCGGCAAATAGCGCGACTGCGTTAGCGGTAACGGTCCAAGCGAGCGTGATAAGACACCGGTGGTTCGACACCCTAATTCCAGATTTTGTAGACAGTTGGACCCGGATTCGAAGGTGGGGGAAAAGCCGCGAGGTCTGCACGAGGATGCTGGTTGGCAGAATGCAAGAGAACCTGCCGTAGCATGTTGGAAGGGTTGCTCGTAGTGCGAGCATATTCCGCCGCGAGGAAGTGGGGATGGCCCCAGCCGCTCCTTGCTTGCCAAAACGAACCGCAACAGCTCTTGCGTTTTCAATCTGTCTTCGCATAAGCCCGTTTAGCCTTCCCCTTTGCCGCACTGATTCGGAATTACCCACCTCCCCATCGTTTCTCCTCATTGCCTCTCGCCTTGCCCGAGGGACGAAGCATTCGGGAGTCCGCGGCTCGTGGAACCGGCGGTTGACCAGGGCGCGCCGGCGGCAGAGGTAGTCCGGCGGAAACCATCGCGGCGTTTAACGAGGAGGAAGTCGATGAACAACAAAGACGCCGCAGAAACCCTCCACAAGGAACACGAGCAGATGGCCCGGCTTCTGACAGCATTTGAGAAGGCCTTGAAACGCGCGGAAAGCAAAGACGACGAAACCCGTAGCCCAGGACTCGCAGAGTTGCGCGAGGTCATGGACCAGGGTACTCGCATACGCGGGTCCCATCCCCAGGATTCGGAAACTCTGAACTCGCCCGTTTTTCAGCTGGTCGACAACGTGGAAAGGGTGCAGTTGAAACAGAACCTGTTCCAACTGGAACGTGACAGTTACGAATTCCGCAAGCAGCTGGCATTCACCACGACACTTTCCACCGAAGAGCTGGTGGAACAAGGCCGACATCTGTTGGATTCCCTGCGAAAGCAGATTGCCTACGAGCAGCAGCTGCTGCAGGGTTTCGAAGCAAACTACACGAACGATTCGATGGAGCTGCGGCTAAAGGAATGAGCCACGAGCGCGTGGCGGCCACGGGACTCGGCGAACCGCACGCGGGAAGACGTGGAAGAACCGGCGGCCGGGATTGCCCGTGCCCCCCGAGCAACGGTTTTGAGCTGCTTTTGTGAAATAACTTCCGTACATGGAGGAAACACATGGGAAGCAGGGTTGTTAGTCCCCCGGGAACAAAGGGCGCAGAGGAATACATTGAAGAAGTAATGGCGAGCGTGAAGGCAAAGAATGCGAGCGAGCCCGAGTTTCACCAGGCGGTGCAGGAGGTGCTCGATTCCTTAAAGCTGGTCCTGGCGAAACATCCCGAATACCGCGATGCGCGGATACTCGAGCGGGTGGTGGAACCAGAGCGCGTGATCATGTTCCGGGTGCCATGGTTTGACGATCAGGGGAAAGTGCAGGTGAACCGCGGATTCCGCATCGAGATGAACAGTGCGATCGGGCCGTACAAGGGCGGACTGCGCTTCCATCCCTCAGTGAATCTCGGCATCCTGAAGTTTCTGGCGTTCGAGCAAGTTTTCAAGAATTCGCTGACCACCCTTGCGATGGGCGGTGGAAAGGGCGGATCGGATTTCGATCCGAAAGGCAAAAGTGACAACGAAGTGATGCGCTTCTGCCAGAGCTTCATGACGGAGCTGTGGCGGCACATCGGCCCGAATACCGATGTCCCCGCCGGCGACATCGGCGTGGGCGGACGCGAGATCGGTTTCCTTTTCGGGCAGTACAAGCGCCTGGCCAATGAATTTACCGGCGTGCTGACCGGGAAGGGGCTGGGTTGGGGCGGTTCGTTGATCCGTCCGGAAGCTACCGGATACGGGTGTGTGTATTTCGCCGCAGAAATGCTCAAGACCCAGAAGCAGACGCTCGAAGGCAAGCGCTGCCTGGTGTCAGGGAGCGGCAACGTGGCACAGTACACGGTAGAAAAGCTGCTTGATCTAGGCGCCAGGCCGCTGACCCTGTCCGATTCCAGCGGGTTCGTATACGATCCCGAAGGGATCAGCCGGGAAAAACTGGCGTGGGTGCTTGAACTCAAGAACGTCAAGCGCGGGCGCATCAGCACGTACGCGAAGGAGTTCCCGAAAGCGACCTTCACCGCAGCCGACCCTACCAAGAACTTCAACCCGCTCTGGAGCGTGGAAGCCGATTGCGCGTTTCCTTCCGCCACCCAGAACGAGATCAATGCCCAGGACGCCAAGAACCTGATCAAAAACGGCGTCAAGGTGGTGGCCGAAGGCGCCAACATGCCGTCGACGCTGGAAGCCACAAAGCTGTTCCTCGACGCGAAAGTGCTGTACGGACCGGCCAAGGCGGCGAACGCCGGCGGCGTGGCAACCTCGGGTCTGGAGATGGCGCAGAACAGCGTGCGCCTCGCCTGGACGCGCGAGGAAGTGGACGACCGCCTGCACAAGATCATGATCGCCATTCACGACACCTGCTACGTGACGGCCGAGCGGTACGGAACGCCGGGCAATCTGGTGAACGGCGCCAACATCGGTGGCTTCCTCAAAGTCGCCAACGCCATGCTGGACCAGGGCCTGGTCTGAAGCGCACAATCAGAAGACCGTTTGCCGCGGAGCGGGGATTCCCGCTCCGCGGCGAATCGAAACGTACCCCGCAGACAGAAAGCAGGGCATGAAGGAAGCGCCGAATCCCCAGATCGACGCCGAAAGGCAGTTCGAGGGCTTCGAGATCCTGACCCCGTTCCGGGTGCAGGATGTCCTGCTGGTTTCCAGCCTCTACGATTCGTTCATCCTTCGCGAAGACGGCCGGCTCAGCGAACTGCTTTTCGGGGAATCGCTCGAGTTGGACCTGCAACAGGTGCCGGGCATCACGCGCGTCTCCAGCGGCACCGAAGCGCTCGAGCTGGCTCGCGCTCATCCGCGATTCAACCTGATCGTGGCCAATCTGCAGGTGGGCGAGATGGACGCGGCGCAACTGGCACAGGAGGTGAGGGCTTCGGGACTGGACGTGCCGGTGGTAGCGCTGGCTTACGACTACCGGGAGATCAAGAACTTCCTGAAGCGGCATCCACCAGATGCGGTCGAGCGCATCTTCCTGTGGCAGGGCAGTTCGCGGATTCTGGCGGTGATCATCAAGCAGGTGGAAGACCGCCGGAACGTGGCGCACGACACGGCGGCGCTCGGCGTGCCGGTGATCCTGGTGGTGGAAGACAACATCCGCTACTACTCCGCGTTTCTGCCGGTCATGTACACGGAGCTGATCGCGCAGTCACGCCGGCTGACGCGAGAACGGATCAACGTGGCGCACAAGTTGCTGCGGCTGCGGGCGCGGCCGAAAATCCTGCTCTGCTCGACCTATGAGGACGCGCTGGAAGACGCGATCAAGTATCAAGACTACTTGTTCGCAGTCGTTTCGGACGTGGAATTTCCGCGCGGCGGCGAGATGAGCGCCGAGGCCGGCTTCGCGCTGGCGGAGCGCATTCGCCAGGCAGTACCCGACGTGCCGATCCTGCTCCAATCCAGCCGGGCGGAATTCCGCAGTCGCGCCCATGCCGAAGGATTCGCGTTCCTCCGGAAGCGTTCGCCAACCCTGCTCCGCGACCTGCGCCGCTTTCTGGTGGCGCGATGCGGGTTCGGAGATTTCGTTTTTCGGCTCCCGGACGGGAGCGAGGTCGGGCGGGCGACTGACCTGGACGAGCTGGAGCGGCGGCTGGCGGACGTTCCCGCCGAGAGCCTCGCCTATCACAGCGAACGAAACCACTTTTCCCGCTGGCTGATGGCGCGGACCGAGTTCGTGCTGGCGAGAAGGCTTCGGCCGCGGAAGGTTTCCGACTTCGCAAGCCTCGAAGATCTGCGGCAGGATCTGATCCAGTCGATCGTCGAATATCGCCGCGAACAGAGCCAGATCCTGATCGGCGATTTCGATCCGGCCACATTTCAACCGGAAGAGGCTCCCTTCCTGCGCATCGGCGGAGGATCGCTGGGCGGCAAGGCGCGCGGACTGGCCTTTGTGCGGCACCTGCTGCACCGGCATCGGCTGGCCCAGCGATTTCCGGATGTGCGAATCACCATACCGCCGTCGGTGGTGCTGGGAGCGGATATCTTCGATGAATTCGTCAGCGGCAACGGGCTGCTCGACTTCGCCATTCGCAGCAATGACGATCTTGAGATCCAGAAACGATTCATCGCCGCGTCCCTGCCGGCGCCCGTGCTCGATGCCTTGCGTTCGTTCCTCTCGCTTGCGCGTTTTCCTCTGGCGGTGCGCTCGTCAAGCCTGCTCGAAGACGCCCAATACCAGCCGTTTGCCGGTGTCTACGAAACCTTCATGCTGGCCAACCACGATCCGAATCCCCGTGTTCGGCTGGCGGAGCTCACCGAGGCGATTCAGCGGATCTACGCTTCCACGTTCAGCGTTCACGCCAAAGGGTACATGCGTGCCACTCCATACCGGCTGGAAGAGGAAAAGATGGCGGTGATCCTACAGCAGGTGGTGGGAACGGCGCACGACCATCGCTTCTACCCCGATTTTTCCGGAGTGCTGCGCTCGCGCAACTTCTATCCCGCCGCGCCGATGGGGCCGGAGGACGGAATCGCCGCGGTGGCTCTGGGACTAGGCCGGACAGTGGTGGAGGGAGGCCGGTGCGTGCGTTTCTGCCCGCGCTATCCCCGGCACGTCTCTCAGTTTTCCTCCGTGGAGGAGATGCTGGCAAACTCGCAATCGGAGTTCTGGGCCCTGGAACTGGAACATCCCGGCGTAGGCAGGGACCAGGCTACACATCTGCGCGAGGCGCGCCTGGGACTCGACGTGGCGCTGAAGGATGGCACGCTGGACCTCCTCGGATCCACCTATTCGGCTGACAATCACGCGGTCTACGACGGCCTTGGCCGGAGCGGCGTTCCGTTGGTCACCTTTGCGCCGATCCTGAAGCAGGGCGCTTTCCCGCTGGCGGAAATCCTGATGGAGATCATGAAGATTAGCGAAGACGCATTCGGGCGTCCTGTGGAGATCGAGTTTGCAGTCAGCCTGGCGGGGGGCGGAAATGCGACGGCCGATTTCGCGATTTTGCAGGTTCGGCCGCTCTCGATTTCCCCCGACGGAGAATTGATTTCCTTCCACGAGGTGGAAGCGGACCAGGTACTTTGCCAAACCTCGACCGTGCTGGGAAACGGGCGGATTGACGATTTGCGAGACGTGGTGGTGGTGGACGCGCATCGGTTCGAGCGCGGCCGCAGCCAGGAAGTGGCGAGGGAGGTGGCAGCGTTCAACGCGAAACTCAGCGCGGAAGGAACGCCGTACGTCCTGATCGGTGTGGGCCGGTGGGGTTCGAGGGATCCGTGGCTGGGCATCCCCGTCGATTGGGATCAGATTTCAGGAGCCCGGGTGATTGTCGAGGCCGGATTTCGGGACTTCCGCGTGACTCCTTCGCAGGGCAGCCATTTCTTCCAGAACCTTGCGGCATTTCACGTAGGCTATTTCACGGCAAACCCCGACGCCGGGGAGGGATCGGTCGATTGGCAATGGCTGGCCGCACAGCCGGCGCTGGAGAAACGGGGCTGCGTGCGCCATTTGCGCTTCCCTTCCCCGCTGTCGGTGTTGATGGACGGGCGGACCGGCCGTGGCGTGATCCTCAAGCCGGAAGCCCCTGCCTCCGACGACCAGAATTCCATCTAGGAACAGCGTCCGCCGGAGCCGCACTACAGAAACCATCATTTCATGTGATGCGTCAGCAGGACGGGAAGTACAAGGATAGAGAAACCGTCGAGAATACCATGCATGAGCATGCACACCGGCAGGTTGCGTCGCCACAGGTAGAGAAGCGTGAGGAATGCGCCGAGAATTGCCGGAATGGCCAACGCAGTGGTGAGGCCGTAGAGACCAGCATGGGCAAAGCTAAACCCTAGCCAGGAAATCAACCCGCCGAACCATACGGATCCGGTCAGTCCCGCCAGTTCCTCAATGGCGAAACCGCGGTACATGAACTCCTCGCAAATCGCCGCCGTCAGCACCAACCCCAGCTTCGCGAAAAAGGGCAACGCGGCCAATCGGCGCATTTCGCTCGGAGATGTGGCCCAGGCGGGCATCGCCACAAACCGGCTGACAAGAGCGACGATGACGTAGGCACAGACCAGCGCAGTCACCATTCCCAGCAGTTCCCGCCAGCCGAACCCGCGCAGGCCGAAATCCTGGCCTTTGCGCTTCTGGATGCCGAAGGCGATAAAGCCGAGCACAATTACCACCGTCCACTCCGCGGCGATCGTCAGCAGGTCGTCGTGAAGATTTGCCACGTCATGGTTTCCGCCCGACAGCAGGTAGTTCCAGCCGAACACCACGACCAGGCCTATAACGGCCGACACGCGATGGCCGGCGAGGTCGAGCAGGCTGCCCTTAGGGGAAGATCTTCGTTGCCCGCCGCTTCGCAAAACGCATCCCCGACAACTGGCTTTCCGGAAGTGGGCATTCTATACCCGGCGGCAAGGAATTGACGAGGCTCGGGCGGACCGATATCCTCGCGGCAGAGCGGGGAGCACATTCAAAAGCGGGCTGTCGGAGGTGATCTCCATGTGGAAACAGATCGGATTGGCGCTCTGCCCGGCACTGTTGCTATGCGTGGCCGCACGGGCGCAAAATCCCCCCAAACAAGAGAGGGAGATTCGGGCTGTCGCCGCTCACTGGCAGAGCGACTGGAACCATCACAACTTCAAGGCACTGTCCAACCTGCTGAGCGAGGACGGCGATTACGTGACCGATCGGGGCGTTTGGCTGCAGGGACGCAGCGAGGTGGAAAGCTGGTTTGTGAAGCAGCACCCGCAAATGTACCGGCAGAGCCAGTGGACGAACAGCCAAGTCACGATCCGCTTCCTGCAGCCGGAGATCGTCATCGTTCACCTGAGCTGGGGAGTCCGCGGAGAAGTCGACCAGCAAGGCAGACCCATCGCGGGGCGGCCCGGGATTTCCACGTGGCTGATGGTGAAGGTGGGCGACGGCTGGAAGATTCGCTCAGCGCAGGATACGGCGGGAACAGAATAGGCACTTTTAAGGGCGTCCGCCAACCCTGATCCGGCAGTGGAGCATGAAGCGACGTTCGGACCGTGCGCCGCCGGGCCACTTCGCGCCAAAATGCGCCGGGAACCCTTGTCGAATGCCTTCCGGATGACTGGTTTCCAGCCTGCGATTAAGACTGGCGGCCGCCTTACGCTGCCAGGCAAACCGCGGTCTCATGCGGAATCGGCCTACGCGGAAACACCCATGTTCAGTGGCTGCCATAGCCTTCGCCGGTTCGGACCTTGCCGGCAAACCGGCGATAGGTGTGTGTGAAATAACCGGCAACCAGGATCATGCCAATGATCCACCACACCAGCGCGACGTGCAAACCGTAGGCAGGCGCATGCGAATTGGCGATTGTAAGCGCGAAAGCCGGATTGGTGCGCGACGGCAACACATAGGGATAGATGCCGAACGCGGCACTCGAAAGCATCCCGACCAGATAGACGCAGGAGGCCAGAAACGCCCGTAGGCGGCTTCGGCGGTGGAAGATCATGATCAACGCGAGCCCAAAAATCGCCAGCAGTGGGAAGACATATCCCCAAGGATAGTGGCGCAGGTTTGTGGCGAGCTGAGGCTGAAGGGCGAAGGTGGCTACCGTGATCAGCACGGTAAAGAAAACCACCACCGCCCAGAGTGGGCGCGCCAGCCGGGCCGCACGCTGCTCGACCTCGCCCTCGGTCTTGAGCGCCACCCACAGGGCGCCGTGAAGAGCCAGAGCGGCGACGGCGGACAGGCCGACGAGGATTGTGTACCAGTCGAGGATGCCGGTGACTGCGCCAACGCGGAAATTCGTCCACAGGGGCTCGAAGAAGCGATGGCCGACGTTCAGCGGGACTCCGCGCATCACGTTGCCGAGCGCGGCACCGAAGAAAAGCGCCAGCAACAGACCGGAGAAGCTGAACAGAACGTCCCAAAACGGAATCCAAATCGGGCTTTCGACCATGTTGCGGAATTCCACCGACGTACCGCGCAGAACGAGCAGCCAGAGCACGATGATCAGCGGGAGGTAGAAGCCACTGAAGCTGGTGGCGTAAAGCTCTGGGAAGGCCAAATAGAGCGTGCCGCCGGCGGCTAGGAGCCAGACCTCGTTGCCGTCCCAGACCGGTCCGATCGAACCAATCACGGAGCGGCGCTCCTCACGCGTTCTGCCAACAAAGAGATGAACGATGCCGGCTCCCAGGTCGAAACCGTCGAGCACGACGTAGAGCGCAAGCATGAGACTCACCAGGCAAAACCAGACCGTCGCCATCGTCACACCATCCCCGGGCCACGTTCGATTTCACGCCACGTGAGAAAGATGAAGAGCAGGCTCAGCAGCGCGTAGAGGCCCATGAAGCCAACGAACGTGAACAGCGCGTTGCCCGACGAGACCTGCGTGGAGTAGCCCTGGCTGGTGCGCATCAGCGAATAGATGAGCCAGGGTTGCCGGCCGGCCTCGGCAGTGACCCAGCCGGCCGTATTGGCAATGAAGGGGAACGGTAAAGCCAACAGCAGCGCCCACAGCACACTGCGCGTTTCGAAGAGCCGACCCCGCCAAAGCAGAAACCCGGCAATCAACAGTACCGCAACGAAGATCGTCCCCAGGCCCACCATGATGTGATAGCTGTAGTAGACAAGCGGTACCTGGTCGGGCCACTGGTTTTCGGGGATGCTGTTGAGGCCCTCCACCTCGGCAGCCCAACGGCGATAGGTGAGAAAGCTCAGCACACGGGGGATTGTCAGCGGATTGTCCAGTTGGCGCTTGACCATGTCGGGCTGGCCGAGAATGGCGATCGGAGCACCCTTCTGGGATTGGAACAGCCCTTCCATCGCGGCAAAGGTGGCGGGCTGGTGGCTGGCAACCAGCTTGCTCTCGCTGTCACCCGTGGGGAAGACCATCAACAAGGCTGCAATCAGACCAACGATGACGCCAGTGCGAACGAACAGCCGGCCGAACGGCTGCTCTCGATGGGAAAGCAGATAAAAGGCGCCGATCGAGGCCATCAGGAACGACCCGGTAACGACGGCGCCCATCATGTTGTGGGCAAATTCCCACCACGCCCAGTGATTGCCGAGCAGACCGGCAAAACTCGCCAGGCCGAACCGGCCTCCAGGGCCAATCAGATAGGCCACAGGATGTTGCATCCAGGCGTTGGTGGCGATGATGAAATAGCCGGAAAGCCACGAGCCGAGGAACAAAGCCAACGCCGCGGCCCAGTGCGCGCGCGGGCTGAGCCGCTTCTCGCCAAAGAGCAGCAGCCCTAGAAAACTGGATTCGAGGAAGAAGGCAAAGACGCCCTCCATCGCTAGCGTCTGGCCGATCACGCCGCCGGCCTCGCGGGAGAACTGCGCCCAGTTCGTGCCGAACTGGAATTCCATCGGGATGCCGGTGACGACGCCCAAGGCAAAGGTGATGCCGAAAATGCGCAGCCAGAAGCGCGCGGAGCGGTTGTAGATCTCCTCACCGGTGCGCAGGGCCTGCGTTTTCAGGATCAGGATGAGCACGGCTAGGCCCATGGTGATCTGGGGAAAGATGTAATGGAAAGTGACGGTAAAGGCGAACTGAAAGCGGTCAATCGGTAAGGCGGAGAGCAACTTCAACCTCCATCTACAGCAAGAGCGGCCGGGGCGACGGCGCCCCCGGCTGATTCAAGAGCGGGGCGGGGTCCGGCGCTCCGGCAACAACCGAAGCACCGGCCCCACACAGTTTCCTCTCTCGACGAACTTACCCCTGCGCCCCCCGAAGAGATCAGGCCTGACCTCCGCCCTGAAGCTGGCGGGAGATCTCTCCGACAACAACCTTGGCGTTGCCGAAGAGCATCAGTGTGTTCTCCATGTAATAGAGGGGGTTGTCGATACCGGCGAAACCGGGATTGAGGCTTCGCTTGATGACCATCACCGTGCGCGCCTTGTCGACATCGATGACCGGCATACCGTAGATCGGGCACGACGGATCGGTGCGGGCGGAGGGGTTGACGACGTCGTTGGCGGCGAGCACCAGCGCCACGTCGGTCTGCGGCATATCGGAGTTCACGTCGTCGACGTCGAGCAGCTTGTCGTAGGGGATGTCGGCCTCGGCCAGCAGGACGTTCATGTGGCCGGGCATCCGGCCGGCGACCGGGTGGATGCCGAAGGTGACATTGACGCCCATGCGGGTGAGGATGTCGTAAAGTTCGCGTACCTTGTGCTGCGCCTGGGAAACTGCCATGCCGTAGCCAGGGACGATGAGCACGTTGCTGGCCGCCTTGAGGATATCGGCAGCGTCCTCGGGCGTGGCCGAGCGGACGGTACGCTCCTCGGCGCCGGCGGCGCCCTTGGTCTGCAGCTGACCGAAGGCGCCGAACAGGACGTTGGTGAAGGAGCGGTTCATCGCCTTGCACATAATCACTGAAAGGATCAAGCCGCTGGCGCCATCGAGTGCGCCGGCGACGATCAGCACCTTGCTGTTCAGCACGAAACCGAGCAGGGCGTCGGCCAGGCCGGCGTAGGAGTTGAGCAGCGAGATGACCGTCGGCATGTCGGCGCCGCCGATCGGCATGACCAGCGCCACGCCGAAGAGCAGTGAGACACCGACCATGGCCTCGAACAGTCCGGTGGCTCCCGGATGGAATACCAGTGCGATGCCCAGGCCCACCGCGGCGGCGAGCACCGCCAGGCTGGCGATGTTCTGTCCCTTAAAGGTCATCGGGCGCTGGGGCAGGATCTCCTGCAGTTTGCCGGCGGCGATCAAGCTGCCGGTAAAGGTGAGCGCGCCGATGATGACCTCGAGCGAGATCTCCACCATGTCGAACTTGGTGGTCATCGCCGGGTGAACGTAGTACTCGGAGATGCCGATCAGCGCGGCGGAAAGGGCGCCCAGGGAGTGGCTGAGAGCCGTCTGCTGCGGCACGGCGGTCGTCTTGATCAGGCCCAGCGGGATGCCGATGAGGCCGCCGATGGCGAGGCCGATCAGAATCCACTTGTACTGGACGATGCCGGTGCCAACCAGCGTGGCAAGAATGGCGATCGCCATGGCGATTTCGCCGGAACGCACGCCGCGGCGCGCCGTCTCGGGAGAGCTCAGCCACTTGAGCGACAGGATGAACAGAACAATGGAGACGAGATAGATAAAGTCGGTAACGTTTTCTGTGAAGATTTGATTCATGACTTTTTCGACCCGCTG
Organism: Candidatus Acidiferrales bacterium; assembly: GCA_046704165.1. Taxonomy (GTDB): domain Bacteria; phylum Acidobacteriota; class Terriglobia; order Acidiferrales; family UBA7541; genus JAKASX01. The sequence continues at coordinate 26,917 of JBJKSI010000055.1, forward strand.
AGTTTGAACATGCGCAGCACACGCTCGGTGATCATGAAGCCACCGACGGCGTTGCTGAAGGAGGCGGCAACGGCAATCGTACCCAATATCACGGCGAGTTCGGTTTCCCGCCGGCCCGCGGTGATCATGGCCGCGACGATGACGATGGCCTCAACTGCGTTGGTGAGAGACATAAGGGGTGTGTGCAACAGCCGGGAGACTCTTCGGATCACCTCGAATCCGATGAATCCCGCCAGCACGAACACATACAGACTGACAATGAAGTCCGCTGGCATTTGACTTCCTCCTTGGCTAACTCTTTTGGATGGCCGGGAGACTGTAGAACTCGCGCACGCGGTGGTGGACGATCTCGCCACCGGCAGTCAGCAACGTCTCCCGGACAATTTCATCGTCGCGACCGATATCGATCTTTCCGTCTTGCACGAGATGGAGCAGGAACTTGGTCGCGTTTTTCGCATACATCTGGCTGGCGTCGTAGGGCACGGTGCCCGCCAGGTTGAAACGGCCCACCAGCGTGACGCCGTGCTCGACGACGATCTCGCCCGTGCGCGTCAGTTCGCAATTGCCGCCGCGCTCGGCCGCCATGTCGACCACAACCGAACCCGGGGCCATGTGGCTGACCGCGTCGGCCGTGACCAGCAGAGGTGGCTTGCGGCCCGGAACGATGGCGGTGGTGATCACAACGTCGCTTTGGGCAATCACCTTGCCGAGCAATTCACGCTGGCGTTGGTAGAAGGCCTCGTCTTGCGCCTTCGCGTAGCCGCGATGGTCCTCCGACTCACCCGTTTCGAGATCCAGCTCGACCACGCGACCACCGAGGCTCTGTATCTGCTCCCGGGCAGCCGGCCGCACGTCATAAGCGGACGTGATGGCTCCCAGGCGGTGCGCCGTGGCGATCGCCTGCAGCCCGGCCACGCCGGCGCCGATGATGAAGACGCGGGCCGGAGTGATCGTGCCCGCCGCGGTGGTCATCATCGGAAACATGCGCGGCAGGGTGTCGGCCGCCAGTAACACAGCCTTGTAGCCGGCGACGGTAGCCATCGACGAGAGCACGTCCATGTTCTGAGCTCGGGTGATTCGGGGCATCAGCTCAAAAGAAAAGGCCGAAACACCGGTTTCGGCCAGCTGGCGCACTATATCAACCTCGCCGAGCGGGCGCAGGAAGCCGATGAGCACCTGTCCCGAGCGCAGCAACGGCAGGTCCTCAGCTCCGGTGCGATCGTTCGCGCCGTATGCGAGCACCTGAAGAATAACGTCGGCCTTTTTGAAGATTTCTGCCCGGTCAGGGACGACCTTGGCGCCCTTGGCCTCGAATTCGGCATCCGGATATCCGGCCAGAGTGCCCGCGCCCGCCTGGACCACGACCTCCATGCCGGCTTTGGCAAGATTGGGGATTACGGAGGGCACCAAGCTCACACGGCGCTCGCCGGGATAGATTTCTTTGGGAACACCAATGACCATCAGCTCACCTCAACGGGAAAAATGTTTGCGTTTGTACACTCGCAGAATAGGCAGCAAGCACGCGGAAAGAAAACCAATGAGGAATAATCCGGCGTACCGGCAGACTGCCGGTCAGCGTCGCTCCACTGGCAAGGCGAAGGAGAAATCAGAAGCCTCCGGGCCGAGTCCTGGTGTGACTCCCAAACAACGGGAGACTGAACATACACGACCTACGTACTTCATGCCCACGGGGAGGGAGCGAGTCCCCTACGGCCACACCACCAACAAAGACTACCTTGCTTCCCGGCAATCTGCAAGGGTCGATGAGTTGATCGATGAGTTGACGCAGCCCAAAATGGGAACCTTGGGATGGAAAGGGGTTCACAAACTGAAAAAGGAAACCACAAGCCGATAAGCGATAGCGGTGGTGCGCTTCCGCCGTTCGATGCTGCTTGCGCTTTGCGCGTGACTTCAGGCGGGAGGCAGGGATGGGAAGAAATCCGGGCGGCACGGTTTTGTGGCGGAACTGTTCGCGGCCGCTGAAAACGGTGATGGTGGATTGGACTCCACGGGTGCCCTGATGATGGGGGCTCTCGGATTGGGCACCCGGGAGACGGAGTTACTAGGGAAACGGCCAACAAGGCCGGAGGACCGGCGAACGGGCGTCTGCCCTCGCCGGTCCTTTCCCCCGAGCTATGCCGAGAATTTAACCGCTTTGATCTTCCCGGCGAAACGAATCTCCTGAATCTTGTGATTGGTCATTAACATTTCGGTGTATTGCGGTTTGTTGTGAAGCTTCACCCAGTTTCCCTTCACACGACCGATAAGCCTGTAATGATGCTCGACCTTCACCTGGCCATTGGATTCATTGGCCGTAAGGCGATACTTGCCCGGTTTCAGGTTGAGGTTCGCGAGTTTCGCGGCATGGATCAGGTCGATCTGGGTCGAAAGCGTCCCGGCCCAGGCCGGGGCCGACATGCCAAACAACGAGAGCGCCACAAGAAGTAAAGACACACGAAGACGCATAATCAAACCTCCAAGGAATTACTGACTCGCGCCGTTTTCCAAACAGTGCTGCGGCGCGAAAACTGTTGTCCAGCCCCACTTAACAAGATGCCAATAGGGGACCGGGCGGTTGTCAGATTTCGGCCTGGGAAACCAGTTCGCGGTAGACGGCCAGCGTCTGCTCGACCATCCGGTCAGCCGAGCCTTCCGTCCGGGCAAAGGACTGCCCGGCAAGGGCGAGTTGTTCGGCGAGAGTTGGGTTCGTGAGCAGGCGCACGATGGCCGTGGCCAGGGCGGCAGGATCTCCGGGAGGAACAAGCAGGCCGGTGGACCCGTCGCGAACGATTTCCGGAATGCCGCCGGTCGCCGTGGCCACCACAGGCAGGCCGGCGGCCATGGCTTGGAGCAGTACGCTACCGAGCCCTTCGCGGCGGCTCGGCAAGACGAAGACTGAGGCTGCGGCGAGAAGCGCGGGGACGCGTTCGGGCGGCCAGAAACCGAAGAAGCGGATGCGCGCCACGCCGACCGAAGCCGCATGGCGCTCCAATTGCTCCCGCAGTTTCCCGCCCCCCACAATCGCAATGCAAGCGTCGGGCACGGAGGCGTGAATGCAAGGCGCGGCCGCAATCAGATCGGTCTGGCCCTTCTCGGCCCCAAGATGCGCCAGATGGAGCACCAGACGGTCGTTGGGAGCGAGGTCGAGCAGGCGGCGAGCGTTCTCGCGATCTTCCGGCTCGACCGCCGGCGCGTCGGCACGAACCCCGTCGCGGACCACGGAGATCCGTTCGGGATCGAGGCCGGCCTCAACCAGTCCTTGTTTCACCGCATCGGAAACGGCGATCACTCGGTCGGCACCGCGGAATTTGCGGCGCGTAAGCAATGGCGCCGCGGAGAAAGCGACGCGGCGCGAAACGACGATTTTCGGCCGCAAGGATCGCCGGAGGAGCCGGCAGGCCACCAGCGCAACGCCGTGTGCGCGCGCGGTGTGGCAATGGAGGATCGAACAGGGATCGCGGCGCAGCAGCCGCGCCAGGCGAAACGCGGCCACGGGATCAGCGTCATTGCGCGCGGCAAGCGGCTCGACCGCGATGCTGGCCTGGCGGGCTCGCGAGAACAGAGGCGCCGGCCCGGGAGCGGCGAGCTTCACGTGCACGCCACGGCGCTCCAGCCCCTCGATCAGGAGCAGCACCTGCTGCTGGCCGCCGCGCCAGACGAGTTCGGTATCGACGTGCAGCGTGCGCATGACTTCGGGAGGGAAGGCTACCGCGAAGCGACGGATTCGGCAAAGGCAAAGCGCGGGGATTCCCGGATGACGGCCGAGCAAACGGCGGCTGAGCTACATGGAATGGAAAGGTCCACGGCCATGGCTTCGTTGGCCGGGACTACTCGGGCGACCAGGGCGAAACGGTCAGGGTGAAGGAGTGCCGGGCACTGGCGGCAAATTCAGGTTGTGCACGCCAGCCCAAATGAATCCGGCCGTGGCGGCGGCTTGCGGCAGCCACCAGATGTCGCGGACCCACCGATAATGGTTGGTGGCAAGACGCCGAGCCAGCCAGTCGAAACCCAAAGGGGCGATCTGCATGACCGGGTAGAGTGCTGCCGAACGCGCAAATGGGCGGAGCAGCGGATCGAGCTCCTGGTAATGGTGCAGAGCGTCGCGAGTGGTGCGGGCGTCGAGGAGAGCGGCGCCATGCTCCGCGCCGACAAGCAGATACCAGGCGCGGCGCTGGGCAGCCGACATCTTCCGCGGCTTCGCCGGAACGTTTGGACGGAAGTTGGCGCCGCGGATCGTAGGTTCTGGAATCGAGGGCGGCAGCAGCAGGGACGTCTGGAGAGGAGGATGGCCATTGGCGGACCTCAGCGTTTCCTGCGCATGTGCGCAGGGCGCGAAGAGGAAGACGAGAAAGAGAATAGTGAGTGGTGCCGGCCAGCCGTTGCGCGCAATTGATTGCCTCATGCCCGCCAACGTAGCAGGCGGGCAGGCGGGAAACCCATCGCACGAACGTACCCACCTTCACAGGCCACCGGTTTTAGTACCAAGCCGGGCGGAGGCTACCTCCAAGCACGCGATTCACTCGGCTGCGGGCAAATAGACGCGCGAGGGGGCGAGCAATTCGACGCCGTGCTGCTCGCAACGAAGTCTCAAACGTGCGAACCCAGCCTTCCGGCCGAGCTTGGCGCGGAAGGTGAGCTGGTACTGGTGGGCCAGTCCGGTGGCTATCTGGTCGAGGAATGGCGCGATGTTGATCGGCGTCTGGAAACCAAGGGTGAAGCTTCTGCCGCCGGTTTCGAGGGCCAGACGGGACAGGCTCCCCTGGCCGTTGGCGATCAGGTAAGCATTGTGGCTAATCTCGGAGGCGCCGCTGGCGAAAATCGAGTCGACGGTCACGCCCTTGCGCTGCGCGTCGTTGATGGCATTTTGCAAGTTTGTGTTGAGGCCGGGATTGGACTGGGCAATGCCGAAGGTGAGATCGATACCGTCGGAAATCAGCAACACGACGCGGCGATTGTGGTCGTTGGGCCAGTGTTTGATCAGCGATTCCAGGGATTCGTAGATGCTCGCCCCTTCGCTGATCTCGCCGCGCGGCAAGCGGAGCGCTTTCATGGCCTCTTCACGGTCAGTGGTGAAATGCTGGGCGAAATCGGCGCTGCCGGAGGCGCCATAGACCGTAGCGACGCGTGAACCCGGCGGCAACTTGCGGACGAACGCTTTGACGGAATCCCAGTGCAGGGCGATGTTGGTTGAGAGTGAATCGTCGATCAGCACGGCGAGATCGACGCCCGCGTGGGAGCCGGTGAGGGGCTCCCAGCTCAAGACCGGACGCACCTTGCCGTCCTGATGGACAATAACGTCGTCCCTGGCAATGGCGGGCATCGGCCCAGAGCGATGGTTGATCACGGTAACGACCGTACTCACCCGGTCGGGAGCCGACGCGGACGCTTGCGAGGCGGCAAAGGCCACTGCGGCCAGAGAGAGAGTCAGAACGATCACAAGGCTCGCACGTTTCACGATGGCATCCTCCTTACACTAAATACGATGCAGGAGGGGGGCAGTCAGGTCGCGTCCGGTCGCCAGGCATGCGGCGGGGGGTGAAAAAGGATTCCGACGCCGGAAGGCCAAAAAAGCGTCTCACGGCGGCGGACTGGGAGCAAGCGAAAACGGTCAGGAGCGCGCGAGACGCTGAAGCGTTTCGCGCCGTTCGCGGCCGGCAAGAAGCGCATCAAGCGAGATAGGCCCCGGGCCGACGGCAAGCAGGAAGAGCGAACCGAGCAGCATGGCAAAGTCGGTGCGCGAAACATGGGCAGCGGCCCAGAAACCGTGCTCTAGCCAATAGGGGAATTTCGTTTCCAGCATGGCGACAACGATGTCGATGACCAGGGGAAGCGCGGCGAGCCGGGTGAGCAGACCGAGCAGCAGCAGCGAGCCGCAGACGATTTCCACCGTACCGACGAATGGCGCCATGAATTGAGGGTTCGGAATTCCGATCCGCGTGAAGCGGCCGACGCCGAGCGCCGCCGGATACAGGAATTTCTGAATGCCTTCCGAGAGAAATACGCCGCCGGTCGCCAGCCGGACCAGTAGAACTGCCGGCGGGCACTCTATGGGAAGCAGCCAATCGCGCAATTTCATCGGTGTGCCACCTCGTCGGGAGCGAGATTCACATTCTTCTTCTGGTGAGGATACAGCGCAACGGGGTGCGGAGCGAGCAACTCGCAACAACTGCCCAGTGACGTTTTCGGCGCATGGCCGCATCTGATGGAAGAGGTCATGGTAGAACGTTGAATGGCCCCGAAAGACGCGGGCACGACGAACGAGATCGCGACGAACCGACCGACGGCCGAGAAGGAGGCGAAATGATCTATCTGTTTCTCTTCGCACGAATCCTGTTCGCTGGGTTTTTCCTCATCAGCGGAGTGAATCACTTCGCGAAACAGGCCATGTACAAGCAGTATGCAGCTTCGAAAAAAGTGCCGGCGGCCGGGCTGGCAGTGCTTGGCACCGGGGTACTGTTGGTGGCCGGCGGATTGAGCGTCTTACTGGGCCTCTTCCCGACAATCGGGCTGTGGATTCTAGTGGCGTTTCTGGTGGGTACGACGCCGATGATGCACAACTTCTGGGCGGTGAGCGATCCCAACGAGCGAGCGATGGAAAGGGTGCAGTTCATGAAGAACATCGCGCTTTTGGGCGCCACACTGATGATGATTGTTTTCACCAGCTACCTGCCGCCGTGGCCCTTCCGGATGGTTCAGTAGCCGGAGAGCTTCAGCGGCCGGACGATGGCGCGCTCGGGGCTTTCGGCTGCTGCGGCGGGACGACCGCCAGGAACGCGTGGGAGAACGCCGCCAGGGGCGAGCCGGCAACAATCGCCACTGCCTGAAGCTTGTAGCGGCCCAGCGCCATTCTCCCGAGCGGCAGGCGAATGCGAAACGAGGCGGTTCGCGTCTTGGAATCGTATGCCGCCGGACGGACCAAGGGCGAACGGTTGGCCAGCACGCCATTGCGGAAAAAGATCAGTCCGGCGCGAAGCGCGGCGGGATCGGCCTTCGGCGGCAGGTAAGTTTGGAAGAAGACGTAGAGGGTCTGTTCGGGTGTAAAGACATTTGTGACGCTCGGAACGATGCGTTCGCCGGCAACCTCGAGCGGTGACTGGCGCAGACGCGCGTCTATGGCCATGCCTCGCGTCTTCACTTCCGAATTCTTTTGCACCGGCACCAACTGGCTCGAAAGCAGCACCGAACTCATTCCCAAATGGCCTGGAACCCCGGCCGGCACGATGAGTGGCTCCTCAAAGCTGCCGATCCGGCCGGTATCGTTTTCCCGAGCGACGAATTTTAGCTGGTAACTGCCAGGCGCCAGCACAATGCCGCCCTGATAGAGCAATGCGCGACGGGCAAACTGCTCGTAGTTTTGTGAGCCGAGGCGGACGGTAATTGTGTCCTGAAGTGCGGCGACGTCGCGGCCCGTTTTTGCGTCGCGCACCTGAGCGGCAAAGTCGAACTGGTCCTGGTGGCTGCCCCTCTTTTGCGCCCACTGGAGCGTGCTGGCGGGCAGCTTGGCGGCGATCGGGACGAAAGCCTCGCGACTATTGAGGCGGAAGACCGTGGTTTCGAGCGCGATTGGCAACTCGAGGATCGGCGTCTCGGACCGCAGCGCCTCGAGCAACTGCTGCTCGCGATCCTCCTCAGTGAAATGGACGAAATCCCTGGGCGCAAAATAGCCGGTGCGGTAGCGCAGGCGCAAGCCGCGACGGTCTAGCTTCACCTTGATCGAGCGCCACCGGCCGTCCTGACGGGTGTCTGTGGGCGTGTAGCCGAGCAGGTAGTAGCCTGCGGTATCCCTCTGCACCTGGCGAAAAGCCTTGGAGAGATCGCCCATGTCGAAAAAGGCTCGGCCGCCGGTATCTGCAGCGAGGGTTTCTAGGGTATCGCGGGAATCCTGCCGCATCTGCGTCTGGCTGAGTACCGAGGCGCCGGAGAACATCGCCGTGCCTCCGGCGGCAGCATGGCTGGCGTTACCGCCGGGCACCTCGGCGTAGAGGCCGCGAGCGTCAACCGAATAGAAGGAGACGTCGGACCGATTGGCCGCGTCGGTGGCCGCTTGGACCGCCGTGCGATTCTCCTCCCCGGTCTGCGTGATACCGCCAGTGAACTGCATAACGACTTTCTTTCCAGGGATGTTGCGCAACAGGTCGGCCAGATCCTGCATCGCCTCAAGCTTGCGGTCGGTATTGAAAACGTTGAACTCCGTATCGTCGGGCGTCCAGGCGGCGCCGACGTCTTCGGTAGAGGTGGCTTCACCCTCCTGCGCCGCAGCCGGCGAAAGGTTCGCCAGTTGAGAATCGACGCCCGGCTCCAGACGATCGAGCGCGGCGAGCAGCGTCTGCTTGTCGTTGGTGAAGTTCGTCAGCAGGCCAAGCCGGTTGCCGAGTACCACCACTCCGACGAGGTCGGCCGGACTCATCATCGTCTTGACGTAGTGGATGGCGGCGGCGCGGGCGCGCAGCAGTTCGTCGGGCTGAAGCGACGTCATATCGAAAAACAGCAGAATCATTCGACGGTCGCGAACCACCGGGCCAAGGCTGCTCGAGGACGGCGAGCCCGCAACCGGAACAACCACGGGCTTCTGGTCCTTGGCGGCAGCTCGGGCAAATCCCTCGACGTTGGCATAGACAAACTTGGTGATCTTCTGCTGCCTGCCGTTCTCGTAGAGCGTGAAATCGCTCGGTTTCAGCCCCTGGACCGGCCGGCCGGCGGAATCGGTGACCTCGACGTCGACAACGACGAGATTGACGGTGGCCTTCAGGACGTGCGGGGAACGGTGCGCACTCTGCGCCGGGGGCGGCACGGCGAAGGCAAGCTGGGTGGCGATGAGTATGGCGATGACGGTACGCATTAGAAGGACAACCTCACAACGAGATCCATCGTCCTCATAGAGCCCACAGAAGTCACCCGGCCGTAATTGGCGGAGTTGACCACCGTGCTCAAGCCGGTGAACTGCGGCGAGTTGGTGAGGTTTCGTGTCTCCCAACGAAGATCGAGGTGGCGTTGGTGGTCACTGCCAAAAACGAAACTCCGGTCGATGCCCAGGTTCAGGCTGAAAACGCCGGGGCCGCAGATGGTGTTCCGCGCCGCGTCGCCATACTGACCGGCAGGGGGGACGACGAAAGCAGCGGTATTGAAAAATTGAGTGGTGGTGTCCGGCCCGCCGCAGCCGCTGCCCACCTGATCGGCGCGCAACGAAAAATTGGCGCCGGTGGCCGTGTTGTTGGTGGAAGCACCGAGGACGCGCGCGGTGAAGGGTGTCCCGGTGTTGGCGGTGATGATCGCGTTGAGCCGGAAATTGCCGAATAGGCGCTCAGTCCAACCGCCGCGGGCCCAGCGCTGGCGCGGACCGAAGGGCAGCTGATAGAACGTGAAGCCGCGGAACTGCTGGCGGATGTCGAACGACGAAAGCCCGTATTCGGCGGCTATGTCGTTATCGTTCTGAACGACGATGGGTGTGCCGCCGCCGATCGTGCTCGCGTCGTCGATCGATTTGCCGAACGAGTAATCGCCCATCACCATCAGCCCGTGCGTGGGCCGCTTGCGCACCATCAGGTGCACCGCGTGGTAGACGGACGCGGCGCCGGAAGTGTCGTAGATGAAACCGTTCTGCGTTTGCGTGCCGGTCGAGAGCGGGCTGCCGGGCGGCTCGCTGTGCGGCGCGAGTTGCATATCGAGATGTGTGCCCTTGGTGCCGGTGTAATAGACGTCGACCATCCAGCCGCCGCGGAACTGGCGCTCGATTGAGAGGTCCCAGATCTGCGCGTAGCCAACCCGGTAGTTGGGGTCCACGGCGTAGGTGTTGGGATTGGCCGTTTGCGGCTCGGCCGGAAAGCCGTTCTGTAGCGTCAGCACGTCCGTGGGGCTGGTCAAGCTCGTTTGGACCTCGGCGAAAGGCGGCTGATTGGCCATCTCGAAAGCCAACTGCTGGTAAATCGACTCGTTGTAGAAAATCGAATAACCGCCGCGAACGATCAGCGGGTCGGTGTGGAACGGCTGCCAGGCAAAACCGACGCGCGGAGCCCAGTTGTTAGGATCGCCGCGAACCAGCGAGCGGGGCAGCGCGCCGGAGTATGGACCTGTTTCGCCGGGGAGGACGAGGGCCGACTGCGCGAAACCCGGACTGACATCGAGGTTGGCGATCGCGTTGTACAGCTCGATCGGCGGAGTGACGTAGTTGTACCGCAAGCCATAGCTGAGAGTGAAGCGGGGCACGATGTGCCAATCGTCCTGCACATAGGCGGCATAGCCCCAGCCACGAAAATAACTGGCGGCGCTGCCGTAGCGCAGTGTGGTGGCCTGGGGCAGGCCAAGCAGGAAATCGGCGAAATCAAGGCCGGTGCCGGCGACGGGCTGGCCCTGGGCGTCGAGCTGGCTGGTCATCAGCCCGGTGAAGGTGAACGCTCCGCGCGGCGTGGGATCGCCGAACTTGTTCCAGTCGACGCGGCGCAACTCAAAACCGGCGGTCAGTGTGTGATCCTTGAGTATGTAAGTGAGGCTGTCGTCGAAGCGCCATGTCTGATTGCGGTTGAGCGCGGGGATCGGATCATTGAAGCCGGCGAAATTGGTGAAGCTGATCTGCGGAATGCCGTAATCGATCGGGCTGGAAGAAACGCCCGTTATCCCGAGATCGGCAGCAACGTTCTGCGTGTAGGAATTGTTGCTGAGCGATTCGATGCGGCTGCGATTGAAATTCAAGCTGGTGACGTCGATCAGCCTTGGCGTCCAGTTCTGGGTGAGCGAGAGGCTGACGTTCTGGTTCCGCGTCTGCGTGTTGCCGCCGATGAGCGGGAAATCCGTCAGCGTATCGGCGTGCGACGTCTGGAAATTGTAGCCCGTGCTCAGGCTGAAGCGGGAGGAGATCGTGTGGAATACGTGGACGTTGATGAAATTGCTGGTTTGCGGAACGGTGTCCAGCAGCTGGAAATTCTGAACGAAACCGGGCAAGTTCGGCTCGGGAATGTATTTCAACAGGCCAACGGCAGCCGAGTTCTGCATGTTCGAAGGAATGGAACACCCCAGCGAAGTGCGCGGCCCGGTGAGATTCGAGGAGGGATCGTAGAGCTGGGCGTTGCGGTCGCAGAAATTCCCGGTGCGCTCCGTGACTGTGGGCACGGTGGCGTAAGTGTCGGTCTGGTTTTTTTGGTGCTCGAGGTTATAGTTCACGAAGAAAAAGGTGCGGTTGCGGCCGTCGTAGATGTGTGGAAGAAACAGCGGACCGCCGAGGCTGCCGCCAAGGCGCTCGTTGTAGTGGCTCAACGCCGGCTGGGGGTTTCCGCTCAGCGAATACGGCAACGCGTCCCAGGCTGAGTTGTTGTACGTTTCAAAGATATTGAAGCGCACGCGGTTTACCGATTGTCGCATGAACCGTCTCCGAGCCCAGAGGCCGGCAACGCTGCCCGCGGCCATTCTTCGCCCGCGCATAGGCCCTGGACCCCGGCCCCGAATCCTGCCCCGGCCAGCGAATCCTCCCCGGCCGCCCCTCATCCCCCCCGGCATTCCGCCGCGCATGCCGGGCCCTCCGGGGCCGAAATGTCCGAAGCCCGTGCCGGCGCCTGGCAACGTGTTCACGGCCATGCCGACAGAGCCATTCATGAGGAAAGCGTCGGAGGAAGCGGCTGCACCCAGAGGCTGCGTGGAAAGCGCGCCACTGACTTGTGGCGAGGTTTGTCCGGGCACCTGCTGAGCATTCGATTGACCCTGGCCCTGGGCCTCGCCGAATTCTCCTTCCTCCTCACCTCCACTGACTTGCACCTGCTGGAAGCCACCCATCCCCGAACGCATTGCGTTCTCCACGCCGGGGGCCATCTGCTGGCGAGCTTCGCTGGGAGGGAGACGACCCTCGCGGGCAGTTGGTTTGCGGCCTGGACGGGGGGCGGGGACGCCTCGCCCGGCGGCATTCACGGTGCGACGGGCCGAGCCGGTGGTAGAGGACAGTTCGGCCAGCGTCGCGACGTGAATAGTGAGGTCGAGCATGCCTCCGGTCGAGGAAACGTTTACTTCACCGGAAGCCGGAGAAAAGCCCAGCATCGATACCTGCACCCGATACTGGCCGGGAGGCAACGCCGGAAACTGGAATTTCCCGGAGGCGTCGGTCCAGCTCATCCAGGCTTGATGGGAGGTGGTATTTTCGGCGCGCACGGTAGCGGTGGGAACCGGAATTCCCTGGCCCGTGCGTACGACGCCGGAAAGCTGCCCCTCACTCTGCGCCAAGGCGCAAACCCCGGCGCCCGCCAACAAGACGAGAAGAACGGCACCGAGCCCAGCCGCAACCTTCAACCGAATTCCCAACGTTCAGCCCCTAGGTCCATCCCCGCAGTCGTTAGGACGGCGTGCACGGGAAAACGGTTACATCGCAGATGGGGTAAGGGACGATCGCACGTGCACTCGCAGAGCCGAAGGAGAGAGCAGCGAGACCGGGTAATCTCTCGAAGGATCTGAAATAAACCGCGTCTATCCCAAGCCGCCGAAGGCGATGCCGAGGCCATAGGTAACGACGGCTTCCAGCACTCCGACCATCGTCATTTCCAGGCCTGAGGCCCACCATTTCCGCGAGGTGAGAACCGTTTTGGCCGCGCCAACGACGAAATGGGCGACGATGCTGATGGCGAAGGCGAGAGCAACAGCCTCGAAACCGCCGATGAAAAAGAACGGGATGATTGGAATGAAAGCGCCAATACCGGTGGAAAGTCCCGCGGAAAGTGAAGAGATCCACGGATTGGGGAAATGGCGTTCGGAAAGCCCCAGTTCGGCCTGGGCCATCGTGCGCAGCATCTGCTCCGGCTCCTGGGCCACAGTCTGCGCCATGCGGCGGGATTCCTCGGGTTCAAAGCCCTGTAGCTCGTAGAAAAGCGCCAGCTCTTCTTTTTCCTCTTCGGGATTTTCGTCGATCTCCTGGCGCTCGCGCGAGATTTCGGCTTCGTAGACCTCGCGCTCGCTCTTGACCGCAAGATAGGCGCCCGCCCCCATCGAAAGCGCCGAGGCAAGCATGCCGGCCAGGCCCGCAACCAGCACGTAATGCTGCTGGTTGCCCGTGGCACCGGCAACGCCGCTGACAATGCCGAAGACGGCGCCGAGCCCGTCGTTTACACCGTAGATCGCATCGGCGACCCAGGACCCGCCGCGGCCGTGCCAACGCTCGCGCTTGAGGATCACGTCGAGGATGGTCTGCGGACCGAGCTGAGGCACCAGGCCCTGCAGCACGCGGGCGTGGGCCTTCTCCTCGATCGAGATCTCCCGGAGCGCGCTTTGGGCCTCCTTGTCGCGTTCGAGGATCTTCCGCTGCGCCTCGTATTTCGCGGTATCGCGGTCTTCGGCCGCCTCAAGTCGCCGCACGGCCACTTCGAGTCCGGCGCGCCGGTTCCACCAGCGATTCAGGCGGCGTGCCCAGGAGTCTGTGACTGTGGGCGGACCGGAGCCGAGATCGGCCAGCTTGCGCTCCCAGCGGGCAGCGTGTCGCTCCTCTGCTTCCGCCAGGCGGAGCAGGATCCCACGACGGCGATCGTCCTTTGCTTCCTCGGCCAGTTCGCGGTAGCCGCGAGCGCTTTCCTTTTCCTCCCGCCAATTCTGCTGGAGCAGCCGGATCGCTTCCTGAATCTCGGCGTCGCTCGCGGGATTCTCGGGAGCGGGCATGGCGAATCTCCTCGGTACGCGGCGCCTTCACCGGAGGAACCGAGAAAACGTCGCGTGCCGCTATCTTATCAGGCCGGCGGAAAGGCAGGCGCGTTTGCCCTGCCTTTCCGTGCCCTTGCCTCGCCTGACCTTTCGTTCAGGGCTTCACCGCCAGTTCCGGCTCCGGGGAGATATAAGGGACGTGCCGGGCAGCGAGCCGTGCGTTCAGCTGCGTCAGTTTCCCCGAGACGACGGCGTTGAGCTGATTCACCACTCCGCGCAACTGGCCGGCGAAAACGCCGATGTATTTCTCCTGCGTCACCGTGGGCCGGCCGGTGTAACCGGCCACTTGGCTCGTCAGATTGCCCACGCGCGGCTTCAGATTGAGGTGCTGCGGAGAGAGCGGTGTGGGCTGAAGGTTCAGGCGAATCGGCACGAGTTCTTGGCGAATTTCCCGAGCCAGCTTCAGAGCCACGGGGTCGGTAATGCGATCCTTCATCGCAGCCAATTGCTCGTCGATGCGGCGGATGCGCTCGAGCGATTTGTCGATCTGGTAATCCATTTTCGTCAGCCGGAGCACGGCCTGCCGATACGCTGCCAGATCGGCCGGTGTGGCGTGGACGCGCGGATTCATCAGCACGCGCAGTTTCTGCGATACGGTCTGCCCGAGCGCCTGCAGGCGAACGGTGTATTCGCCCGGCAGAGCCAGAAAGCCCTCCAGGCCGCGAGGGCGCCAGGCTGTTGCCGGATTCGGCGTGATGCCAAAGAGCGGATTCTCGCGCAGGTTCCAGACGACACGGTTCACGCCGCGCGCGCCCGGGCCTTCGAGCCGGCGGATCACCTGCCCGGCTGAATTGAGAATCTCCAGATGCACCTTCGCGCCTTCCGGCAGGGGGCGGTTGAGGTAGTAGGAAATGATCGAACCGTAGGGTTTGTTCTTGGCGAGCCAGACCTGCCCGCCGACGGTGCTGGTGCTGTCCCAGGGGATGTAGCGATAGGCAGGGACTGGCGGAAACACGCTGACCGGGTGCTGCATCACGGCGGCCAAGTGCTGCAGCGGCGTGGCGTCGTCGAGGATGTAGAAACCGCGGCCATGCGTGCCGATCACAAGGTCATCGAAGTGGCGCTGCACGCGCAGTGCCCGCACAGGGACGGGCGGCAGGCCGAGCCGTAGGCTGGTCCAGTCCTGTCCGTCGTCGAACGAGGCGAAAAAGCCAAGCTCCGTGCCCGCGTAGAGCAGGTTCCGCTGGAACGGGTCCTGGGTGATCACATGAACGTAGCCGGTGAGGCCGGCGGAGATCTTCGTCCAGGTCTTGCCGTAGTCGCGTGTGAGGTAGGCGTAGGGGGCGAAATCGTTCATCTGATGCCGGTCGAAGGAGACAAAGGCCGTGCCCTGGGCGAAATGGGACGCGTTGACTGATGAAACCCAGCTATGCGGGGGCAGGCCGTGGATGTTGGCGATGACGTTGGTCCACGTCTTGCCGCCGTTGCGGGTGATCTGCAGATTGCCGTCGTCGGTGCCGACCCAAATGAGGTTCTGGTCGAGAGGGCTCTGGGCAATGGCGGTGATGGTGCAATGGAATTCGGCGGTGGTGTTGTCGTAGCCCACGGGGCCGCCGCTGAGCCCTTCTTCCTTGGGATTATTGGTGGTGAGGTCCGGGCTGATGATCTGCCAGCTCGTGCCGCCGTCGGTCGTCTTGAACAGGACGTTGGCGCCGTAATAGAGGATATTCGGATCGGTGGGCGAAATCAGCAGCGGTGCTGTCCAGTTGAAGCGGTATTTCATGGCGCCGGCGCTGGCCCCGGCGTTCACCACCGGGTAGGGCGAGATGCGGCGCTGCTCGTGGTTGAGCATGTTGACGCGGGTGATGTTGTCCTGCGTATCGTAATAGATGATGTTGGAATTCCGTGGATCGACGGCGACGAAGCTGCCGTCACCAAACGGGCAGATGTGCTGCCAGTCTGCGCCGCGCGTGCCGAGGTAGTTCCAGCTCGTGCTGGGACCCCGCCACACCTCGTGATCCTGAAAACCGCCGAGCACGTGGTAGGGAATATCGTTGTCGACGGCCATGTGATAAACCTGCGCCATCGGCATGTTGTTCATGAAGTCCCAATTGCGGCCGCGGTCGTAAGAGACGAACAGGCCGCCGTCGCTGCCGCTCATCAGCCGGCGCGGATTGTCGGGATCGATCCAAAGGGTGTGACAATCGCCGAAGAGCTTGTTGTACGGAATCGGATGGAAGCTGCGGCCGCCGTCGCTCGACACCATCAGCGCGCGAGACAGGGAGTAGATGCGGTCGGCGTTGGTGGGATCGATGTGGATGTGGGAGAAGTAGAAGGGCCGCGAGTCGATATTCCGGTTGTCGTTCACCATGCGCCAGTGAGCGCCGCCATCGTTCGAGCGCCACAGCAGGCCCTGGCGCGACTGGATGATCGCGTAGACCACGCTGGGGTCGCTGCGGCTCACCCGCACGCCGATGCGGCCGAGCGTATCGGTCGGCAGCCCGTTGTGCAAAGCGGGATTGGTGAGCTTGACCCAGGTGACGCCACCGTCGGTGGAGCGGTAGAGCCCGCTGCCGGGACCGCCGCTGCGAAGATGCCAGGGGCTGCGCAAATAGTCGAACATGCCGGCGTAAGCGACGTTGGGATTTTTCGGGTCGAAGCAGATGTCGCTGGCGCCGGTGGTGGGATTGACGTAGAGGACTCGCTTCCAGGTGCGGCCGCCGTTGGTGGAGCGATAGACGCCGCGCTCGGTGTTCGGTCCCCATTCGCGCCCCATCGCCGCGGCGAGCACGATGTTGGGATGGAGCGGGTTCACGATGATTCGGGAGAATCGCCGTGTACCTTCGAGGCCCAGATGCTGCCACGTTTTGCCGCCGTCGAGCGATTTGTAGATGCCGTCGCCAAACGAGGCGCTGTTGCGCGGATTCCCTTCTCCGGTTCCGACGTAGATTACGTTCGGATTGTCGGGCGAGATGGCTATTGCGCCGACCGAGAGCGTGTTGCCGTCGTTGAAGATGGAATGGAAGGTGACGCCGCCGTTGGTCGACTTGTAGACGCCGCCGGTCGAATGCCCCACGTAAATGATGTAGGGATTGCCGGGAACGCCGACTACGCTGGTGACGCGACCACCAAACACCGTAGGACCGATCGAGCGCCAGTGCAGGCCCGATAGCAGCTCTGGGGATACTTCGACCCGCGCGGGCATCTGGCCCGCGTAGAGCGCGACAACCACAACGAGAGAAACAACCGCGCCGGCCAGCAAAGACGCCGGAGAAGCGCGGCGGCGCGAAACCGCCGGTCGGGCATTGGCGAAACGACGCCGAATGGAACGAATTGCGGATAGATGCATGGAAACTCCTCCCTGAAAACGTTCGCCGATCGCGCGAGGCGCGAAGTCGATTCAACGATGACGCCGGCCTGGAAGCTCGCTGTCAGGCGGAAATCAACCGGCCCCCTGCAGCCGGAGGGTGCAGACCGCCAGGTTCCCATGCCGCGACGTGCGCCTTATCTACACATGCCAGACGGCCCGCGGCGAGCGCGCCTGAGACACGCGTCGCTCGTCATGGGGGACCGTGACAAGGACCTCATCGCCGCGAGTGGCTCGATCCGCCGGCGGATGAGGCGCGTGCCGAAGGCGGAAAATCGGCGACACCGATTTGAATCTGGGTGCCACGCAACCGCCAATATTCGCGACTGTTCCGTGGCATGTGGCGCCCACGGCCGAAGCCGCGGGCGGCCGAGGCCGGCACCGGAGGCTTGTACGTCCAGACGCCGTAGACCCGGCCGTCGCGGGCGGCGATCCCCGTGTAATCGCCGAGGAAGACGCCCTGGGCGTTGAACGGCTGATCGGTCCAGGCGTAGTTGCGAAACGTGCGGCCGCCGTCGGTAGAGCGGGCCAGCACGATGATCTGCTTGCGATTCGTCGGGTCCTGGCGCCGGTCGTAGAACATGACGTAGGCGTCACCGGTGACAGGATCGACCGCCATCCATTGGAAAAAGTGTGCGACGCCGTCGTGCACCGGATCGCTGTTCACCTTGATGGCGCGACTCCACGTGCGGCCGTGGTCACTCGACGTGGAGCAGAAGACGTCGACCTCGCCATAGCGGTAGTCCGACCAGGTGACGAAGAGCCGGCCGGTGTGCGGGTTCATGGAAATCTGCGGAAAGCCGTTTGCGCGAGCAACGCCCTGCACGTCGAACATGGATGGCGCGACGGGAATGATCGGGCGGGCACGCGAGAAGCTGCGGCCGCCATCGTGAGATTCGGTGAAGACAATGTGCGTCCCATTGGTCCAGACGGCGTAGAGCGTGCTGTGCGGACCGACGACGCCGTCGAAGCCCTCGAGTGCGCCGTTGTCGTCGCGCGGCAGGCCGGGACCGTTGTCGATCTCGATCGGCTTGGACCACGTCTTCCCGTCATTTGTGGAACGCGTGAGCAGAATCAGCGAGCCGGTGAGCGTCCAGCGCGTCCAACCGACGTAGAGCGTGCCGGAATAGGGACCGTGGCTGTCGTCGGCAACGATGTAGGGTTTGTCCTCCCAGGGAACGTCG
Source organism: Candidatus Acidiferrales bacterium (assembly GCA_046704165.1). Lineage (GTDB taxonomy): Bacteria > Acidobacteriota > Terriglobia > Acidiferrales > UBA7541 > JAKASX01. The sequence goes on from JBJKSI010000055.1 coordinate 45,070, forward strand.
TTCCGGTTGGGCTGCTGGATCACCGGGATGTCGTGGGCTTCCCATTTCTTGCCCCCGTCAAGCGAACGACGGATGAACAGGCCGTTGCGCGAGGAATCATGCCCCCAATAGTTGAACGTGCCGAGCTTGTCGAATGCCATGTAGCAAATGAAGGCGTGCCCCTGAAGATCGTAGGCCACCGAAACATCGCCCGAGACGCGGAAGTTGGGTGGAGCGATGCCTGTGGCGAGCTGCCAGTGCCGGCCACCGTCGCGCGTGTAGGCGATATGGGCGTTGTCCTGGAACGCCGCCACCACCTGCTGCGGGTTGCGGGGATTGATGGCAATCGAAGGCTCGGTGAAAAAGCCGGGCTGGGGAGTCACCGTGGTCACCACGGCTCCGGGTGCCCGCGGCAGCGTCTGGGAACGCGCCGGCAAGGCGGCCATGGAAAAGGCCAGCAGAAATAGTGCGACCAGGGACAAACGGAACCGGGACATCGCGGGGTCCTCTCTTTCCTTGTTTCTTGCTACGGTCCAACGGCGGGAGACGTGGGTCACGCGCTGGCCGCCGAGCCAATCACGGATGATGGAATAGCCGCGGGGCACGCGAGCCGGGGGGGGGTGGCGCGCATGCCCCGCGGGCCAGGCCGCGGAATCGCGCCTCGCGATTTCGCGGCCGGAGAAGAAGGCGTTACCGTCTTCCCAAATAGTGGAAGGGAGCCTGATGAATCACGAAGTTCTTCGGCGGCTCCTTCCCGAGCAGGTACCGGACGAAGAAATCCCATTCGCGCCGGACCACATACATGGCGTGGGGACCGCTCGGCCCGTGGTACATGTTGGGGACGAGGAGCATCTGGAAGTCCTTGTTGGCGTTCATCAAGGCGTTCACCAGATGCATCGTCTCCGTGGGATTCACGTTGTCGTCGATATCGCCGTGAATCAGCAGCAGGTGTCCCTTCAGCTGCTTGGCGATCGTTTCGTTGGCCTGCTCCTCATAGTCCTTGCCCACCGGGTAACCCTGGTACAGCTCATTCCACCAGGCCTTGTCGAGCCGGGGATCGTGGTCGCCGGAGATGGAGACGCAGACCTTGTAGAAGTTGGGGAACTGAAGGAAGGCATGGGCCGAGCCGTAGCCGCCCGCCGAGATGCCGTGGATGCCGACCTTGTTGATGTCCATCCAGGGATACTTGGCGGCCATCTGCTTGATCATCGTGACGTGGTCGATGAAGACGTTGCCCATGTTGTGGTAGGAGAAGTCGTGGAAGGCGCGCGAGCGTCCCGTGGTACCGCGACCGTCCACCATCACCGTGACGAAACCCAGCTCGGCCATCGATTGTAGTCGGAGGGCGGCGCCGAACGTCTTGGGCACGAAGTGGCCCTGCGGTCCGGTGTAGATATTCTCCAGAATCGGATATTTCTCTTTCGGGTTGAAGTCGGTCGGGCGAACGATGATTCCGTAGAGCTCGGTCTTGCCGTCGGCCGCCTTGCCCTCGAACGGGATCGGCGGCTTCCAGCCATTCTTGACCAGCCAGCTATCGTCGGTGCGCTCGATCGTGCGCACTACCGAGCCGTCGCTGGTGCGCCGCAACTCGGAAACGGTCGGCAGATTCGGGCGGGAGTAGTTATCGACGAAGTATTTCCCGTCGGGAGAAACGCTCACGGAGTGGTCGGCATTTTCCGGCGTGAGCAGCTTCATATCGGTCCCGTTCAGATTGATGCGGTACAGCTGGGTGTAGTAGGGATCCATCTTCGGGTTGACGCCGCCGGCCAGGAAGAAAACCTGATGGGTCTTTTCGTCCACCTTCACAATCTGGCGAACCACCCAGTTCCCGTGCGTGACGCGGTCGATCAGCTGCCCGGTCTTGCCGTTATAGCGGTAGAGCTGGTTCCAGCCGCTGCGCTCGGAGGTCCAGAGGAACTGCTGGAAGTGGTCGATGAAGCGAAACATCGTTTCGCCAGGGTCCACGTAGGGATAGGGTTTGGCGATTTCCTCGTACAGCACCTTCTGGACGCCGGTATCCGCGTTCACCACCCGCACCGCGACGTATTTTTCGCCGCGGGCGTCATGAACGTAATAGAAATGCTTGTTGTCGGGCATCCAGGTGAAATGAGGACCGCCCTGGAACTGCATCTGAAGCGGAGGCGTCTTGACGTCGACCCGCCGGATCCCCGTCGACAGGTCGAAGACGACCGGAATGGCCTTGGGGAGGATTTCGCCGGGCAGCGGGTAGACGTAGTTGTAGGCGATCGGACGAAGCTGGTGCGGCGGAACGAACTGGATGCTGGTGTACCGGCCGGCATTGCGCGAATCCATGCGATAGGTGACGAGCTTGTCTGAATTCGGCGACCAGAACACGCCCGGGCGTTCCTTAACGTTGTCGCCGTTGGTGACGTCTTCGGCGACCAGCGTGCGCAGGTCGGGGAGCGGCGTGGCGTAGGAGTCGCCCGCAACACCGTTGAACGTCAGCTGCGATACGGTGCCGGTGCTGGTGTCGCGCACGTAGAGGTTGTAGTGGCGTACGAAAGCCGCCCAGCGGCCGTTGGGCGAAATCGATTCGTAGCGCGCGCCATGCGGCATCGCGGCCCGCTTGCACTCGTAGTTGTCGAGCGAACAGGTCCAGGAGGTATCGTCCGCCTGGAAGCGAATCGCTTGGCCTTTGTTGACGTACTCGAAGCTGTAGAAAGGCAGATTGTTCGCCTCGTAGGTCCTGCCCATGGCGTGGGAGAGCGTCGCGGCCAGCCGCGCCTGGTCAAACGCGGGACCCTGCGTGTCCTTCGCAGCATCGACCTTGATGAAATCCTTACCTTCAGGACCGATCTTGACGAACCAGAAGCTATCGCTCTGGCCAATCCAGTTCGGATGAACGTCGGCAATGTAGATTTTCCCTTGCAGGTTTCCGCCCATAAAGCTCTCGGCACGCTGGTAAGCGGCCCTCATTCCCTGCGACATGGCCGAAACAGGCAGCAGCGCGAGCAAAGCGGCCGGGGCGATCCATCGGCGAAGATTCAAAGTCATTACTTGTGTGTCCTCCTTTTCTTTCACCTTCGATTTCGCTTTCCGTCAATCGAAACCCGAGACCGGGTCCGAGGCTCGCGGGCATCTTGTCGCACCGGCGCGAGAGCGGTCGTTATTGAAAAACAATCTTCCACAGAATAGACGCAGGCAGGATGCGAATCGGGTACGACGCCAAGGAATTTCCTGCGACGAGAGCCGTCTCTTTCGAATTTCCGGCAGCAGCGCGGACGGAGAAACCAAAGGAAGGCGCAAGGGCCGGACGGGCTGAGTTCACATGCACGTGACGCGCCCCTTTTTGATTGCACGGCCAGCAGTCATTTTTCGAAAGGTCGGAAGGGGAAGACCGATGGCCCTCCCCTTCCGGCTCTGCTGGTACAACCTAGAAATTCAGCTCCATCCGGAACTGAATCTGCCTCGGACCACCCACTTCGGTGGCGTTGGTGAACTGGTAGGCCGAAACGTTCATGTAATCGGCCGGCGAATTCCCGTGCACGCCGGGAACAGCCCAGTTCGGGTGGTTAAACGCGTTGATGAACTCCGCTCGGATATCCAAGCTCATCCTCTCGCGAATCGGAATCGACTTCAAAAGCGAGAAGTCCACGTCCCAGGAGCCCGGGCCATGAAGGTAGATGAGGTTGCCAAGTTGTCCGGGCGTAGTTTCGGGAGTGATTGCGTTGGGGTTGTTCGCCAGTAGCGAAGGATTGAGGAACACCACCGGCTCGCTCGAGTTGGGACCGGGGTAGACGCCGACGTTGTTCTGCAACTGGCTCACGCTGACGCCGTTCAGGGCAACGCCGGAATCGCTGGCTGCGGGCCAGTAAGCGTACGAATAGTTGTACGTGTTGTACCCGCCGAGCAGCTTGAACGGGAGACCGGTCTGTGCGCTGACGATCGAGCCAACGGTCCATCCGCCAACGACATTGTTGACCGTGCGGCCCAGGATGCTGTTGCCCATGCTGAATTCCCGGCCCGGCCCAAACGGCAGGTTGTAGGTGGTGTAGATCTTGAAGGCCTGGCGGATGTCATACGGCGCCGGACCTTTGCTTAGCCCCATATTGCGCAAGGTGACGAAGTTCTGCAGCAACTCGTCGGAGGTATAGTAATCGCCGACAAAGCGGTTGCTCAGCGAATGCGCCCAGGTGTAGTTGGCCATGAACATCAGCCCGTGGCCAGTCGGGTGCTTCCACTGAACCTGCAGGGCATTGTAGGTCGATTGGCCCGTGTCGTTCAGATAGTTGAGGTACGTTCCAGCCGCGTACGGATTGACCTGGAACATATTGATTGGATAGGTGCCCGTTCCACCCGATCCCGCGCAGGGACTGAAGGCGGTGTTTCCACCAACCAGGTTGCAGAGGTAGGTGTAGTTGCCCGCCAGTTGCGAGGCCAAAGCACCAGCCTGCCCCTGACCCAGCATGGTAACGAACGTCGGATTGGCAAACTGGCCACTCGATGCGCCGCTGAACGCGGTGTCGAAAATCGGGGTGGGAACCAGTCCCGGCGCCCCGGTATTGTCGGCAAAGGTTGCCCCATTACCGTTGGCCTGGTTGACGGCGAGGTTGTGAGCGGCGTTGTTGAACTCGGTGAGGAAACCGTTTCCGAAGATGTTCACCGTGTTCAGATCGTAAGACATCCAGAGGCGGACGGCATGGTTCCCGACGTAATCCACCTGCAGGATGTTGTTGCCGGGGAACTGCCGCTGAATGCCCACGTTCCACGTCTCAACGTAGGGACTGCGGATGTTGGGGTTGACCGTCGCAAAGGGCTGGTATGCGAACGTGTAAGAAGACTCGGAGAGCGGAAAGTGGAAGGTGCTGGGGAACGAGTTGGGAGTGATGTTCTGTCCCAGGCTCAACGTTCCCGGAGCGAAACCAGTCACAGGATAAAGGAAGACCGACTGATAGTTGCCCGGGTTGGTGAAGGCATTCGTATTCTCAACCGTGGTCCAGCCTTCGTCGTAGTAGCTGATGGCCGCGCCACCGCGGAACACCGTGTTGGAACCGCCAAAGAGCTTGTGCAGGAAACCGCTCTTGAAGTCTGGATTCCATGCGATACCGAAGTTGGGAGCGGGTTCTTTCAGGTCCGACCCATAGGGGTGCGGCCTCAGGTAGATTTGAGGATTCTGCTGCCCGTCGAGAACTCCCGGCTGAAAGAGAGCCGTGGAGGGCCCGAGCAAACCAGCGTAGGTCGGCGCCGTCCAGAACTGGCCGTTGTTGGTCAAGGCGCCGGAGAACTGCCAGCGGAAGCCGTAGTTCAACGCCAGGTGCTGGGTGGCTCGCCAGGCGTCCTGGAAGTAGAAGCCGCCAATGGTCTGCCGTTCGCGGTCGATCGCCGCTCCTTCCACCTGGAACTGATTCGTCTTCGAGCTGACGTAGTTGCTGCCGGAAATCCCGCTGATCCGGCCAGTCAGGAAGGAGTAGAGGGCTTCGGCGTTGTTCAACTCCGCGTTGTTCTGCGCCGTGTTGACGTCCGGGAAGTTCGAAGACGTGAACATGTTGAGGGCCGGATCCTGGCTGACGATTCCGGTGCTATAGGTCGGAGGATTGTTGATTTCGGTCTCGTACATCGTGGAAATGCGCATCTGGCCGCCAAAGGTAAACGTGTGGTTGCCGTGCGTCCACGTCAGGTTGTCCTCGGGGTTATACGAGGGGTTGTTCCGAGGGATCGCGAGAATGAAGCCCGGGATCACAGGGTTCACGCCCAGGGGAGGATTAATCACCTGGTCATTCTGGCTGGCGAAAGGATCACCCGAAGTCGCTGGGTTGAACTCCTCCTTCGTCTCCTCGATGCCAAAGTGGAACTGGTTGAGCAGCGTCGGAGAGATCGTCCAGTCGAGCGAGTTGCCGATTGTGTAATAGTTCGACCACCATCCGCCACCGGCCAGGCTGGCACCGGGGTAGTTGGGAGTGGCCGTGATGGTGTACCACTGAGCATCCCAGGTGCCGTTCCAGGAAAGTTTCGGCGTGATGTTGTAATCCAGCCGGATAGTCGGCCACCAGTGCTTGGAGGTGGACTGCTGGAGCCAGTTCAGCGTCTGCGTCACTGGCGTGGCAACCGGGCCGGCGCTATAGGAGCCGGTGGTCAGCGTGCCGTTCGGCACGTATGTGTTTATCTTGTTCAGCATGGCGCCGGAGATTGAATTCACGTTGCCATTGAAACCGTTCTGTTGGGCCAAGTTGAGCAGATTGACGGTGTGCAGGTTTCCATCGGTGCCCATGTAGCTGAAGTTCCCCTGCTGGGCGGCCGAATTGAGCACCTGCGTGCTGTCGGCGAAAGCCGCCGGGTTTCTCTGGTATTCGAGGTAACCAAAGAAGAACAACTTGTTCTTTAGAATCGGCCCGCCAATGCTACCCCCGAAGTCGTTGAGGTGCTGGCTGGGTTTTTTGATTCCACGCGCGTTGTTCAGGTAGTTGTTGGCATCGAAATAGCTGTTCTGCGCCCACCAGAACAGATTGCCGTGGAAGTGGTTGGTGCCGCGCTTCGTGACGAAACGCAGCGTGGCCGAGCCTTGTGCGCCGGCTTCGGCGGTCAGGTCGCTGGTCGAGACGGTGAACTCGTCGAAGGCGCCCAGGCGGAGCGGCGCCGCGGTGAAGAAACCCGTGGTCGATGAACGATACCGCTGGAAATTGTCATTTGTGCCGTTCACGCTGATGTTGAGCGCGGCGGCTGGCAAACCGTTGAACGTGGTGTAGCGCTGATTGCCTTCGGCGGTGGTCGCGCCCGGCACCAGTTCCGCGAGGGGCAGCGCGCTAAGGCCGCTCAGCGGCAGGTTCTGAACCGATTTCGGACTGACGGTGGTGGAAAGCTCTGCCGAAGTGGTTTTCAGGATTTGGCCCTGCGCGGAAACGGTGACCGTCTGCGTGGCCGCGCCGAGTTTCATTTTCACAGTGACGTTGCTGGTCTGTGCCGCGTTGACGACCACGTCGGAATAGACCGTCTTGGAAAAGCCCTTTGCTGTGGATTGCAGGATATAAGTACCTGGCTGCAGCGCGGGAAACACATAGACGCCGGACGCGCTGGCCGTCACGGTTTGGGTATACCCCGTGGATGGATCGGTGACTTTGACACTGGCTCCGGGGATTGCCGCCCCCGATGGGTCGACCACCGTTCCGGAGATTGTGCCGGTGATGCGGGCCTGTGCGTGCGCCGGGGGAGCGAAAGCCACCCCAAAAACAAACAGAAATAGCGCAAGCAGGGCGCCGCTGTAACTCCACCCGGAATTGCTACCCCTCTGTCTTGCAGGTAAGCGCTTCCGGGGCATGCAGGATAAATCCATGACAACACCCCCACTATCGTCCTGATTTTCTTCCGCTGCCCCTGCACTGCTGCGAGGGGTCGCCTCTCAACGACCCCCCGCAAGACTTACCGATTTTTGTATGTTACCGGCTTGAATTGGCCTCCGCGCCGGCTCCCGCCGCAGGGGTAGAGTCCACGGCAGGGATTTGCGCCACCAGCGGAGAGATGTTGTTGTTGACAAGCGTGTGATTGAACTCTGGCAACTCTTTTTTCATCAGGTCGCGATATTGCGCCTTGGCATTGGCAAGTCTTCCATCCAGCATGTGCAGCACCTGAACGGAAGCGTCGGTCGGCGGATAGCCGGGGTTGCCCATAACGTCTCCAGCCCCGGTGCCGACCTCGCCGTTGAGCCAAATCAGATGGAGGTAGAGCTTGTATTTAGCGAGGTAGGATTTTTGGTCGCTGTTTGCCAGCGCCGGCGAGAGCAGTTGGTTTTCCACCGCCTGCATCTTCTTGTCCATGTTCTCGACGGCCTGGAGCGTCTTGGCCTGGGAAGGCTTGTTTTCCTGTTTCAGCATGGCTTCGATCGTCTGCAACTGCTTCCGGAGCCATTCGATCTGATTGACCATGTCCGAAACGGCCGTGATGTTGTCGCGGATGTGGAGCAGCATCTTGACCGTTTCCTCGGTCTGCGCCGGCGTGCCGGGCGTGCGTGGGCTGGCCAGCACTTCGAGGGGCTGGCTTCCGGTATGGCCGTCGACGGTCACCTTCACCGTGTACGTGCCCGGCGCAACCATCGGTCCTACTTCGGCCTCACGAATGCCCCAGTGTGTGATCGGGCGCCAGGCCTTGCCGAGGAAACGCAGCGCGTCCCAGACGTGTGGGTTCGTGGACGGAGTGGTGCGCAGCCGGATCAACTTCGGCGGCGCATAGCGCAGATCCCAGCCAACACGGTTGATGCCCGGGTGCCCGAACGAGTGCAGCTGCCGCACGACGTTTCCGTGGGCATCAAGAACCTCGATGCTGGCCCGGCCCTGCGTGCCTGCGGACAGGGAATAGTCGATCCACGCTTGCGCGCCGCGGAAGAAGCGATAGGTCGGCCGCGACTTGAATACGTGCACGGGTGCTTCCTCGGTCTCGCTGCTCATCTGCTCGAGCGGGGTAATGTCTTCGAGGATGTAGATGCCGCGCCCGTAGGTGGAAACTACCAGATCGTGGAAGCGCTTCTGCACCGTTTCCCAGGTGACCGGGGCATGGGGCAACCCGGCCTGCAGCGGCATCCAGTTCGCGCCGTCGTCCAGCGAAAAGTAGAGGGCGTTGTTGGTGCCGGCAAAGAGCAGGTTCTTGTTGTACGGGTCTTGGGCCACGGAACTGACGTTGCTTTCGGGACTCACCGGAATGCCGTTGACGATCAGCTTCCAGGTCTTCCCGAAGTCGGTGGTCTTGTAAATGTATGGATTGGGATCGCCCATGAGGGCGCGGTCGATTGAAACGTACGCCGTGCCCGCCGAAAAGAACGACGGTTCGATACGGTCGACTGTTCCCCAAGGCTTCAGGTCGGGAATGTTCTTGGTGACGTTCGTCCAGTGACCGCCTCCGTCACGCGTCAGCCAGACCTGTCCGTCGTTCGTGCCTGCCCAGATCAGTCCCTTCTGCACCGTCGAGGGTGCGATGGCGAACACCACCTCGCCGTAGAACTGTCCCAGATTGTCCTGGCGGCGCATCTTCCCGTTGATCGGTATGCCACCGGAGGGCACCAGGTATTTCGGGTTGTTGGTCGAGAGGTCCGGACTGATCACCTTCCACGTCTGGCCGCCGTTGGTCGTCTTGAAGATCACCTGGCAGCCGTAATAGACCGTGTTGGGGTCGAAAGGATCGATCGCCAGCGGCGGGGTCCAATGGCAACGGTACTTGATGGCGTTTGGCGGCGAATCGAGCGGATGATCCGGCCACGGACTCACCGCGCGCGGATAGCCCACTTTCAAATCCAGTCGGCTGACTTCGTCTCCGTAGCAGGAACTCCAGATGATGTTTGGGTTCTCTGGATCTGCATACGTAAAGCCGGATTCGCAGCCGCCCAGGCCGTCCTGCCACTCGTCGCCGAATCGGCCGTAAGGTGTCCGGGCATCAGGAGTCGAACGCGGATACGCTGGGCCGCGCTCGGAGGAATCGTCCTGCATGTTGGCGTAGACCCAATAGGGAATCTGGTTGTCGGTCGAAACGTGATACATCTGGCCGATGGGAAGCGAGACGCGATGCCATCCGCGGCCGCCGTTGGTGCTGATGTCCGCGCCGCCGTCATCGCTAATTGCGATCCGCCTCGCATTCGTCGGATCGATCCAGATGTCGTGGTTGTCGCCGCCCCACGGAACCTCGCGGAACGTTTGGCCGCCATTACCCGAAACGTAGAAACCGTTGCTGGCAACATAGATCTTGTCCTCGTCGGTGGGAGAGACGGCAAGCCTGACGGAGTAGCCGGCACGCTCGGTAAGCAGGCGGCTGTAATTTTCCACGTGCCATCTGTGCCCGCCGTCGTCCGAGCGCCACAGCGATCCTTGCTGGGCTGTTTGAATCAGTGCATAGACCCGCTCCGGATTGGAGGGCGCCACGGCCACGTCGATTTTGCCCACCGGCGGATGCGGCAGGCCATGCCCCTTGATCTCTTTCCAGGTGTTGCCGCCGTCGCGCGAGACGTAGACGCCGCTCGATGGGCCGCCGCTGGTCATCGACCACGGACGCAGCTTGAATTGCCACAGGCCGGCGAACAGGATGTGCGGATCGTGGCTGTCCATGGACAGTCCGGAACAGCCCGTATACCCGTTGACGAAGAGCACGTGCTTCCACGTATGGCCGCCGTCCATGGTGCGCCAGACCCCCGTGGCCGCGTCCTCATTTGTGCCGGTGCCCATCGCGCAAACGAAAACGTTCTGGGAATTGTAGGGATTGACGACGACCCGGGAGATCAATCCGGCATCCGTGAGTCCCATGTGATGCCAGGTGCGGCCCGCGTCGGTCGACTTGTAAACACCGTTGCCCGGAGTGATGCCGTTCCGGATCACCCAGGATTCGCCTGTACCAACCCAGACGACCGAATGCTGGTGAGGATCGATGGCCATCGCGCCGATCGACTGGACCGGCTCTTTATCGAAGATCGGGCGCCAGCGGTAGCCGCCGTCGGTGGATTTCCAGACGCCGCCGGCAGCGGCGCCAACGTAGTAAACATTCGGATCGCCGGGCACGCCGACGACGGCGCTGGCCCGGTTGCCGCGCATCGGACCGACAAAATGGAAACGAAGCGCCTGAATCTGTTTTTCGGTGGTGTTTTGCGCCAAGGCGGCGGGGACCGCGATGGCCAGCGTCAAAAGAGAAAGAACAAAAATCCAACTTGCGGAAATACGCGGGCGCATAAGTCAGTTCACTCTTGCGGGCGCCACATTGCCCGGCCCTGAGAAAGCGAACGGGTAGGGCCCGCCGGAAATTTTTGAAGCGGCCGGATTGTATACATCTTGGAACACAATTTCAAGCCCCCCTTTCCCTTTCTCTCCGGCCACGCCCGAAACCCGGAAACAACGCATCTATAAAGAGGTTGGGACTCGATTTTTTCCGCCTCCCCTTTACAGCTTTCAAAATTGCATACAAATATGCCGCGCAAGGTGGTAAGAAATACCCTGTTTCTCCACCGTGCCCGGCCAAAGCCGGGCGCGCATTGCGAACGCGCAGCAACAGCTCTGCACGCAAATATCGAGGGTCACGATGAAGAAGAAAAAAGACGCGAGCACCAAAAACACCGCCCCATCGAGCGGTTTGTCGCGACGCCGGTTCGGGCAACTGGCAATGATGGGCCTGGCGGGCAGCACCCTGATGCCCGGCGAACTGCTTAAGGCAAGACCGCCGGCCAGAGCGCCTGAAGCGGCCGCTCAGGAACGTGGAGGCCAACCGTTCTCCCCCGCGGGCCGGGCCGAGATCGAGGAAAAGCTTCATCGGATTTTTTCCGAATACGGAGACCGCCTCTCGGAAAGCCAAAAGCAGCACATGCGCGGAATTGTCTCCAATCACGTGCAGATGCTGGAGACGGTTCGCGCAATACCGCTCTCCAATCCCGACGCGCCGGCCACCGTGCTGAAGCTCGTCACCAACAAGTAGCTACCCAAACGGGATGCGAGGCGATCGGCCACACGAACCGCGGGCCGGTCCGAATCGTCACCAGTACTCAGGGAGAACCACATGGTCAGCGAAGACACACTTTTTCTCTCGGTGCGCGAGCTCGGCAACCTGCTGCGGACGCGCAAGCTCTCTCCGGTGGAGCTCACGGAAGCCTATCTCGACCGTAGCGAACGGATCGGGCCCAAGCTGAATGCCTACGTGACGATCACGAAGAAGTTGGCGCTCGAGCAGGCCCGCGCCGCCGAAAAAGAGATTGCCACAGGCCACTATCGCGGCCCGTTGCACGGGATTCCTTACGCGGCGAAAGACCTGCTGGCGGTGAAGGGCTACCCGACCACCTGGGGCGCGCGCCCCTATGAGCACCAGCACTTCGATTACGACGCGACCGCGATCGATCGCCTCACCCGCGCGGGCGCCATACTGATCGGCAAGGCGGCCATGATCGAGTTGGCCGGCGGCCTCGGCTATGAATCGGGTTATGCGGCGCTCACCGGCCCCTGCCGCAACCCCTGGAACACGAATGACTGGACCTGCGGCTCATCGAGCGGCCCCGGCGCGATCGTCTCGGCGGGACTCGCCACTTTCGCGCTCGGCTCGGACACCCGCGGATCGATCATATGCCCATCCACTTGGTGCGGCATCTCGGGCATGCGGCCCAGTTTCGGCCGGGTAAGCCGTTACGGCGTGATGACGATCGCCTGGTCGATGGACAAGATCGGACCGATGGCACGAACGGCTGATTGTTGCGGACTGGTCCTCGAGGCCATGGCGGGACACGATCCGCGCGACGAGGATTCCCTTCCCAACCGCCTCTCCGCTTTTCCCTATCACCGCACCCGGCCAAACGGCAAGCCGATGCGGATCGGCCGGCTCACCAACGTCTTTCCCCACGCCAAGCCGGAAATCCATACCGCCGTCGACAAAGCGCTGGCCGTAATGGAAGCCCACGGTGCGCAGATCGCCGACGCCGAAATTCCCGACGGCCCCTTCGAACAGGCGGCGGAACTGGTAATCCTGATCGAGGCGGGTTCGGCCTTCTCGAAACTCATCGCCTCCGGCCGCTGCGCCCTGCTCGCGGACCCACTCGGCCGGATCAATGGTTACGCGAGCCGCGTCTTCTCCGCCCACGACTATCTGCACATTCAGCGCGTGCGGACGTTCCTGCAAAAGAGCATCGACAAGCTCTTCGACCGTTTCGACGTGATTGCCGCTCCCGGCGAAGGCTCGGTGGCGCAACCGCTCAGGCGTCCCCCCTCGGGTGGCTACCACAACACCGAAACGAAGCACCCGATGGACAGCAAACAGCCGGACGCCATCTCGAGCCTCTGCGGCCTCCCCGCGCTGACGGTGCCCTGCGACTTCAGCAAAGACAACCTGCCGATGGGCATCCAGTTCATGGGTCGCGCGCTCGACGACCAGAAGGTCGTGGAAGCCGCCAACCTCTTCCAGGCGCACACCGACTGGCAAACACGCCGCCCGCCGATCAAGGCATAAACGGCCGCGCATATCCCGCTCCGGTCGCGAATCCGTTTCCGCCCGCAACTCGTCCGTAAAAAGAAGAGCCGCCCGCGACTGCAGGCGGCTCTTGCCTTTTGTTCCCGTTTCGCGCCGTTCTCGGTCGAAGCCTACTGCATCTGCTGCGGTTGCGAGTGGTCGGCAATGAAGGCGCGGACGTTGCCACTCAGCTTCGCCAGGCTGGGCACGTGGACATACATCATGTGGCCCGAATCATAGAACTTCAGCCCGATATGGTCCTGAAGCTTGGCGGGCAGGCCGAGGTGGTTCATCGTGTACATCGTCTCGAAAAACGGTGTGGCCAGGTCGTAGTAGCCGTTTTCCACCTGCACGTAAAGGTGGGGATTGGTAATCAACGCCTGCTTCAGGTCCGGCTCGACGTTGGGCGAACCGGGGAAGCCGTAGCCGCTGTGCTCCGCCGAGCTCCATTTCCAGGGGTGCCCACCAAAATGAGCGGCAACCATGTACGGCCGCTTCGGATTGAACTTCAGTTCCTGCGTGATGTACGTGTGGAATGCCGCGACGAATGCCCCCGAAATCGACGTGCTCTGCGGATCGTAGTGCGCCATTTCGGTGAGCGGATCGTAGGTGTAGCCGGAGAACCGCGAATCGAGCCGGCCGGTCACCATCCCGCGCTTCCGCTGCAGTTCCGCCATGAACTGCGGCAGCGTGACCCGCAGATCGGCGTTCATCAGGTAATCGACGCTCAAGCCCGTGTATTGCGACATTTGCTTGGCGACCGACTCCTTCTCCGTCTGGCTGAGCGCCGCTCCCTTCAGCAACGCGTCGGCGTATTTCGTCTCGGCAAACTGCTCCACCTGATTGATGAACGCGGGCAGATTGGCCGGTCGCGGGTTCAGCTCCTTGTGGTACCAGGCTGTCGCGGCGTAGCTCGGCAAATAAAGGATGTAGGCCAGGTCCTCACCGGGATGAAAGGAGATCGTTCCCAGGTCGAGCACCGACGACATCAGCACGATTCCGTTCAGATACATGTTGTCGTGCGCCTGCAAATAGTTGCCCAGCGCCACCGAGCGGAACGTCCCATAGCTTTCGCCGATCAGGAATTTCGGCGAATTCCAGCGGTCGTTCTGCGAAATGTAGTTCACGATGAAGCGGGCGAGCGATGCCACGTCGGACTGGACGCCCCAAAAATCCCAGTTCTTCGCCTTGCCCACCGCGTGGCTGAAGCCCGTGCCCACCGGGTCGATGAACACCAGGTCGGTCTTGTTGAGCAGACTGTATTGGTTGTCGACGATCTTGTAGGGAGCCCCGCCGGTTGGCGCGGCATTGGCGGTGACCACGCGTCGAGGACCGTAGGCGCCCATGTGCAGCCAAACCGAAGAAGAACCCGGCCCGCCGTTGTAAAGGAAAGAGATCGGGCGATCGCTGAGGTTCGTCACGTTGTCCTTGGTGTACGCCCAGTAATAGATGAGCGCGGTCGCCTGCCCCTCCTCGTTCTTGATCAGGATCGAGCCGGCGGTCGCCTTGTAGGGGATGGTCTGCCCGTCGATGCGAATGCTGTGCTCTGTGACGACCTTCACCGTTTCTGGAACCGGTTTTGGCGCATGCTTCTGCCCAGCCTTCTCATGATGCTCGGGGTGCTCGCGCCCCTGCGCCGCCGCCGGCAAAACGCAGCCGAGCGTCCCGAACGCCAGCATCGCCGCTATGCACACGACTCTCTTCATTCGTTTGCCCCCGCAGTAGAAACTGAACTCCATCGCGCGTGGATTCTATCCGCACCGCAACCTACAGTCAAAAGGGGATTTTTGCGCCGAAGCGGGCGGGCGGCGGCCGGCATCTAAGCGGGCATGGAACGGCGACACTTCATTGCGGCGATCGGGGCGGCCGTGATCGGCACCGCCCTTCCCTATTCCCTCTATCGCTATCTCGAGGGCGGTCTCGACGAGCAAGAAGTTGGTGTCCGCAACTATCTCAACGCTGGCCCGAATGCGGCGCTCGACTTGATCACGTCCAACGACGATTTCTACGTCACCACCTCGCGGAACACTCCCGCGGTTGACCCGAAAACCTGGTCTCTCTCGATCGACGGCCTGGTCGAGCAGCCGCTGCATTTCAATTACGGCGAGATGCGGGCGGAGTCATGCCCGTTGCCGCGGACTGTACCGCCTCCCCGTCTGCAACCCATCCTCATGGCCGGCGGCCACACATTGAATCCCGCCAGGGCCGCGTTCAATCCCTCGCTACCTATCCTCCGATTCCGGGATTGACGGATCCCTGAATGTCGGGCGATGCTTGGGACATCATGAAGCCTCGTCATCAAACACGGGATTTTCTCGCTCCCATCGTCGCCGCCACCGCCGCCTGCGTGGCGATGCTCTTCGCGCTCGCCGCCTGTGGCAGCCGCCCAAAGAACACGGCGCAGAATGCCGCGGACTCGGGTTCCACAGATGCCTTGCCGGCCACGGTGAAGGCCAGCCCTTCCCCGCGCTACCGTGCCGTCCCCGCCACGGCCGCCGACGATGTGCTCACCTATCACAACAATCTCGCGCGCACCGGCCTCAATTCCCACGAGACGCTGCTCACTCCGGCCGACGTGAGCCCTTCAACCTTCGGCAAGCAGTTCAGCAATTCGGTTGACGGGTTCGTCTACGCGCAGCCGCTCTACGTCGCCGGCGTGCAGATTCCCGGAAAGGGTCGCCGCAACGTCGTCTACGTTGCCACCGAGAACGATTCGGTCTACGCCTTCGACGCGGATCATCCCGGCCCACCGCTCTGGCGTGTAAGCCTCGGCACGCCCGTTCCAAGTTCGGCTGTCGCTTGCGGGCAGATCGTTCCAAGGATCGGAATCACCGGCACGCCCGTGATCGACCGCGCCACCGGCACGCTTTACGTGGTCGCCATGGTGCAGCATTCCACCTCAAATGGCGCCGCCTACGCCCAGCAGCTCCACGCGCTCTCCCTCTCCACAGGTAAGGAAAAGCTGGGCAGGCCAGTGGCCATTGCCGGCTCGGTACCCGGGAAGGGTGCCGGTAGCAAGGACGGGAAGGTGGACTTCAACGCGTTTCGGCATCTGAACCGCCCGGGCCTCGCAATGGCCGACGGCATGCTCTACATCGCTTTCGGGTCGCACTGTGACCTGGGCAACTATCACGGTTGGGTGTTTGCCTACAGCGCTGCGCACCTGCGCCGGCGCGCCATTTTCAATGTCACGCCCAACGGTTCGGAAGGCGCGATCTGGCAGACGGGCGACGCTCCGGCAATCGATTCCCAGGGCCACGTTTTCGTTCTCACCGGCAACGGCACATTCGACGCCGCGTCTGGCGGCAGGGACTACGGCGATAGCTTCGTGAAGCTCGCCGCGAAAACCCTTCGCCCCATCGATTTCTTTACTCCGTTCAATCAGGAGATGCTCGAAAAGGCGGATCTCGACATCGGCTCCGGCGGCCCGATCCTGCTGCCCGCCCAGCCGGGCCACCCGCCTCTTGTGGTCGGCGCGGGCAAGGGCTCGGTGCTCTACGTGGTGAATCGCGACCGCATGGGCCGGTTCAATCCCAAAAACAACCGGCAAATCGTTCAGCAGATTCGGGAAGAAATCGGCCCCAACTTCAGCACCCCCGCCTATTGGGACGGCTATCTCTACGTCGGATCCGTGGGAAAGCCGCTCATGGCGTTTGCGGTCAAAAACGGCCGGCTCTCGGCGTCGCCGGTTTCCGAATCACCGGACACATTCGATTATCCGGGCACAACGCCATCCGTCTCTTCCAACGGCACCAAGGACGCCATCGTCTGGGCGCTCGAAACGAGCGGATACCAGTCGGGATCACCTGTGGTTCTCCGCGCCTATCAGGCCACCAACCTCGCCCACGAACTCTACAGCAGCTCGGAACACGCCTCGGGCGGCGGAGGCGTGAAGTTCACCACGCCAACGATCGCCCACGGCCGCGTCTACGTCGGCACGCAGAACTCGCTGGAGGTGTTCGGCCTTCTCAAACATTGAGGCCGCAAGTGGCGCCGTCTCCCACTGTTACTGGCGCGCCCGCTGTGCTGCCTCCCGCAACTCCTTCACCAGCTCGGGATGTTCGGAGAGCACTTCCCGCATGCTTTCCGTTCCCCATCTTCTTCCCCGCGCTTCTGCCTCGGCTTGCACCTCCGCCATAACTCTCGGGAGCGCTTTTACCGCCCTTTGTCCGAGCGGCGACTCGTAGAATCGGATGAGGCCCTTGATGTCATGGTCGGACAAGTTCCGGGCATAGATGGGAATCGCGAGATCCACCATTTCTTGCGGAGTAGCCCTGGAGTTGAATTTCTGAAAAAAGAGGTCGACCAGTCTCTTGCGGTAGGCTCCCGGAGGGAAAGCGCTGGTGATCATCGGGCGCATGGACTTTTCCATGTTGGCGAGGACCAATCGAACCATGGCCGCGCTCCCCGACACTTTGAGGAGCTGGCGAATGTCTGCCTCTTTCTGCGGACTGATCTTCTGCTGAGCGGCCGCGGGCGCCGCCTGTTGCTGAGCGGAAGGCGAATTCGAAGCTTGCCGCTCGGGTGCGCCTTGCGCGTAGACCGAAAGCGATCCCGCGAGCACAAGGCACGCGGCCATCGTAAGCATCCTCATCGAAGCCTCCTTACAACCAGCACTTTCGCATCCGAGCATGTGGTAGGGGCACGTTGCAACGTGCCCGTGCCATTTGTGTTCTCTCCCGGCGTTCCGCTGCCTTCTCTTCACCCCACCGTTGGTAAGGACGACGTCTCGTCCCCCGCCTTCCGGTGACACAGGTTTCAGCCTGTGGCCCTGCCTCTCCGGCTCCTCGCTCCCTCGCGAAAGCCGCCCTTCCTGCGCCGTCGTTGGTAGGGGCGACCCACCGGGTCGCCCTCCTCGTTCCAACGACCAGCGCCAACCCATCCGGCAGTTGTTCCCGACGCCTACAGCTTCGGATGTCTCAGATTGAATTTCGTCGCGTTTTGGTATGCGCGCCCGAGAGCGCACAGCTTCGCTTCGCCGTACAGCGGCGCGAGGAACGTGATGCTCACCGGCGTGCCCGGCCCGCCATAGTTGCTTTCGATCACGCCGGATTTGCCCGGCTTCGGCGCCGGCGGCGCGTCGTCTCCGCGGAAACCGTTTGGCAGGATCAGGGCTGGCTGCCCGGTCAGGTTCGTGACGATCAGTTCCTCGCCACCGGTCGGTGCCACGATCACGTCAAAACCCTCGATCGCCTTGTGCATCTTCTCCATCCCTTGGAACCGGGCGCGCATCGCCTGGATGTATTCCACCGCGGGGATGAAGCGGGCGGTGCGGAAGGTGTTCGGCCAGGCTTCGGGACCCTGGCTGACGAGCAGATTGTCGCGTCCCGAGCGGGTAAGCTCGTCGAACGCGGCGGCCGCCTCGGCGTTGAGTACGGTCAGCATTGCGTCGAACGGATATTTCGGCAGTTCCACCGGCGTCATGTGGACGCCCATTTCACCGAGCTTGTGCAGCGCCGCGGCGTTGAAGCGGTGGTCGTATTTCGCCACGGCGATCAGCCGCTCACGCTCGTCTTCGCTCATGTGCCGGTAATGGCTGAGTCTTGCAGCCATTTTCTCGGCGTCGAATTCGAATGCCGACTTCAGGTAACCGACTCGCAGCTTGCGCCAGTCCAGATCGGCGTTCCAGTTGAACGCGGCGGGCTGCACCGTGCGGTCCTGACCGTCTGGCCCGTAGATCGTTTCGAGCACCATCGCGCAGTCTTCCACCGCGCGGCAGATCGGGCCCAATTTATCCATCGACCAGGAAAGCGCCATCGCCCCCGTGCGCGGCACGTGCCCGAAAGTGGGTCGCAGCCCCGTGCAGCCGCACCGCGTGCTGGGCGAGGAGATCGAGCCAAGCGTTTCCGAGCCAACGCTGAACCCGACGCAGCCCGAAGCCGTCGCCGATGCCGGCCCGGCCGACGAGCCGCTCGAGCCCTGCTCCGGATTCCACGGATTGCGCGTGATGCCGCCGAACCAGACGTCGCCTTCGGCCAGCGCGCCCAGCGTCAGCTTGGCGATCAGGACGGCGCCGGCGGCGTCGAGCCGCTTCACCACGGTCGCGTCCTCGTCGATCATCTGGTCCTTATAGGGCATCGCGCCCCACGTGGTGCGGTAGCCCTTGACCGCCAGCAGATCCTTGGCGCCCCACGGAATCCCATGCAACGGTCCGCGATATTTGCCGGCGGCGATTTCGCGATCGGCTTCCTTGGCCTGCGCCAGCGCGCGCGATTCCGTCAGCGTGATAACGAAATGGAGCTTCGGGTCGTAACGCTTCAATCGGGCCAGGTACATCTGCGTGAGCGCCGTCGAAGTGACCTTTCGCCGCCGTACCAGTTCGGCCAGCTCGCGCACAGACCAGAACGCGACGTCTTCCAGATTCTTCGGCACGCCGCGCGAAGCGATGCCCGGCGCGCGCGAAATACGCATCTCCCTCCGGATCGTCTCGAATGGCGACGACCCGACGTAGGGATCGAAAATAAACGCCGGCTGGTCGCCGTTCGAAAGATGCAGGTTGTAGATTTCGTTGTAATCCTTCACCTGATCGTCGAGCGTCGAGAGCATCATCTTGACGTCGTCGGCCGGAATCTTCACGTCGGCAATCTTTGCCGCTTCGTCCACCATCTGCGGCGTCACCTTTTCCTTGCCCTGCGCCAGGGCCAGCAAAGCCCCGGGAAACAACGTTCCCGCAAGCCCAAGACCGGAACAAACCGCCAGAAAATTGCGTCGATTGATCATGGTTTTCCCCTCGGTCGCGGATTCTCCAATCCCCCACCGTAAGGAGTCAAGCGGAATCGGATTCGCTCTCCGCCGTGGCGCTCCCTTTGACCTCGTGCGGCAAAATCCTCTCCACCCCCGCCATCGCCGGCGCCTCGCAACAACCGCCAGCTCCAATAGCGGAGCCCTGTTGGTTTCGCCCCTTTCCCCACAGTCCTTGTTTACTTAGACCCAGCCCTTTCCTCATCGCGAATTTCATGTCACGCTATTGCGCGGCGAGCGTGTACCAACTTTTTCCTTTTCGCTCGCTCCATCGCCCGCAAACCCTGCACCAAACACCCCGAAAATGTGACACTTGCGAAAATGCATCTCCTTGAAAACGCAACGCTTGCCGGCTTCTTCGTTCGACATCGTGTGACACTTGGTGCGGGAGTCACTTTAGCGGGAAAGCAACCGGCGAATGCCTTCGGCGAATTCGGCTTCGCGGCAGATCAGGCTCGCCACCAGGTAGCCTTCGGCGGGAAAATCGTAGAAATGCCCTGGATGAATGTAGACGCCTTTCTCCCGAAGCAGCTCGATCGCCAGATCCTCGTCTGTGCGATCCGATTCCACGCGCAGCACGGCATACCAGCCGCCTTCCACGCGCCGCCGCCGGCAAAACGCCTGCCCGCTGAGTTGACGGTCGAGTTCGGCGAGATTCCGGCGCACCCGTGCGAGCAGTTGTTGCTGAAATCCTCGCCGCAGATCGAGCAGCGCCGGCAGTGCCAACTGCACTGGCGCGTTCATCGAGAGAAACGTGTCGGCAATCACTTCGAGCCGCTCAAGCGCCTGACTCTTTACCGGCTCCGGGCCGCTCACCACCATCCAGCCAGCTTTCATCTGCGGCAGTCCCGCGATTTTCGAAAGCCCGCTCAGCGTAAACGTGAGCGCCTCTTGCCGGCCGGCGAAACTCGCCGCTGGAGCGTCGTCGAGCGCAAAATCGAGAAACACTTCATCGGCCACGGTGGCCATGCCATGCTCCGCGCAAACCCCCTCCAGACGTTCCGCGTCTTCGGCGCCGCAGTAATGCCCGGTCGGATTGTTCGGATGGATCACCACAGCGGCCCGTGTGCGCGGTGTGATCGTGAGTTCGAGCGCGGAGAAATCCATGCGCCAGCCGTCCTCGTAGACAAGCGGGTACGGCACGAGCGTCACGTCTTCGATATCGGCCAGGAAACCGAGCAGCGGATAGCTGGGCTCGGGCACCAGCACTTCATCGCCCGGTTCGCATAGCAGCCGCAGGATGAACGAATAGGCTTCGCTCGTACCGGTGGTCAGCAGAATGTTTTCAATCGGCGTCTCGACTCCGCGCTCGGCATAATAAGCAGCCACGGCGCGCCGGGCTGATGTAAGCCCTAGCGGATCCGGCTGGTAACCGAGTCCCGCCGGATTTTGCAACGCCCGCAGGATTGCATCCCCTTCGTAACGGAACCCGCACGCCGTGGGATTCGAAACCGTCAGATCGAGCAGAGGTTTCCCCGCCTCGCGATGACGCGCCAGCGCCTCGCTCAGTGGATTCGCTTCCAGATTCCATCCGGTCCGTTTGGCAAACACAGGTTCCTCTTTCTCACTTGGCCGCTCGATTGTAATGCGTGGTCGCCCGCCTTCCTATGCTGCATCTCGCGCCGGGCAGCGGGATCGTGGCCGGCAAAATCCACATTGCGCTAACAATACTGCCTGCACCACAATGGCGGCACTCAGACCGAACCCAAGAGGTGTCGACCATGAAGCCTTCCCACCGAGTCTTACCTCATCTGACGGCCTTGGCCTGTCTTTTCGCAACCGCCTTCACTGTCGCGGCGTTGGCCGCTCCTCCGGCGCAAAAGAGCAAGGCCAGCATCATCTTTCATGGCGGCGCGATTCTCACGCTCGACCCGGTTCACCCTCGTGTCGAGGCAATCGCCATCGGTAACGGAAAAATCCTGGCAATGGGTTCCCTGAATGACGTAGAGCCAACGCGCGGCAAAAGAACAAAGGTGATCGATCTTCACGGCAATGTCCTGATGCCTAGCCTCAACGATCATCACGTCCACCTGCTGGATATCGGCTTCACTCTGCTCAATCATCAACTCCACCAAAAGCTCTTCCTCGATCTCACGAAAACCCATTCGGAAAAAGAAATCGCCCGGCTGGTGGCGGCGCGCGCCGCCCGCTCGCCGAAGGGCACGTGGATTCTCGGTACCGGCTGGAGCCAGGATGCCTGGGGACAGGAGAAATTGCCGACGCGCCGCCTGCTCGACCGCGCAGCGCCTCACAACCCCGTCTACCTGATCCGCGTTGATGGCCATTGCGGCTGGGCGAATGAAGCGGCGCTGCGTGTGGCAGGCATCACCGGCAAAACGCCCGATCCGCCGGGCGGCAAAATCGGACGACTGCAAGACGGCTCGCCATCCGGCATCCTGCTCGAGCGCGCCAACGAACTTGTCCTGAAGCACGTGCCGACGCCAACCGACCAGCAGATCACCGAGGCGTTTCGCCTGGCCACGCAAGCGCTCGCCTCGCACGGCATCACCACCGTCTACGACGCTGGATTCCTCGCCTATCCGGGTATCGTGGGCCTGAACGTCCCGCTCGAACGCTATTTCAATCTTCTAAAGAAGCTCGATCAGGAACGCCCTCTGCCGATCCATGTCAACCTGATGGTCATCGCGCCCACTTCCCTCGCCGACGAAGTGTTGCGCAATCCCAAGGATCGCGTCCTCTCACCGCGGCTACGCGTCACTCACATCAAACTGTTTTCCGACGGCGCGCTGGGCAGCCGAGGCGCCGCGCTCAGTCATCCCTATGCCGACGACCCCTCGACGCGTGGCGTGCTCCGCATGACCGAGCCGCAAATCCGTGCGCTCGTCCTCCGAGCCCTGGCCGCAGGCCTCGGAGTCGCCACGCATGCCATCGGCGACCGGGCCATTCATCACGTTCTCAACGTCTACCAGTCCGTGCTGAGGACGCATCCCGGCGTCGCGCCGGGCCGCCTGCGCATCGAGCATTTTTCCTACGCGCAGGCGGCCGATTTCCAGCGCGCCGCGCATCGCGGCATTCTGCTGGCGATTCAGCCCGGCTTTGTCTATCCGGATGCCAAAGGGCATGAAATGGAAGACTCGCGTGTTGGCCCGAAGAACAGCGACCGCGTGTACGCTTGGGCACGAATGCGAAAAGCCGGCGCCCGGCTCGCAGGATCATCCGACGATTTCAGCTATCCTTCACCGCCCCTGTGGAACTACTACGCCGCCGTGACGCGCCAGAACCCCGAAGGCCTGCCGCCCAAAGGTTGGCATCCCAACCAATGCTTGCCGCGCATGTTCAGCCTCAAGCTCTTCACCCGGCTTTATCCACCCGACGGCGGTCCGCCATCTTCCGGCGAATTGCAGACAGGCGGCCCCGCCAATATTGCAATCCTGTCGGCCAATCCGCTCACAGTGCCCAAATCGGAAATCCTGAAGATTCGGATTCACGCGACTCTGCTCGCCGGACGCGTCACATATTCCGACGGCACATTGGCTGTCCTACGCTAGCCACGGGTCACCAGGTCAACTAGCCCTCTGAGAGTGCAAAGGCCAGGGAAATCGTGTACCCTGCGAACAAGCACGCTTCCCTATCTGTGACATTCTGCCGAACCTATTAAGTCCATGGCCGCTCTCTTCGATGATCCTGCCTACGCCCGGCGTTATGAGGAATGGTACTCGGGCCGGGGACGTCGTGCCGACCGTCTGGAAAAGAAACTGCTTGAGCGCCTCTTAGGAAGCTTCCCTGACGCGAAGACGGTGCTGGAAGTTGGCTGCGGCACAGGCCACTTCACCCGTTGGTTGGCTGAGCAAGGATTGCACACCGTTGGCCTGGACGTTTCACGGGCTATGCTCGCAAAGGCATCGGAAAGGAACGGACTCGCCTACGTCCTCGGCGATGCCCTGGCCCTCCCCTTTGCCGACCAGTCCTTCGACATCGTGGCATTGATCACCGCACTGGAATTCGTTTCCGATTGGCAACGCTCCCTGGATGAGGCGGTACGTGTGGCCAGGCATGGCCTTCTGCTTGGCGCGCTGAATCGCTACAGCTTGCCGGCAGTCAGACGGAGAATCCGCCCCAGGTCTCCTTGGGACAGGGCGAGGTTCTTTTCTCCTGGCGAACTGGCAGAGTCCTTGAGAAATGTGGCTGGCACCAGGCTCGTGCGAATCCGCTGGCGCACCACACTCTGGCCGCTGCCGGGCTTGGGAAGCCTCGCACTGCCCTGGGGCGGCTTCATCGGCATGACGGTGCAGTTTCGCAGGAGTTAAACGGAGGTGAGAAAGCGATGGCAGCGATTTCCGTACAAGTCAGTCTCTATCCTCTTCGCCAGGAGCACATTTCCCTGCCGATTGACGAGGCCGTGGCGGAGTTCCATCACCATGGCTTGGAAGTGAACCCGGGAACGATGAGCACAGTGGTCCTGGGCGAGGAAGAACCTGTGTTCTCCGCATTGCGGGAAGCATTCCACAAGGCCAGCCAACAAGGGGAAGTCGCCATGGTCGTCACGCTGTCGAATGCCTGTCCCCGGGCGGCCGGAAGGAGTTCACCGAAATGAGCGCGGTCTCGGAAAAAGGAGGAGCAGGCTTCAGCGGAATCAAGCTCCTTCTGTGCGAAAATCCCCTGCCGCCCATTGACGAGGCCGTCGCCGCGGCTCAATCAGAGCTCTCCCGCAGCAACTATTACACCGAACCCTATTCCGAACCGCTGCGCAAGCTGCTCAGCCAACAGATCGGCGTCCCAGACAGACTGATCCACATCAATGCCGGCTCCGAACTGATTCTGCGCCAGATTTTCGATCGCCTCGGCCAGCAGGTCCATCTGCTGACCCCGACTTACGTGCTTTTCCCGGAAATCGCCCGGCGCTTCACGGAGACACGGCTGCAACCCGAGGACGGATTCGCCTTCGATTTGGGGCGCCTGGAAATCCCTGCCGGCACAACGCTGGCGGTAATCGTCAATCCGAACAATCCCAATGGTGGTACTTACGACATGAGCCCGCTGCCGGACCTCCTGCGGCGGCACAAGGACACTCGGTTCCTTGTCGACGAGGCCTTCATCGGACTGGCTGGTCAATCGGTAGCCCATCTGGTTCCCGAGCACCCGAACCTTCTGGTGACGCGCACGCTTTCCAAGGCCCACAGCCTGGCCGGCTTTCGTGTTGGTTACGCGATCCTACCGATAGACTTGGCGGACGATCTCAACCGAAACAACGATGCCTACCCTCTGGCAAGGCCCAGCCAGGCCGCAGCCATCGCGACTTTGCAGCATGAGGACAAAATTCACAAACGCGTCGCCGAACTCCGCGCTTGGACCGGGCAACTGGCGAACCGGCTGCGCGCCCTTGGTGTTCGCACCTTCCCGACGGAGACCTATTTCTTCCTCGCCGACTTTGCACCGCACGACGCGGCAGAGGTGGCAAAAAGCCTGCGCGAGCATGGAATTCTCATCAAGCCGCTGAATGATCCGGCGCTGGGATCGGGTTTCATGCGGGTGACCACAGCCTTACCCGAGGACAATGACCGGTTCGTGCAGGTCTTGAAACAAGTGCTTTGAACTCCGCAAGAAGTGCGGCCCGGGACATCCTCCAGGCCGCTCGGTGATTCATGGAAACGGCATTGGCAGGATGGAATCCGGTGCAGCAGGCGTTCTTTGCCGCCTGCTGTACCTGGGCAGTCACGGCTCTGGGTGCGGGAGTCGTGCTCGTCTTTCCCGACGTTGGCCGTGCCGCAATGGACACCCTTCTTGGGTTCGCTGCCGGCGTGATGATCGCCGCAAGCTTCTGGTCGCTGCTGGCGCCATCGATCGAAATGTCCCGCGGACTCGGGCTGCCGCTCTGGCTGCCTCCCGCGGCAGGGTTCCTGGCCGGTGCCTCGGTATTGCGCGCGCTCGACTGGCTGCTTCCGCACCTGCACTTGTTTTCCCCGCCAGCCGAGGCCGAGGGGATCAAGACCAGCTGGCAAAGAACGTACCTTTTGGTTCTGGCGATTACCTTGCACAACATTCCCGAGGGTTTGGCGGTCGGCGTGACCTTCGGCGCCGTGGCTGCCCACCTACCGACAGCAACACTGGGGACGGCTGTCGCGTTGACGATCGGAATCGCCCTGCAAAACTTTCCCGAAGGTCTCGCCGTTGCGATGCCGCTTCGGCGCCAGGGGCTGTCGCGCCTGAAGAGCTTCTTCTACGGGCAACTAAGCGGCCTGGTCGAGCCCATGGCCGCAGTGGCGGGCGCGGCTGCGGTGCTCTCCTCGCAGGCCATCCTCCCTTACGCAATGGCTTTTGCCGCGGGGGCAATGATCTTCGTTGTGGTGGAAGAGGCGCTGCCGGAATCACAGCGCGGCGGGCACACGGACTTGGCGACCATGGGCGTCATGGCGGGATTCGTCGCGATGATGATTCTGGACATCGCTTTCACGTAGCCCCTTCGGCGGAAATCCCCTCCGATGCCACAAGTCCCGCCGCCACTTCGCGAAAGGGAAACGCGCAACCACCGCGGCACGAGGCCGGTCGCCAGATCCGTCGAAACGCCAAGGCCCTAGGACACCAGCACGATCTTGCCGTAGGCGCCGGTATCGAGGATCTCCTTGTGGGCACGCGCCGCCTCGGCCAGCGGCAATTCCTTGCCGACGATCGGCCGCATCGTCCCGTTCTCGAGACCCGCGGACAGTCCGGCGTGGATCTCCCTTTCCTCATCTTCCGTGATACCCCACAACGCAAAGCCCAGGATCGAGCCGCGGCGCATCATCAGGTCACGAGGAGTGATCGTCACATCTCCGCGGCTGCCGATCACCACCACACGGCCGTTCAGGGAAAGCAGCTTCAGGTCGTTTCCCAGATTCGCGTTGGCCAACATCTCCAGAATCAGCTCGACGCCTTTCCCCTCCGTTGCCGCCAGGATTTCTTCCTGATAGCCGGACTTGCGGTGATTGAAGACCTGCCGGGCGCCCTCGCCCTTTACCATTTCCATTCCCTTTTCTGTGCCGGCCGTTCCGAAAACCATCAGTCCCATGGCGCGCGCGATCTGCACGGCCGCCGAGCCGACACCTCCACTCGCGCCATGGATCAGCACGGTCTCGCCGGCGCGTGCTTTCGCGCATTGCCGCAACGCGTGATACGCGGTTCCGTACGGAACCCAAACGCCCGCTCCCTGCGAAAACGAAACCTTTTCGGGCAGCGGGTGCAACTGGCTCTCGAGCGCCAGCGCATATTCCGCATAGGCGCCCGTCAGCGTCTTCGCCGTGTAGACCCGGTCTCCTTCCTTCACCCGGCTCACCCCCGCGCCGACCGCTTCTACAACCCCCGCGCCGTCCGATCCCGGCGTATAGGGCAACGGAGGCTTGATAGCGTAAGTGCCCGTACGCATGTAGGTGTCGTACGGATTCACGCCCGCGGCATGCAGGCGCACCAGCACCTGTCCGGCCTCCGGCCGTGGCGTGGGAATCTCATCGAGTCGGAGAACCTCGGGACCGCCAAACTCATGAACCTGAATCGCCTTCATCGTCTGCCCTCCTGGCGTTGTGAATTCCCTCACGCACCAACAGTTTCCGGAAATGATCGCGCCCGCACCTCCGCCGCACGCGGCGACGAGTCAATAGCGTCCCCGGGCGCGCTCCTTGTGCGGCAGAATCTCCAGGCAGGTGGTCCACCAGCCCGTCATGATCGTCTCGATGAACTCCTGCGGCAACCGCTCTTTCGTCATGTCGGCTGCCAGCGACTCGTAATCGTACGCCACGGGAACAAACTCCACTTCGACCGAACCGCCGTTCAGCGTGAGCAGCGTGTACCAGACGTTCGTCTTGCCGTCGTTTTCCGGCCGCCCGAGCACGCCCACGTTCACCGCGTGTCGCCCGTCCGGTAGTTCCCGATGCCACTTGATGCCGGTGTGGGTGAAACAGGCAATGTCCGCACCGGCCTCGTCCAGCAGATAAGAGAGAAACTGGTCCGGGCTGGTTGATTCCCAGAGGAACTCGTTGATCCGGCGCGGCGATCCGTGGCAAAGGAACACACGGCGCCCCTCGATTTCCAGACGGATCGTCATCGGCAGAGTGCGCAGCCAAGACTTATTTTCCTCCGAAGTATTCCGAAACGTGTAGGCGTAACTCAAACGCGCGAAATAGTTGTCGCGCGGATCAGTGTAACCGCACTGGCAATCCGGCAACCCTCCGGCCAGCGAGTTGTCGTAATTCCCCTGCAACACCTGCACGCCCGCGCCGCGCAGCAGCGGGAAAACGCGGTCCGGGCACGGGCCGAACGCGCCCAGGTCACCCAGGCAATATGCGCCGTCCACTCCTCGCGTGGACGCATCTGCCAGCGCAGCCGCGAGCGCCCCGTCATTACTGTATATGCCGCCAAACAACGCCAGCCGCGTCATCGCTAACCGCCTCCCGGCATCACGGCCGGGTTTCTGCCTTCAATCTCCACGTTCACGTTTCCGCAAATCGTTCCGAACTCATAGCACGAATAGCACGTCCGGTGCCGCAATTCATATCCGAGGGCCGAATCGGCCAGGTGCTCGCCCAGCCTTGCATCAGGCTTTTCCACCAGCAGCGGACACACCCACACGCCGCGGTCGGTCACAATTCGCGAATTCGAGCACATCAGCAGTTCGCGGTCGAAGCCGCGCAGCATCTCTTCAGTGAGCAAGGGTTCGCGGTGATCGCCAGGCGCACGCACCAATTCCCTGCCCAGCGGCAATGCCGGCAGGATTTTGATCCGTGGCCGGTCGTACCCCGCCTCCTGCAGAATCCGCACGAAACCCGGCAGCACCGTGGGCTCCTCGTCTTCGCTCCAGGTGCGCACCACCGTCACGAGCGGCAACAGGCCCCGCCGGCTGAGCCGTGCGACCGCTTTCGTCACCTTGCTGAAAACGCCTCGGCCGCGTAGCCCGTCGTTCTCTCGCTCGTCGAACGAGTCCAGGCTCACACGCAGTTCCAGCGAATAGCGCGCCCGCCGTTCAATTTCCGCCAAACGTTCGGCAGCGCGTTCATCAATCAGCGTTGCGTTCGTGAGAACCGTCGTGGGTGCGTGATCGAGCGCCGATTCCACCATCTCGCAAATCCGGGAATGGAGAAATGGCTCGCCTCCTGTGAAGAAGATCTCCCTCACGCCCACGTGCACGGCCGTTTCCATCTCGTGCTCAAACTGCTCGAAGCTCAGGAAGCCGAACGTCCGCACGCCCGGCCCGCTGTTGTTGAAACAGTGGGCGCACGAGAGATTGCAGAGCGTTCCGGTCACCTGCAGCCAGAGATTGTCGAGGTGTGTCAGTTCTACTCGCGGCGCCGTCACGCGTGCTTCTCCTCTGCCAACGCTTCGAGCGGCTGGTAACGGCCTTCCGGCCCCCGGATCCACCACGGAATCATCGCCGCCGCACCCAGAGCATAGAATCCCGCCAGCACCCCAAACGCCGTCATCGGGGATACCTTCGCGCTCAGGAAAACAAGCAGTGGCGGCGCAATCGCCGCGCCGATGCGGCCGAACGCCACCGAAGCGCCGATGCCCGTGGAGCGCAGCGAAGTCGGGAAAATCTCCGAAAACGTGGGATAAGCCGAGATCCAGCTGCCGGTGGCACAGAAATTCACCACGATAAAACTCCACAGCACGCCGCTGGGATTGCCGCCGATCGTCGCTGCGCCCATACCCAGCATCGAGAGCGCCGCAAGCAGATAAAAAGACGTCACCGTCAGCTTTCGCCCCAGCTTATCGAGAAACGCCGCCGCCAGTATGCCTCCCGCCACTGCTCCTACGTTGCCGATCAGGAAAAACATTGGCACTTGACGCTGCCCGATTCCCACCTCCGGAAGCACCACGAGTGGGAGAAACGCAAAGATACCGTAATAACCGGCCGCTTCGGTGAAATCCAGCGCGCAGCCGAGCGCCAGCCGGCCCGGATGTTCGCGCACCAAACGACGAAGTTGCGACCAAAAACCGACCGAGCCGAGCCTCTCGCCGCCGCGCCCACCCGCCGCCTCCTCGGCGGGAAACCGCGACGCCCCAGCCTCCAGCCTGTCCAGGATGGCGAGAGCCTCCGCCTCCCTTCCCTTTTGAAAGAGCCAGCGTGGCGATTCCGGCAGCACGCGCCGCACCCAGAGCGTGAACACCGCGATGATCGCGCCCAACGCAAACGCAAACCGCCAGCCGATCGACGGCGGAAACAGGTTGATGAAGTAGAGCGTGATGGCCGCGGCCAGGATCGTGCCAAGCGGCCAGAAATTCATCACCGTGGCGTTGGCGCGTCCCCGGTAGCGCGCCGGAATCATCTCTCCGATTGCAGCGTTGATTGCTGAATACTCCGCGCCCACGCCCACCGCTGTCAGGAATCGGAAGCAGAGGAAAAACCAATAGCCCGGTGAGAGCGCTGAAATCACCGTTGCCGCCGAATAGATCAGCAGCGTGATCAGAAACAGCTTCCGCCGCCCGAACCGGTCGGCCAGGTAGCCGAAAAACAGTGCGCCGACCATCAACCCGACCAGCCACACTGAGACGATCAGGCTCGCCTGCGAATCGCTGAGGTGCCACAGGTCCTTCAACACGCCCAGAACGTTGCCCACCACGTTCACTTCGAACGCGTCCAGCAACCAGCCCACGCCCAGGCCCAGGGTGATCCAGGTGTGAATCGGCTTCCACGACAACCGGTCCAGTCGCGCGCCCAGTTTCTTCGAGGCTGTCGAATCCGCCATCGGTTCTCCGAAAAACGGCGTAAATGCAGCGGGTCCAGGCCGGATACAACTGCATTGCGCCATTCCGCGGCACACCCGCCGGTGCAAAACAGAGTGTACGTGGCATTGTCCGGCGGCTCAATCCCCGGAGGGGATTGGGGAACCGTGGTACCACCGGCTGCTCCACGTGGAGACCCGGAACACTGCCGTGGATGGAAGCCAGGCCGGACGAAGCCCGACAGGCGGTGAAGAAGGGACCTTCGGCTCCCCCTCCGAAGCATGATGAGCCGGCCAGGGATTTGCGGCAGGAAAGGAAATCACGAAAGGACGGTCGGAGTCTATGAATTGCCCCTCAGCAGCTCCGAGGACGTGTCGTCGCGCGGCGGGAACAGCCACTCTTCCAGCGACGTCTCTTGGAAAGCGGCGGTCTGCTCCGGGTGCACTTCGTCACCCACAATCCGTGGCTCACATGCGGCACGCTCGCCACAGCCCACAATCTTCCACCGAAACGGGACCCGCCGCAACGGTGCAAAGCGCTTGCGTCATGCGCCCGCGACCCTGCCCTGCGGAGCGGGCACAGAAGGCCGTCGGCTTTCGCACACGGAGAAGCCTGGGAGCTCCACCCTACCTCGCCATCCGCTGGGCCGCAACGAGCAGAAATTGCCGATCCTCTTCGCTCAATTTGGTCAGCAAATCAGCCATGTGGTGCAGAGCGGCATCCGCGGTTGCCTCATTCACAGTCTCCGCCGGCGCCGAGTCCGGTTTGGAGAACCTGATCACCGTTTCGAGGTTCGGCTCTTCCGCAGGAAGAGTGGAGTCCTTGGATTTCAAGTTGCTAAAGATTCGCCCAATCACACGCATAGGTTCATCTCGTTGATTCGGAGGGATTCGCGCTGGTTGATCGCGCCTACGACGATTGGTCTAACGAACCGCCGCGTCAGCAGCGCGAAAAGGCACTTTGAAGGCCACACCGGTAACGGACAACACTGAAGTTCCCGTACGCAACTGCTCTCCAACCGGGGCTCAGTTTCGCGAGGTATGCGGCAAAAGAACCAACCGCGACTTCCCAATACCTTGCCCAATGAACGCAACACATACCCAGACATCATACGTTCTGTGCCGAAAAGAACAATCGGGCAAAGTATGTATATTTGAGAGGCACACATCAGTAAGTTCTCAAGCGCAAATAAATGCACTTCACGCGTGCACCAGACCCGTGCGAACGGCATAACGCACCAGTTCGCTGAACGCCTTGAGATCGAGTTTGCGCATGATATTCGCCCGGTGCGTCTGCGCCGTCTTGACGCTGAGATGGAGCGTATCCGCAACTTCCTTGTTCGTCTTCCCCTCGGCCAACAACTGAGCCACTTCCCGCTCGCGGGCAGTCAAAACGTTGAGTCTGCCATCCTGTGCCTCGGTCACCTCGCCCGGTCGCAGATAGCCTCGCCGCACCATTTCCGAAACTCGCGGAGTGAAAAACGCCTTGTGCTGCTGCAGTGCCTCGATTGCCGAGAGAACGTCTCTGTCGGCGTCCGATTTCAGCACATAGCCGCGCGCTCCTGCGCGGAGGGCCTCATGGGCCATTTCGATGGAATCATGTATCGTGAGAAAGAGAATCTCCGCATCCGGCAACTCCTTGTGAATCTGCCTGGCGGCTTCCAGGCCGTTCAGCTGCGGCATGCTGATATCCAGCACCACGATATCGGGCTTTAACTCTCTCGCGCGGGCGATGGCGTCGCGGCCATTGTCCGCTTCGCCGCACACCTGCCAACCATTGTTCGCCGCCAGGAGCAAGCGAAGACCGCGGCGGAGAAGCGCGTGGTCGTCGGCAAGCAGGATGCGAAGTGGCATAGACCAGCGCCTATCTCAGCGGGATGTCCGCTTTCACCGCCGTGCCCGCCTCACCTGATGGAATCTTCAACTTCCGCACGAGCCACTCTATGCGGGCGGCAATATTGCTCTCGTTTCCCGGCACAGAACTAAGTCCCCTCTGATCGGCATTGCCCCGGTCATTGCCACCCGAAGCACCTGTTCGGTTGTCCGTTTGCCGGCTTGCGAATGCCGCCGCCACCAAATCCAATCGAGAAAGAACGGTCAAGAGGAGGAACTTGAGTTGTTTCTGCCAGCTATAAATCCACAAAGTGGGATGACAGATTCCAAGCTTTGGTTGCTGTTTCGTAACTCACAGACTTCACGCCAGATGAAGGGAAATCGGCTTCCTCTGCAAGGAATGGCGCCGAGGTCGGGGGAGCCTTGACGCTTCCACCGCGCCACAGCCCGATTTGCGGACTTCACGCCGGCAACTTCATATAAGATGTACCGTTCCCGAGGTGATCGTCATCCCGATTTCTCTCGCAATCGGTCTCCACAGCCCGTGGCGCCGGATCGTTGGGATCCTAGCCGCGGCGGGAATCTGCTTCTGCTCCGGATGCAGTCATTCCCCTTGCAGCATTCACGGGGTCACCCTGACGATCCGCAAATTCAACAGCCGCCATTTCAGCGTCGAAGACCTTGTGCGCATGGGCACCCTGGACTCCGAACTCTCGGCCCGGCTCCAAGGCTGCGTTGAGAACCGTCAAAACGTCCTCATCAGCGGCGGAACAGGCAGCGGTAAAACAACCTTCTTGAACGCGCTCGCACGATTCATTCCCGACGAGGGTCGCATTCTCCTCATCGAGGACACGTCAGAAATCCAGTTTGAAAAGCCCAATCTCGTGCGCTTCGAGGCACGCCAAGCACAGCTCGATCTCCCTGCCGTCACAATTCGTGATTTGCTGAAGGCATCTTTGCGGCACCGGCCCGACCGCATCATCCTAGGCGAAATTCGAGGCGGCGAGGCGTTCGATTTGCTTCAATTGCTCAACAC
>JBJKSI010000056.1:0-5495 GCA_046704165.1 Candidatus Acidiferrales bacterium
GAGTTAAACCCTTTGGAGTTGGCGGAGGAGGGGAAGCGGTGAAGAGGGGAAGAACCCCACGCTCGAAAGGCGAGCATGGGGCACCCGGAGAAGAACCCCACGCTCAAAAGGCGAGCATGGGGCACCCGGGGAAGAACCCCACGCTCAAAAGGCGAGCATGGGGCACCCGGGGAAGAACCCCACGCTCAAAAACCGAGCATGGGGCACCCGGAACCCGGGACGCGGAACCCGGAGAAGAACCCCACGCTCGAAAGGCGAGCATGGGGCACCCGGAACCCGGCACCGGGCACCGGGCACCCCAGCCATACAGCGCTAAAAACCGGGGCTAGGCGATGGGGCGGCCGGCGGCGTCCCAGAGGTGGACTTCGCCGAAGAGGGCGGCCTGGGGCGCGACCTGGGCCTTGTCGCCGACGACGACCACCAGGGCGTTGGCGGAATCCATCCATTTGCGGGCGGCGTCGAGGACATCGGCGGCGGTGATGGCGCGGACGCGCTGGCGATAGGTTTCCAGATAATCCTCGGGCAGCTCGTGGAGATAGACGGTGCCGAGTTGGCGGCGCAGACCGTCTTGCGTGGCGACGCCGAGCGAGAAGACGCCGGTGAGATAGTTCTGAATTTCCTCCAGCTCCTCAGCGGCGACGGGAAGCGCGCGCATGCGGTCGATTTCGTAGAAGATTTCGGTGAGCGTGGCGGCGACGACTTCGTTGCGCACGGCGGCCTGGGAGGCAAACCAGCCGTGGCGGCGGAGCGGGTGCACCTGGCTGTGCGGGCTGTAGGTGTAGCCCTTCTGCTCGCGGATATTGGCGACCAGGCGGGAATGAAACGCGCCGCCGTAGATGGCGTTGGCGACGGCGAGGCGCGTCCAGTCGGGATGGCGGCGCGTGATGGCGTGGCTGGCGACGACGACGCGGGCCTGGGTGGTGTCGGGCAGATGGACGACGTGGACGCGGCGGCCATGGGCGGCGGGGACGGGGGAATCCTCGAACGAAGGGGCTTCGCCGGAGGGCCAGGAGCCGAAGGCGCGCTCGATGTGCTCCATCATGCGGTCGGCGGAGAAATCGCCGACGGCGAGCAGCAGCGCGTTGGAAGCGACGTAGTGGCCGCGGTGGAAAGCGCGGAGGTCGTCGAGGCGATAGGATTCGACCTGCGGGATCGTGGGCGAGATCACCGCGTAGGGATGGGCGCCGAAGAGTTCGCGGCGCAGGCGCTCGTTGGCGAGGAAACCTGGCGTGACGCGCTCGATCTTCAAACCTTCGATCATCTGGCGGCGCTCGTGCTCGAATTCGGCTTCGGGGAAACCGGCCTCGCGGGCGATTTCGGCGACGAGGTCGACGAGCGGGCCGGCGGATTCGGCGAGGCCGTCGGCGGCAATCGTGCTGGAATCGGACGAGGCGCCGGTGGCGAGTTCGCCGCCCATGCGGCGCAGGTCTTCCTCGATCTGGCGGCGGGAGCGATGGGCGGTGCCGGTGCGGACGCAACTGGCGACGATATCGGCGAGGCCGGGATTGGTGAGCGCAACGGTGGCGTCGCCGCTGCGCAGAACGAGCTCGACGCTGAGGCGCGGGACGCCGTGGGCTTCGACGAGCACGGCTTGCATGCCGTTCGAGAGGCGGCGGACGGTGCGCGGCGGCCAGACGACCGGGCGCTCGGGGCCGAGGGCGGGAACGAGGGCGGCGCCGGTTTGTTCGGTGGCGCTCATTCCTCACCTCCCTTGGCTACAGGCCGGCGTTCGACGATGGCGCGGTTGTTGGGAAGGATGTAGCGGGCGGCGGCTTCACGGACGCGGCCGGGCGAGACGCCGGAGAAGCGGTCGAGGATCAAATTGATCAGCGCCGGGTCGTTATCGAAGAGGGAGAAGCAGGCCAGATAGTGCATGCGGCCGAAGCGGGGAATCGAGCCGCCGCCATCGAGCGCGGAATAGTAGTCGGATTTCATTTTTGCTTTCACCTGGGTGAGTTCGTCGGCGTCGGGGCCTTTTTCGCAGAGATCGGCGGTGACGCGGTCGAGCGCGGCGAGCACTTTGGCGGCTTCGACGTCGGGCCGGTGGAGGATGCGGGTGGTCATGAGCATCGGGCCGGTGTAGTCGAAGAGATCGCCGGAGGCGTAGTTGATGCCGCCGTCGGTGTCGACGGCGAGTTGCCGTTCGAGGACGAGTTCGCGATAGACGCGGCCGGCGCGGCCGCCGTGGAGCACGCGATCGGCGAGGGCGAAGGCGTACCAGTCGTCGGTGAGGCGGTCGGGAGCGTAGTAGCCGACGGCGATGCCGCCCAGGTTGCCGAATTTTTCCTCGACGACGCCGCGGCGCTCCTCGCCGGGAGCGGCTTCGTCGACGTCGGCGCGCGGCGGCTCGGGGCCGGCGGGAATCGAGGAGAAATAGCGGCCGACGAGGGCGAAGGCGTCTTTCGGCTCGACGTCGCCGGTGATGACGAGGGCGGCGTTGCGCGGGGTGTAGTAGGTGCGGAAGAACTGGCGGACGTCTTCGATGCCGGCGGCGTCGAGGTCGTCGAAATCTCCATAGAAATTGTGGGCGTTGGGCCAGCGGCGGTAGGCGACGGGCGGAAGGTCGAGCCAGGGAAAGCCGCCGTAGGGGCGGTTGAGGACGTTGACGCGGACTTCCTCTTTCACCACGTCGCGCTGGTTGATCAGGTTTTCCTCGGTGACGTTGAGGGCGCGCATGCGGTCGGCTTCGAGCCAGAGCATGCGATCGAGCGCGTTGGAGGGCACGACTTCGAAATAGTTGGTGTAGTCGTAGGCCGTCGAGCCGTTCAGGACGCCGCCGGAAGCGTTTACCAGGCGGATGTGCATCATCTTGCCGGCGTGCTCGGAACCCTGAAACATCATGTGCTCGAAAAGGTGCGCGAAGCCGCTGCGGCCTTCCGGCTCGAGGCGGAAGCCGATGCGGTAGTAGACGCCGACGAGCACCACCGGCGCGGAATGGTCGGGCGAAACGACGACGCGGAGGCCGTTGGGGAGTTGCACTGTGTTCACAGGGATTTCAAGTGAGGTCAAAACCGCCTCCCGATATTTTGTTCCGGTTCGCAGTTTAGCAGCCTCGCCGGGGGCATGCGAAGCGGGATGGAGTACTGGGGTTTATGGGCAGTGGGTAACGGCCATGCCGGCAGTGAAGGGTTCGCTTCGGAATCGAGCGGTCTCGGGGAGGGGCGCTAGGCGATGGCGACCGGTTCGCGCGAGCCGGAGGACGGCCCGAGCTGCCGGCGCAAGGAGAGGAAAAGCGACCGGTCGAAATCGTAGGCGCCGGCCTTGGGAAACTTCTGTGCCCGGTCATTGCCTTCCTGCCAGGCCTTGAGCGCTTCTTCCGGCTGATTTTCGACCCACAGGATCGAGGTGCGAGCCAGGCAGAAGTCGGTGGAATCGCGGCGAGGATTCTTCGCTTCCATGACGTCCCACCAGTGGCGGGCGAGGGCGGCGTCGGGTTTCAGAAATGCGCTGGCGTAGACGAAGTAGGCGAGCAATTCGCCGGGAACGTCGGAGGCCGATTGCTCGAACACTTTTTCGGCTTCGGCGAGGGCTTGCAACGCTTCGGGAATTTGGCCGCAGTCGAGGAAGTGCGTAAAGGAAAACATCCGCAACAGGAACGCTTTTCGACCGCCGGAAAGGAACTCCGCGGCGCGCTGGAGCGTCGGCGCGTCGAAGTCCCTCGGCCGAAGCGGGGTGACGAGGCTGGATCCCACGGCCAGGAAAGCGCGGTGAACGTCGTTCCACGGGCTGCGGGTGAGAAGCTGGTAGATGCGGGCGCCATCGGAGTAGTCTGCCTCTGGGCGCAGGGGAACCAGATTGAACGCGAACGACACCAGCGAGATGATCGCGACGAAACCGAGCAGTTCCCATGCCGGAGCCCACGGTTTCTGACCGGCTGCCAGCGTCGCCCACAATGCCACGAGGCCCAGACACAAACTGGCCACGGGTCCGGCAGCGAGCATGCATACTTCCCGCCAATACGAATCGGTCAGTTTGGTGGGAACGAGGCCCGCGCTGCCGCCGGTCCAGGCGAGAAGATTCGACGCCTGGAATTTGAACTTCCACCGGCCTCCCTGGATGTACCACTGAAATGGGCCGACGGTGAAGGCGCGCACGCGCATGCCCAACGCACGGCCGACGGACGCATGGCCCAACTCGTGGACGGTGACCGCGAACAGGGAGGCGATCAGCAAATCGGCCCAGAACCCGAGTCCCATGCTGGGGGAAAGATGCCGGGCACGCGCCCATCGGTCCAGCCAGATAAAACCTCCAAACATAGCCGCGATTCCCGCCAACTGCGCAACGGAATCGACCAGCTTGCTGGTGCCATCGCCGGGCAGCCGGGGCGTTTGCTTTGGCGTGGAACCGGACGTTTGCGACAGCACGCCCGGCCGCGAGAAGACGACCAGTCCTGCGACGCCGGTGGCGAGGACCAGCCACAGCGGCTCGGCGAGTGCAGAGAAGACTTTGTGCACCGGAGAATTCAGCCACAGGAAGAGGGGAAACAGGGCGAACAGGATATTGGCGACGCTTGCCGCGATGGCCCAGGCACGCGCGTGGGACCTGAGCGTTAGCGCGGTCCACCACGCGATCGCGTAGAGCGCGGTCAAGGCGAGAAGCAACAGAACAATCCCCGCGGCCGGCGCGGTCCGCGGACCGGCGATGGCAAACGCCGTCGCGTGATGCGGGTTGAGGAAACTCCGCAGCGCCGACACGAAAATCGAGCCGCTGACGAGGGCTTCGACGGCGAAGCACCAGGTGAGGAACTTTGCAAGTCTGGACATGGCGATGAAGTTTGAATGCGCAGGTTAGGCGGGGCGGTGGCGAGCGTCAATCGGTTTTCGGGGGATGAATGCGGAAGCGGCACTCCCGTGGGTTGAGCATAGGCGTCCGGACGAGCGACGGGGATCCCAGTCAACGCCGGAGCCGTCGGGAGGCTGCGTTTCCTCCAACTGAGCGGGGAGATATTACGTGTGTGCGGCGACCTCAGGTCTAGCGAACGCAGCTCGGCGCCAGGCTCATTCTTTCGGCTTTGGCAAATAGGGGGCGAGCTTTTCTGCTGTCGCGTAGGTGAGCCAGCCGTTCGGGGGTAGCCCGTGGGCCTCCTGGAAAGCCTTCAGCGCAGCCGCTGCCGCGGGGTTGTTCATGCTGCCCTTGATCGGACCGTGGTAGAAGCCGGCTCTTGTGAGACCTTCCTCGATCTCCTTTCGGCCGTCCGGCGTACTTTCGAGCCAGTGCGCCAGGGCGTAGTTCATGGCCGGCCTGGCCGGTTCGAGGTGAGCGGGAATCTTGGGGAGGAAGGGCAGGAGTTTCTGAGCGGTCCAGGTGTCGAGCTTCCCGGACTGCTTGAGGCCATTGGCTGCCTGGAACCGGCGCAGCGCGACGACCGCATTCGTGCTCCACTTGGTCGTTGGGGTCGTGGGCAAATAGCCTGCCTCGGCGAGGGCCCGTTGGATATCCAGAATCCCCTTCGGCGCGTGGCTCTGCTCAACCCAATCGGGCGCGTAAAGAGGGTG
>JBJKSI010000057.1:0-11675 GCA_046704165.1 Candidatus Acidiferrales bacterium
TGGGGTGCAGTGGGTGTGGCGGGGGGCCAGGCTGGGGCCGCCCCCAGACTTCTTGCTGATGTGGCGATTCAGTGCGTTGGCGCCTGCTCACACGTCGCCCCACCACCGCGGCTGCGTTCGCCGGGTGCGATCGGTGGGGCGGTCTGAAACCCGGCTCTGGCGGTGCGACGGGAAGCGGCGCTTTGGGTGAATTTGCTGTGACGTGGGGCGACGCATGCGTCGCCCCCAGACTACTTGCTGAAGCGGCGATTCAGTGCGTTGGCGCCTGCTCACACGTCGCCCCTACCGCAGATTTTCGCGGGCTATGTCCTGAACTTCCTGAGGGCACGGGCTGAAGCCCATGGCGGCGGCCACGCGGACCCCGAGGCCCGGCTGGCCGCGCCTGGATCAGAAGTGGTAAACGAGGCCGACCGTCGGCGCATGGTCGTGGAGCATGGCGCCGCCAGAGGGCGGGAATTCTTCCATGGCGAGACTTCCAGTGTTTGCCCGCAGCGAAAGAAAATGCGGGAAAGCTCGTCACAAAGAGCGCGACCAGGGAGAAACGAGCAAGCGGGCGGCAAAGCGGTTTCGAACCAGGCGTCGGCCCCATATTTCGAACCTCCGCGCGAATGCAGACGCATTCGAATTGGCATTCCGTTTTTGGGTTCCGGGCTGACCGGAATCATACGCCTTTCCCCCCACCCGCAATGACAATCGGCAATCGGGTTTTCGGCGCTCCGAGCCTTCCGCGACCACGCCGAGGCACGCGCTTCTACCCGTTGGAGAGGCTGAAGTTTGAAGTGGAAGGCTGTGCTACTGGCGGCTCGGCGAGGAGTTCGTAGGCGACCTTGTCGTGGAACAGCATCTTCCGGACGTCGAACTGGAACTGGATACTACCGGTGGGCAGGTTAGTCGGCGCCGGCGGCGGCAGGCTCGACTTCCATTTGCGCGGCGATCGTGGGCTTCGGCTGCGCCAGGCGGAAGAGATGGCGCACGGCGGCGGCCAGCTCGTCCTGCTGGGGACGCTTGCCGGCCTGCTTGAGTTCACGAGCCAGCTCGCGCGCCAGGCGGTCCATGATGCGGCCGGTGAGCGCCTCGATGGCGGCTTCGTCGCTCGCGTCGCCCGGCTTGGCTTCGTTGAGGAAGCGGGCGACCTCGGCGCGGCGGATCTCCTCGAGGTGCTCGCGCAGCGCAACGATGGTCGGCACGACGCGTTCGGCGTCGAGCTGGCGGGCGAAGGATTTCGCCTCGCGATCCACCATTGCCTCGGCATCTGCCGCGGCGGCCAGGCGTCCGTCGAGATTGTTGGAGACCACCTGCTGCAGGTCGTCGATATCGTAGAGGAAGAATCCGGGCAGCTCGCGCACCGCCGGATCGATATCGCGAGGAACGGCGATGTCGATCAGGAAGACGGGCTGGCCTTGCCGCATGCCGTGAATCCGATCGGCGTCTTCGCGGCCGAAGATCACGTGCGGGCAGCCGGTGGAGCTGAGGATGATGTCGGCCTGCGCGAGGTAGCGCCAGCGGTCCTCGAATTCCACCGCCGTGCCGCCAAGTTCGCGGGCCAGCACCTGGGCATGCTCGAACGTGCGATTGGAAACCCAGAGCTTCTTCACGCCGGCCGAGAGCAGGTAGCGGGCGGAAAGCTCGCTCATCTTGCCCGAGCCGATCAGCATCACGTTGCGGTTTTCCAGGGAACTGAACAGGCGGCGCGCCAGCGCCACGGCGGCGTAGGGAATCGAAACCGGCGCGGAGCCGATCTCCGTCTCGCTGCGCACGTGCTTGGCGACACTCAGCGCTTTTTGGAAAAGGTGATCGAGGAAGCGGCCGGTGGTGCCCGCCTGCCGCGCCTTGGTCCACGCGGCTTTCACCTGCGCGACGATCTGCGGCTCGCCGACCACCAGCGAATCGAGGCTGGACGTCACGCGAAACAGGTGCAGCAGCGCCTGGCTGCCGGCAAAACGATAGAAACGGCTGTACTGCTCG
This sequence comes from Candidatus Acidiferrales bacterium, assembly GCA_046704165.1. Classification (GTDB taxonomy): domain Bacteria; phylum Acidobacteriota; class Terriglobia; order Acidiferrales; family UBA7541; genus JAKASX01. Next base: position 1,966 of record JBJKSI010000057.1, read on the forward strand.
GCATTGAGCCCGAACTGCTCGGACAATAGACCCTGAACGGACGCTGAAGCCGCGTCCAGATCGGAACACCACAGGATAAATTCGGTGCGATTACAGGTGGAAAGCAGAACGGCTTCTTCGATGCCCGGCGATTCGGATAGCTGATGGAGAGAAGGATACAGACGGCTTTCGCTGACCGAAAAGCGCTCTCGAATTTCTACAGGTGCTGTGTGATGGCTGATCCCAAGAACGAGTAAGTTCGACTCCAAAAGCCCGCCTCCGTACAAGACCAGACTCTCCCGTCGCATATGGTATGCCAGAGGGGGCAGATGTTTCAAGAAAATCGCCGCTCTATCGTATTGAGAACACGCATGTTGCTTGGTGACAGCAGGATCGGCACCCTCCGCCGGCGCGAAGTGGGTGATTTTCCGCTCCCCCTCGGGAGCCGGGTGGGGAAAATTCCACTCCGGAACGCCCATAGGCGCCTTTCCCGTGAGGTTGACGGTGTGGTCGTCTTTCGGCCGCCTCCCGGCACGGCAGCGGCGGCCGTGTTAAAATAAAGGTCTCGTTTGCTGCTCAACTCCAGCAATTCGATCAACGAAATTCTGCGGAGAGGCTGCGAGGTCTGCTTGCAGCCCTCTTTTTTTGGGGAAACGAAACACTGATGACGCATCCGATTCGCAACATCGCCATTGTGGCCCACGTGGACCACGGCAAAACCACGCTGGTGGACGCCATGCTGCGCCAGAGCGGCATCTTCCGGTCGAATCAGGCCGTAGTGGACCGCGTGATGGATTCGAACGACCTGGAGCGCGAGCGCGGCATCACCATTTTGGCCAAGAACACGGCGGTCTCCTGGAAGGGCACGAAGATCAACATCGTCGACACGCCCGGCCACAGCGATTTCGGCGGGGAAGTGGAGCGCGCGTTGCGCATGGTGGACGGCGTGCTGCTGCTGGTGGACGCGAGCGAAGGCCCGCTGCCGCAGACGCGCTACGTACTGCAGAAGGCGCTGCACGCGAAGCTGCCTCCGATCGTGGTGCTCAACAAGATCGACCGCGCCGACGCGCGACCGAAGGAAGTGCTCGACGAGATCTACGACCTCTTCATCGATCTGGACGCCACGGAGGACCAGCTGGAATTCCCCGTCCTCTACACGAACGCGAAGACGGGGGTGGCGCACCGCACGCGGGGCGACGAGTCCGCTTCGCTCGAGCCGCTGTTTGACGCGATTCTCGAGGCGATTCCGGCGCCGGCAGGCGATCCGGCGGCCACGCTGCAGATTCAGGTGACCAATCTCGATTACAGCGACTATCTGGGCCGAATCGCCATCAGCCGCGTGTTCAACGGCTCGCTCGAGCGCGGCGCCCAGGTGGGCATCGCAAAGCTTTCCGGCGAAGTGACGCCCACAGTGATCACCAAGCTCTTCACCTTCCGCGGCCTGGCCCGCGACGAAGCTCCCGTGGCCGAATGCGGCGACATCGTCGCCATCGCCGGCGTCGAGGGCATCCAGATCGGCGAGACGATCACCAGCCTGGAAACGCCCGCGCCCTGCGAGCCGCTGGTGATCGACGAGCCGACGCTCGCGATGATCTTCACCGTGAACACGTCGCCGCTCGCCGGCCGCGAAGGCTCGCTCGTAACCTCGCGCGACATCCGCGACCGCCTGCAGAAGGAGCTGCTCACCAACGACTCGATCCGCGTCGAGGACACCGACACGCCCGAGTCGCTCCGGGTGCTGGGTCGCGGCGAGCTGCAGCTGGCGATTCTGCTCGAAACCATGCGCCGCGAAGGCTACGAGGTGATGGTGGGCAAGCCGGAGATCGTGGTGCGCGAGGAGAACGGCCGGCGGCTGGAGCCGGTGGAGCGCGTCATCGTCGACTGCCCGGAATCGTTCGTCGGCGTGGTGATGGAGATGCTCGGCACACGGAGGGGCGAGCTGATGAAGATGGTGAACCACGGCTCGGGGCGCGCGCGGCTGGAGTTCCGCATTCCGTCGCGCGGTCTGATCGGCCTGCGCGGCCAGCTGATGACCGATACGCGCGGCACGGCGCTGCTCCACACGATCTTCGACGGCTGGACCGACTACGCCGGCGAGATGATGTCGCGCAGCACCGGCGCGCTGGTCGCCGACCGGCACGGGAAATCCACTTCGTTCGCGCTGTGGAACCTGCAGGAGCGCGGCGTGCTCTTCATCGGGCCGGCCACGGAGGTCTACCAGGGCATGATCGTCGGCGAAAATTCGCGCGAGGCCGAAATCGACGTCAACATCACCAAGGAAAAGAAGCAGACGAACATGCGCGCCTCCACCGCCGACGAGGCGATCCGGCTGATTCCGCCGCGCATCCTGACGCTCGAAAACGCCATCGAGTTCATCACCGAGGATGAGTACGTCGAGGTGACGCCGCAATCGATCCGCTTGCGCAAGAAGGTGCTCGATCCGAAGAAGCGCCCCAAGCGCTGGCAGCATCCCCGCGAATCGGCTTCCACGACCGTTTCTTCTTCCTGATCCACATCCCGATCCGGGGCGGCTGGGCACGGTCACTGCCGTTGGCCGGCGTGGGTTTACTGCTTTTTGATTCCGGTAGGGGCAGGCCTTGTGCCTGCCCTTCTTTATAGGTAGGGATCGCGCGTTGGCAGGGCGACCAGAAGGGCCGCCCCTGCCGGCGTGGCTGTTCCGGCATCGGTGGTGCGGTTGCCGGTGGATACGGCCGTCGATACCGAGATGCCGGTTTCAGGTTCGGGAGGGGGCGGGATTGAAACCCGCCCCTGTGATATCGATGGCTGGCAGGCGGCGAATGGACACTCCGATAATGTCTTCGTCCGCTGGCGGCCTGCGGCGACGAACGGCCGGCTAGGAGCTACCCCGCTTCTTTCCCTTCTTCCTTTTTCTTTCGCGATTGCCAGCGGTCGAACGCCTTTTCGAGAATGTCGGGCATCTTCTCGACGCTCCGCGTCAGGGGCCCGGTGCGGCTGAGCATGTGGACGTGGAGGTCGCCGCCGTGGATCGCGACCAGCGCCACGGGGCTCACGCGAATTCCGCCGCCTCCGCCGCCGCCTTCGCCCGTGGACGATTTCTTTTCCGTTTCGCCCGCGCCGCCGCCCGCGCCCACTCCCAGGGAGACGCGGGAAATCGGGATGATCTGGAATTCGCCGGCGGCGACCGGTGCGCCGACGATCGTTTCGGTTTTCGCCAGGGTTTTGAGCTCTCCGATCAGGTCTTTGAGGATGTTCTGTGCGGTATTCATCGTTTCCTCCATGTGCGCTGGGTCTGCCTCGCAATTCCGTTCCCGTCCGATTTCGTGCGTCTCACCTCGCCGGCGCCCTTACGGCGGTCGAACGCCACTCCCTGAACATGGCTCGATAGGGCAATCCGGTCAAGAACGAAAGGACAGCTTTTACGATGCGATAGGGACGAAGACGGATTTCCAGAAATACGCCGTTTGCGCCGGTGAAGTTCGGCTCGATGCCCGTACGCCGGAACCACGCGAACTGCGAGAAGCCGTAGAGCATGCCCGTCATGGCCGGGTCGGGCAGGGAAACGCGGACGCGGCGGCGCGTCATCCCGGCGGAGCGGAAGATGCCGCGGCGCAGGCGGGCGAGCTGCCGCAGCAGCCGCCGACGAATCGTCGCGTTGCGCAGGCAGCGGTAGAAAAACGTTCCTGGCGCGCCACGCCGCCGCTCCCGGGGCGCGGCCGGCTTCTTGCGCTTCGGTTTCGCTTTTCGGGCACGGATCGGCACGCGCTTGCCGGCGATGGTCAGCTTCGTTTCGCCTTCGCCGCCCCGCAGCGGCCGCCGGAATTCCATGCCAAACAGCCAGCGCACGCGCAGCTGCGACCGGGCGGAATCGACCGTCACCACAATCGGGCTGAAGAGCGCCGCAGCGGCGGCGAGCAGAGCCGCGCCGGCAATGGCCGCCAATGCCACGAGGACGGCCCCGAGAGCAGACATGCTTTCTTCCTTCCCCAGAACGAAACTGCGACTGCCGGTCTTTCCGGATCGGTTGTCAAGAATTCTACGCCACTCGGCACGCCGCCTCCAGCGCCGAGCGCCGGCAGTTGGCACGTCCGCCGCGCGTGCCACAAATAGGGCTTTAGCCAGGGGGCGGGCGGGCGTAGAATTTGATTGGACGCGCCCAGAGGCAGCAAGGAGTGTTGCGATGCGAAAGCAGGGTGCAATGCTTTCGGCGCTGGTGCTTTTGGGTGCGCTTCCCCTTCTCCAGCAGACGAAAGCCCCGAACAAACATCAGGGGACGCCATCGGGGCAGCAGGCGGCCAACGCGCCGCTGGTCATCCCGCCCGAAGCCGCGAAGAAAGTCAATCCCGTCAAGCCCACCGAGAAGTCGATTGCAGCGGGCAAGAAGCTCTATGGCATCGACTGCGTTATGTGCCACGGCGCCGACGGCAGCGGCAAAACCGACCTGGCGGTAAGCATGAAGCTGGTGATTCCCGACTTGCGCGACCCCTCCGCGCTGAAATCGGTCACCGACGGCGGGCTCTTTTACGTGATCTCCAGCGGCCACAGCTCGATGCCGGGCGAGAGCGCCCGCGCCAAGCCGGAACAGATTTGGAATCTGGTGAATTACGTCCGCACGCTTTCGGAAAAGAAAACGGCGCACAAATAGCGAAGGGCGGCCCGGCTTCCGGCTGAAGCCGGTTGTACGGGCCGCTTCCCGGCAGCGGCTATTCGGCCTGCGCCGATCTGCCGGCCGCTGCCCGGCCCCCGATCAATGCGCTGGCTGAGGCTTCGGTCCGTGAGGATGCCAAGGCGCACATTCGCCGAGCTTGTCACCGGGCAGCTCAATCATTTCCTGGGAATCCCTACCACCATCCGGCATTTCCCCGATGCCCGCTTCCCATAATGGGAAAACACGGCTCGCCTGTGTACCTGGCTTATTGAAGCCCTCCAGTCGCGATGATAGAATTTTGCACATTGCTGGGAAGCGTGGGGGATGTGCTTGACGAAAGTCAATATCCCGCCGGCTATGCCGGACGCAATGGTGTGGCGCGACGCGCCTGTGCCGTGTGGGGTGATCTGCGGCATACGGATTGCCTTGGGCGACCGTGCCAATTTGCTGTTCCTAGCCATAAGTAAGAAGGCGTCCTCGAAGCCGGCGCACTCGCTTCACCTTCCCCCTGAGGCACTTTTTCGAAGCAAATCAGCCCAGGTGACACCTGAGACCGGAGCCAGGCGCCATGGACAGATCTCGATCCCCGAACCCGGCGGCAGCTTCTCCGGCGCGAGAGCGCACCGGCAATCCGCCTGAATTTCCGAGCCGGTCCGGCACCGCAGCCGCCGCCGCACTCGCCGACGAAAGAAGGTTTCGTCGCCTCATTCTTCGCCTGGTTTCGATTTCCGAACTGCAGCTGCTGCTCGAAGAAGTGCTCGAGTCCACCATGGGCCTGCTCGAGGCGGACTTCGGCTACTTGCAGCTCTTCAACCAGAGGACCGGGCTCCCGGAGATCTTTGCGCACAGGGGTTTCCGGCAGGAGTCTCTCGAAACGATTCGCGAACTGGCCCACAACTTCGGTTCCCACGATGGCGACGGCGCGGCGGCCGTTCGAGCCATTGTGGAAGACGTCGAAGCCGACCCCTCCTTCGCGCCGTACCGGTCGGCGGCCGCCCACGCGGGTTTTCGCGCGCTGTTCACGTCGCCGCTGGCTGATCGCCGGGGAGAACTGCTCGGCGTCGTTTCGACACATTTCCGGCAGCCGCATCGCCCGCCGGATGCCGATCTGGCGCTCACCGATCTCTACCTGGGCGTCGCGGCCGAACTGATCGCGCGCCAACTGGAAAAGGACCGGGCGATGCGCAGGGAGAAGCGCCTGTTGGCAATAGCCGATTGCAGCCCGAATCCGATCTTTTTCAAGGACGCCCAGGGCCATTACCTGTTCGCGAACCAGGCGCTGGCCCGCATGCTCCATCTCGATCCCGCGGAGTGCCTGGGCAAGCGGGACGAGGATCTCTTCCCGTCAAACGACGTCGCCCCGCTCCGCGCAAACGACCTGGCCGTGCTGTCTTCCGGCACGGCCCGGGAATTTGAGGAGCGGGTGACGCAGGAGGACGGCCCGCACACCTACATCGTTCAAAAGTTCCCGCTCCCCTACGGGACGGGAACGCTCCGAGGCGTTGCCGGCATCGCCACCGACGTCACCCGGCTCAGGCAGGCCGAGGCAGACCTGCAGGCGCTGCTGAAAATCACCAGCCAGATCAACTCCTCGCTCGATCCGGAGGAACTGCTCGATTCGCTGGCGCTCGAAACGATCAAGCTGATGGATGCCGAGGGAGGCTGCGCCGGGCTGATCACTCCCGCCGGGCTGGCCGGCCAGAAATATTTCCAGGGATCCAAGGTGGTCCCGCTCGAATATTGCTGGCCGCCGCTGCACGGGCTGCCCGGGTGGGTGCTGGTCCACAAGAAGCTCTACCTCACGAACGACGCCATGCGGGACGCCCAGATGGTCCGCGAGCTGCGTGAGCGATTCCAGGTGCGGTCGGCCATCTGCACCCCGATTGTCGACGCCGTGGGCAGCGTGGTGGGCTTTTTCGAGATCCACAACAAGAGGGAAGGGAAACCCTTTACCGAAGACGACGCGGAAGAACTGATGGCCGTTTCCCAGGCCGCCGCCGTCGCCATTCAGAACGCCCTGTTCTACAAGAGGATTCTGAAGGCGGAAGACGCGCTGCTCGAAGCGACCAGCAGCGCTCTGGTGTCCAATTTGGACCTGCCGGCCCTGCTCGACGCGATCTCCACCTGGCTTTGCCGCATCGCCTCTTACGACGACATACGCCTCGCCCTGCTCGGATCCGGCAATACGCAGCTGCGCGAATGGGTCCTCAACCCTTCCAATCCCAAACAGCCGTTCATGGAATCCGGCATTCAGCTGGATCGCTGGGCGTCCAGCTGGATCGTCATGTCCGGCCAGCCGCTGGTACTGAACCAGCTGGAGACCGACGCACGCCCGTCGGAACTCCTCAATCGTTTGGCCGCGCAAGGCATGCGCTCGGCCTGCTGGCTTCCGCTGAAGGCCGGCGGCCGCGTTTTCGGCATGCTCTGTTTTGCCAGCCTGCGGGAGGATGCCTTTCCGACGGGAACGGTCGACTTCCTGGTCCAGCTTGCCGGCCGCATCGCTCCGGCGGTCCGCAACGCACTGGCTTTGCGCCAGTCCTCGTTTCAGGAGATCGTTGGTGAGAGCGAGGCCCTCCGTCGCACCTTGAGCCAGTTGGAAACCGTCGCCCCGACCGACGCCACCGTGCTGCTGCTGGGCGAGACGGGCACGGGCAAGGAGCATTTCGCCCGCGCGATTCACAACTTCAGCCACCGACGGGAAAAACGGATGATCACCGTCAATTGCGCCGCCATCCCCGCCGGCCTGATAGAGAGCGAGCTCTTCGGGCACGAAAAGGGAGCCTTCACCGGGGCCACGGCCCGGAAGATCGGCCGGGCCGAGCTGGCACACGAGGGCACGCTCTTCCTCGACGAGGTTGGCGACGTCCCGCTCGAGCTGCAGCCCAAGCTGTTGCGCCTGCTGCAGGAACATGAGTTCGAGCGCCTTGGCGGCACGCAGACCCTGTCCATCGACACCCGCGTCGTCGCCGCCACCAACCGCGATCTGGTAAAAATGGTGGAGGACGGCCGATTCCGCAGCGACCTTTTCTACCGCCTCAACGTCTTCCCGGTCACCGTCCCGCCGCTCCGCGAGCGTCCCGGGGACATCCCGGCGCTGGTTCATCACTTCGTCGAGAAGAGCTGCCAGCGGCTCAACAAGCGGATCGAAAGGATTCCCGAGGAGATTCTGGAGGCCCTCTCTCGCCGCCGCTGGTCCGGCAACGTGCGCGAGCTGGAGAACGTGATCGAGCGCGCCGTGATCCTCTCGCGCGGTCCCGTGCTGGAAATTCCGGCCGCGGAACTGGCGCCGCCGGAACCCGGATCCAGCCAGGAACCGACGCCGACGCTGCTGGCGGCCGATCGCGAACTCATCCTCCGAGTGCTCCGGGAAACCGGGGGCGTTGTCGGAGGACCGGGCGGGGCTGCCGCCCGGCTTGGCCTGAAACGAACCACGCTCAACGCCCGCATGCGGAAACTGGGCATCTCCCGCAGGGATTTCCTGACGTGACAATGGCGCGCGACCATATGTTGGCGCCAAATCTTTCCTTTTTCGTGTGTTTGTTGCCCACACCTTCGTGCGTTGTTCGTCCAAGTAATATGAGATCAATAATATAAGCCACCGCGCAGTTTGTTGCTGCTTTGGACAACCTCGTGCAACAGATTTCCCAGTAATCCTGAGACGCTTCTCACACCGTCCTTACGGGAGTCGGGGAGCAGTATCCGCCGGTTTTTCTTCCCGGCTCCCTCACGCCAAGGCGTGTGACGAGGCGATGAGGTTTGGCGACCCTAAAGGAGGGTGCATGCCGAGACCCGGCGCGTTGGTGGTGACGGAAAGGGGATCGGTTCTTCATTCCCTCCGCGGGGCTTTGGATAACTTGGGAATCGCTCCTTGCCCTTGCCGCACGGTCGGGGAGGCGGAGCGCGTTCTGTTCTGCCGCCCGGTCTGCATGGCGTTTTCAGACTTTCAGCTGCTCGATGGGGATTTCCGCGAGGTGATCAGCGCCACCAAAATCGTTCCCGGCCGGATTCCGACGATCGTTACCGGCCGGGTGTGGGATTGGGTGGAGTGTCTCGAAGCGCTCAGGTACGGCGCGTTCGAATACGAGGACTATGGCTGCCCGGAAGCCGAGTGGGAACGCCTGGTGAAGCGCGCGATGGCGACGGTGTCTTTTTCCCTGATTTTCAATTCAGACGGTGGCCACAAGGCGGTCAGGCCTGGAGGGCATCGATGGCAGACAAGGGAATGGACGTACTTATGGTAGGCAGCCGGTTTCCCGGCGCCCTGGCGTTGCTCGACCGGTTGCAGCAGCGTGGATTCCGCTGCCATTTTGCTTCCTCGCTGCGCACCGCGACGGAGCTGCTCATGGCGAATCCGGTGGACGTCGTGCTCAGCGACGCCGAGCTTCCCGATGGCACGGGCTTCCGGCTGGTGAATTGCCTTTCGGGGTTGCCGCTCAGCGCGTACGTCTGCGTACCCGTCGAGCAGGGCTGCTTCTGGCTGCCGGCCGTTCAATCCGGGCGAGACTGCTGGGGATCGCCGGCCATACGGCCGGAGGAACTCGCTCGCGAGCTCGACGCACTGGCCCGGTCGTCGGCCATCGACAGGATTGCCAGCTGATTGTGTTCTGCCCCGGGTCGAGCCTCTCGCCCGAAGCACTCGCCCCGCAGATCGCGCCGTGCTGCGGACCACACCCCCCGCAGCACGGCGTCACGCCTAACCGTGACGCCGTTGCGCGTCTTCCTCTTCTCTGGCAGTAATCTCGCGCGTGGAAACGCCAAGTGGGAACGCCGTCCTCGTTTTTTTTCCGCGTCGCGCGCCTCATGCCAAAGCTGCATCGTGCGCCCGTTGCACAGCTGGAAAGAGTCCGCCTGCGGCGGAAACCAGCAGGCCGGCGCCGGCAGTTCCTCGCGAGTTTCTCGGGTTTTCCCCATTGGCAGCGTCATGTTAAACTGTGCGTCGTGCGCCCGTAGCTCAGCTGGATAGAGCGTCTGGCTACGAACCAGAAGGCCGGGGGTTCGAATCCCTCCGGGCGCGCCATTCCCAGCTAACATGTATTTCACTTACGTCTTGCGCAGCCAGAAGACGGGTCACCTCTACGTTGGCCACACATCGGACCTCGCCCAG
>JBJKSI010000058.1:0-103725 GCA_046704165.1 Candidatus Acidiferrales bacterium
GCACTTTGACCGGAGACGCCGCTGCGGCCTGCGGCTGCGCGGCGACAGGCTCATTGCTCCTTCCGCCTCTGTGTGAATGCCTGATTTCCTGTTTCGGCGCTTGCCGGAATGGCTCGGCCGGGAATCCATCACATCCGCGAGTGACAAGGTAAGGCCTTACTCGCCGCTTTGTTTGCGGCGCCGATAGTGCTTGGAGTACACTCGCTTCTTCTTTACCAGGAATTCTTTCCGGAGAAACCCATGCTAGTTGTAATGAAAACAAACGCCTCCGAGCAGGAGATTCGTGCAGTTTGTGAACGGATCGAAAAGCTTGGTTTGAAAGCGCATCCCATCCCTGGGGAAATGCGCACTGCGATTGGAATCACGGGCAACAAGGGAACGGTCGATCTCGGCTGTCTCGACACGATGCCTGGGGTTGTGGAGTGCATCCCTGTCAGCAAACCTTACAAACTGGTCGGACGTGAAGTAAAACCTGAAGATTCGATTCTTGTTGTTCCCACCCCGTCCGGTGACGTTCGCTTCGGTGGCGGGAACTTTTCGGTGATCGCCGGGCCCTGCGCAGTTGAAACCCGCGAGCAATTCTTTGCCGCCGCCCAGCGCGTTCGCGCGGCTGGCGCGCGGCTGATGCGCGGTGGCGCTTATAAGCCCCGGACGTCGCCCTACAGCTTCCAGGGGCTCGGCCTCGAAGGCCTCAAAATCATGGCCGAAGCGCGCAAGGCCTACGGCGTCGGGATCGTGACCGAGGCGGTAGACAATGAAAGCCTCGACCAGGTGGAGGAATATGCCGACGTGATCCAGATCGGTGCGCGCAACATGCAGAACTATTCCCTGCTCAAGCGCGCTGGTCGGGCCCGCAAGCCGGTACTGCTGAAGCGTGGCATGGCGGCCACTCTCGACGAGTTCCTTATGGCCGCCGAATACGTCATGTCGGAAGGCAACTACAACGTCATCCTTTGCGAGCGAGGCGTTCGCACCTTCTCCGACCATACGCGAAACACGCTCGATTTGAGCGTGGTGCCTGCCGTTCATCGTGTGAGCCATCTGCCCATCCTCGTCGATCCGAGCCACGGCACGGGCCGGCGAAACAAGGTTCGGCCACTTTCCCGCGCCGCAGTGGCCGTTGGCGCCGATGGCCTGCTGATCGAGGTCCATCACGATCCCGATCATGCCCTTTCCGACGGCTTGCAGTCGATCTCGCCCGAGGAGTTCGAACTGCTCATGAACGAAGTACGACAGATCGCCGGTGTGCTTTCGTGCACGGTGAACTGACCGTTCTGTGACCGATTTCCGGTACCGGCGCATGACTTGATGCGCCGGCTGCCGGACCTGATCTGCGGCTGCGCTGAAGTGAGGTTTGGCACGTGTGCACTTTTCCTTCCCTGTTTCCCTACCCCGGCATCTCCGCCGGACGGGCATCAGCCCGCGCCGTTTTCTAGCCAATGAAGCTCCGCTCCCACCTGCGCCTCATCCTGGTCCTGTTGCTGCTCGCGGGCGCCGCCACCTGTGAGGTGGTGCGCGAGCGGCGCCCCACGATTCTCCGGCCCGGCGTTCACCTCTACGCTTACGTGGCCAACGCGGGCGACGGCACCGTCACCGTCGTGAATCTGGTCACGCTTTCCCCCGTAGGGACGATCTCGGTTGGGCCACTGCCCGCCTCGATTCACGCGCATCCGACGCGGAAGGAGGTCTGGGGCGTGAGCACCGGAGGCGGATACGCGTGGGTTGTCGACGCGCCGACCGGCACGGTCGCTCGTATTCCCGTCTGTTCCGAACCCGATTCCCTTGCCTTTTCGCCCCACGGACGACTGGCCTACGTCGCCTGCGCCGGCTCGGACGCCGTTGTGGCCATCGATTGCGCTACCCGGCAGGTGGTGGCCCGGGCTCGCGTGGGCAGACGGCCGACCCTTGTTCGCGTGGCTCCCAACGGAAAATGGGTGCTGGTGGCGAATCGAGAAGATGGCAGCGTCAGCATCCTCGACGCCGCCACGCTCGACGCAATCACCACTGTCCCGGTCGCTCCGCAACCGGATTCCCTGGTGATCCTGCCGGACAGTTCCAAGGCCTTTGTCGGCTCGGCAACAACCGATTTCGTCTCCGTGCTCCGGCTTAGTCCTCCGGCGCTCCTGACTCGCGTAGAAACCGGTGGCCGCACGAATACATTGTTGCTGAAACCCGACGGAGGCGAAGTCTACGTCCTTTCCCCCGACACCCACGGACTTACGGTCATCAACACCTGGACCAATGATGTCGGCGATTTCCTGGAAATCGGCGCCGATCCTGCTTCCGGAGTCGTGACGCGCGACGGTTCGCTTCTCTATGTCTGCGACCGCGGTACCGGCCGCGTATCGCAGATCAACCTCGCTTACCGTGAGCTGCTCGGCTCGGCACCCACCGGTCAGCGGCCGGTCGCCTGCGCACTCGGCCTCGAAGAACGCATGTTGCTGGTTGTCGATGCCGGCTCGAACGATCTGGCCGTGATCGCTCGTGAAGGTCCGCATCTGGTCACACTGGTTCCGGTTGGCAAACAACCGGACTCGGTTGCTGTGAAGCTCTTTTAGATTCCCACAGTGCACTACTCCAACGAAATCAATGAATTAAAGCTGGTTTCAAGTTTTTCTTTAGGCTTCGGATTGCCAGTTGAAGGGCCTCATATACACTGCCCCGAATCTGGACAGTGCTATTTCAAGAACTACTTTCATCTTCTCTAATCGCCAACGTACCGTCACTCCTCACTTAAAGGTCGAAGTGGTTGCCATCATGAGTTTCTGGAAGCTCATGAATAGGCTTTTCCGCTTCAAATTGTTTCTACGTTCGGCCATATGCAACGCGTAGACCGGGTATCCGTGGTACTGTCGCGGTGTTCCGGCTGAATGTGCCAAAGTATAGCCAGATGAGCGCGAGTCATCGATCGAACCTCGACGGAATGCGACGGGCCGGCTTGCTGAGATGGCGGCCCATTCGAATGCGGCGGCTCAACCGCTACATCTGCCGTGAGCTCCTTTCCCACGCTTTGCTGGGTTTGGCAGTATTTACGTTCGTTTTCTTTGTTCCGCAACTGGTTCGGCTAATGAATCTGGTGGTGCGGCACTGGAATAGCCTTGGTACGACGCTCCTCCTGATCTCTTGCGCTTTGCCTGAGGTACTCACCTTTTCTCTGCCAATCGCCGTTCTGGTGGGTTCACTGATCGGCTTGGGTCGCCTCGGGGCCGACAGCGAGATCGTCGCTCTGAATTCGATCGGCATCGCGCGCCGCCACTTGATCGTTCCTGTTGGCATTTTCGCCCTGGCAGGAACGCTGATCACACTCGGCAATACCGTCTGGCTGGGTCCTCGGGCAGTCAGCGAGCTTCACCAGCTGGAATCGAGGCTCGTCACCACCCAGACGTCGCTCGACGTGGAGCCTCGCGTCTTTCAGGAAGAGTTCAAGAATCTGATCCTGTACGTGGAAGATGCGAGTGCTTCCGGCCGCCGCTGGCGAGGCGTCTTTCTCGCCAGGACATCCGAGGCCGGCGTCAGTCAGGTCACGCTTGCAAGAAGCGCCATGCTTGTCCCACGGCCGGGTTCGAGCACCCTCCAGCTTCACTTGAAGGATGGCGCTACCAACTCTTACGATCCGAAACGTCCCAGCCACTACACCGTGGCCACCTTTGCTTCCAGCGATCTGGCGCTGAGCCTGGGAGGAGCTGGCCATCAGGGGTCAACCAAGCTTCCGCTTCCCGGCGAAAGTATTCGGCAATTGCTTGCCACGCGTGGCCCGGGCTGGCGCGATGCCCGTGTGGAGCTTCAGCGCCGCTTCGCCTTTCCCGTCGCTTGTCTCGTCTTCGCCCTGCTTGCCGTCGCGGTTGGCGCGCGGCCCCGGCAGACCGGCCGTTCCTTGGGCTTTGTACTGACGCTGGTGCTTTTGGCCGGCTATTACCTGGTGTTCGTGATCGGCGTGGGCAAGGCTCGCCAGGGAGCACTGCCGCCTTGGCTCGGGGTTTGGCTGGCCAATATCGTCTGTTTTGCCGTCGGCGCCGTATTGCTGGTCGGCATCGACAGCGTGCGTAGCGGCAGCTGGTCTGCCCGCTTTTCAGGTTGGATGTCTTCGCTTCGCCGGCGCCTGCAACAGATCTCACGCGGCGCTCGCCCTGGCGCAGGGGTTGGAGCTAGGGGAGGCACCCTCCTTCGTGGCAGGATTGCTCAATTCCCCTCCCTCATCGATCTCTACGTTCTTCGTAGCTTCTTCTCGTACTTCGTGGTTACGCTGGTAGGATTTGTGCTGCTCTTCGAGGTGTTCACCTTTTTCGAGTTGCTGAACGACATCTCCCGCACCCACGCCAGCTACGGCCTGGTTGCCAGCTATTTCTTCTATCTCGCCCCGATGCTACTGTTTCACCTCGCGCCGCTCTCGGCGCTGGTCGGCACGCTTGCCACGCTCGCCGTGATGAACAAATACAACGAGGTGACGGCTCTCAAAGCTTCCGGCATCAGCCTCTACCGCGTCTCTTTCCCGCTCATCGTCGCGGGGCTGCTGATTGCCGGCGGCCTCTTCGCCATGGACGCAAGCATGCTCCCCTTCGCAAACCGGAAACAGGATGCCTTGCGTAATCAGATCAAGGGGCGCCCGGCCCAGACCTATTTCCAGCCACGCCTGCACTGGATCTTTGGCCGAGGAGACAAGATCTACAATTACGAGCTCTACGACGCTGACCATCATCTTTTCGGCGGGCTGAACGTGTTCGAAATGAACCCGAGAACCTTCTCGCTGCGCCGCCGCGTGTTCGCCCGTCGTGCCCACTGGGAACCGTTGCTCCATACTTGGGTGCTCGAGCAGGGTTGGGTTCGCGATTTCCAGCAAGAGCAAGTGACGAAATACCAGCCGTTCACGGTGGCTTCTTTCCCGGAAATCGACGAGCCTCCGAGCTATTTCCAGCGGGAAGTCCTTCAGGCGTATCAGATGAACTGGCAGCAGCTCGGCGACTACATCGCACAGCTGCGACACGCGGGATTCGACGTTTCTCGTCTCTCGGTGCAGTGGCAGCGCAAATTCGCCTTCCCTCTGCTCGCCGCGATCATCATTCTGATCGCGATTCCCTTTCCGTTCCTGCTCGGTACGCGTGGCGCTGTGGGCGGACTTGCCGTCGGCGTGGGCATTGGGATCGTCTATTGGGCTTCGGCCGCCTTGTTTGAGGCGATGGGTGCCGTGGGACAACTGCCGCCGTTTGTTGCCGGCTGGGCACCCGATGCCATCTTTCTTTTTGTGGGCCTCTACTTTTTCTTGAAGATGCCAACATAAATGAAGCGGCGGGCGTTTCGAGCGCCCGCCACTTCATCGAGTGCGACTTAAAGCTTTACGTTCACTTCTTTCTCTTCGTTATTTTCTTGGTGGTTTTCTTCTGGGCCTTCTTCTTTGAGCCGCTCTTTGGCTTTGCCTGCTGTTCTTCCTCGATCACGGCCTGCGCAGCAGCCAACCGGGCGATCGGCACACGAAGGGGAGAACAGCTGACGTAGTTCATCCCCGCCTTGTGGCAGAATCGGACGCTATCCGGGTCACCCCCATGCTCGCCGCAGATCCCTATCTTCAGGTTCTTGCGAGTCGCCCGCCCACGTTCGATCGCCCAGCGCACCAGCAAGCCCACGCCTTCGGTGTCGAGCGACTGGAACGGGTCGGCCTTGAACACGCCGGCCTTGCTCTCGTCGACGTAGTCGGGCAGGAATCGCCCGGCGTCGTCGCGCGAGAGTCCCATCACCGTCTGCGTGAGGTCGTTCGTGCCGAACGAGAAGAACTCGGCCACTTCGGCGATCTGATCGGCAAGCAGCGCCGCGCGCGGCAGTTCGATCATGGTGCCGATCGTGTAGTTCAGCTTTACGCCGGCCGCCTTGAGCACCTCGCCGGCCACGCGCCGGGTGGCATCGGCCAGGATGGACAGTTCCTTCTTGTCCATCGTTAGCGGATGCATGATCTCAGGCAATACTTGAATGCCCCGCTTCTTGCAGTCCACCGCTGCCTCGATGATTGCCCGCACCTGCATCTCGAGAATCTCCGGGTAAGTGATGGCCAGACGGCAGCCGCGGTGCCCCAGCATTGGATTCGCTTCGCGCAGCTGCTCCACGCGCTTTGCCACCTGCTCCTGGCTGATACCGATCTTCTCCGCCAGTTCCCGCTGCCGCTCCGGTTCGTGGGGAACGAACTCATGCAGCGGCGGGTCCACCAGACGGATCGTCACTGGCAAACCCTTCATCGCTTCGAATAGTCCCTTGAAGTCACGCCGCTGGAATGGCAACAGCTTCTCGAGTGCGCGGCGCCGCGCCTCCGACGTGTCCGCCAGAATCATCTCCTGAATGGCGAACTGACGGTCGGCGCTGTGCTCTGGCTGTTCGAAGTCCTTGAAGAACATGTGCTCGGTGCGGCACAGCCCGATGCCTTCCGCTCCCATCTCTCGAGCCTTTTGGGCGTCGCGCGGCGTATCGGCGTTCGTACGAACGCCCAGTCGCCGGATCCCGTCCGCCCAGCTCAGCAGCGTGAAATAGGAACGAGGCAGCGTTGGCATCGCCACCGGGATTTGCCCTTCGAAGACCAATCCTTCGTTGCCGTCCAGCGTGATCCAATCGCCTTCCGACACCGAGTGCCCGTTGACGCTCAAGCGCCGGTTGCTGTAATCGACCTCCAGCGCTTCGCAGCCCACGATGCAGCACTTGCCCCAGCCGCGCGCCACCACTGCAGCGTGGCTCGTCTTGCCGCCAGTGGCCGTCAGAATGCCTTGGGCAACGTACATTCCGCCCACGTCCTCCGGGCTGGTTTCCCGACGTACCAGAATTACCTTCTCGCCTCGCGAAGCCCATTCCTCCGCTTCCTGTGCGGTGAACACGGCTCGTCCGACCGCCGCTCCGGGAACGGCATTGATTCCGTTGGCGATCCTGGCAGCTTCGAGTTTTTCTTTAGAAAATTCCGGATCGATGATTGGGTAGAACAGCCGCTCGATATCGTGCGGCTTGATCCGTTCCACCGCTTCCTTCTTGGTGATCAGCCGCTCCTGGGCCAGGTCGGTGGCGATACGGAACGCCGCCGCCGGAGTGCGCTTCCCGGTGCGCGTCTGGAGAATGTAGAGAGTTCCCTCTTCCACAGTGAACTCGACGTCTTGCATGTCGCGGTAATGACGCTCGAGCAGCTTCCGGGCGCGTTCGAGTTCCTTGTAAGGTTTGGGCAGCCGCTTTGCCATTTCGGTCAGCGGCAGCGGATTGCGAATCCCGGCGACCACGTCTTCGCCTTGGGCGTTCGGCAGGAAGTCTCCATAGAAGTGCGATCCGTCTCCGGACGAAGGGTCGCGAGTGAAACAGACTCCCGTACCGGAGTTTTCCCCTCGGTTGCCGAAGACCATCTGCACCACGTTCACCGCCGTGCCTAGCAGCCCAGTGATCTTCTCCACCCTGCGATAGGTCACCGCCTTGTCGGCCATCCAGGATTCAAAGACGGCGCGAATCGCTCCCCAGAGCTGCTTCTCGGGCTCCTGCGGGAAGTTGTGCCCCGTCTTCTCCCGGTAGATTTCCTTGAACTGACTTACCAGCTCCTGCCATCCCTCGGCAGGCATCTTCGTGTCGTCCGACGCGCCGAAACGCTTCCGCTCATTGCGCAGATGCTCTTCGAAATCGTGTTTTGGCAGGTTCTCCACCACGGCCGAATACATCTGGATGAACCGCCGGTAGGCGTCCCAGGCGAAACGTGGGTTGTTGGTAGCGGCGGCAAACCCTGTGACCGAATCGTCGTTCATTCCAAGGTTCAGCACCGTCTCCATCATGCCCGGCATCGACATCGCCGCGCCCGACCGTACGCTGACGAGCAGCGGATTCTTCTTGTCGCCGAACCTTTTTCCGGTGGTCTTTTCCAGTCGCTGTATGGAGGTCTTCACCTGTGACGAAAGTTCGCGCGGCAGCGTCCGCTTGTGCTTGAAATAGTAATCGCAGGCTTCCGTCGTGATCGTGAATCCGGCAGGAACAGGCAGTCCGAGGCGAGTCATCTCGGCCAATCCGGCACCCTTGCCTCCGAGCAGCCCTTTCATGACCGTCGATCCTTCGGCTTTCCCGCGAGCAAAGAAATAGACATATTTCATCTGTAGTTCACCTTTCCTTCCTGTCCGTTGGTCGGCGCGCCGACATTTGGGTTCTCCTCGAACCCGCTCAGCGCGCGGAGCTTTCCGTCTGAATCTCGGAAAAATCGGCGATGGTGGAGAATTCCCGAAGGAGCTGCGCCAAAAGCGTCAGTCGATTCTTCCGCACAGACTGATCTTCACTCATCACCAATACATCATCAAAGAAACGATCCACTACGGGTCTGAGGCCGGCGATCGCCTCCAGCGCCTCCCGATAACGCCCCGCCTTTTTCAGTCGGGTCGCCTCGGCACCGACGCTCTCCACCGCCGAGAGCAGCTTCCTTTCGGCTTCTTCGGTAAGCAGTTCCTTGCTCACTGAACCGAGCCGCCAGTTCTCCACCGGACCCGCCTTTTCGAGAATATTCCGAATCCGTTTGAATGCAACCGCCAGCGGCTCAAAATTCCGGGTGCGTCGCACCGCCCGCACTGCGGCGATCCGCTGCTCCGCATCCACGAGGTCGTCCGCTCCGGCTGCCAGCACGGCGTCAATTTCGTCGTACGCGTAGCCGAACCGTTCGTGGAAGATGTAGCGCGCCCGCTCCTGAATGAAGTTGCGGACCTGGCTCTCCGTTTCCGCCGAGACGGTAAGGTTTGGTTTCAGGTTATGAAGCAGTCTCGATGCCGTGGCAATCGCCGCGGAAAGCGAGAATGGCAGCGTGCGCTCCAGCAGGATCTTCACGATGCCCAGCGCAGCTCGTCGCAGCCCGAACGTGTCGCTCGATCCCGAAGGGATCAGGCCGACCGAAAAGCAGCCGGTCAGCGAATCCAACCGATCAGCGATGGCCACTGCGCACCCCGCCAGGTTCCGGGGAATGGAATCGTCGAGCCCTTCTGGTCGATATTGGTCGTAAATGGCCCAGGAAACGGCTTGTGGTTCTCCCTGCTCCGCCGCGTAGAGTCCGCCAACAATGCCTTGAAGTTCCGGCAGTTCCCGGACCATTTCCGTGACCAGGTCGCACTTGGCCAGCTCAGCTGCTCGATCGGCCATGGCAATGTCGGCTTCCGGGACGCCCGAGTTGACCCATTGTTCCGCCGTTGACTGGGCCAGCCTGCGCACACGTTCAACCTTGTCGAGATAGCTTCCGAGTCGCGACTCATAGGTCACTCCGGAGAGTCGGGGCAGGTAGTCGGCGAGCCGACATCTCTGGTCCGTATCCCAGAAGAACCGGGCGTCAGCGAATCGTGCACGCAAAACTCTCTCGTGCCCTGTTCGAATCAATCCTGCGGAATCGGATTCCATATTGATCACTGCCGTGAAGTATGGCGCGAGTTGGCCGTTGCGATCCTCCACGGCGAAGTACTTCTGGTGGCCACGCATTACCGTGACCAGGATCTCATCCGGCAGTTCGAGATAGGCCGAATCGAAGCTCCCCAGCAGCGCCGTCGGGTATTCATTCAGATAGACGACCTCTTCGAGAAGGTCGGGGTCGGGCCGCACACGCAAGCGTCGCTGGGCTACCAGTCGGGAAAGCTCTTTCTCGATCTTCTGTCTTCGCTCTTCCGGCCGGGCGAGGACGCGACCCGTTCTCAGCTTTTCCAGATAATTCCCTGCCCCCGCAATGGGGATCTTTCTGTGCTGACTGAGGAAACGATGTCCTTGAGAAATCCGATCGGAACGCACCTCGCCAATGGAGAACGGCACCACCTTTTCGTCGAGCAGCGCCACGATCCATCGGATCGGCCGAACGAATCGTGGACCGCTGCTCCTGGTCCAATACATGCTCCGCGGAAATGAAAGTTCGAGAATGGCGCGCGGCAGAACTTCGGCTAGAATCTCTATGGCGCCGCGTCCGCGTACCCGTTTCCGCGATACTACGTATTCGCCGCGCGGGGTTGCGGTCGTCTCGAGGTCCGCAACCCGAACGCCCTGCTTTCCCGCGAAACTTTCCGCTGCTCTTGTCGGCCGGCCGACATCGTCGAAGGCCACCGACTTCGGAGGGCCCAAGGTCTCGGTTCGGCTGTCAGGCTGCCGCAGTCGAATCTCCGGAATCGAAGCGACCAGTCGGCGCGGAGCCCCGAAAGTTTCGATCGCACCAGCATCGGTTAGTGAATAGGTAGCCAGGTACTTTCCCAGCAGCACCCGTAGCTCCTCGGCGGCGTGCGGAAGCATGCGCGCCGGGATTTCTTCGCATCCGATTTCCAGCAGGAAATGCGCCGTCTCTCGCTGAGGTTTCGGACTCGACCGGGCTGTGCGCCGCGGGGCGGCTCTCATTTTTGTTTTTCCATTCATGACCGCTCCTGGTTAGCCCCTGCGGCCAGCTCATCGTGCTGCGCAAGATGGGTTTCCGCCACACGACACGCAATAGCCCTGACGCGCCCGATCATCGCCGCGCGCTCGGTGGTCGAGATCGCTCGGCGTGAATCCAGCACGTTGAAAAGGTGCGAGCATTTCAGAGCCAGGTCGTATGCCGCCAGTACGGGAAAACGTTCCCGCTCGCCTTGCGCGAGTTCGGCGAACCGATCCAGTAGGGCCATCGCTTCCCGCTCGTACATCTCGAAAAGCGTTCGCGCCGTAGTGGCGTCGGCGGCTTCGAAGCTGTAGGCCGAAAACTGCTGCTCTTCGGCAAGTCTGACCTGGCCGTACTTCACTGTGTCCGACCAGCGCAGATCGAAAACGCTGGGGACCTCCTGAAGAAAGGAAGCGATCCGCTCGAGTCCGTAGGTCAGCTCTGCCGAGGGAGGATCCAGGTCCAATCCGCCGCATTGCTGGAAATAGGTGAACTGGGTGATCTCCAGGCCATCAAGCAGTACCTGCCAGCCGATTCCCCAGGCACCCAGGGTCGGCGACTCCCAGTTGTCTTCCTCAAACCGGATATCATGCTTTCTCAGGTCGATGCCGATGGCGATCAGGCTCTGAAGGTAGATGTCTTGTACTGCATCGGGAATTGGTTTAAGTATTACTTGAAGTTGTGTGTGTTTGTAGAGCCGGTTCGGGTTTTCCCCGTATCGGCCATCGGTTGGCCGGCGTGACGGTTGTACGTAGGCCACTCGATAGGGATCGGGTCCGAGCACGCGCAGAAAGGTTTCCGGGTGCATCGTTCCGGCTCCGACTTCTACGTCGTAAGGTTGTTGAAGAATGCAGCCCTGCTCGATCCAATACTTCTGCAAGTCGAAGATGAGCTGCTGGAAGGTGAGTCCTTTCGGTTTGGGAGCTTTCTTTACGTTTTTCTTCATTAGGGTGCCAATTCGAGCATCGAACGCACATTGAGCTTCCTTTCGATGTGCTGCTCGATCAAATCCATCAGGTAATTGGTCAACTCTGCCGCTCCCCGGCTGCTTTGGGCTGTCAATAATTTCTCAAGTGACACTCGAAGCATCGATTTGGCTATTGCCAGGGCCCCGGCTGACAGGCTGCGGGCTCCCTGCGGGCGGCATTGGCTGCAAAAAACGCCGGAACCTTCCGCATTTGCCCAGCCGGACTGTTTTGCCAAGTCTCGACCGCACCCCGCACAACGATCAAGCGGGGGCAGCCAGCCCCCAAGCCTCACCGTCCACAGCGCGAAGTAGCTGATCGGTAATGCTATCAGACCACTGCCCTGTATCGCCCTGCACGTAGCCAGGAGCAGGCGAAAAACCGGATCGGAGGGTTCGTGCTCTGGCAAAACCCCTTCGGTAATCTCGGCCATCAACCCAAAGGCGACGTTGGCATTATAGGACCGCTGTGCCTCCAAAAACGACTCAATCAATTCACATTGGCTGATTCGCACCAATTGCCGCGTTTCGCGCTCGTAAAACCAGATCCGTACATGTGACATCGGCTCGAGCGATGCCCCAAATCGGCTCTTCGGCTTTCTCGCCCCTCGCGCCACCCCGCGAATCCGTCCCTCCGCCCGGCTGAGAAAGCTGACCAGTCGGTCGCCCTCGCCGAGGGCATAGGTACGCAGAATGATTGCTTCCGATTCACGTACGGGCATAAAGGGCGCGCGAACTCACCTGGGCGCTCAAGACTGCACTACTTAGCACAGCCCTACCGGCGAAGCAAACGCGAAGCGTCATAAACCCTGCAAATTGTGCCGGATCTCAGTCCGCGACTCCCAAGCATTGGCCAGCCGCCAGGGCCAATAACCCCCGCCGGGTCTTAGCTCACCTCCCTGACGATATCATTCTAACCCGTTTCTAAACAGGAAGTTAATCTGAGCCGGTAAATTATGTAAACTGCGGCGCCGGTGGACAGATAATTATCGGACGTTCTCCCCTGCCGGTTCTTCCCTTTCTCTCCTGCACTTGCAAATTTCCATGCTGTCGTTTAAATGATCCCCTGATGCTGGACGAACACGATATGGTGGACGTCGTTGGTGTCGGTCTGAACGCGACTGACACCGTCATCCGTTTGCCGGGCTTCCCTGCCTTCAATTCGAAAATGAAGGTGCTGTCGGTGGAACGGCAGGCGGGTGGGCAGGTGGCGAGTGCCATGGTGGCCTGCCGCCGCTGGGGACTGACGGCCCGGTACGTTGGCAGCATCGGGGACGATGACCTTGGCCGGTTCCAGCGCAGCGAGCTGGAACGGGAGGGCGTTGAGGCCTACTGGTTCGTCGTGCCAGGTGTCCAAAGCCAGTTTTCATTTATTTTGGTCGACGAGCCGACAGGCGAGCGGACGATTTTGTGGGGACGCGATCCCGCGCTCGCTCTTCAGCCCGAGCGGCTCGATCGCCGTTGGATCGAACGCGCGCGTCTGCTGCACGTCGACGGGCACGATGCCCCTGCTGTCGCTCAGGCGGCGCGCTGGGCCCGCCAGGTGCGGATCCCCGTGATGGCGGACGTCGATAACCTCTACCCCGGCGTCGAGGCTCTGCTCGAGTCGGTGGACTTTCTTCTGGCTTCCTCTGAATTCCCCGCCCGTCTGCTCGGCGAGTCCGATCCTCTGCTGGCCTTGCCGTTGCTGGCCCGGCGTTACGGCTGCCGCCTTTCCGCGGTGACGCTCGGTGAACGCGGGGCGCTCGCCTGGGATGGAGTGCGCTTTCATTACGCTCCAGCCTTTCTCGTGGAGGCGGTCGATACCACAGGTGCCGGCGACGTTTTCCACGGCGGCTACATCTACGGCTTGCTTTCCGGCTGGGAGATCGACCGTTGCCTGCAATTCGCCTGCGCGGCTGCGGGCCTCAACTGCACGCGGCCCGGCGCGCGCGGAGGGATCTTCCCTGTCGAGGAGATCCTTCATTTCCTCGAAACCGGACGCAGGCGCGATGCTGCCTACGACGCCGCGTCACTAGGTCGCGCTGCCGCGAGGAACGCATGATCCCGCTCAAGGTCCTGCTCGGCAGGCGCGGGGTGCCGGCGATCACCGTGATGCTGATCGCCATGAATTTCGCCGTCTTCGTTCATGAGCTTTCGCTCAGCCCGCATGCGCTCGAAGCGTTCTTCTTGCAGTTTGGACTCGTGCCGGCCCGCTACAGTCTTGCGGCTGCCGGACGCCAGGTTTCCTTGTTCAGCCTTACCGTGCCGATGTTCAGCAGCATGTTCATTCATGGGGGCTGGCTGCACATTCTCGGCAATATGTGGTTCCTCTGGGTTTTCGGCGGGGCGGTGGAAGACGCGCTCGGCTCGGGCAGCTACCTGCTTTTCTACCTGACCTGCGGTTTGGCGGGCGGAGTCACCCAGACGCTGTTCGCATGGGGATCAAACGTTCCGACGATTGGAGCCAGCGGAGCGATCAGCGGTGTGATGGGCGCGTACCTGATTCTCTATCCGCGTTCGAAGGTGCTCACGCTCGTGCCGCTGGTGTTTTTCTTCTTTTTCTGGCGATTGCCGGCGCTCTTCATGATCGGCTACTGGTTCCTGATCCAGTTCGTGAGCGGCATCGCCTCATTAGGGGCGCCCGAGGCCGCCGGCACGGCCTTCTGGGCCCATGTCGGCGGTTTCCTTCTTGGTGCGATTGTTGCCTTCCCGGTCCGGAAGCGAATCGCCTGGTATCCCACGTGAATGCCAGTTTCAACGACTGCACTTTGGCCGTGAGGCGTATCTTGGTCCCTGTCGGGGTCCGCCCTTGCCTCCCTGGGCAAACGTCGGCGAGGCGCCAGCCAGGAAGAAGAGCACTGCGTACAGAGGAACTCCCCAAAGCTTCGCACTTTTCACGGCTTTTCTCCTTTTCTCCCGGACCATTGAGGACTGTCGGAGAAGCGGTTCCTTACCGGTGACCGGCACGTCCCTCATTCGTGGCAGTGGCAATGCCCTTGCGTCAATGGTGCCAATTTCCCCTCGAGGAACAGAACAACCGCGTCCTCCGCTGTGCACCGTTTGCCGAGCAGGTAGGGTTGAGTCCCAGATTGGTTTAGCGCCTCGGCAGCCCCGGCTCCCATCCCGTAGCACAAAACCGCGTTGCAGTCGTGAAGCGTGCTGACCATCGAACCGTGGCCGACCGCGTCAACCCGATTGTGACCTTCTCCATGGCATCCCCCTCCACCGTGGCCGGCAAACGGGTTGGCACGGAGTTCCTTGCCGACGACCTTCCCGTTTTCCACGTCGATCACGAGAAAATGCGAACTACGGCCAAAATGTGCCGAGACGTGACTTCCGTCGGGCGAAGCAATGGCGATTTTCATTCCTTTCCTCCCGTACGGCTGGGTTCCGTAACGTGTCCCTGGCGGCCCCAACCATGCCTCATTTTCCTTCCGCGACCTTGCCCACACCCTCCTTGCCGTCCCCGGCCGCGCTCTTCGGGAGCGCGGTGGATGTCGCGGCTCTGGCACTGAGGGCATGCGTCTGGCCGCCCCGTGCCGTAGGGGACCTGCCAGCGATGCTGGCAAGATCCGCACAAAAACTCTCGTTCGTTGACCATCTCAACCTCCCCGCCTCGAATTTCCAGCGCTTTGCCGTTCACCAGCGCCTCGGCAATCTTCTTGCGTGCCGATTCGACGATCCTGCCGAAGGTTGGTCGGGAGATCCCCATCCGTTGCGCGGCCTCTTCCTGGTATAGGCCTTCGAGGTCCGCCAACCGGACCGCTTCGAATTCGTCCACCGTCAAGACGATGGTTTCCAGTTCGGCTAGGGGAATCCCTCTCGGTTTGAAAAACGTGCTGCGCGGTTCCCCGCGCACCCTTCGGCAACAAAGTGGTCGTGCCATTCGAGGCTCTCTGCTTTAATTATGATCATATGATCATAACAAGTCAACACGAGTTCCGCTTCTTTACCGAGGGGATATGCGGGACTTCGGGTTGCAATGGACGACTGGTGGGAGTGGGGACGTCGGTGTGGAACGGGTTCAGAGCGCCGCACACTTCAGGGTGCGGGCTCCGTCAAAGGGAATTCCCCTGGCGGCCGGCAACGGCGGTTAGGTACGGGCGACTCCGTGCTTCGTGACGTAGTCTGCCATCCAGTCGCCCACTTCGCGCGTTCCCATTGCCCCGCCGAGATCGGTGGTTGTCTTCCCCTCCCTCACCGAGGCACGCACGGCCGCGCGAATTGCTGATGCTTCTTGCGGCCTGCCGATTTCTTCGAGCATCATCGCCGCCGAAAGCACCGCGCCGACCGGATTCGCCAGGTTCTTGCCGGCGATTTTCGGAGCCGAGCCATGCACCGGCTCGAACAGCCCGATCTTCCCGGGATGGATATTTCCCGAGGGCGCCACTCCCATGCCGCCTACAAGCTGTGCGCCCAGGTCACTGAGGATATCGCCCAACAGGTTGGGCGCGACGATCACCTGGAACTGCGAGGGATCGCGGACCATCTCGGCCGCCAGCGCATCGACGTAGAGATGCCGGGCTTCGACCCCGGGATATTGCGGCCGCAGCTCGGCGAAGACGCGTTGCCAGAGCCCGTGCCCGTGCGGCAGAGCGTTTGCCTTGTCGCTCATGCAAAGTCGGGAAAGCTTGTAGCGCCGGGCGTACTCGAACCCGTGCCGAAGAATCCGCTCGACGCCCTTGCGGGTATTGATCTGCTCCTGCACGGCCACTTCGTCTGGCGTGCCGCGCTTGAAGACGCCGCCGATATTGACGTACAGGCCTTCGGTGTTCTCGCGGAAGATGACGAAATCCAGGTCGCGCTCCTCGCGGCCGCGCAGCGGAGTCAGGCGAGCGTCAAGCAAGGTGCACGGCCGCTGGTTCACGTAGAGGTCGAGCTGGAAACGCAGCCCCAGCAGGATATCGGCGGCGTGGCGATTGTCGCCCACGCGCGGATCGCCCAGCGCACCGAACAGGATCGCGTCAAATCGCTCGACAAGCATTTCTGGCGCTCCTGCTGGCAGCGTTGTCCCGTCGCGCAGGTACCGGTCGGCCGACCAGTCGAAATGTTCGAGTTCGAGCGCGCGCCCGCTGGCGGCGGAGACCGCGCCGAGCACTTTCACTGCCTCAGCCGTGACGTCGACGCCCGCACCGTCGCCGGGAATCACGGCAATCCGCTTGGCTTTTTGCGTACCGGAAGGAGTTGTCATCGCGCCGCGAACCTAGCACGGCGCGCAGCGCGATGCAAGCCGCTCCGCTCCGAGGTTTGGGAGGGAATATGAGGAGATTGGTAAGGCTGCGCTACTTGGCTCTGCGCTCGGCCACGGAAAGGCGCGGATGCCGGTGAGTGATTCGCGCCACGTACTGGCGGTAGTTCGGATAGACCATCACGTGGAAGCAGGGTTCCACGAACTCCTCGATGGCATAGAGATAGCCGCTCTCGGCTAGACGGAACAATACATGCCTCATCCACACCTGGCCGCGATAGCTCATGAATCGTTTGGAAATATCCAGCGTCGCTCCGGTCAGATGGGAGGAGCGGTCAGGTCCCGTGGCCCGCGCCGCATTGGGGTTCATACGAATCAGTCGGCGCTGCATCACCACCGTCCGGATCATGCTGGTGATCCGAAGCCGCTGCCGGAACCGCTGATAATATTCCCGGCTCAGCCGGTCGAGAAACAATTTGGTCCACGGACGAAGGTAGTGATAGGAACGGGGAATGTCGTGCAGATAATAATATTTCGTGTAGGTCGGCACCACATCCAGCAAGCCAGCCCGGTAGAACCGCCGGATCATCGCACGATTGCGCATGCGCGACAGGTCGTAGGTGTTGGCCTTTTCGTTCTGAATGGCTTGCGAAGACGCCGTCGCGATCAGCAACGACTGTTCTCCGGCTCGCACACGCATCGGAGCCACCAGAAGAACTGCGGCAACGGCGAGAATTGCAAGTGTTCGCATTGACAATCGCCAGACTAAATCTGTGTTGCCCGCATTTCAACCCGGAATTCCCCGCTTTTTCGAGCTTGTTGAGCTTTTCGCCACATCGTGCTACATCTTGCCTCATGGCCCCTTCAGAAATTCCCCACCCGAACTTCCCTGCCCGACCCAATTGGATTCCATGCTGTGGCGGAAGAGAACTGCCCCTCGGCTCTTTGCATTTCGCTCCCGCAAGGTGTATCGTCAGCGTTCTGGTCGGCTGGGAAACCTAAAAAGCCATCTCATGTTTCGGTTTTTTTATCCACATAGCCGTTGCCAACTGGCTACAAAGAGGCCGACTCCTTCATGAAAATTCATCTGGTGAACGCCAGCCATGTGTCCTTTGGCACCGCAGTTATCACCCCGCGTTGGCTTTTCGTTCTTGCCGGTGCCACGCCTGGCTCCTATGGCGATCCGCTGATCGTGGACGAAACGATCAGTCAGGTGACGCCGGAAAGCATAGGACCGGGCGACATCGTCGGCATCGGCATTCACACCGGGAACGCACTGCGCGGCTACGAGATCGGGAAAATGGCCCGCGATCGCGGCGCCTACGTCGTTTTTGGCGGAATTCACGCCACACTTTATCCCGAGGAGGCACAGCAACTCGGTGGCGCTCATGCCGTCGTCAAGGGCGATGGCGACCGCGTTTGGGCCTCCGTGCTTGCCGATTGCGTGAAGGGAACGCCGCAGCCGGTCTACTTCGGTGGTCGCGTCGAGGCGTCTGACTTCGCTCCCGCCCGCTGGGATCTGCTGCCGCGCAATCGTTACATGTGGGCGTCGGTGCAGACGGTGCGCGGCTGCCCGAAGCATTGCTCCTTCTGCTCCGTTTGGCGCACCGACGGGCAGCGCCCGCGCCAGCGTGTTTCCGACGCCGTCATCGAGGAGATTGTCGAGTTGCGCCGGCGCGGCTTTCGTTTCATCGCTCTCGCCGACGACAATTTCTATCCCGTAACGCTCACCGACCTCAAACTCGCCCGGCGGCAAAACAACATCCCGCGCATTCAGGAACTCAGCGCTATTCGGACCGAGCGTCTCAACCTCATGCGCCGGCTCGCCCAGCTGCCCCCGGACACGGTCTTCTTCACCCAGATCACCATGGAAGCGGCCGAGGATCCAGACTTTCTCGAGGCCATGCGCAAGGCCCACATCAAGGGTGCGCTCGTCGGCGTCGAATCGGTTACGCCGGAAGGACTGAAGGACGTCTACAAGGATTTCAATTGCGCCGGAGAAAATCTCGTCGAGCGTTTGCAGACCTTCCGCCGCCACGGTGTCCACGTGCTTGGCTCGTTCATCTTCGGCTTGCCCAGCGACCGTCCGGAAACGTTCGACGCCACCGTCGCCGTTGCCCAGCGAGCTGGCATTACATTCGCGCAGTTTGTCATGCTCACGCCGTTCCCCGGTACCGTCGATTTCGCGAAGTGGGAGAAGACGATGGAACTCGATCCCCGGCGCATCGACGGCATTCCGCTCACCCGCCATTGGCTGATCCCGCAGGCGCTGCGCCCCAAGCTCTATTGCGCGCATCCGGTGATGTCGGCCGACGAGATTCGCCAACGCACGCAGTATGTGTGGGATCACTTCTACAGCCTGCCGCGCATCTGGAAACGATCGCAATTCCTGCGCTCGGCCCGTGGACGCCTGGCTTTCGTTCTGATTTCGAAGCTCTATCGCCAAATGTACGCCAACACCGGCATCGCCACCGACAGCGCCCGTCACGCGCGCTCGGCCCGCTGGGCGCGCTGGCTTGCAAAACCCTGTCGCTACCTCTTCTCCGCACGCCCCATGCCCCAGCTCCAGGTCCCCGAGCCCTGATCCCCGTCGAGCCTCCGGCAGACAACCGGGCGTGCTCGTTCCGGGGTACTCACGAAAATCCGGATATTGCCCCAGGCCATTCGAGAGAATGTCCCTTCCTGCTCGGCCGTTAGTCTGCTGGCGCTTCCTGCCAGCGGCCGCGCTGGGCGAGCCAGACGCCGCCGAGCACCAGCACAGCGGCAATGATGAAGCTGCGGCCGATCCTCTCGCCGAGCAACACGAAGCCGAGCGTGGTGGCCACGATGGGCAGCAGAAAGTTCAGCGAGGCAACGCGCGAGGCCGACATGTAGCCGAGCAGCTTGTGGAACACGAGGTAAGCGCCCACCGATGCGAACACGGCCATATAGCCAAGTCCGGCCCAGCCGGCCCACGTCACCCGGCCCCAATCGAGATGGAGCGCCTGATGCACCGCGAGCGGCAGCATCAGGATCGCGCCGGTCAGGTGAATGAAGGTGCCGAACGCCACGGTATCGTACCGGTGCGCCACGCGCTTGCCGAGCACGACGAAGAACGCGAAGCCGGTCACCGCGCCGAGCGCGATCAAGTCGCCGGCGAGGCCCCCCGTGTGAGCACGGAAACCCTGTTCGACGGCGAGCAGGGCGACGCCCGCGAAAGACAGGACCATGCCGGCGATTTTCGTCGGCGTCAGCTTCTCCTGCCCTGCCAGCGCGGCGATCAGCAGAACCAGCATCGGTCCGAAGGCCACGATCATCGCCACGTGGCCGATCGAGGTGAAGTTCAGCGAAATGGTGAAACCGCCCTGGTTGATCGCCACGCCGCACAGCCCGAGCAGCGCAAACGTCGGCACGTCGCGCCAGCCGAGCCGTACCGGACGCGGCGCCAACAGAAAGATCACCAGGTAGATCGTGCCGGCCAGCACCAGGCGGAACGAAGCCAGCGTGAGCGGGTCCAGATGCCGCAACGCGATCTTGCCGGCGATGTAGTTGAACGACCATGCCAGCACCAGCGCCGCGGCCAACAGGCCCACCCACAGTCGTCGGGAATCCCGTTTCACAGAATTATTCGAAGACGCTACGGCTCACCGTCAGCCGCTCGATCATATCGAGCTTGGGTGTGTAGCCGATGCCCGGACCGTCGGGCACCACGATCGTGCCGTTCGGCGTTACCTCGACGGCGGGATCGATGATGTCCTCCGCCCAGTAGCGTCGGCTGGCGGAAACATCGCCAGGGAGCTTGAAATTGGGAAGGGTGGACATGGCGATGTTGTGCGCGCGGCCGACGCCCGATTCCAGCATGCCGCCGCACCAGACCGGAATTCCGTTCTGCTGCGTCAGGTCGTGAATCGCCCGAGCTGAGCGGTAGCCGCCCACGCGGCCCAGCTTCACGTTGATGATGCGGCAGGCGCCGAGTTCGATTGCGGCGCGGGCGTGGTGCGCTTCGTGGATGCATTCGTCCAGGCAGATCGGTGTTTCGATCTCGCGCTGCAGCAGCGCGTGGGCGTAGATGTCGTCCCAGAAGAGCGGCTGCTCGATCATCATCAGGTGAAAATGGTCGAGTTGGCGCAGCAGCGGTTGATCATCGAGCGAATAGGCCGAATTGGCGTCCACCATCAGGCGGACCTTCGGGAAGCGGGCGCGCACGGCCTCGCAGGCGGGCACGTCGCGGCCCGGAGCGATCTTGATCTTGATGCGCTGGTAGCCGTCGGCCAACTCCTTTTCGATTTTTGCGATCAGCTTGTCGTGGTTTTCCTGAATGCCGATCGAAACGCCGCAGGGGATTTCCCGTTGCGTGCCGCCCAGCAGCTTCCAGAGCGGCACGTTTTTCTGTTTCGCTTCGGCGTCCCAGACGGCGGTTTCGAGCCCGGCCTTGGTCATGTTGTGGCCGCGAACGTGGCGCATCAACGCACTGACGTCCGCCGCCGCCGCGAATTCCTTGTCCCGCACCGCTGGCCAGAGGAAATCGCCCAGGATCATGCGGGCGGTATCCGTGGTTTCCGGGCTATAGCCCGGCGTTTCTCCGGCGGTCACTTCGCCCCAGCCGGTAACGCCGTCGCACTCCACCGTCACCAACAGGATGCGCCTGTCACGGGTGATGCCGAAACTGGTTTGAAAAGGCGCGAGCAGACTCATCCGAATCTCGCGCACGGTCATCCGATCAATTTTCATGGCTCCATCCAATCGGTGAGGTTCCGGCTGCGCGCTCAGGCGGCATCGCCGGGTTCGAGAACGTAATGGGCGTTCTCGCCGCTGGTTTCAATGGCCAGAGCGACGTAGCCGCGGGCGAACCAGTGCAGAAACTCTTCCCGCACGCGCGTCTGAATCTTCCTCGCGGCCGTCTGGTCGCGCTGCTTGAGTTCGCCGATCGTTCGCGGCAAGGCAATCCGCTCGGCCTGCTCGCTAAACGTTTCGACGGGAGGCTCGTTGCGCAGGCACCGCTCCACCCGGGTGGAACGCAGGTGCCATTCCGCCACCAGTCGGTCGGTCGGCAGGCCGGCGTGCAGCGGGCTCGCGGTAATGTCGTAGCAGTTGGGCAGAAAGCGCCGAACCACCGCGCCCAGGCGCATCAGATTGAAGTAGGCGTTCTTGACTTCGAGCGGATCGAAGGTCCATTCGACCAGCTCGATGCCGCGCGCCAGCGCATCGTCTCGCTGAAACAACTTGAGGCCGCGGCCGACGCCGCGATCGCGGGCCTCGGGCAGCACCGCCGTCATGTGCGAATGAATGTAAGGCCGCCCGTCGCGCATGCCGGCCATCCCAAAGGTGAAGCCCACCATCCGGTCGCCGTCGAACGCGCCAATCATCTGCCCGCCGGTCTCGACGGCGATGACGTAGAGCGTGAATGGCACCTCCATACCGGGATCATTCCATACGGTATGCTCGATGGCCTGGCAGTGGCGAAAATCCTCATGGCTGCGGCAATGCCGGAATTGAATCTCTACTCCCGTTTGGACGCCTTCGCTCGGTTCCACAGTTGATCGAGTTCCTCCGGAGAAAGTTGCGCCAGCCGCTTACCGCGTCGTTCGGCTTCCCGTTCCATCCATTGGAACCGGCGCTGAAACTTGCGGTTGGCTTTTTTGAGCGCGATTTCCGGATCGAGCTTCAGAAACCGTGCCACGTTGGCCGCGGCGAAGAGCAGGTCACCCGCTTCTTCTTCGATGCGGGCCTGCTTTTGCCGATTCGCCGCGCGCGCCGGCCGGCGGCCGTTGCGGCCGCTGCGGGACGCGCGCCGGAGTTCGTTTGCCTCTTCTTCGAGTTTTTCGAGTACGCCGTCGAGCCGCTGCCAGTCGAAACCAACGTTCGACGCGCGCCTGGTCAGCTGAAACGCTTCGCTCAGTGCCGGCAGATTTTTCGGAACGCCTTCGAGCAGCGACCGCCGCTCCGGCTCGCCTTCCGCGCGCCGCTCCTCGGCTTTCAGTTCCTCCCACCGCTTGAGCACCTCGGCGGAGTTGCGCGCGCGCGCCTTGCCGAAAACGTGCGGATGGCGGCGGATCAGTTTTTCGCGAATCGCATCGGCCACGTCGCCGGCGTCGAACCGCCCCTCCTCGCTGGCCAGCTGTGCGTGAAAGACTACTTGCAGCAGCAGGTCGCCGAGTTCGGAAACCAGCCGCTTGTCGTCGCCCGAATCGAGCGCCTCGAGCACCTCGTAGGTCTCCTCGATCAGGTACGGCCGCAGCGAATCGTGTGTCTGCTCCAGGTCCCACGGGCAGCCGCCCGGGCCCCGCAGCCGCTCCTGCACCTCCACCAGCTTTTCGAAACGCCGCCCGGCGCGCGCAAGCCGATGCTGAGTCGTGGTTCGTTTGGGCATGAGCGGAGAGATAAAAAGAAAGATAAACTGTAAGGCATGCCTGCCGCCCGCGCAACCCGCGCCGACACGACTACTGCGGGCATCGGCACGGCGGCGGGTCCTGGGGCAGCTTCTTGGACCGCTTCGCCGGGCGATGGTAGACTCGAAGAGATTGGACGACAAAGGGTACGGGAATCACTGATAAACAAAGGAATTTGACGGCCGGCGAACCCGGCAATCCGGATGCGTCGCCTGGCCGAACTCCCGTCAAACCAAGAGGCATTCCGATGGCAGAACAAAACGACGATAGCTTCCGCGTCATCGACCGGAGACTCTTCAATCCCGAGGGAGAGCTGCGGGAAGAAGTGCGCGACCAGATGGAGCAGGAGCAGAAAACCGAAGTCGCAAGCGCCGGGAAATCGGAGGCCAAGCCTCCCACCGCGGCCGAGCGGAAGCCCGCAGCCGCCCCCGAGGCGACCGAGGTCCCGCGGCGATCGCCTGCCTTCGAAATGCTGATCGACTTGATCGCACGCAACGCAGTCGCGCTGCTCGGCGGAATCACCGATCCGCGGACGGGCAAGCCGATGGTGGACCTGGAGGGGGCGCGCGAGGTGGTGGACATGCTCGACGCGCTTCGCGAAAAGACGCGCGGCAACCTGGCTCCGGAAGAAGAACAGCTCATGCTCGACGTGATCGGCAGCCTGAAGATGAGCTATCTGGAGATGTCGAAAGCTGCGGCGGCCTCGACCGCTGGCCGCGAGAGGGGACGAGGGAATCTCTGAGCGATGGCGTCGCTGCGCCTGACGGTTCTCGGCTCGGGAACGTCGATGGGTGTGCCGACGCTCGGCTGCGGTTGCCCCGTCTGTCGGTCGGAAAATCCGCGGGATCGACGAACAAGGTCGTCGGTGCTCCTTTCCGTCGGGTGCCGGAACGTGGTGATCGACACGTCGCCGGATTTCCGGACGCAGGCACTCCGGGAAAAGATCGGGCGGCTCGACGCGATCGTTTACACGCATGGCCATGCCGACCACATCCTCGGCCTGGACGACATCCGGCCGTTCAATATCAAACAGAAATCCGAAATTCCCCTGTACGCCGCGCCCGAGACGCTCGAAATTCTGCGTCGCACCTTTGCCTACATCTTCAATCCGAATCCGCACAGCACGCTGCCGCTGATCCGGATGCAGCCCATTGACGGCCCGTTCGATCCGTTCGGTTTGCCGGACGAAAGACTCCATCTGATCCCGATCCCCGCCCTCCACGGGCCGATCGGCGTGCTCGGCTTTCGGCTCGGGCGGTTTGCCTACCTGACCGACTTCAACGTGGTGCCCGAGGAGTCGATGCCCTTCCTTGCGGACCTGGACGTGCTGATCCTCGACGCGCTCCGCTACACGCCGCATCCGATGCACTCGAATGTGGAACAGTCGCTCGCGCTGGTCGAGCAACTGCGGCCCGGCCGCGCCTGGTTCACGCACATCGCGCACGAACTGGGCCACGAAGAGACGAACCGGCGATTGCCGGAGAACGTGCGGCTGGCCTACGACGGCCTGAGCATCGAGGTCCCGCTCCCATGACGCTGCGCACCTGCCGGTCGGAGGAGGAATGGCGCCGGGAAATAGGTCGGGCGGCGACGGTCGCCGCCATCGGAAATTTTGACGGCGTGCACCGCGGGCACCGGCAGATTCTCGACCAGGTGAAAGCTCGCGCCCGCGCGAATGGCGAACGGGCGGCGATCGCAACGTTCAATCCTCATCCCACGCGCGTGCTGCGGCAGGACGAGGCTCCGCCGATGATCACGACGCTGGAACAGCGGCTGCGGCTTTGCGAAGCGGCGGGACTCGACGCGGCTCTGGTGATTCCGTTCAACGCCGAATTCGCCCGGCTCTCGCCGGAAGAGTTTGCGACGCGGATCCTGTCCGAAACGCTGCATTGCTCGGCGGTGTTCGTGGGGGAAAATTTCCGCTTTGGCCATCGCCAGGAGGGCGATCCGCCGCTTCTGACGCAACTCGGCAAGCAATTGGGCTTCACGGTCGGCGTCGTGCCGTCTGTAAGACTGCGGGGGCAGGTGGTTTCGAGCACGCTGGTGCGGCGGGCGATCGCCACCGGCCGCGTGGAGCGTGCCGGGCGCATGCTCGGGCGTCCTTTCGCGCTGACCGGAAAAATCCAGCGCGGCACGGGCCAGGGGCGAAAGCTCGTGGTCCCCACGCTGAACCTTGCCTACGAACAGGAACTGCTGCCCGGCCGCGGCGTCTACGCAACCGAAGTCGTAGTCGGCGGGAGGCTGTACCGCGCGGCGACCAACGTCGGATTGCGGCCGACGTTTCAGGGGCATGTGCTCACCGTCGAGAGCCACCTGCTGGACTTTTCCGAAGAAGTGACCTCCGGAACGATGGAAGTGCACTTCTGGAAGTGGCTGCGCGACGAGAAGCGGTTCCCTTCTCCGGAAGAACTACGCAGGCAGGTGCTGCGCGATATCGAGCGCGCCCGCCACTTCTTCACCCTCCTCGATCGTCGCCGCCGCTAGCCCGCCGTCACCTCGTAGATCACCCCACAGTCATAGCATCCGTCCGATTTGCGAAACTCGTCCCGCCGCCACCGGCCGCACACCCGCGCGGTCTGCCCATTCCGGGCCGTCGAAGCCCTCACGAGCCGAGCGGCCTGTTTATGGTGAAATGAATTCTGCGCGGCAACGGGATGCCTGCTAAGCTGACGCCGGCAGGCGAGCCGCCCCTTCACCTGCTTCGGCGCCCCCTCTCGCCCAAAACGTCGCACAAAGACACTCCCGAAATGTCCCGCTTTGAAAAATCCACGTCATTGAAAATGCGCCACTTGTCTCAATTTCCCTTCGACATCGTGTCCCGCTTTCCGCGCTTCACATTCCTCGCCGCTTGTCGTGCCTCCGCACGATCCACGGGAAAAACTCGCGGCTATTCGCCATGCAGGGTTTTGACGGGACCGGCCTGGGAGCATCGCCCGGCGCAGAACTAGCCGCGACGGAACCGGCACGCGGAAAGGATGGGAACTTTCTCTCCCAAGCGTAACGCTAGGAGCGGGTGCGGCAGGAGGGGCAGTAGCCGCCAATTTCGGTGCGGGCGACGGTGATCTGGATGTCGCATTCGCGCTCGATTTGGCGCTTGAGCCGCTCGAACAGATCACTTTCGATTTCGCGGACTTTGCCGCAGCCAAGACAGGCGACATGGATGTGGTCGCGAGGGCCGCGTATCTCGTAGAAATGCTGATGGCCGCGGAGATGAAGCAGGTCGAGCTCGTCGACTAGGCCGAAACGCTTCAGCAGGTCGAGCGTGCGATAGACGGTGACACGATTCAGGCGCGGATCGAACCGGCGTGCTTGGCGGAGCAGCACTTCTACGTTGAGGTGCTCAGGCGCGGTGTCGATGATGCGTAGCAGGACGCGCCGCTGACGTGTGAGACGAATGCCGCGCCGCGCCAGTTCCCCTTCGAGGCGGCCCGGCTCGGCTGAAATGTTGATGCGCTCGCCCGTCGAAACCCGCGGCGAAACGATTGTGGCCATCTTTGCTCTTCTACGCGGATCAGCGGAGGAATCCACGGGTCTATTCTACACGACCACGGCCCGAGAGTCTTCAGCCGCGTGGCGGTCCAAGCGGCGCGCCGGAATGTGCAGAGTGTTGCAGCCCTGGTCCCGCAGTCGCCTTTCACTCTCCGCTAACTACCAGCCGCTAGAGCCGTTTCCCGATGGCAGGCTCTGGAACGGAACCTGCAAGCTCGCATGCAGTGAACAGCAAAGCACATCCCTTGAGGGAGCAAGAGTCCAGCGAAGCAGGCTTTTCGCTCACCGCTCCGGGCAGTCCCATGAAATCCGAGCGCCGTCAGACCCTGAGACAGAATCCGCCGTCCCTTATCTATCTCGACCTGGAACCCAACAACGGAGGGATCGTACTGGACCTCAGCGAAAGCGGTATGCAGATCAGCGTGGCGAATCCACTGGTGGGTTGTGGCGAGATCCGCTTCTCGTTTTGCCTGGAGACGAGAAAACGCATTCGGGGCAGCGGACGGATCGCGTGGGTTTCGGCATCGGGCAAAAGCGCCGGAGTGCGTTTCCATTCCATGCCCCCACAAGCATTGAGCCAGATCCGGGAATCCCTCTTGCCTCCGGCCGAAACTTCGGAACCGGTTGCCGAAGTGTTCGAGCCGGCCCCCACAGAGTTGGGGACGCCGGCGCCCTCTATGGAAGTTTCCGAAACTGAAGCCACGATTCCGTCCGCTTTTCAATCCGACGACGGCGAGGAGAACTCGTCTTCAAAGGGCAGTACGGCGGAAATTCACGAAAGTGCGCGACCTGTTTTCGCGGAAACGGCGCCGACGGAGCCGACACCTGCCAGCGATTTCGGAGCGATGCTGGGATTTGAGAACAAGCGGGAGACCTTAGCGGATGACCAGTCGCCCGAACCGACCCCGAAACGCCCAGCCCGAGGTTCAGCCTATCCTTCCCATCCTCCACCGTGGCTGGAGGCAATGATCCGCGCGGGGCGCCGCGAGGAATTCGAGGAAGAGGGCAATTATGGAAGTTTTTGGACGACGCCACAGACGGAAGAGGACTGGAGGAAGGCAGACGAACTGAACTCGGCTGAGGCGCAGGAGGCGAGTGGAGGCGAGATCGAATTTCAGGAGACCCCTCCGACGCCGCTCTACCTGCCGAATTACAAGCTCGAGGAGCATCCAGCCTCAAGGGCGGGGGAAACGTCGGCAGAGGGAGGCGAAGTGCCCTTGCGGGTGGCTGCCAAGCTGGCTTGTGAGCGATTCGAGGAGTTCGGCTGGACGCTCGAACGGGACTGGCACATCTGGCTTGCGCTCGTGCTGCTGCTGGCGGGTTTCCTGGCGCTGGCACAGAAGCCCCCACTGGTCGTTCTCAGCGGAGCGCTTTGGGTGGCGAGCGCCATCGTCGCCTTGAAAAGGAAAGAAAAGCCGCGGCCGGCCGGGTCAGCCGAACCGGATCGTCAATGACCGCCAGTGGCGATTCGCAGAATGTCGTTGTAGGTCACGATCAGAATCAATAGCAGCAGGAAGATCACGCCAAACTGCAGCGCGCGCTCCTTCACCGCGACGCTGAGGTCGCGCCGCAGCGTTCCTTCCACACCCAGGGTCAGCAGATGCCAGCCGTCGAGGATGGGAATCGGTAGCAGGTTGATGATGCCCAGGTTGAGGCTGATCACCGCCATGATGTTGAGGAAAGCCATCAGGCCCTCGCGCGCGGCCTTGCCGGAGGCTTCGGCGATCCCTACCGGGCCGGTAAGCTGCTTGAGCTTGGCTTTGTGCTCCACCAATTTGAAAATCGTGTTGACGATCGCAGCGGTGAGCATGACGTTGTAGCGCACGCCGCCGCGGACGGCCGAAGTGATGCGGTTCGTGTGGTAGGTTGGTGGGGCCTCGAAATAGGCACCGATGAACCAGCGTTTCTGGCCCTCGAGAGTGCCGTAGGTGGGATGGAGCGTCAGGTTGAGCTTGCGCCCGTCGCGCTCGACGGTCATCGAGACCGGCTTGCCCTTGGAATTCTCGATCGCCATGGCGACCATGGCGGGGCTGACTGCCGGATTGCCGTTGACGGTGACGATGCGGTCGCCGGCCCGCAGGCCGCCTTCTTCAGCCGGTTTTCCCTTCTCCACCTTTTCGATTACGGTAGCCTGCACCGGATAACCGAAGAGATCGTATTCGCTGCTGTCGGGCGACGTCTGAATTTCGACGGATTTGCGCTGGCCATTGCGTTCGGCAACAACGGGCAGCTTGCCTCCCGGCGTGACGAACATCGCCTGCCAGACGACGTCGTCCCAGGTGTGAACGGGTTTGCCTCGGACGGTGACGATGCGGTCACCAGACTGGAGACCGGCCTGTTGGGCGGGGGTGTCCGGAGCGACGGCCGCGATTTCCGGGGCGTGGCGAAGAAAGGCTGGTTCGGCCTTGCCGCCCATGAGCATGGCCGTGGCGATCACGACGGCCAGCAGGATGTTCATGGTCGGACCGGCGAGGATGATGAGCGCGCGCTGCCAGCGCTTCTTGGACAGAAATTCGTCGGGCGCGCCAGTGCGCTCCTCGACCGGGTTTTCGCCCGCCATGCGAACGTAGCCGCCGATCGGGAGGATGCTGACGCGGTAATCGGTGGGCCCGCGCTTTACGCCCCAGATGCGGGGTCCCATGCCGATGGAAAAAACATCGACCCGAACGCCGCAAAGCCGGGCGACGATGAAATGGCCCCATTCGTGGACCAGGATCATCACGCCCAGGACAATGATGATCGAGCCGACGCTAATCAGAAAATCGCTCATGAAGCGGCTATCTCCCTGCGCTCGACCTCCTCGCGGGCGAGCCTGCGCGCTTCGGCGTCGGATTCGAGCACATCGTCGATGCGCTCGAAACGAGCGCGCGGCATGCGGTCGAGTACCCGTTCGATCACCCGGGGAATATCCTGAAACGCCAGGCGCCGCTCGAGGAAGGCCGCCACCGCGATTTCGTCAGCCGCGTTCAAGGCGCAAGGAAGCGCGCCGCCGGCCTGCAGCGCGTGACGCGCGAGACCCAGACAAGGGAATTTCTTCAGCGACACAGGCTCGAAATCCAGCCGCATCTTGGTCCAATCGAGCGAAAATCCGCTGGCCGGGAGCCGATCGGGATAGGTGAGCGTGTACTGGATGGGAATGCGCATGTCCGGCGGCCCGAGTTGGGCGACGACCGATCCGTCTACGAACTCCACCATCGAGTGAATTGTGGACTGTGGGTGGATCACCACGTCAATCTGCTCCGGCGCGGCGTCGAACAGCCATCGCGCCTCAATGACCTCGAATCCCTTATTCGTCAGCGTTGCCGAATCAATCGTGATTCGTTGCCCCATCTTCCAATTGGGATGCGCCAGAGCCTGCTCGGGCGTTACGTTTTTCATCTTGGAGATGGGAGTTTTCCGGAAAGGACCGCCGGAGGCGGTGAGGACGATGCGGCGAAGTTCAGGGCGATTGCCGGAGCGGAGGCACTGATGGATGGCGCTGTGCTCACTGTCGATCGGAAGAATGTGGACGCCGGCGCGCCGCGCGGCAGCGGAAACCAGTTCCCCGGCCGCGACCATGACCTCCTTGTTGGCCAACGCGACCGATTTGCCAAGTTCAATAGCCTTGTAAGTGGCCGGCAGGCCGACCACGCCGACGGCTGCGGAAATTAGCAGGTCGGCTTCGGGATCAATGGCCACGCGCTCGATGCCTTCCGCTCCCCATCCGATCTCCGGAAGCGGCGCGACGCCCATGCCGCGCAGACGCTCCGCCAATTCCTTGGCACGCTCGGCTGTGGAGACCGAAACCAACGTGGGCCGGTGGCGGGCGATCTGGCCAGTGAGTTCGTCTAGATTTCCGCCGGCGGCGAGCCCGCGGATGCAGAAGCGATCCCGGAGTGAATCAACAACTTGCAGAGATTGACGTCCAATGGATCCTGTGGAGCCCAAAAGAGCGATTCTTTTCATGATTTCCCGTATTTGATCGATTCAGCGGAGGCGGCCGGCACTCAAAAAACACCACAAGTACAACCACACAACCGGCCCTGCAACGGCCAAACTGTCGATCCGGTCGAGCATCCCTCCATGCCCGGGGAGGAGCTGGCCGGAATCCTTTACACTTGCGCTCCGCTTATAGGCTGATTCTAGCAGGTCTCCCGCCTGGCCCGCGACATTGGCCACCAGCGCCAGACCCAGAACGGCCGTCGCCGACAGCGGCAGCCAACGCGCTGCGACGAACCCCACTATGAG
The DNA here is from genome assembly GCA_046704165.1 of Candidatus Acidiferrales bacterium. GTDB lineage: Bacteria > Acidobacteriota > Terriglobia > Acidiferrales > UBA7541 > JAKASX01. The sequence continues at coordinate 30,573 of JBJKSI010000058.1, forward strand.
CGACCCGAGCAGGTTGGCCGCCGCGCCCTCCCACGTCTTCTTGGGACTCAGCACGGGCGCCATCGGCACGCGACCCAGAGCTTTGCCCACGAAATAGGCGGAAGTGTCACCGACCCAGATGAGCACGAGCAGCAGGAGCAAGAAGCTGCGACCGGAAGGAAGTTCCGCGACGCGTACGAGATAGCTGAGGGGTAAGGCTACTAGCAGCAGTCCGCCGGCGCTCACAGCGAGCGCCCCCAACCGGCGCCTCACGTCGAGCTTGGTGAAAGTCACGCTAATGGCCAGGCCGAGCAGGAACAGGACGAGAATGCCCTCGATCCCACCGGGGATCGCGGCGGGTCGGGCATGGGAGAAACCGCCCGTCAGGCGGCCGATGGGTGTGCCGGCGCTGGTCCATTGAACGTAAAGGATCAGCAGCGAGCAGAATGTGGTCCACTGGACAAAGCTGCTGAATCCGGCGAGGTCGCTGAGCCGGAAGAACTCCCAGAGGGCCAGCAGGAAGACGATGCCGACGAGCCCCGCCAGCATCCAAAGCGGGGCAAACAGCACCACCGCGATCGTGATCGGCACAAGGACTACGGCCGTTACCGCTCGTTTCCAGAACAAAGTCGGGATGCCCTCCCAGGCGAAGTATGCGCGCCGCGGCGCGCCCAATGGCGGCTCAGGAAACCGCCCGCCCGTTCGAAGTTTGCCTGCCAGGACCTAGTCCACCGTACCGCCGTTCCCGCTTCTGATATTCGACCAGGGCTTCGAGTAGGCTGGCGACGTTGAAATCGGGCCAGAGCGTTTCCGTGACGTATATTTCCGCGTAGGCGATCTGCCAGAGCAGGAAATTGCTGACGCGCAGCTCGCCGCTGGTGCGGACCAGCAGATCGGGATCGGGCAGACCGGCAGTGTAGAGATGATCGGAAATCATCTGTTCGTCAACGCTCGGGAACGATTTGCCCTCGTGGCGGGCGCGATCCATCAGCGTGTTGAAAGCGTCTACCAACTCGGCACGGCCGCCATAGTTGAGCGCCACGATGAGCTTCATGCCGGTGTTGGAAGCGGTCAACTTCATGGCCTCGTCTAGTTCATGATGGACGGCCGAGGGAAGCTGACTGCTACGCCCGATGACGATGAGGCGGATGTTGTTCTTGTGGATACTGGGGAGTTCCTTGCGCAGATACTCGCGCAGCAGCCGCATGAGGAAATCCACCTCGGAAGGGGGCCGTCGCCAGTTCTCCACGGAAAAGGCATAGAGGGTGAGCGCCTGGATGCCCAGCCGCCCCGTGGCCTCGATGATCTTCCGGGCCGCCTGTACTCCTGCCCGGTGGCCGGCGATGCGTGGCAGATGCCGGCGACCGGCCCAACGGCCGTTACCGTCCATAATCATGGCCACGTGACGGGGCAAGCGTTCCAGGTCCAGTTGTTCAAGGAGCCGTTCTTCGGCGCGATTCGAAGGCTTGAGCAAAGTGTTCAGCGCCCTTATGCATCTCTTCGGCGTCGAAGCTAGCATAGGGCGCATGTCCGCGCAACCGGCCGCGCTTTTGGCCTGTCGTTCCGAACGGCTTGGTCGAGCGAAAACCGTGGGACTTCGGGGGTTAAGGAGTGCCGTTGGAGGGGGCTGCGGGGAGAACACTAGGCGAATCGCGTACGAGATATTTACCAATTAGCCGCATGTGCACGCATGGGCGTTTACTGTGACGGTAACATAGGGTACTACGTAGTAACTATGGACAGGGACTGCCAGTACCCGCTTTGCCGTGACGAAGTTCCCTTTGTACTTGAAGGAGAGGGCCTCTGCCCGCTCCACTTTCTCCGCAAGGTAGATGCCGAGTGCGCGGAATTCCGCCGGGAAGCCATGTTGGGCGGGCTCGACGAAAGGCGCAGCGCGGAGATCAACCATTTCCTATCGACCCGTGCAATGGTGCTGGCTCAGCTGGCGACCAGCGGCACGCGCCTGCGGGACGACACCCGGCCCTGCCTGCTGAGCGTGTTCCTGACGCTGGTGAACGTGTGCGAACGGCTGGCACGGGCGTCCTCGAATCCTGACGCGGAGAGACCGATACTGGCTCGGGTTCGTCGTCCCCTGGTCATGGCCATGAAGTAGGCGTTCGCGAGCAAGCCCTTCCCTATCCTTGCCCTCGCTTCGATTCCCTTCCTGACATGATTTCAGAAGGTAGTGTGCGAGATCGCGCCTTTTGCTCAGAGGAGCATGGCGGGCACGGTGCCGGGCATAAAGATCGACGAATAAATCCAGAAAAGCGTCACCAAAATCATCACAATGCTAGTGGTCCAGGCGACGATGTTGAGGAAGCGGCCGTTGGTCATTTCGGCCATCAGATCGCGGCGGTTGATGAGCAGCAGGATGAAGATGAGAACGATCGGCAGCCAAATGCCGTTGGCAACTTGCGAGAGCAGCAGGATCTTGAACAGCGGCGCCTTGGGAATGAGGATCACGCCGGCGCCGATGACGATCAGGCTGGTGTAAAGGCCGTAAAAAATGGGGGCTTCGCCGACCTTGCGGTCGAGTCCCGCTTCGAACCCGAGTCCTTCGCAGATGACGTGGGCGGTGGAAAGCGGCAGGATCGACGCCGCGAAGAGCGAGGCATTGAGCAGGCCAAAGGCGAATAGCCAGGAGGCCCAGTGGCCGGCAAGCGGGGCGAGCGCGGCGGCGGCCTGTCCGGCATCGGTGATGTTGGTGCGGCCGGCGACGTGGAGCGTGGCGGCGGTGCAAACGATGATGAAGAAGACCACCGCCATCGAGGTGATGCTGCCGATCAGCACGTCCATGCGAGCGTGACGATACTGCTTCGGGCCGATCTTTTTTTCCACCTCGCCGGCCTGCAAGTAGAAAAACTGCCAGGGGGCGACGGTCGTGCCCACCAGCCCGATGATCATGACGAGGTAGGCACCGCTGAAATGGAAGCTGGGCAGAACGGTCTGGCGAAACGCGTCGGTCCAGTCAGGCTTGGCCAGCAGGGCCGAGAGCACATAGGAGACGTAAAAAACGCAGGCGGCGAGGAACACCTTTTCCACCGTGCGATAGGTGCCGCGAACGACGAGCACCCACACGAGCAGCGCGGCCACCGGCACGGCGATGTACTTGCTGACCCCGAAGATGCTCATGCTGGCGGCCACGCCGGCAAACTCGGCGATCGTGTTGCCCAGGTCGACGAACAGGCCGGCGAGCATGACGAAAAAGGTGGAGCGGAAACCGAACTCTTCGCGAATCAGGTCGCTGAGCCCCTTGCCGGTGACCACGCCCATGCGGGCGCACATCTCCTGGCTGATGTAGAGCACCAGCGTCAGCGGGAGTAGGATCCACAGCAGCGCGTAGCCGAACTGGGCACCGGCCTGGGAATAGGTGGCGATGCCGCCGGCGTCGTTGTCGACGTTGGAGGTAATCAGACCCGGCCCGATCACCGCAAGGAACAGGAACATGCGGCGCCGCCAGAGATGGAGACGATGACGGAAGGACTGTTCGGCTTCCGGCTGTCGGCGCGAGGCACGAATTCGATTGGCGAGTGTGGGCCAGTTCATAGCTTGCGCCGCAGGCGGCCGACGACGTCGTCGACCGTGATAATGCCGATCGGCCGGTTGTCTTCATCGACGACGGCCAGGCTTCGGAGATTGTACTTGTCGAACAGCTCGAAGACTTCCTTCTCGTCCGTTTCCGCCTGCACGGAAAGCAGTGGCTCGCCGCGCAACTCGCGCATCGGCCGCTCGTCGGCGGCCAGCAGCAGCCGCCCGACCGACACCAGGCCGGAGAAAAGGGCCCGGGCGTCGATCAGCACAACGGTGTCGAGCTGATCGAGATGGATTTCGCGGGAACGGATCCAGTTGACCGCTTCCTGGCGAGTGGCTTCCTCGCCGACGAATACGAAATCGGTGTTCATCATCCAGCCAGCGGTGCCTTCGCCGAACTGGAGCAACTCGCTTACATCGCGTGCGTCCTCGCGGGAGAGTTCGTAGAGCAGCTCCTGGCTGGTTTCCGGCGATAGGTTGGCGAGGAGGTGAGCGGCCTCGTCCGGATCCATTTCTTCCAGGATCTCTACGGCGCGGCCGGGCGCGAGCTTTTCAACCACCTGGGTTTGCAGACGGCGGTCAAGCTCGGCGATGACGTTCGCTGCAGTCTCCTCGTCGAGCGAAGCGATGATGCCCTGGCGCTCGCTGGGCGAAAGCTCTTCCATGATGTCGGCGAGATCGGCCGGGTGCAGCCGGGCGAGCCGGTGGCCGGTGAGCCGGAGCTTCACGCGGCGGAGCGGATCGGGCTCGATCAGGTTGACGAACTCCCAGGGGATGACGCGGGGCGGCAGCTTTTCCTGCAGACGACGGATCACCTGAGTGGGGGCGAGGCCCTGCAGTAGGCGGCCGACGGCGCCAGGCAGACCGACGTCGACTTGGGTAACGCGCAGCTCGACGCTGTCCCCCGAGCGGACCTCGGTCATGGCGATGTCGTTGATGCGAACCACCTTGCTTCCGTGGGTGTCGATGATTTGCTGGTCGAGCAAGTCCTTTCGGACGGCGAGCCAGGCTTCGTTGGGCGCGTAGGGGGCGAGCGCCTGCTCGTCGACGCCCAGGCGTAGCGTCCCAGGAGCGACGAAGGCGACCTGGTCCCAGCGCGCAATCAGCGGCTGAAACCGGCCTCGCGTCAGCATGAACCAGGCAACGCGGTTGGCTTGCTCGGCGGGCTCGATAAACATCTCCTTCACGAGGCCGACGAAGTTGCCTTGCGCGTCGTAGGCCTGCGCTCCCAGGATTTCTGTGGCCCGAAGCACATCCGCCTCCTCGGTGGACTCACGATGACGCCGGGACAAAAGAAAAGCCCCGCAGCCGACGTCGGACGATTCGGCCGCGGGGCACCCGTACCGGTTGTCTAAATCCCCGGGCCGAGCACCGCCGAGACAGAATGGCCGGCCGAGACCCCTAAACGGCGTGCGAACGGTCGAAGGCCGGCATGACGTCTACTCAAGTCGATTCCCCCTACCTATTCCTTACTAGGTGCAGTTGCAACCTTTGTCAAGAAAAGACTCCACCAATGCGAGAACTATGTTTCCTCGGCAAATACCATTGCGTTCGAGGGAAGGCCCAGCCGTTTCCGTTCCCTTTGAAACAGCTCGTAGTAGCTCACGTTCAGATAGTCGCGCGTGCCGTAGCCGAGCAGGCGTGCTGCTCGATCGATCGAATCTTTGGGCCCTTCCAGCTCAAAAAAAACGCCAATCGGTGTCTGATCGAGTTCCACAGAGAGTTGGGGCAGGCGCGGCAGGCGGAATGTGGTGCGGTATTTCTCGTAACGGAACCAGGGACGGAAGCCGAGCCGCTCGAAGATCCGTTCGGCGCGGGCTGGCGGTTCGACTTTGATTTCGATCTCCTCGCGGGCCTTGTATCGTCCGCCCTCGGCGGGAGCCTTGAAGGTGAGCGTGCCGCTTTCCTTCCCTGCTTCCCCGTGCCGGCGCGAACGTGAACGAGGGGCGCCGCCGGGAGCCTTTTCGACGTGGCGGACGCGCAGAATGCGTCCAGAGCGGCCGAGCGCGTTTTCGGCCGTGTCGAAGAGTGTATTTTGCTCGTGAATGCAGCCGAGCGAGCGCGCCCGCAGGCGGCGCAACTGCCGGCGCGCGGCGGCCTCGTCGGGCACGCGCAGCTTGATTTCGACTTCGAGTCTGGCATCGGACATGACTGACGACTAGTATAGCGGGGTTGGGGCGCGGCGCCTGACTCGACAGAAACCCTCGCGCGAAGGTATAACGCTTCGAGTGTCGGCGTTCCACCGGCTCGACCCGAGACATGACTGAAGCGACCAGCCCGCTCTTGCGGCAATACCACGGCATCAAGCAGCGCTATCCGCACGCCCTGCTGCTGTTCCGGTTGGGGGATTTCTACGAGCTGTTCTACGAGGATGCGATCACGGCGTCGCGAGAATTGCAGATCACGCTAACGTCGCGGAACCGCGAAGCGGGCCAGGCGGTCCCAATGTGTGGCGTGCCCTACCACGCGGCCGAGAACTACATCGCCCGGCTGGTGCGGGCCGGTTTCAAGGTGGCGATCTGCGAGCAGATGGAGGAGCCGTCGCGAAAGAAGAAGCTCGTCCGGCGCGAGGTGATTCGGGTGATCACCCCCGGCACGGCGACCGATTTTCCGCTGCTGGAGCCGCGCGAGAACAACTTCCTGGCCGCAGTGGCCCGCGACGTGGACGAGGGCATCATCGGCGTGGCCGTGGCCGACGTTTCCACTGGGGAGTTTTCCGCCACCGAATTTATGGGCTCCGACGCGGAGACTCGGTTGCGCGAGGAACTCGATCTGCTGCACCCGCGCGAAATTTTGCTGCCGCGGCCGACCACCCTGTTTTCGAATGGCCGCGAAACGGGCTGGACGGGCGCCGTGGAAACGCGGCTGGACGACTGGGTTTTCCGCGCAGACTATGGCGCAAGGCTGCTGTCCGAACAGTTTGGCGTGGTGACGCTGGAGGGATTCGGGCTCGAGGGGCACCCGCAGGCGCTGGCGGCGGCCGGTGCGCTGGTGCACTACCTGCGCGAGACGACCGGTGTGGGCGGGGGCGCGCTGGACCATCTGGACCGCATCCGCTTCTACCACGACCGCGACTCACTGGTGTTGGACGACGCGACGGTGCGCAATCTGGAACTGGTGGCGCCGCTATCGGGCGGCGTTGCCCAGGCAACACTGCTTGCTTCACTCGACGAGACGGCGACGGGGATGGGCGCGCGGCTGCTGCGTTCGTGGATCCTGCGACCTTCCGTGGATCGAGGGGAAATTGATGCACGGCTGGACGCGGTTGCCGAACTGGCCGCCTCCACCGTGCTGCGCGAGGAGTTGCGGAAGGACCTGGCCGGCGTGCTGGACCTCGAGCGGCTCACCAGCCGCATCACGTTAGGCGTGGCGACGCCGCGAGACCTGGTGGCGCTGCGGCAGTCGCTGGCGCGGCTGCCGCTCTTGCGTGGCTTCCTGGCGAGGTGCGAGAGCGCGCGGCTGGCGGAACTGCGCGACCGGCTCGACGCGCTTGCCGACGTGCGCGAGCGCATCGAACGAGCCATCGCTGACGATCCGCCCGTGCAGCCAACCGAGCCGGGCGTGATTCGCAAAGGCTACAACGAGGAACTCGACCAGCTGCGCCACCTGAGCCAGAACGCGAAGCAGACCATCGCGCAGATGGAAGAACGCGAGCGCAAGCGTACCGGAATCGGCTCGCTAAAGATTCGTTTCAATCAGGTGTTCGGGTATTCGATCGAGGTCTCCAAGCCCAACCTGCACCTGGTGCCGCCCGACTACGAGCGGAAGCAGACGTTGGTGGGCGCCGAGCGTTTCATCTCGTCCGAGCTCAAGGACTACGAGCGCAAGGTGCTGGAAGCCGACACGCGGATTCAGGAGATCGAGCGGCGGCTCTTCACCGAGCTTCGTGGATGGGTGGCCGGACATGCACGGCGGCTGCGCTGCACCGCGGGTGCCGTGGCGCGCATCGACGTGCTTGTCACCTTTGCGCGGTTGGCGGTCGACCGTCATTACGTTCGTCCCCAATTTCACGACGGGGATGAGATGTGCATCGTCGCCGGGCGGCATCCCGTGATCGAGCGGCTGCTCGAGCGCACCGGCGACCGCTTCGTGCCGAACGATGCCTACCTGAATTCGACCTCGCACGCGATCCTGGTGATCACCGGGCCGAACATGGGCGGGAAATCCACCTACCTGCGCCAGGCCGCGCTGATCGTGCTGATGGCGCAGATGGGATCGTTCGTGCCGGCCACCGAGGCGCGGCTGCCGATCACCGACCGCATCTTCACGCGTATCGGCGCTTCCGACAATCTGGCTCGGGGGCGATCGACGTTTCTGGTGGAAATGAGCGAAGTGGCCGCGATTCTCAACACGGCGACCGAATCGAGTTTCGTGCTGCTGGACGAGGTGGGCCGCGGCACGGCGACCTATGATGGGCTGGCGATTGCCTGGGCCGTGGTGGAGGCGCTGGACGCAAACCCGCGCCCGCGCACGCTCTTTGCCACCCACTATCACGAACTCACCGAACTGGCCGATCGACTGCAGGGCGTGGCGAATCTGCACGTGGTGGTCAGCGAAGCCGGGCAGGAGATCGTATTCCTGCACCGGGTCGAGCCCGGCACGGCCGACCGAAGCTACGGCATTGAAGTGGCCAGGCTTGCCGGGCTGCCGGCTCGCGTCATCGAACGGGCGAGGGATATCCTGCGCCGCCACGAGCAGACCGAGCAGCAGTTGACCGATAGACTCTCGCCCGGCGCAGTGGAACAGCCAGCGATGTTCACGCCGCTCGACCAGAAGGTCGTCGATACCCTCCGTTCGCTCGATCCAGATGCGTTGCGGCCGATCGACGCGCTTGCGCTGCTGGCCGAGCTGAAGAAGCAGATCTCGTAATGCGCGTCATTGGGCTCATGTCCGGCACCTCGGCCGACGGAATCGACGTGGCGCTGGCGCGGATCGAGGGCACGCCCCCGAGGTCGCACGCGCGACTGGAGAATTTCTTGGCAGTTCCCTACCCCCCGACAGTACGCCGGGCGGTGCTGCGGATCGCCGAAGGCGCGGCGGTTCCGGCGGGCGAGATCAGCCAACTGAGTTTCCTGATCGGCGAACTGTTCGCGGAAGCTGTGCTCGCGGCCTGCCGGCGATTCCGCGTTTCGCCCGCGAAGATCGATCTGATTGGCTCGCACGGGCAAACGGTCTTCCATCAAGGCCGCGCTTCGCGATTCCTGGGACGCGCCGTCGCCTCCACGTTGCAAATTGGCGAGCCGGCGGTGATTGCCGCACGAACGGGAATTCCCGTGGTGGCCGATTTCCGGACAGCGGACATGGCCGTGGGCGGACAGGGCGCGCCGCTGGTGCCGTTCGTCGATTTCCGGCTCTATCGCGCGGCGCGAATCGGCCGTGTAGCACTGAACATCGGGGGCATCGCCAATGTCACCGTGATCCCGGCCGGGGCGCGGCCGGAAGACCTGTTCGCCTTCGACACCGGACCGGGCAACATGGTGATCGATGCTCTGGCGCAACGGTTCAGCCGAGGGCGTCTGGCCTGTGATCGCGGGGCGCGCCTGGCCGCACGTGGGCGACCGATCCTCCGAGTGCTGCAGCGGCTGCTTGCCGATCCCTATTTTCGCCGGAAGCCGCCAAAGAGCGCCGGGCGGGAGCAGTACGGCAGTGCATACGTGGCTCGGCTGCTGCGCCTCTGCCGCGGGGCTCGCAGCGAGGACGTGCTGGCCACGGCAACACTGCTGACGCCCCTTTCGATTCTCGACGCGCTCAACCGCTACGTGCTGCCACGCGCTCAGGTCGACGAGCTGATCGTCTCGGGCGGTGGAGCGCACAATCCGTTGATCGTGGCGCAACTCGAAGCGGGACTCGTCGGGGTGCGGCTGCGGCGAGCGGAAGAGTTTGGCGTTTCCGAAGATGCCAAGGAAGCTTTTGCCTTCGCCATCCTCGCTTACGAATCCTGGCACCGCCGGCCGGCAAAACTACTCGCGGCTACGGGCGCGCGGCGCCGCGCGATTCTTGGAAAGGTGGTATACCCTCCTGGTGGAGCAAAATCTCGTTAAGAACGGAAGCAGGAAATCCGCAGCGGTTGTGCAGGATTTCGCGATCGATGGACAAGTGGCAAGAGTCCATGGACTGGAGTCCATGCCACGGAGACCGCAGGAACACGATCACAAAGGGACAAGGCAAGGATTGTCGCGAGGGATTGCGGCGCTTTTGCTGGCGACGCTGGCAGCTCTGGGGATGGCGGGCTGCGGAACCGGAGCGGCGACTGTGCATCGGCCCGGCACGGTCGTCTTCCTGATTGAAAACAATCCGGTGAATCTTGATCCGCGCATCGGTACAGACGCCGAATCGGAATACATCGATGGATTGATCTACGACAGCCTGGTGGCGCGGGATAACCGCATGGACGTGATTCCGGACCTGGCCGAAAGCTGGCAGATGCCGAACCCGGTCACCTATGTGTTTCATTTGCGGCCCGGCGTGCGCTTCCAAAACGGACAGCCGCTGACGGCCGCCGACGTCAAGTACACGTTCGAATCACTCATGAAGGGCGAGGTGAATTCGGCCAAGCGCGGTTCCTTCGACATTGTCCGCAGCATCGCCACACCCAATCCGATGACGGTGGTGTTTCACCTGCGTCAGCCCTACGCCTCGTTCTTGTGGGATATCATGCGGCCGGCGATCGGCATCGTACCGCGGCCGGGGACGCCAGGTGGCGCGTTCAATCCGGCACTGCGCCCGATCGGTACCGGACCGTTTCGGTTCGTTAGCGAGGTGCCGGGCGATGAGGTGGTGCTGCAGCGCAATCCGCACTATTTCGGCAAGGAGCCGAATATCCGGCGCGTGGTCTTTCGCGTGGTGCCTGACACGACGACGCGGGCGCTGGAACTGCGCAAAGGCAGCGCCGACATTGCCATGAACTCGCTGACGCCCGACATGGTGGACGCGTTGGCGAAGACGCCCGGGGTTCGTGTGACCGACGATCCGGGCACGATCGTACGGTATGTCGCCCTCAACTGCTCTGATCCGATCCTGCGGCACCGGCGAGTGCGCGAGGCGCTTGCCTACGCCACCGATCGGCCGCAGATCATCCGCTACCTGCTTCGCGGGCAGGCGCGAATTGCCTACAGCCTGCTGCCGCCCGGCAACTGGGCCTACGACGGAAATGTGCCGCACTATGATTACAATCCATCGCGTGCCGATCGGCTGCTTGACGAAGCCGGATTCCCACGCGGGCGCGGCGGTATCCGCTTCCATCTGACGTTGAAGACTTCGACCAACCAGTCGGCGCGGCTGCTGGGTGCCGTGTTGCAGCAGCAATGGCGGAAGGTGGGCGTGGCACTGGACCTGCACTCGTACGACTTCGGCACTTTTTACGCCGATATCACTCACGGCAGTTTTCAGCTCTACACTCTGAAGTGGATCGGGGCGAACAACGACCCTGACATCTTCTATTTCGTTTTCGACTCCAAGGAAATCCCCCCCACAGGCGCTAATCGTGGCCGGTACGTGAACCCCGTACTCGACCGATTGCTTGAGGAGGCTCGCGTCGAGCCGAACAAGGAAAAACGGAAGCAGCTCTACGCACAGGTGCAGGAGATTCTGGCGCGCGACGAGCCCTACATCACTCTCTGGTACCTGGACAATGTGGCCGTGCACCGCTCGCGCGTGGAAAACATCCACATCAATCCCGCCGGCGGCTTCCAGTTCCTGACCTCGATCGTGCTGAAAGACAAGTAAAAGGTTGTAGCCGCCGGTTCCCTGCGTTTTACTCGGGGCCATAACGCCTATGGGTCGCGAGGGTCGCGGCGCTCACGTTATGCAAGCCGGAAGGCCGCTACGACGCGAGAACGCGGAGAATGTCGGCTTCGGAGACGGCGCCTTCCCGGACGATGACCCATTCGCCGTTGCGGACGTCGATGATGGTGGAGGGCTGCGTGCGGCCAGTCTCTCCGGCATCGAGGATCAGCGGCAGGCGATCACCCAACTGCTTCTGCACCTGCTCGGCACTCGAGCAAGGCGGAAATCCGGAGAGGTTTGCACTGGTGCCCGTCACCGGGCCGTCGGCCTGGGTGATCAACTCGCAGACGGCCGGGCATTTGGGCCATCGGAGCGCGATGCGGCCGGTGTTGCCTGTGACCTTAAGCGGGATGCGATCGGAGGCATCGACAATCAGCGTGAGTGCGCCGGGCCAGAAGGCTTTGGCCAGGCGGTGAAACACTTCGGGAACCTCCTTGGCGAGCACAGACACCTGTTTCATGGAGCCGATCAGAATCGGCAGCGCCTTCGTTTCGGCTCGACCCTTGATGCGGAAAACGCGTTCGACCGCGGCCAGGTTGAACGGGTCGGCCGCCAGGCCGTAGAGCGTATCGGTGGGGATGCCGATCACTCCTCCGCGGCGAATGAGCGCTGCGGCGCGTTTGAGCGTTTCGGGTTCGGGATGATCGCGGGAAATCTTTACGATTTCGGCTGGCAAGGTGCGCTCACACGCATCGTAATCCGGGGCTGAACGTTACCACAGGCTCTGGTGGGGTGCAACCGACGTCGGTAGGAAGTCTGACGGGTTCAGGGTGACTCACCGTAGATACAATGCCTGCATTCATGGGTGCCGCGACGCGAATGGCGCGAGCGAGGCCCAGTCCTGGGTGTGGCCACGACGAAGGGTCGGGAGGCGGTTTGCCTCGACTGGCGCGACGGCGTAGAATCCGCCAATCCGCGTGACGAACCAACTCGCTCCCATTTGAGGTGTTCCATGTCCAGCTTCCCTAGTATGCCTGTAACTCCCGAACCGATTTTCGAAGCGTTGAATGCCTTTCAACTCACCGCAGCCATGAAGGCGGCGATTGAGATCGACCTGTTCACTGGTATAGCCGAAGGAAAGAACACACCCGCAGCGCTGGCGCCGCATTGCCAGGCGGCCGAGCGCGGCGTGCGCATCCTCTGCGACTATCTGGTGATCCACCAGTTCCTCACCAAAGAGGACGGCCACTACGGGCTTACACCCGCGGCGGCAGCCTTTCTCAACCGGCGCTCGCCTGCCTATCTTGGCACGATGGCCCGGTTCCTCACTTCTCCGGAAACGATGGATGCCTATGCGGACCTGACCGCGGCGGTGAGAAACGGCGGTGCGGTGTTTCAGCCGGGTGGCTCGGTGGCGCCGGAAAACCCGCTTTGGGTGGAATTCGCAAGATCGATGGCCCCGCTGATGGCGATGCCTGCGGAGAAGCTGGCCGAGATGATCGGCTCCGGCGAAGGAAAGAAGTGGAAGGTGCTCGACATCGCCGCCGGACACGGGCTCTACGGCCTTGCCATCGCGCGGCAGAATCCGAATGCCGAGGTTTACGCCGTTGATTGGTCTGCCGTTCTCGAAGTGGCGCGGGAAAACGCGAGGAAATTCGGTATCGACGGCCGTTATCATTCCCTTGCGGGCAGCGCGTTCGAGGTGCCGTTCGGCGAAGGATACGACGTCGCTCTGCTCACCAATTTCCTCCATCACTTCGATCCGCCGACGAACGAGGCACTCACGCGCAAGGTGCACGCGGCGCTCGCGCCCGGAGGGAGGGTCGTGGTGCTCGAATTTGTCCCCAACGACAACCGAATTTCGCCGAAGACGCCCGCGGCGTTCAGCATGATCATGCTGGGTACGACGCCCTCGGGCGACGCCTATACGTTTGCGGAACTGCAAAAGATGCTCGGCAATGCCGGTTTCCATTCGATCGAGCTGAAACCGCTGGACCCAACGTTCCAGAGCGTGGTGGTGGCACGAAAATAGCCGGCCGCGCCGCGGGCGCCAATTTGGTTACCCGGAACCGCTGCGGGCGGCTTCGAGATGGAAGCTGTGCAGGATGCGGTGAAAGATGGGGCCAAGCACGGCGCCGGCAACCGTGATGAACACTAGCACGCCGACCAGCGCGTCAAAGATGGAAAACATCCTGCCGGCTTCCGTCTGTACCGGTGCAACAAGACCATTGCCGGTGATGACCATGGACGCGTTCATGCAGGCCGAAAGCCAATCGAGCCCGGCGAACGCGTGATAGCCAACCATCCCCAACAGCACGGCGGCTCCATCAACCACCAGGACGAAGAGGAGAGCTTTCAGTACACGAATGGCAAAGCGTCGCCGGGAAATCAGCGGCTGATCGCGCCGTTCGAACATGGAGCACCTCGTCTCTGCAGGCTGCGTAAGCCAAGCCCGCTGCGTCTTCTCTCCCCCGGGAATGTAGCACGCGAGACAAGCCGCTCCGGCCGGAAAGTCGAAAGTTGAGGTGTTTCCCGGTCTATCTTTACTGCCCTGAAGGCCTTTGTTACGCTTCAATCGATGGCCACTGGCCGCGCCCATTCCGCCAATTCCACGTCCCCGGAGCGCTCCGGAACTGCCGGTGCGCCGATTACCAGCAAAGAGAATCGCTGCCTCAAACAGTTTCGTGCCGCGCTCGCCGGCAACCCGCATGAAGAGGGCATGGTCGGGATCGAAGGGCCTCACCTGGTGGAAGAAGCTCTGCATTCTGGGCTGGAGATCCGTACCATCCTGGTCAGCCCGGCGGGCGAAAAACATCTCGAAAAGCTGGGGTTGGCCGGCGAGCACGGCGGGAGACCGACAGCCCGGCCGCGCGTGCTGCGCACCACCGACCGGCTATTCGGCTCGGTGGCGGGCACGGAGACGCCGCAAGGGATCGCCGCGCTGGTCCGGCTGCCGGAATACGCGTTTGAAGATTTGACGGGCGGCGTGCCGTTGGTGGTGGTTCTGGTGGGAGTGCAGGATCCGGGGAATGTGGGCACGATCGTGCGATCGGCCGAGGCGTTTGGCGCAACCGGCTTGGTGGCCGCGGCGGAGAGCGCCAGTCCGTACGGGCCGAAGGCCCTGCGCGCGTCGGCGGGTTCGGTGTTCCGACTGCCAATGCTGGTGCGAGCACAGCCGCCGGTACTGCTGGCGCAGTTGCGCCTGGCCGGGATGAAGCTGATCGCGACGACGGTGGGCGAGCAGACGCAAGGTCCGACGGCCCTTTCCCCACGCGAGGCGGACCTGCGCGGACCGGTTGCGGTGCTGATTGGGAGCGAGGCGCACGGACTGCCTGACGAGGTAATGCGCTCGTCCGACGAGACCGTGCGGATTCGGTTGGCCGGTCCGGTGGAATCATTGAACGCTGCAGTGGCGGCTTCGGTGGTGCTCTACGAAGCGGCGAGGCAGCGGGCGGAGCTTGCCAGCGGCGCGGAACCGGGGCCGGCTGATGAACCGGCGCAGGAGATGCCGCGATGAACCGCGCCAGGGGACGCGACCGACGATGAGCCTGTTTGCCACTACGCCCGGACAACGCAAAGAAGCGGGGCCACTCGCCGACCGCATGCGGCCGCGCACGCTCGACGAGTTCATCGGTCAGGAACAACTGCTCGGCCCCGGCAAGCCGCTGCGCACTCAGATCGAGCGCGACGAGATCGGCTCGATGATCCTCTGGGGCCCTCCCGGCTGCGGCAAAACGACGCTGGCGCAGATCATCGCGCACATGACGCAGTCGGAATTCATCCCGTTCAGCGCGGTGCTTTCCGGCATCGCGGAGATCCGCAAGGTGATGGAGCGGGCCGAGCGCTCGAGGGGGCTGGGCCGGCGGACGATCATCTTCGTCGACGAGGTGCACAGGTTCAACAAGGCGCAGCAGGACGCCTTTCTGCCGTGGGTGGAGCGTGGCAGCATCATACTGATTGGGGCTACGACGGAGAACCCGTCGTTCGAGGTGATCGGGCCGCTGCTCTCGCGCACCAAGGTCTACATGCTGCGAGCGCACGAGCCGGATCAGTTGGTACTGCTGCTGAGGCGGGCTCTGGCCGACGCCGAACGCGGACTGGGCGACCGGGCGGAATATGGCGAGATCGTCATCGACGAGGATTTGCTGCGGCGCATCGCCGTCTATGCGAACGGCGACGCCCGCGCTGCCTACAACACGCTGGAAGCGGCCGTACTCGGCGCCACGCCGGATGCGGAGGGCCGGAGGGTGATCACGCTCCAGCTGCTGGAAGACGTGTTGCAACGCAAGGTGCTGCGTTACGACAAGGCCGGTGAGGAACATTTCAACATCATCTCCGCGCTACACAAATCGGTGCGCAATTCGGATCCCGACGCCGCGCTCTACTGGCTGGGACGGATGCTGGAAGCCGGCGAAGATCCCCTCTACGTGGCGAGGCGGCTGGTGCGCATGGCGAGCGAAGACGTCGGTCTGGCCGATCCCGGCGCGCTCCGGATCGCCATGGCGGCGATGCAGGCTGCCGATTTCATTGGCCGGCCTGAAGGGGATCTGGCTCTGGCCGAAGCGGCCGTCTACCTGGCACTGGCGCCGAAATCCAATGCCCTGTACACCGCCTACGGCGCGGTGCAAAAGGATCTGGCTGAAACAGAGGCCGAGCCCGTTCCACTCCATCTGCGCAATCCGGTGACGGCGCTGATGAAGGGCGCCGGCTACGGCCGCGGATACAAATACGCTCACGATTTCGAGGAGAAGACCACCGACATGCCCTGCCTGCCTCCATCACTCCAGGGCCACCGCTATTACCGGCCCACCGCGGAAGGTTACGAAGCCACACTGCGAAAGCGAATGGAAGAATGGCTCCGGCGAAAGGCCCGGAGCCGGGAGCAAACCAAGCCATGAACCGCGCGAGGGGAGATTTTCGTATTTCACCGGCGGCGCTGACGGCGCTGGCCGGGATCGCCCTGCTGGCCGTTGTCGTTCTGCCGGCATTGGCGCAGCAGGCGAAGTTCACCATCGACAGGGACTGCACCGCGTTTGCCTTTTCGCCCGACGGCAGCCGCGTCGTCTACGCGGTGCGCCAGGTTTCCGAAGAGCGCGTGGGGTGGAGAAAGAAGCTGCTCGTCGAGCACGACGACATCTGGCAGGCGACGCTCGACGGGCGCGAGCACCGGCTGGTGAACGGCAAGAAGCTGGTGAAGGGTCCGGTGCGCGTCGGCTACCAGATTCAGGCCATCCGCATCGCGCCTGACGACAAGCACATGACCGTGCAGATGCTGACCCGGTCGCTGATTCCCAGTCGCGAAAGCGACGAAGGGCGAGTCATCTCTGGCGAGTTGACCGACCTGATGGACGGCCAGGGCAAGGAGATCAACATCTACGGCACCAAGCCGAAGAACAGTGCGATTTTCGGCGCGATCAACGCCGCGTGGCTGGCCGACGGCGAGACGGTGGTCTACATGACCCAGCCAAAAGGCAGCCTGCTCTACCAGCTCAGTTTCGTGCGGCCGGCTTCCGGACGCGGCGGGCCGATCCTGCCTCACCACTACTATGCGGCGGTCGCCTGGAGTCCCGCGCAGAACGCGGGTGCCGCGATCGATCGCGATAAGGACCTTAAGGGGCCGATCAAGCTGGTCTGGATCGACCTGATTCATCAAACCGAGCGCACGCTGGCCACGCTCAAGAGTTTCAGCGGACACCTGACTGTTTCGCCTTCCGGCAAGCAGGTTGCCTACTTCAGCGACGGCAATACCATCGCTATCCGTTCGGTTGCGGATCCGGACAAGGTTACGCATGTCCAGGCGCCGTTCGGCAGGTACGAATGGACATCCGACGGCCGGCAACTGCTTCTGAAACCCGGGCCAAACGATCAAAGCAATCGTCTGATATCGATCAACCTGGAGAATGGGCAGCATAGGAACGTGTTTCACAACTGGATCTTTCAAGATTTCCACGTGTCGCCCGACGGGAAGTGGGTTGGGATCACCGAGCCCGGCAAACACGTGTTGAAACTGCTGCCGATGCCATAGGAGCGCAATGTCCAACGAGATAAGGAGTCGCGATGAATCCCGAGGTTTCGCCCGCTGCCTGGCCTTGGCCCGATTCCCTCGACGCGCTCGTTGCCGCGCCGAACCAGCATATTCTGCGCTTTGAAAACGACCGCGTGCGCGTGCTCGAAACCGTGATCCAGCCTGGCCACACCGTGCCGCTCCACACTCATCGCTGGCCGGCGATTTATCAGGTGAGCGGCTGGAGCGCCTTCGTCCGCCGCGACGCGGAGGGAAATGTCCTCTTCGACTCGCGCAGCCGCCCGGCGCCCGCCCTGCCATGCTTCATGTGGTCCGAGCCTCTTCCGCCTCACACGCTCGAAAATGTCGGCCAGACGCCGATCGAACTCGTCAGCTTCGAAATCAAGGGCTGATTGGAAGACCGGCGCTGTCTTGCGGCGGCCGGCGAACCGACCTGTTTGACGCCGCAACAACGGTAGTCCAGACGCCTCGAAGAGACTCTCGCAGCGAGCCAATACCTTCCACACTTTTTCATTTGTGATGCCATGGCATGGGGGATGTCGTCCACGAGATTCGTACGCAGTGCCCCAACAGGGCCAACTGCGGAGGAGGAAGTGCGTCGAGCTGCCGGTTAGCGGTAGGGGTAGAAGATGAAGAAGAGGAGGGAGAGCAGGCCGAGAACCCACAAGCCACCGGCCACTTCCCTTCTCTTGCCGGCGACGAGCTTGCAGAAGGGATAAAGCACAAGGCCGGCGGTGATGCCGATGCCGATGTTGTAGGTAAAGCTCATCAGCGTGACGACGGCGAAGGCGGGGATCGATTCGGTGAGGTCGTCGAGATGCAGGCGGGTGATCGGAGCAAGCATCAGCAGGCCAACGACGACCAGCGCCGGCCCATAGGCCTGCGGAGGAATTGCCGAGACAAGCGGCGCGAAGAAGAGCGCCAGCAGGAAGCAAAACGCGGTGACGAGCGCGGTGAAACCGGTGCGTCCGCCGGCTTCGACGCCGGTGGCGGATTCAATGAATGCGCCGGCCGTCGTCGTTCCCAGTAGCGGCGCGACCACAGTCGAGAGCGCGTCGGCCAGCATGGGCCGTTCAATTTGAGGCAATTCGCCGCGCTCGTTGAGAAATCCAGCGCGAGCGGAGACGCCGATCAGCGTGCCCATCGTATCGACGAAGGCCATCACGAAGATCGTCAGTACCACCGGGAAAAATCCCCAGGAAAATGCGTGGCGGAAGTCGAGGTGCAAGAAAAGGGGCGCGAGGTTTGGCGGCGCGCTTACCCAGCCGTGGGGCAGCGGCACGAGGCCAACGGCCATGCCAACCGCCGTGGTCAGCAGCATGCCGATGAGAATGGCGCCGGGCACTTTGCGAATCATCAGCAAGGCGAGCAGCAGCACGCCGCCGATCGCCAGGAGCGCCGAACCCGACGTGAGCACACCGGCTTGAACCGGAGCCCCCGCGGCGCCGAGCGTGACGATGCCGCATTCGTTCAGCCCGATGAAGGCGAGGAAGAGCCCAATGCCGGCGGCGAAGCTGTTGCGGAGTGCTTCGGGCACCGCTCGCACCAGCCAGGCGCGCAGGCGGAAAATCGTGAGCAACAGAAAGAGCACACCGCCGAGGAAAACCGCCGCCAGCGCCTGCTGCCAGCTATAGCCGAGCACCTTGACGACCGTATACGCGACGAAGGCGTTTTCGCCCATGTAGGGAGCGATGGCGAACGGGCGGTTGGCATACATGCCCATGATCACCGTGCCGAACACCGCGGTGACGATCGTGGCGACCATCGACGCGCCCACCGGCATGCCCGCTGCGTGCAGGATCGCCGGATTCACCACGACGATATAGGCCATTGTCAGAAAGGTGGTGATGCCTCCGACGGTTTCGCGGCGGAAACTGGTGCCGTGCTCGGCGAAGCGGAAATAGTGAGCGACGGCGGCAAGAGGTCCCCGGCTGGCCGGAGCAGGCTCACTCGGGGACGGTTTGTCGTTTGACGATTTCATGGCAGCGCCCGTAACAACTTGTGACCGGAAGAGTATCATCACGGCGGCCGTTGCGTGTCCAATCGAATGAAGCGGGGCGAACCAAATGGAGGGAAATGATGCGGATGTGGATTCGGCAGACCTGGCCGGCGTTAGCGCTGGCGGTTGTACTGGTTTTGGCGCCGACGGGTGCACGCGGCGTGGCGCGAACCGGCGGTGAGCACTGGGTGGCGACGTGGATGGCCTCACCGACGGCCGGAGCGCCGAACGACGTGTTTCACGACCGGACGGTGCGGATGATCGTGCACACCAGCATCGGCGGGAAACGCCTGCGCGTGGAGTTCTCGAATGCCTATGGGAAGCGGTCGCTGCGCATCGGCGCGGCGCACGTGGCGATTCGGGCGAAGGGCGACGCGATCGTGCCCGGTTCCGACCGGGAGTTGACCTTCGACGGTTCGCCTTCGGTGACAGTGCCGCCGGGGGCGCCGGTGGTGAGCGACCCGGTAAATCTGACAGTGGCTCCGGTAAGCGATCTGGTGGTGAGCGTCTACGTGCCCGGCAGAACGGGGCCGGCGACGGTGCACCCGTTGGCTCTGCAGACCACCTACATTTCCGGTCCGGGCAATTTCGCAGGCGCGGAAAAGATGCCGTACAAATGGACCGACACAACCTGGTATTGGCTGACAGCGGTAGACGTGGAGGCCGGGCCGAAGACTCACGCCATCGTTGCCCTGGGCGATTCGATTACAGAGGGCTTCAATGCCAAGCCGAACACAAATAACAGCTGGCCAAGCCAATTAGCCGCACGGCTGCAGGCGAAGCCCAGGACAGCGCATCTGGCGGTGGTGAACGCTGGCATTTCCGGCAATCGGGTCCTGCACAGTGTCGATGGGCCGAATGCGCTGGCACGGCTCGATCGTGACGTGCTGGCGCGCGACGGCGTGAAGTACGTGATCGTGCTCGAAGGGATCAACGATCTGGGCTTTCCCGACCTGCCTGGCGCTCACGGCCAGCAGCCGGTCACCGCAAAGCAAGTGATCGACGGCCTGCGGCAGATCATCACTCGCCTTCACGCGCATGGCCTGAAGGTGTTCGGCGGCACGCTAACGCCTTTCAAGGGCTGCTTTTATTACAGTCGCAAGGGAGAGGCTGAGCGCGAGGCTATCAATTACTGGATTCGTACGAGCGGCGCGTTCGACGGCGTGATCGATTTTGACGCCGCGCTGCGTAACCCGAAACATCCACTGCACCTGCTGCCGGCCTACGATAGCGGCGACCATTTGCATCCCAACGGCAAGGGCTACAAAGTCATGGCCGACGCGGTGAATCTCTCGCTTTTCCGCTGAGGCGTTGACGGTCCGTCCTTCGCCCGCATCCAACGAAGCGAAGGAGACCAGCGGCGGAAGCAAAGTCGCTTCGCTCTGATGCACTTGTGGCCACATATCGCGCTCGCGCTGGCGATCACCGTGCTCGCGTTGCATCTGACGTTCATTCTGTGGGTAATCTTCGGAGCCATTTTCACCCGAGGCTGTCGCTGGCTCGCCGCGGCGCACATCCTGTGCGCGATCTACGGGGTGATCATCGAAATGGCTCCCTGGCCCTGCCCGCTTACCCTGGCTGAGAACTGGTGTGAGGTGCAGGCGGGCAGGATGCCCTATCGGGGGCCGTTTCTGCTCCATTACCTTGACCTGATCGTGTACCCGAACGTGCCGCCGATGCTGCTGGTGTGGGCTGCTGCGGTGGTGCTGGGGGTAAACGTATTCGTCTACGGACGCCGGTGGCGGCATTGGCGTGCAGTGAGGCACGCGCGGGCTGGCGGCACGATAAGCCGAGGATGAAGGACGGGGCAGCTTTGCGAGGTCGCTGCGGACGGAGCGGCGCAGGAAATTGCATGTCGCTAATGCGGTTGATAAGATCACTGGTTATGCGCCGAGTGCCAGCGATTGTTACGGTTTTCGCCCTTTTGGTTGCTCCCATCGCTGTTTTGCCCGGCGCCGCGAAACACTCTGGCTCGCCCTTCTACTGCTCCGCGATCCTGCAGCATCGGGGCGCCTGCGTGGTGCAAGCGGGGCATTGTATGCACTCGTCGCCCACGGTGCGGCAGGACAAAGCGCAATTCACGCCGTTTGCTCTGCTCGCTCCGCTGACGCAGATGGTTCTGCCGCCTCTGATTCCCGGCCTGACGGTTGGAGCGTCAGCCGCGAACGCGCCCGCTTCTAGCTTTGCCATTCCCCGCATTTTCCTGCCTTCCCCATTTCACCCTCCGCGCGGCTGATCATCCGGCCTTGACCGTCCCCCGAACCGAGAGTGGAGGTGGGTGTTTTGCACCGGTACAGAAATCGGCTTATCGTGCTTGCGCTCGTGTGCGCGGCCGTCCCGGCCCGCGCGACGGTTTTCGGAAGCGTGCGCGGTGAGGTTCGCGATCCGCAGCAAAGGGCCATCCCCGGGGCCGTCGTGGTGCTGAAGGCACGGGATTCGCAATGGGAGCGCTCGACGAAAACGGGTCCCGCGGGAGAATTCGAATTTGATGCCGTCCCCTTCGGGAAGTACAGCGTGACGATTTCGAGAAAGGGGTTCGCGGCGGTGCGGCGTGAAGTGACTGTGGAATCGGGAAGCGCGCCACTGCTCCATTTCCAGTTGGCGGTGAAGGGGCTGGCGCAGACGGTGAAGGTTTCGGCTGCGGCGCCGGTGGTGAATCCTCAATCGTCGACCACCGAGACGCTATTGAGCGGCCGCGAGATCTTGCAGACTCCAGGAGCGGGCCGCGCGAACAGCCTGGCCATGATCACCGACTACGTGCCCGGCGCCTACATCGTCCACGACATGCTGCACGTGCGCGGTGGCCATCAAGTCTCCTGGCAGGTGGACGGCGTGCCGGTGCCCAATACGAATATCGCCAGCAACATTGGTCCACAGTTCAACCCGCAGGACATCGACTATCTG
This sequence comes from Candidatus Acidiferrales bacterium, assembly GCA_046704165.1. Classification (GTDB taxonomy): domain Bacteria; phylum Acidobacteriota; class Terriglobia; order Acidiferrales; family UBA7541; genus JAKASX01. Next base: position 52,736 of record JBJKSI010000058.1, read on the forward strand.
GAAGTGCAGCGCGGCGGCTACACGGCGGCCTTCGGTAACCGGACCTACGGCGTCTTCAACGTGGAACCGCGAACCGGATTCGAGGGAAAGCGGTTTGGCGAGTTCGCGGCCAGCTACGGCGGCCTGAACCAGACGAACGACTATCTCAGCTTCGGCAGCCACACCAGGCGGTTCGCCTGGTACGCCAGCCTGAACGGCAACCGGTCGGATTACGGCCTGGACCCGCCGACCGCCCATGTGATTCACGACGCTACGAACGGCTACGGCGGATTCACTTCGCTGATTTTCAACGCTACGCCGAACGACCAGTTGCGGCTCATCAGTTCCCTGCACCAGGACTATTTCCAGGTGCCGAACACGCCGGCACAGCAGGCGGCCGGCATTCGCGATGCCGAGGCCGAAGACGACGATTTCGTGAACTTTTCCTGGGTTCACACCGCCGGGCCGGGACTGGTGCTGGTCGTCTCGCCTTTCTACCATTTCAATCGCGCGCACTACATCGGCGGCCGGAACGACGTTCCCCTCAGTCCGCAGGACGACCGAGGCTCGCAGTACATCGGCGGCGAGGTGACGCTCAGCGTGACTCACGGGAGGCAGAACGCGGAACTGGGCCTGGAATCGTTCGGGCAGCGCGACAACACATTTTTCGCTATCACCGCCAACGACGGCACCGGCCTTTCGCTGCGGCAACGGGAAAAGCGGTGGGGCAGCGTGAGCGCGGTATGGGCACAGGACCAGTTCCGCGCCACCCACTGGCTGACCTTCAATGGCGGGTTGCGCTATACGCATTACTCGGGTGGAGTGGTTGAAAACGCTACAAATCCAAGGATCGGCGCGGCACTCCAGTTGCCCAAGCTGCATTGGGTGCTGCGCGGCTTCTACGGGCGCTACTACCAGCCGCCGCCGCTCGAAACCGTCGCCGGGCCTCTGCTCGATTTCGCGCTCCAGCAGGGATTCTCGTTCCTCCCACTACGCGGCGAACGCGACGAGGAGTGGGAAGCCGGCCTGGAGATTCCATTTCATTCGTGGGCGTTCGATTTCGACCATTTCCATACGCGGGCCACGAATTTCCTGGATCACGACGAACTGGGCAATTCCGATATCTTCTTCCCGCTCACGGTCGCCGGGGCGCGCATTCGCGGAACGGAGGCGACGGTACGTTCGCCGCTGGTGTTCCATCGGCTGCGGGTGCATCTGGCCTATTCGAATCAGCAGGCGGAGGGGCGCGGCGCGGTAACAGGCGGCTTGACCGATTTCACGCCGCCACCGACCGGCTATTTCTATTTGGACCACGACCAGCGCAACACGCTGAGCACGGGCTTTACCTCGACTCTGCCTTGGGGCGTATTTGCCTCCACCGACCTGCTCTACGGCTCGGGCTTCCTGAACGCCGACGGCCCGGCGCATTTCCCCAGCCATACCACGTTCAACCTTTCGCTGGAAAAAGAGATTACCGATTCGCTGTCGCTGAGCCTGACGGGAATGAATCTGGTCGGCTCGCGATATCTGCTCGACAACAGCAGCACGTTTGGCGGGACGCACTGGAACGCGCCGCGCCAGGTGATCGCGCAACTGCGGTACAGCTTCCATTTCTGAGCTGGGAGAACCCTGGTCAGGTGCGGCCGATGCGGAAGTGGTTCACGTGCTCCTTCATAATGCAGGCGTCCATGACGACCAGCAGGCCGGCCCGGCGGGCGGCCACTGCGGCTTCGTGATGGGTGACGCCTTCCTGCATCCAGATCGCGCTGGCGCCGATGGCGATAGCGCTCCTGACGATTTCGGGAACGAATTCCGAACGGCGGAAAACGTTGACGAGATCGACGTGGAAAGGAATGTCCTCGAGGCGCGCGTAGGCCTTTTCGCCCAGCACTTCAGTTTCGTTCGGGTTCACCGGAATGATGCGATAACCGACCGACTGCATGTATTCGGCCACCCCGCGGCTGGGCCGGAACGGTTTCGAGGAAAGACCGACGACGGCGATCGTGCGGGCGTTCTTCAGGATTTCAATCACCGGATCCACCGCGGTCCGGCGCCCGGGCGGTGCTGCCTCGGCAGAGTTCATGCGTCTTGCCTCCTGGGAAAATAATGCTGACAACCTGTACGTCGCTCGCTCATGAGCGGGAAGCGCGTGCTTGCCGTGCCGAGCCGAGCGCCTTGGCCATTGCCTCGAGGAGTTTGCGATTCTCCTCGGCGGTGCCGACGGAAATGCGAATGCTTTGCGGAATGCCCATCCACGCCATCGGCCGGACGACGACGCCCAACCGCAGCAAGGCGTCGGAGACGGCCTTGCCGTCGCCAACGTCGGCGAGCAGGAAATTCGCCACTGACGGAACGAAGGAGACGGCGAGCTTCTCGAGTCCCTCGGTCAGCTGGATCATGCCGGCGCGGTTCACTTCGAGCGAGTTGCGCACGTGTTCCCCGTCGTCGAGCGCGGCCAGGGCCGCGGCCTGCGCGATGGTGGACGTGTTGAACGGGTGGCGCACGCGATCGAGCGCGGCAACGATCTCGGGCCGAGCGATGCCATAGCCGAGCCGCAGGCCGGCGAGTCCGTAAATCTTCGAAAATGTCCGCAGCGCGAGCACGTTCCGTCCTTCCCGCACCAGATCGATCGAACGCGAATAGCCCGGCCGGTCTGCGTATTCGTAGTAGGCCTCGTCGATCACCACGAGCAAGTCGTCTGGAAGGCGGTTGAGAAACGTCTCAAAGGCCGAGGCGGGAAACCATGTACCGGTAGGGTTGTTTGGATTGGCCAGGTAGATGACTCGGGTATGTCGGGTGACGGCGGCGGCGATGCCGTCGAGGTCGATCGCCTGATCCGCCAACGGAACCTTGACCATCTGGGCGCCGGTGGAAAGAATCGCCGAGTCGTAAACCGGAAACGTGCTCTCGGATGTGAGCCCCTCGTCGCCCTGCTGCAGATGGCTGTGGCCGGCGAGCAGGATCAACTCGCTCGACCCCGCCCCGAACACCAGATGGCTCGGCGGCACTTGCAGGTTGCGGGCCAGGCGCTCGCGGAGATAGTAGGCCCAGCCGTCGGGATAGCGGTGCATGGCATCGGCCGCCTGGCGGAGGGCCGCGACGGCGAGCGGCGAAGGGCCGAGCGGATTTTCGTTCGAGGCAAGTTTGATGGCCTGGATACCCAGTTCCCGCTCCACTTCCTCAATCGGCTTGCCGGGAACGTAGGGCTGAATTCGAAGCGTGTAGTCGGGAACGTGAGGGGGTTTCGTCACGATGATTTCCCCTTTCCGTGAAATTCCCTTCCCCGTCGTTGGCCCTGAGTGCGCTTTTTCAAACCCGAAAATTTCTGTTGGCCCTTGCCGCGGCCAGACGTTTTCCCGGACGCCGGCCTTCGGCCGTCCTTGCGCTGCGGCCGCTGTGTGCGCGGCGGCCGGCCTTTGCCTCGGCCCGGAAAGGCTGCACGGCCAGCGAATTCGGGTACGCGGACGGGTTTCCCGGTCTCCCGGCGTGGCAGTGTTTCGGCCTTGCCGGCACGTTTCAAGTCCTCTTCCAGCCCGCGAATTTCCGCCTCGCTGAGCGAGCGCCAGTGGCCCGGCTGCAAATCTTGCATCTCGATCCGGGCGATGGCTACGCGTTTCACTTTTTCCACCGGATGGCCCATTTCGAGCAGCATCTTGCGCAGCAGTCCCTTGCGCTCGCCCGCCATGCGAATCTCGTACCAGGGATTCGGGCCGGTGCGCGCCACGCGGGCGGGGCCGATGCGATGGGCGATCTCGGCGATTTCGGCGGGACTGAGCGGCTTCTTGACCTTCACGTGATACGTCTGCCGCAGCCCGCGACCCAACGCCTGGAAGAGGCGCGCGGCAAAATCGCCGTCGCTCGTCAGGATAACCAGACCGGTGGAATGGTATTCCAGCCCGCCCACCGGATAGACGCGACCGGCGACACCATGAAGAAACTCGCGCAGAGTTGGGCGGCCCTGCGGATCGCTGAGGGCCGAAACGCAGGCGTCGGGCTTGTTCAACGCCAGCAGGGTACGCTGCTCGGGAAAGCGCAGCCGGCGCCCGGCGACGCGGATCGAGTCGTGTTCCGGATCGGCCTTGGTGCCCAGTTCGGTGACGACTTTTCCGTTCACTTCCACCTGACCGGAAACGATCAGGTCTTCCGCGCGGCGCCGGGAGGCGACGCCGGCGCGGGCGATGATCTTCTGTAGCCGCTCGATCATAGGGGTTTTCGCCTCATGGGAATTCGCGCGTGGCTCCTCACGGCGTGGAACTCCGCTCGCCGGGCGTTTCTTCCTCTGCTGCAGGACTCTCCGGCTCGGACGACTCGCGATCAGGTTCCGCAACTTCCGTCTCGGGCTTTGCCCCGACCGGGGCTGGTTCGGGAGCAGGCTCCGGCGGTTCCGGCTCCGGCAATTCCGGCTCGGGTCCGGGCTCGGGAGATGGCTCCGGCGGCGCTTCCGCGGGCTCCGGTTCTGTGATCGGCGTTACAGCGGTTGCCGGTTGATCCCCGCTCTCGCCTTCCCCGGCCCCGTCCTCTTCGGCCGTTACATTTGGGCCAGAAGCGGCGAGTTCCGTGCCTGCGGCGTCCTCGTCTGCTCCGGTGGATTCTGTTTCCGTGAATTCTTCCATGGCGGTTTCACCGGCCGGGGCTTCGCCCTCGGATTCCACTACTGTTTTGCCGCTTTCCCCGCTCTCCACGTAGGGTGTGCCCTCTTCCTCTTCGGGTACCACTTCGATGCCGGCGTCCGGGCCTAGCGCCTCTCGCGCCAGTTGTTCGAACTCCTTCAGACTGGGCAATTCGTCCACGTCGTTGAGCCCGAAGCGGACAAGGAACTCCTTGGTGGTGCGGTACAGGATCGGGCGTCCGATCACCGCTTTGCGGCCGGCGGTTGCGACCAGATGCTTTTCGAGCAGCGTCTGGATGACGCCGGAACAGTTGACGCCGCGGATCTCCTGGATCTCCGGCAGCGTGATCGGCTGTTTGTACGCAATCACGGCGAGCGTTTCGAGTGCAGGCATGCTGAGCCGCACCGGCGGCCGGAGGTTCTTGATAAATGTCCGAACCGCTTCATGATGCTGCGGCTTGGTAGAGAACCTGTAGCCGCGTGCCACGCGGCGCAACTCCACGCCACGATCGTCGGCGGCGTAGTTGGCGATCATCTCTTCAAGCGCCGTACGCACATCTTCCTTGTCGGTTTCGGTGGCCTTGGCGAGTTGGTCGAGCGTGGCGGGATCGTCGGCCGCGTAAATGATCGCTTCGAGTGACCCTTTGAGTTCGGCGGGATTCATGCTTAGTCGTAATCCTGGTCGAGATTGCCGAACGGGCCCTCGCCGGGCCCGCCCGAGAACACTATGTCAAACATCTTGTGCTTGCGCAGCAGGATTTCCGCGAAGGTTTCGTCCTGCACTACCAGCACGGCGCCGAGCCGCGTCAATTCGAGCACGGCGAGGAAAGCCGAAATCATCGCCCGGCGCGTGGGACACTGCTCGAAAAATTCAACCAGGCGCACCGAATCGTGAGATCCCAAACGGTCGCGCAGGCGCTTGATCATCAGGCCGACGGTGAATTCATCACGCTCGAGTTGGATGTCCTTCCGCTCGCGCCGGCGTTCGAGCACATTTTGAAACACTTTCACCAGATCGAACAGCGAGACGACCAGCTCGCCCTGCGTATCGGCTCCCTCATAGAGCGAGTGGTCGGGCTTGGACCAGACGTGATCCTCGATCTGCTGGCGTTCGTGGAGCATCTGGGCTGCGCTCTTGAACTTTTCGTGCTCGAGCAGTTGGTGGACCAGCTGTTCGCGCGGATCCTCCTGCGGTTCCTCGCCGGGTAGAACGGGTTCGGAAGGCAACAGCATTTTCGACTTGACGTAAATGAGCGTGGCGGCCATGTAGAGAAAGTCGGCCGATATGTCGATGTCGAGCCGTTCCATATGGTGCAGGTATTCGAGGTATTGGCCGGTGATCTTGGCGATGGGAATATCGTGAATGTCAATCTGCTGCTTGCGAATCAGGTCGAGCAGTAGATCAAGCGGACCCTCGTAGCGTTCGAGTTGCACCTGATACGGAAGCGAAGACACGCCCTGGCCGGAAGCTGCCGGCCGCACCGAGGCTGCCCCTGCTTCCTGCTTTGGCGGTTCCGGCGGCGCAGAATTCGTCGCGTCGACCGGAGAGTCGTTCCGGGGCGGCTCAGTCACTTTCGCTCCAGAGCGGCTCTGCCGGTTTTTCCGGGGCCGCACGACGGGCAGGCTTCAAGGCGGGGCCGAAAATCGCTTCGCGTACCCGTTTCATCGTGCGACGGGCCACGCGCTGGGCGCGCTTGGAGCCGTCGGCCAAAATCTGGTGGACGCGGTCGGGATCGGCTTCGAATTGCTTCCTGCGCTGCTGAATGGGCTCGATCCAGCGGACCAGATTTTCCGCCATGGCGCGCTTGCATTCGACGCAGCCGATGCCGGCGCTGCGACAGCCGGTTTCTGACCACGCAACCGTTTCCGCCGGCGAGAACAGCTTGTGATAGGCGAAAACCGGGCAGATCTCCGGACGGCCGGGATCGGTGCGGCGGACACGCTGCGGATCGGTCATCATGCCGAGGACTTTTTTGCGAATCGCCTCGGGCTCGTCGCGCAGCCAGATGGCGTTGCCGTAGCTCTTCGCCATGCGGCGGCCATCGAGACCGGGAAAACGCGGCGTTTCGGTGAGCATGGCGCCGGGCTCGTGGAGGACCGAGCGCACGCGGAAAAACTTTTTGTTTGGTCCAACCTTGTCGAGAAAATTCGCGTAGCCCATTTCCGCGGCACGCTGCCGGATCAGCCAGGCGTTTTGCTCCCTCGCCGGGCCGTTCGGCTGGTTCGAGTCTTGGAGCTGCAAGGGCAACGGCGCGAGGACCTCGGCCAATTCGTTCAAATGCTCGCGGTTCTCCTGGTGAAACAGTTCGTCGCGAATTTCGAAGGCGAAATGCGAATTGAATTTGCGGACCACTTCGCGCGACAGTTCGACGTGCGGCACCTGATCCTCGCCGACGGGAACCATATCGGCGTCGTACATCACGATATCCGCGGTCTGGAGCAGCGGATAGCCGAGGAAGCCGTAAGTGCCGAGGTCCTTGTCGCGGAGTTGGGCGATCTGCTCCTTGTACGTGGGCACGCGCTCGAGCCATTCGAGCGGTGTGATCATCGAGAGCAGCAGGTGCAGTTCGGCATGCTCGGGCACCATCGATTGCACGAAGAGCGTGCTCTTTTCCGGGTCGATGCCGGTGGAAAGCCAGTCGAGAGCGATGGCGAGCGTGTTTTGCGGCACCAGGCGAGTGTCTTCGGCGTAGTGCGTCGTGAGCGCGTGCCAATCGGCGACGAAATAGAAGCAGTCGTATTCGTCCTGCATGCGCACCCAGTTCGACAGCGCGCCGAAGTAATGACCCAGATGCAGCGGCCCGGTCGGTCGCATTCCGCTCAAGACTCTTTTTTTGCGCCCCACGCTGCTTCCCTTTCCTTGTGGCCGTGTCTTTGCATCAAAGTGAGCAGGTTCGAACCCGAGTTCCGAAGCTGGCGCGCAAAAACGAATGGAGTCAGGAACCCTATGTCCTTCATTCCACGCCGTCCAGCCAGATGTCATCTCGAGCCCAGTCCCGGCGCCCTTTGCCCGGAATGGCGGCGAGGGATCTGCTGCTCAACTTCGTAATTCGGGTTAAACCCACCCCTATCATGCGTTCGCGCCAGTCTCGGAGGGCTCTACCGCTTCCTCGCCCCGCCTTGGCCCAGCAGTTCGCGGGCAATCACCATGCGCTGAATCTCGCTGGTGCCTTCGTAGATGGTCAGCACCCGGGCGTCGCGATAGAAGCGCTCAATTTCACTCTCGCGCGAATAGCCAACGCTGCCGTGAATCTGCACCGCATGCGAAACCACGCGGTTGGCCATTTCGCTGGCGTAGAGCTTGGCCTGCGAGGAAAACCGCCCAAGCCGCCCCGATGCCTTCACGGATACTGCGTGGCCCGTATTGTCAGAATCGGACCGCTCGACGCCTTGGTCTCGCATCGCCGCCGCCTGCCAGACGAGCATTCGCGCCGCGTCAATCTCGGTCTGCATGTCGGCCAGCTTCCACTGGATCGCCTGGAAATCGGCAATCGGATGCCCAAATGCATGGCGCTGTTTGGCGTAGCGCACGGAAAGCTCCAGCGCACCCTGAGCCACACCCACCGATTGCGCCGCAATGCCGATCCGGCCCGAATCGAGCCCAGCCAGCGCGATCTTGAGGCCTTCTCCCTCGGGTCCGAGCCGCTGTTCGGCCGGAACTTCGCAGTTTTCCAGCGCCAACTCGGCCGAATGCGACATTCGCAAGCCCATTTTATCTTCGTAGCGGGCGATACGAAAGCCGGGCGCGGAGGGCTCGACGAGGAAGGCGCTGATGCCCCGGCGGCCGGCCGCGGGATCCGTCTTGGCGAAGATGATATAGAGTCCGGAATGGCCGCCATTGGTGACCCAGATCTTCGTGCCATTGAGCACGTAGCGGTCACCGCGGCGTTCCGCGCGCGTCTGGAGGGCGCCGGCGTCGGATCCGGCTCCCGGCTCGGTGAGGCAGAAGGCGCCGAGCATCTCGCCGCTCGCCAGGCGTGTCAGCCAGCGCTCTTTCTGCGCTTCAGTGCCGTGTTTGAGCAGCGGGCCGGCTACGACGGAGTTGGTGACGCTGAGCGTAACTGCGGTCGAGGCGTCGACGCGAGCCACCTCCTCCAGCATGAGGACGTAGCTGACCGTATCCATGCCCGCACCGCCCCATTCCTCGGGCACCAGCATGCCGCAGAAGCCCATTTCGCCGAGTTTGTGGACTTCTTCGGCCGGGAAATGATCTTCCTTTTCGTATTGCCGAAGCTTCGGCCGCAGCTCCGTCTCCATGAACTGGCGGGCGGTGTCGCGAACGAGTTGCTGCTGGTCGGTTAGCGAGAAATCCATATATTTTTAAGGGGCACAGCCCGCAGGCTGCGCTAGGGTTTCCGAGCGATGCTAGCACGTTGCCGGGGTGCGACCCAAACTGCTTGATGGGCCTGCCTTTTCACCATTGCGCGAGGATTCCGCTTCGCTCAGGTGGACCTGCTTGCGATGCCTCGTCCTCACTCGTGGCAGAGGGCTTCGGCGGGATCGACGCAGGTGGCGAGGGTTGGGGCGCGGCTTGCCAGCGGCAGGCGATTCCGGGCATAAAAGGAACACGCAACGAATAAGGAGGATTTTCGTGAACGAGGCAAGCCGTGGGGGACGGCCTCTGACGGGGCCACAGCGTTTGCAGCAGATGCACTTCTCTTTCGCCGCCGAGCGGGTACTCTCGGCATCCTTGCAACTCAACCTTTTTTCGCCGATTGCCGCGGGAAAGCGCACGGCCGAGGAAATCGCCGCCGCGGCCGGGGCTTCGGTCCGCGGCACGAGGATGCTGCTCGACGCTTTGGCGGGTTTTGAACTGCTGACGAAAGGCGAGGGTCGCTACGAGCTTTCGCCCGATGCCGCCCGCTACCTGGTGCGCGAAAGCCCGGAATATCTGGGCACCTTTTTCGCTTCTGACAACCTGTGGAACGCCTGGGGGCGCCTGACGGACGCGGTGCGTGAGGGCAAACCGACGCTGTCGTCGAGCCGGCAGGAAGTGGCTGAGGATTTTTTCCCGGTCCTCGTCCGCACACTCCACATCACCAACAGCGAGCCGGCACGGCATCTGGCGGCCCAACTCGTCAAGACCGCCGGGAAGCGCGGCCTGCGCGTGCTCGACATCGGCTGTGGCTCGGGCGTCTGGAGCATAGCCGTTGCCAAGGCCGATCCTGAAGCCCGTATTACAGCGTTCGATTATCCCAAGGTGCTCGATACCACGCGCGAGTTCATCGATCGCGAGGGCGTCGGCGGACGCGCCGAATTCCTTCCCGGCAACCTTCGCGAGGCCGAATTTCCCGAAAGGCAGTTCGACCTTGCCATTCTCGGCAATATCGTTCACGGCGAAAGCGAGGAAAGCGCCCGCGAACTCTTCGCTCGCATTTATCGGGGGCTCGACGCCGGCGGGCGGCTGGCAATCATCGACATGATTCCCAATGATGAGCGCACCGGTCCGCTCTTTCCGTTGCTCTTCGCGCTGAACATGCTGGTCAATACCGACGGCGGCGGCACCTACACGTTGGCCGAATACCGCGACTGGCTGGCCGGGGCGGGATTCGTGCGAGTGGAAACGGTCGACATCGAGTCGCATTCGCCCGCGATCTTGGCGACGAAGGGATAACGCGTAGGACACCCGATTCGGACAGTGCGCCGCAAACTCTGGCCCGAAGAGCCACCCGCCCGCTCGCTCCTGCGACCGTTGCGCGAATAATTCGGCGGTTCTTTGGCGCGGGTAACCCGCGCTTGCCCGGCTGCCATGTTTATGGTGAAACGCATTCAGCGTGGCGGCTCGTAACTTGCTATGCTGGCGTCGGCAGGCGAGCGGAACGCATCCCGCCTCATTCCGGAAAAGCAGCGTCTTCTAACCCGCACGAAACCATCAAAAAGTGACATCTTGAAAATATCAACTCGCTGAACAGACAGCACTTACGAGAAAACTATCTCGACTTCGTGTGACACCCTGAAGCACGCGCACCATGCCGCCCGTGGCCGCACAGACTCTGAAGCTTGTGTCCCGGAAGCGCTGCCCGTAGCACAGGCTTCAGCCTGTGTCCGCTTTGGCGATTGAAGAAGGGACGGAAGAAAAGCGCGCTACAGCTTGAAGAGCTCGCGCAGGCGGCGGGTCTGCGTGCGGCTGACGGGAATCTCGCTTTGCCGACGGTCGGCCATGCGAAGCATGTAGCTCGACTTGAACCACGGCACGACTTCCTTGATGTGGTCGATGTTCACCAGATGCGAGCGGTGGGGGCGCCAGAAGGATTCGGAATCGAGCGTCGATTGCAGTTCCTCGATTGTGCGGAAATTCGAGATGCCTTCGATCTCTCGGGTGCTGACGGTGATCACCCCCTCCTCGATCGACGCGCAGACGATTTCATCGGCCGAGACGAGCAACAAGCGGCCGGCGACCTTTAACAACAACTTGGCTGGCGCGGCCGGTTTCGGCTTTGGCGCGGAAAGTTGCTCCAGCAGGCTTTCGATGCGGTCGGAAGGCGAGGCCTGTGCCTCGATCACCCGCCGCGCGCGCTCCAAAGCCATGGCGATGCGATCGCGGTCGTATGGCTTCAGGACGTAATCGATGGCGTTGACCTCGAAGGCGTGCACTGCATAGTTGTCGAAGGCTGTGACGAAAATAATGTGCGGCACCGGCAGCTTGCGCTCCACCAACTTGCGGAGCACGCCGAAGCCGTCGAGTCCCGGCATCTGCACGTCGAGGAAAACCAGGTCAGGCGCGTGTTCCTTGATCAGCGCGACGGCCTCCAAGCCGTTCTTGCCCTGCCCCACCACGCGCACCTCGGCGAAGTTTTTGAGCAGGTAGGCAAGTTCGTCGCGAGCGGGTTTTTCGTCGTCGACGATCAGGACGCTGATCTGCGCGGTCTGTGTCGAGGCCACGCGAAGAGTATAGGGAACGCCGGCCGGAGGCCGCAAGAGAACCGGGCGGTGCCCCACCACAATGTGGCTGCGGATTCGAACTCCGACCTTAAAAGCCCCGGATGGCTTGATTTATGATGGACTCGCATCGGGGAGGAATTCATGGACAACAAGACGTTCGCCAAAGAAGTAGAGGCACACGTGCGACCGGCTACTTTTCCTGTGGCGGCGAAACTGCTGGCTCCGGACGAACCTTTGCCCGCTCGGGTGAAGCGGCCGTGGCGCGACATGAAAATCCAGATTGCCATCTGCCAGGCGGTGTCGATGGCGCGGCGCTATGGCTGGACGATTGCCGTCGGCGAGGAAGACGTGAACTGCGTGCTGACGAAGACTGCCTTCGGCCTGGCGCCAATGACCGGACACTACGAAGGCGGGCATCTGGCCTGCGGCATGTACGTGGAAACGCTCGAAGCCGGCGCGCGCACCGAGCAGGCAACCGAGCGGCTGCCCCAGGGCAAGTACAAGCATCTGGTGGTGGGCGCTGCGGCACGAGTGGACTTCGTTCCCGACGCGATCATCATTTATGGCAATCCGGCACAGGTGCTACGTCTGGTGACTGCTGCGCTGTGGAAACGAGGCGGAGCGCTCACCAGCAGCTTTACCGGCCGCATCGATTGCTCTGACGAAATCATCCGGACGATCGCCCGGCAGGACTATCAGGTAATCCTCCCCTGCTATGGCGACCGTGTGTTCGGACAGACGGAAGACCCGGAAATGGCCTTCACGCTACCTGGTTCGAAAATGGAGGAGTTGGTCGAAGGGCTCCAGGGCACGCACAAAGGCGGCATTCGTTATCCCATCCCGTCGTTTCTTCGCTACACGCCGCAATATCCCGAGCATTATTACGAACTGGAGCGGATTTGGGCCGCGGGCGAGTCGAAGCCGTAGCGCCTTGGTACGTTTGCGCTCTTTCGACTAACCGCCGGGCTGGCGAACGGAAAGGATGAGCGGGTTTTCGTGGCCGCGGGCGGCGACGCGGTCGAGCCGGGTCACCTTTCCCCGTTCGACAATCAGCGCGTGGTCAAAATTGTTCACCGTCGTGCAGACGTGCCGTGGCAGCAAGTAGAGCAGTTCACCGAGAGCAGGAGCCTGGCTGCCTTCCGGCACGGCGATCGGCTGATGTTCCTCGCTCGGCTTCATGGGCGTCAGGTCCTCGCGTCCCAACACCATGCAGGTCGGAACGCCGGCATCGGCGGAGACGGCTTTGTGGCCGGCGTCGCAAGTGATGACATTCGGCCGGGGCCGACTGACCACGCGCGAGATCACCGTGACCGCGGGACGGTAGCCCCATTCGGCGGGCAACTGGCCGAGCGTTCTCATATCGTTAAAAACGAGCGTGCCTGGCGAGACCTGGTGGTGGAATTTAGCGTCGTGGAATGGCTTGTAGGAGAGCGAGCACGGAAACTCGGGCGTGCCGGCCGTGATGACGCATTCAGGCGGCAGCCCGGCAGATCCGAGCTCGGCGACGATCCGCATCAGTTGGTCGTAGCCTTGGTGGGCGACGCGTGTACGCTCGTCGATCGCGAGCCCGGAAAGATGGCCATCGTAATAGTGCAGGCCGCGAAACGGGAGCTTCGCGCGGCGGATCGCTCTCGCCAGATCGACGATTTCGCTGGTGCGCTCCTGATCGATGCCGGTGCGGTCCATGCCGGGATTTACGTCGATGAACAGGCCGACGTTGCCGCCAGCCCATTCGGCCACCATGGCTGGCGATTCCACCAGCACGGAGACGGCGACCGGGGAAAAAGAAGCGGCGATCTCACTCACCCGCTGCGCGGCGGGACCGGCGACGGGATAGGCGACCAGCACGTCACGGGCGCCGTTGCTTGCGGCGGTGAGCAGTTCAAGCGTGGTGGCGCACTTGAAAGATGCCACTCCCTGATTCACCAGTTCGCGCACCACCCAGGCGAGTTTTGCCGTTTTGATGTGCGGACGCAGCCGGTCGGCCTTGCCTTCGAGCAGCCGCACCGTCGTCTGGATGTTGTGGCGAACGCTCTCGGCATAGACCAGAAGCGCGGGCGTCAGCAGCCGCTCGGTTCGCGAGATTTTGTAGTCGGCCTTCTGGATTGCCGGAAATGTCTCTGTGGCCATGGCGCAACCTCTCATATGATGCCGCCAGAACCGCTCCCATGCGAGCGCTTCCCTTTCGCGGCGGCGTTCCATTACAAACGATGCGGCCGAGCCTGTTCGTGTCTCCGACAGTATGTACAATAGCCAACTCACGTAAGGAAGTCGCGGCGCCTGGCGCTTTTTTCGCGGAAAGGCGTTCAACTCGGGGACGTGGATGAGGGGGAATCGCACGCGAGACGGCAGACGAAAGCGTCTGGGTGGCGCTGTGTTCGTCCTGCTGGTGCTGCCCTTCGCGATCCTTGCCGCTTCCCGTTCCCAGGGAGCGGCGCCACAGCGAGCCCAAGCTACGATCGGGCCGACGAAGCGCTATCGGGCGGCGGCCACGGCACTCGACCGCTTCATAGAGCGCCAAATGCGCCAGCAGAAACTGCCTGCCTTGTCCATTGCGTTGGTCGATCACGATCGAACCGTTTGGGCACGGGGCTTTGGCTACGCCGATCCTGCTCGTAAAATTCCTGCCACCGCCGAGACCGTCTACCGCGTGGGAGCGATCTCCGACTTGCTCACCGACGTCGGCGTTCTCCAACTGGTCGAGCGGGGGCGCATGAGGCTCGACTCGCCCGTCAGCCGCTACCTGCCGGATTTCCATCCGCGCAATCCTTACGCCACGCCGATCACGCTCCGCGATCTGCTGGCGCGACGCTCGGGCCTGAACCGCGAACCGCCGGTCGGGGGAATGACGGATTCGAGTTCGCCGTCGCTGGGCGCCACAGTCGCAAGCCTGAATCGCTCTTGGCTGGCCTGCTGGCCCTCTACACAAGCAAAGAATTCGGACGCGGCGGGAGCCGTTGCCGGCTACCTGCTCCAAAGAGAGAGTCGCAAGGCCTTCGCCGAATACATGGGGCGGACGCTGCTCGGCCCGATGGGCATGCGTGATAGTTCGTTCACGCTTTCCTCCGGACTCGAATCCCGACTCTCCAAGGGGCAGATGTGGACTTACGACGGCCTGCAGATCGACACGCCGAGCTTCCGCGTGGGCGTGGCTCCCGCGGAGGCTCTCTACAGCACCGTGGCCGATCTGGGCCGCTTCATCACCTCCCTCTTCACCGACAAGCGCGGCGGGCGCACGCCGATGCTGGAACGGAAATTCGTGGAGACGATGTGGACGCCGCAGTTTGCCGTTCGCGGAGTCGATACGGGCTACGGTTTCGGCTTTCGTGTCACGCGGCTAGACGGGCATCGTCTGGCGAGCCGTTCGGGTTCAATTTACGGTTTTTCCACTGAACTGGCCCTGTTGCCGGGGCAGCGGCTGGGCGTTGTGGTGGCTACCCCCGTCGGCAACGCGAACGGTGTGACCAGACATGTGGCCGAGGTGGCGCTGCGCTTGATGCTCGCGGCGAGACGCGGCCACCGCATGCCGGAGCTTCCACATACCACTTCCCTTTCGCCGCAAACAGCACGTTCCTTTGCTGGCCGCTACGGTGTGCTAGCCACGGCTTTCGACCTGTTCGATCGGGATGGCCGGTTGTTTTACCTGCCGATCGAAGGCGGGCCGATGATCGAAGTGCGGCAATTGGGCGGATCGATGATTCTGGACGGCCGGCTCGGCTACGGCATCGATCTGGTGCCCGTTCCCGGAGGCATTCGCATCGGACACACGATCTATCCCTTTATCCAGCGGTCGCGGCCGAAGCAGATGCCAGTCCGGTGGAAGGACCTCATCGGCGAATACGGCTGGGACTACGACACGCTCTACATCTTCGAGAAAGATGGGCGGCTCACGGCGCTTGCTGACTGGTTCGAGTACGATCCGCTGCGGCAGATTTCTCGTGACGTGTATCAGTTTCCGCGCTATGGCCGCTATCGGGATGAGCGCGTCGTGTTTCTCCGCGGAGCGGATGGTGCGGCACGCGCGGTACGCGTTGGTGGCGTGTTGTTTCCGCGGCGAAAGCTGGGAGGCATGGCGGGAAAATTCTTCCATATTCACCCATTAAAGCCGGTGGTCGAGTTGCGGCGCGAGGCTCTGCGGGCCAAGCCTCCGGTGGAAAAGGGCGACTTCCTTAAACCGGATTTGGTGGACGTGGCCGCACTCGATCCGAAAATCAAGCTCGACATTCGTTACGCAACGAGCCACGATTTCCTCGGTGCCCCGGTCTATCGTGAAGCGAAGGCCTTTCTGCAGCGTCCGGCGGCGCTGGCCTTGGTCCGCGTGGCGCATTTCCTGGAACGGCGTGGTTATGGGTTGCTGATTCACGACGCCTACCGGCCGTGGTTCGTGACGAAAATCTTCTGGGACGCGACGCCGCCCAAACTGCGGATTTTCGTGGCCGATCCGCGCGAGGGGTCGCGCCACAATCGCGGCTGTGCCGTCGATTTGACCCTCTACGAACTGGCCACCGGGCGTCCGGTGCCGATGACCGGTCACTACGACGAGATGACCGAGCGCTCCTATGCGCTTTATCCGGGCGGCTCATCCCTGGAGCGCTGGGATCGCGACTTGCTGCGCCGGGCGATGGAACGTGAAGGCTTCACGGTTTACGCATTCGAATGGTGGCATTTCGATTACAAGGGTTGGCGGTACTACCCGATCCTGAACCTGACGTTCGAGCAGCTTTCGCGCGGCACGAAGGACCCGAAAATTCCGGCTCGGCAGCCGCAGGCGCGAAAGGATTTCGCGTTTCCAAACAGCGAGGTGGAAAAACAATGAAGAGAGCCATGGTGCGTTCCTGTCGGCTGGGCGTGGCGGCGGGCATACTGCTGCTTCTATCCCTTCCTCTTGGTGCGCAGGCGAAGCCCGGCTTCGTCGCTCAGGTGCGGAAGACCATCGGAAAACCGCTCTACCGGCACGCGAGTTTCGGCCTGGAGGTCTATTCGCTCGACAGCCACAAGGTGGTCTACGCGAAAAACGCGCAAAAACTTTTCACGCCGGCTTCCACGACGAAGCTGGTGACCGAGGGCAGTGCGCTGCAACTGCTCGGCCCGAATTTCCGCTTTCATACGCGCGTCTATCGCACGGGGCCCGTTTCGGCAGACGGTACGCTGCACGGCGACCTGGTGCTGGTAGCGAGTGGCGACCCGAATCTTTCCGGCCGCATCCGGCCCAACGACACTTTAGCCTATGAGAACGACGATCACGCCTACGATGGCAGCCCACAGACCAAAGCCGTGCCGGGCGATCCGCTGTTGGTGATTCACGAACTGGCCCGAAAGATCGCGGCGCGGGGCATCAAACGGATCGACGGGCAAGTGCTGGTGGACATCGGCATGTTCCCTCAAGGGCAGCGTGACCAGGGCACCGACGTTGTCATCTCTCCGATCTCGCTCAACGACAATCTGATCGACGTGACGGTGACGCCGGGACCGATGCCGGGCGATCCGGTGCATCTGCACGTTTCGCCGGAATCGGCCTACGCCCGGTTCGTGAACCAAGCAACCACGGCCGCCGCGGACACTCAGTCGACGATCGACTGGGGCTCCGACGTAAAGCAGGTCGACGGCTCGCACGTCGTCACGATTACCGGCACGTTTCCCCAGCGCGGGCCGAGTATCCTCTACGCCTACCGCGTGCCCGAGCCGAGCCGGTTTGCCGAGATGACGCTAGTGCAGGCGCTGCTCGCCGACGGCGTCCAGGCCCATTTTGCTCCCTACGGCCAGACGGTGAACCTCGCTTCGCTGCGCAAGGACTACACGCCGGCGAACCTGGTCGCCGTGCACGTCTCGCCGCCGTTTTCCCAGGAAGTGAAAGTGACGCTGAAGGTGAGCCAGAACCTGCACGCCTGCATGACGCCTTACATCCTCGGCGCCGTGATCGGCCACGCGAAGACGCACGTGCTCCAGGCCGGTTTCAATGCCGAGCACGCATTTCTCGTCAAGGCGGGACTCGACCTGGCCGGAGCGTCGACTGCTGACGGCGCGGGCGCGGGGCGGGCGGCATTCTTCACGCCCGACTTCATGTGCCACTATCTTGCCTACATGGCAAGGCAGAAGGATTTTGCGCTGTTCAAGCGCGCACTGCCGATCCTCGGCCGCGACGGCACGCTCTGGAATGTGGACGTGAACTCGCCGGCCGCGGGCCACGTCTTTGCCAAGACGGGCACCTATTTCGTCAACGACCGGCTGAACGACAACGTAATGGTGACCGGCAAGGGGCTGGCAGGCTACTTGACCTCGTCCGACGGGCATCACTACGCCTTTGCGCTGTACGTCAACCGCGTTTCGATTCCGACGAGCGATCTCGATCACATCGAGACCATGATCGGAGGCACGCTGGCGAAAATCGCAACGGCGATCTATACAACGAATCCATAGCCTTGTCTAAGGTCGCATGGTTCGTGGCCCGCTTCCTGCACGGCTGAAGCCGTGGACTTGCGAAAATGGAAGCTGCCACGCAGGGTGAGCCAGGTTAGACGTCAGCAATAGTCATGGGAGGGTGAATTGAAAAGGGAAAACAACAAACGGGCACGGGTGCTTTCGAGCCGGGTGGTCTATCGCGGTTCCGTGTTCGATGTGCGGCAAGACCGGGTGATCGAGCCCGGCGGCGTCAAGGCCACGCGCGATATCGTGGTCCACTACGGCTCCGTGGTACTCATCCCGGTGCTCGACGACGGCCGTGTGCTGCTCGTGCGCCAATACCGGCACGCGACCGCTCAGTTCCTCTGGGAACTGGTGGCCGGGCGCACCGAGCGCGGAGAGAGTTCCCAGCGCGCGGCCCGGCGCGAACTCACCGAAGAGACCGGCTATTCGGGCCGTCGTTTTCGCCGCCTGAGCCAATTCTTCCCTACGCCAGGTTTCGTCAGCGAGCGGATGGTGATGTATCTGGTGGAGGGGCTGAAGCCGGGAGCGGCGCGGCCGGAAGCCGACGAGAGGATTGAAACGCGCGCGTTCACTCTATCCGAACTTGAACGCCGAATCCGCCGCGGCTCGATTCGCGACGGAAAGACCATCGCCGGGTTGCTCTACTACATGCACTTCCTGGCAAAAGAGTCTTCCTTACGTGGCTCTGTCGTCCGAAGGAAAAGTACCTCCGGTCGTTGACCGATTTTCCACAGTAGACCGCGGGAGATCTGCTTGCTTCTATAGCTTACCGGCAAAGTCGTAGAAGAGCGACGATTGCCGGCAAGGGTGCTTCCAGCCCGCTGCGCGGTGGCGATCCCTTTGCCGCTGGCGGCCGTTCAGCCCTCAAAGCAGGCCTTGATAGCAGGCTTTGATATCTTGACAGTTTATGCAAGTTTGGTACACTCGGCCCGCATTTCGCGGCGGGGGACGGAATACCTTTCCGCACTTTACCCTGATCTGCTTCCGCCGTGAATCCAGGAGCGTAGGAATGAACGACGGAAACAATCTGAGGGTTACCGGCCAAGTGAAGTGGTTTAATAATGCTAAAGGTTATGGTTTCATCGGTCGCGACAGCGGCAGTGATGTGTTCGTCCACTACAGTGCCATCACTGGCGATGGTTATCGGACTTTACAGGAAGGGGAAACGGTTGAATTCGAGATCGTGGAAGGCCAAAAGGGCCCGCAGGCAGCAAACGTCATCAAAATTTCCTGAGTTTTAATCCGCATTTTGGCTCCCCGAATCGTTCTCCGACGCCGGCCTCGTAACTGAGGCCGGCGTTTTCCGTCTATCTATCCTCGTGGTTCGCTTCCTTCTATAATGGGCTCGCATGGAAAATCGCGAAGTGGCCCGCATCCTGCGCCAGACGGCGCAATTGCTCGAGATCGACGGCGCTCCGATCGGTCGTTACCGCAGCTACGAGAAGGCCGCCGAACTCCTTGACAACCTCTCCGACCGTGTCGAGGACCTGGCACGCAACGGCGAGAAGCTCACCGATCTGCCCGGCATCGGGGAGGGCCTGGCCGAGCACATCCGGGAAATCCTGGATACTGGCGACTACTCGCTGCGCCGCAAGCTGCTGAAGAAATATCCGGAGACGATACTCGATCTGCTCGATCTGCAGTCGCTGGGCGCCAAAAAAGTGGCGCTGATCTGGAAGAAGTTTCACGCGGGCACGGTGGATGACGTGGCGCGCCTGGCGCGCGAAGGCAAGCTGCGAAATGTGCCCGGTTTCGGCGAGAAGAGCGAGCAGAACATCCTTCGCGCGGCCGAAACGTTCAAGAAGGCTGCTGGCCGTTTCCTGATCCATCGTGCCGACGAGACGGCCGAGGTACTGGTGGCGCATATCGAGAAACTCGGCAAGAAGATCGGCGGAGTCGAGCCGGCCGGTTCCCTGCGCCGCCGGAAAGAGACGATCGGCGACCTCGACCTGCTGCTGACGCTGGCGGGACGGCGGTCGGAGAAGGTTGTGGAAGAGATCTCCGAGCATATCCTTGCCTTCCCCGGGATCGAACAGATCCTGGCGCGCGGCGAGAACAAGATCAGTTTTCGCCTGGAGAGTGGCATGCAAGTGGACGTGCGGCTGCTTGAGGCGAAGCACCGCGGTGCGGCGCTGATGTATTTCACCGGATCGAAGGAACACAACGTCGCCCTCCGCGGCCGCGCTAACAAGATGGGCTACACGCTGAACGAATACGCGCTGGCGACGCTCGATGACGAGAAACCGGTGGCGAGCGAGACCGAGGAAGAGATCTACAAGAAACTGGGCCTCGCCTTCATTGAGCCGGAACTGCGCGAAAACACTGGCGAGATCGAGGCGGCGGAAAAGGGCAAGCTGCCCAAGCTGATCGAACTCGACGACATCCGCGGCGACCTGCAGATGCACACCGTCGCCAGCGACGGCAAGAATACGATCGAGGAGATGGCGCAGGCCGCCAAGGACCTTGGCTACGAATACATCGCGCTCACCGACCATTCCAAGGCCGTCACCGTGGCCAACGGGCTCGACGAGAAACGCACGCTCGCGCAGATCCGTAAAATTCACGAAGCCGACAAGAAGATCGAGGGGATTCACCTGCTGGCTGGCAGCGAAGTCGACATCCTGAAAAACGGCAAGCTCGACCTGGACGACGAAGTGCTGGCGCAACTGGACGTGGTGGTCTGCTCGATCCATTCGTTCATGAACTTGGACCACTCCGCGATGACCGATCGGATGCTCGCCGCGATCGAGAATCCTTACACCCAGATCATCGCCCATCCCACCGGACGGCTGCTGCTGCGGCGTGAGCGCTTTACCTACGACATGGAAAAAATCCTCGAAGCGGCCAAGAACCACGGCGTGGCCATGGAGTGCAACGCCTATCCCGATCGGCTCGACCTGAATGACGTCCATCTGCGCATGGCCAAGGAGCGCGGTGTAAAGGTCACCATCTCCACCGATTCCCACACCACCAGGAACCTGACCTACATGAAATACGGCGTGGGCATGGCCAGGCGCGGTTGGATCGAACGCAAGGACGTGCTGAACGCCCTCCCGTACGCGAGGTTTCTCGAGTCACTGCGGCCCAGGCCCGGCGGTCGTCGCACCGGACGCGCACGCCGCAAGAGCGCCTGACGGCGATTCCCTGCCCTCCGCCTGAATCCTCCGGCTGAAACCGTCACACGCAGGCTTTGGAACCGGCAGGAAGTACTCCGTTCCTGCGCGAGACAGCGAGCGTCTCGGTGGAAGGAAGCTGGCAAGGCTCCCGCGTTCAAATCCGGACGCACGGGATTGTAGAGATGATCCAAGGGCCCTGGGACAGAACCCCTCGCTGTGGTTGTCCACTCGACAGGAGCCAGACGGAGTGCTGAACCGGCCCGAGGCGTAACGCTTCCTGTCGTCAGACCGTGGAATCGCCCGGGCCGGCAACGGGCTGGCCTGTCCGCTGCATGGTTTCCACGCCGGTGTCAGCCAGGTGCTGTTTCAGGATCTGACGCGCCTTGCGGGAGGCGATGATCATCAGGCGGTCGCCGCGCTGCAGTGCCGTTTCCGGCTGGGCCATGACGACGTTCCCTCCCCGCAGGATTGCGACCACCTCCACCGGCTCGGGCTTGGCCAGATCGCTGAGCGCTTTGACGGTTTGCCCTTGGAGAAAGCTTTCCGGCGGCAGCACACCGACACTCAGTTCGCGCCGGCCCGAGAGCTTGATCGAGACACCGGAGTCGAGCAGCGTGACAAGGTCCAGATGGCCGACCGGAACTTTGGTTGGCAGCCGGTGCTGACGCAGCAGGTCGAGCGCAACGCGCACGTGGTCGGCGTAGCGCGCCGGCGATGCTGCCCGGCCAGGCACCTGCGCTTCGTAGAGGCTATTGTATTTCAGCCGCGCGGAAAGCTGGGACTGAATGATGTAGGCGACCAACACCGCGAAGGCCGCCGGCGCAAACAGCCGGTAGCTGCCGGTCATCTCGGTGACCATGATCAGCGAGGCGATCGGCACGTGCGCCGCCGCGCTGAAAACGGCAGCCATGCCGATCACGACGAAAGGCGCAGCGGGCAGATGGAGCATCGCGGCGAGGAAGCCGCCGAGCATGGCGCCGATGAACAGCGTCGGAGCAAACACGCCTCCCGATCCACCTGAGGAGACCGTGAGCGCGAACGCGGCGATTTTCACGAACACCAGCACCAAAAGCACGCCCACGATCATCTTGCCGTCGATCGCGTTCTGGATCCAGCCGTAGCCGCCGCCGAGGATCTGCGGGAATTTCCAGGCGATCAAGCCGACGGCGAGGCCGCCGATCGCGGGCTTGAACGTGTTTGGAATGGGCAGCTCACGGAACGCGTCGCGCAACCCGTAGAAGGCCATTGGCAGGATTGTGCCTACCACCGCGGCAAGAGCGCCGAGCACGATGTACCAGACGTAGGTGATTGCATGCGGCAAAACGGCCTGAGCCTGAGGGAAGGAGAAGAGCGGAGCCCAAGTGCCGAATAGACCGTTGACCGCATAGGCCACGATCGAGGCGATCATCGTGTAAACGAGTGCGCTCGCCTCCAGGTCCATGCCGCCGTAAAGCACTTCGATGGCGAAGAACGCCGTGCCGATCGGCGAACGGAAGATGGCCGAAAGTCCCGCCGCCATGCCCATCAGCACCAGCAGCCGCCGCTCTTCGTCGGGCCGGTGGGCGAAGGTGGCGTAAATCGAGCCGACGCCGGCGCCGATCAGTGCCGTGGGGCCTTCGCGGCCGGCCGAACCGCCCGAGCCGATGGTGATGGCCGAAGCCACCAGTTTCAGCGGCGCAACGCGGGTGCGAATGAAGCCGCCGGTGCGATGGAACGCTTTGACGGCGGTGTCGGTGCCGTGTCCCTCGGCCTCTGGTGCGTAGGTGTAGATCAGCCAGCCCGAGATCAGCCCGCCCACTGTGGTGACGACGGGAATCAGCCACAGCCAGTGCGGCCCGATATGCTGGCTGAGGGCGCCGGCCTTGCCCGAGAGCGTCGGAGGTGTGTAGCCAGCGACGCGCGTCAGGAAGAAATGCGTGCACAGGTGCAGCGCCCAGAGGAACAGTTGCGCTGCCAGCGCGCCGACGACGCCGAGCAAAACGGCTTCGGCCAGCAGTCGCGACTCGCGTGGCTGGAGAGGAATGGCCTGGCCCTGCACGATCCCGGAATTGCGAGTGCTTTTCTCCACGTTAAGTATGTCGTCGTTTCCTCGCGCCGGTTCAGGCGGTCGGCGACCAGGCGCGGGAACAGGAATCGTCCGCCGTCTCAATTATGCAGAATGCCACAACAGCTTCAACGGATGCATCCGGACCACGATTCCCCGGCGCACCCGGCGCGGTTCCTTTCATCGGCCGGGGAACATTTGCCCTCCTCCCGCCGTATGACTGGAAAACGATGATTCGAGGGGGCAAACATGCGTCGTAATACCTTTCTCGGAAGCTTCGCTGTCGGCCTGGCGCTGCTGTTGACTGCAACCGCGGCACGCGCCGATCAGTGGTCGAAAAATTTCTCCGTTACAGCCGCGCCTCATCTCACGCTCGAGGCCGATAACGCCACGCTGAAGGTGGCTCCCGGCGTTGAGAGCGAGGTCTCCGTTCGCGTGGTCGCCACGGGCTGGAAGATTCCCGATGACGTCCGCGTCACTCAGCAACAGAGCGGGAACGACATCCGCGTCAAGATCACCCGGACTCACCACTGGTTCGGCTTCACCCACGGATCGGTGACCGTGAATGTGGCCGTGCCGCGGCAGGCCGACCTTGACCTTTCCACCGGCAACGGCGCCGTCACGATCGACGGCGTGGGCGGCAAGCTGCGCATCGACACCGGCAATGGCGCAATCCGGACGAATAGCCTGAGCGGCAGCGCCTATCTCCACACCGGCAACGGCCGCATCGAGGCGCGCGATTTCGACGGTTCGCTCCAGACAAACACAGGAAACGGTGGCGTTCGCGTTTCCGGTCGGTTTGATGCACTGGATGTTCATAGCGGGCGAGGCGGCATCAACGCCGTCGTTCGGCCCGGCTCGAAAATGACCTCGGATTGGCGGATCGACACCGGCGTGGGAAGCGTGAATGTAAGCCTGCCACCGGACTTTTCGGCTGAGCTGGACGGCTCGACCGGCGTAGGCCGCGTCAGCACGGATTTCCCGGTGCGGGTTTCCGGCACAATGACGGGATCCGCGGTACGCGGCCGGATCGGCCAGGGTGGCTCAACCCTGCGCATCCACTCGGGCGTCGGCAGTATCCACATCGAGCGCGCCGGTTCCTGACGGTACCCTCGTCACTCGCTCGCCGCGCGGACCGGTGCCGCACTTTCCCCCCTTCGAGCGGCCTTGCCGGCCGCGCGTTCGGGCGTTTTGCCGCGCTTTTGACGGCGCGGCTGCGCCCGAACGTTGCAAAAGTGGCGCGGGTCGCGCATGATAACTCCTTTTGCACTTCATGAAGGGGGTTTCTGTGGAGAAAGAGCAGACGTTGCCGAAGCCGGAGATCGCGCCACCAACCGGAAAGCTCGGCGTATTGACCGTCGGCATGGGAGCAGTGGCGACGACGTTTATCTCGGGCGTGGAATTGGTGCGCCGCGGCGCGGCACCCGCAGTAGGTTCGCTGACGCAGATGGGAACCATTCGGCTCGGCAAGCGTACCGAAGGCCGCTCGCCGAAGATCAAGGATTTCGTTCCGCTGGCCGGACTGGACCGGCTCGTCTTCGGCGGCTGGGACATCTTCCCCGATAACGCCTACCTGGCGGCCGAAAAGGCCGGCGTGCTCGACCGCCCGCACCTGGAGCGGGTGAAGCGCTACTTGCAGGCTATCCGGCCGATGAAGGCCGCTTTTCAGCGCGACTACGTGCGCCGGCTCGACGGCCCGCACGTGAAGAAAGCGAAGAACAAGTACGCGCTGGCCGAGCAGTTGCGCGAGGATATCCGCGCGTTCAAGCGGAAATCGAAGGCTTCGCGGCTGGTGATGGTCTGGTGCGCATCGACGGAGATCTTCCTGAAGCCGCACAAGGTACACCAGACGGTCGAGAGCTTCGAGCGCGCGATGAAGCAAAACCATCCGGCGATCGCGCCTTCGATGCTCTACGCCTGGGCCGCGATGCGCGAGGGCGTTCCCTTTGCCAACGGCGCGCCGAACCTTACCGTCGACATTCCCGCGATCGATCGGCTCGCCCAGGAAAACGGTGTGCCGATCGCGGGCAAGGATTTCAAGACCGGCCAGACGCTGATGAAGACGATCATCGCACCGGGCCTGAAGGCGCGGATGATTGGCGTCAATGGCTGGTTCAGCACCAACATCCTCGGCAACCGCGACGGCGAGGTGCTCGACGACCCCGCCTCCTTCAAGACGAAGGAAGAATCGAAGCTCGGCTCGCTCGAATACATCTTCCAGCCGCACCTCTACAAGGAGCTCTACGACCACATCTATCACAAGGTCCGCATCAACTATTACCCGCCGCGCCGCGACAACAAGGAAGGCTGGGACAACATCGACATCTTCGGCTGGCTCGGCTATCCGATGCAGGTCAAGGTGGATTTCCTCTGCCGTGATTCGATTCTGGCCGCGCCCTTGGCGCTCGATCTGGCGCTCTTCCTCGATCTGGCGAAGCGCACCGGCATGCGCGGCATCCAGGAATGGTTGAGCTTCTACTTCAAGTCGCCGATGTGCGCGCCGAAGCTCTATCCCGAGCACGACCTCTTCATCCAGCTCATGAAGCTCAAGAACACTCTGCGCTGGATGAAGGGCGAGGCTCTGATCACTCACCTCGGCCGCGAATATTATGACTGATCCCTTTCGCCGACAGATTTCGAAACGTTAAAAACAATGAAGGCCGGTTTCCGAGCGGACAAGACTCCGCGAGGACCGGCCTTTTCTTTACCGTTCTTGACGGATTCCACGGAGTGGGAGCCCCTGGGGTCCCTGCCCCAATATTAGTTGTTGACGGTTTTTTTTTGATAAGCATGAGGCTAGCGTGGGGCGAGGTGCCACATGGAAGCACCGGATGACCCGGTTCGGGCCCCCGCTTTCACGTCCCGCCGTCTTGCCCATGACGAGTCCATCCTGGTTTCCAGGGAGGCCTCGGAATGAGCTACTCCAGCAAGATCGAGGCAACCGCAAACGCAGCTACTATAGTTGTCGCGGCGTTCTTGTGTATCGTCCTCGTACGCGTTTATCTGCTGCCCAAACCTCAGACGCGTAGAACTATTTCTCCGTCGTCGCCGCTTGTTCCGCAGACGACGGTGGGTACTGACATGAAGCCCCTGCTTCGCGGCGTCAATTGGGCAGCAAGCAAACGGACCTTGGTGCTTGCGATTTCCACTCAGTGTCATTTTTGCAGGGACAGCATGCCGTTCTTCCGAACCCTGAGCGGCCGTCTTTCTGGACAGGTAAGGATCGTCGCCGTCCTGCCTCAGCCTATTGCCGCGGCCGAGCACTACTTGAGGGGCGAACACGTTCGGGTTGACAAGGTGCTGCAGGTTTCTCCGGCCGTGATCGGGGCGAGGGGCACGCCCACCATGCTCCTCGTGGACCAAGCAGGGATCGTGACCAACGTTTGGGTTGGTGAGCTTCAGCCTCGAGAACGGAGGCGGGTTCTGAACGTGTTGGGCATCCCACGCCGCAACTCGGCTGGCGGACAGGTCGGACGGACTGCGGGAGCCCCTCGATATCGTTTGCCGCCAGGTGGATTTCGGCGCACTCCAAGCCACTGCATGCCGTTCGTGACGGCGAGGGTTGCTTATGCGCCGGAGGGGACGGGAATGCCGGCTTGTGAAACGCCGTTCCACGAGTCAATTGCTCCGAAAGGCGGTTCCATAGGGATAATTTGAAAAAGTGCCTCGGGAAGGCCCCATCCTGCTTGACGCGTTCTCGCCATTTCGTTATCTTCACGGCTTAATTCCCATGGAGTTTTAATTCCCACCCGGAGGGGGAATGGACGCGAAAGGTGTACTTGAATATGCCCGTAAGCACGAAGCCAAAATCCTGGATCTGCGCTTTACCGATCTGCCTGGACTCTGGCATCACATCAGCTTTCCCATTCATCAACTAGACGAAGGGTCCTTCGAGGAAGGCTTCGGCATGGACGGCAGCTCGATTCGCGGCTGGGCGTCTATCCATGAGTCGGATATGTTGCTCGTGCCCGATCCCTCGACCGCATTCATGGACCCCTTCCCCGACATTCCGACGCTCGTGATGATTGGTGACGTGGTCGATCCGATCACCAAGCAGTCCTATCCGCGCGATCCCCGCTTCATTGCCCGCAAGGCCGAGGCCTACACCGGCTTCAGCGGCGTGGCCGATCAGGCTTTTTTTGGGGCCGAAGCCGAGTTCTTCATCTTCGACAATGTTCGCTTCGACCAGCGCGAGCAGCACGGCTACTATTTCATCGACGCTGAGGAAGGCCGCTGGAATTCCGGCCGCGAGACGCCCCAGAATTTCGGCTACCGCCCGCGCTACAAGGAAGGTTATTTCCCCGTTCCCCCCACCGACCACTACTTGGATCTGCGCACGCAGATGGCGCTGACGATGGAGGCGTGCGGACTGACGGTGGAGTGCCACCATCACGAAGTGGCCACCGGCGGGCAGGCGGAAATCGACATCAAGTTCGACACGCTCCTCCGCTCGGCCGATCACATGATGCTGTTTAAGTACGTGGTGCGGAACGTCGCCCAGCAGTATGGCAAGACGGTCACCTTCATGCCGAAGCCGATCTTTCAGGACAACGGCAGCGGCATGCACACCCACCAGTCGCTCTGGCTCAAGGGCAAGCCGCTTTTCGCCGGCGATCAGTACGCCGGACTCAGCCAGACGGCACTCTGGTACATTGGTGGGTTGCTGAAGCACGCGCCCGCAGTGGTGGCTTTCGCCGCGCCAACGACGAACTCCTTCAAGCGTCTGGTTCCCGGTTTCGAAGCTCCGGTTAACCTGGCCTATTCACGCCGCAACCGCTCGGCCGCGGTCCGCATCCCGATGTATTCACCCAATCCCAAGGCGAAGCGGATGGAGTTTCGTCCGCCCGACCCCTCCGCGAACCCGTACCTGGCTTTCGCAGCGTTGCTGATGGCCGGACTGGATGGCATCGAGAACAAAATCGATCCGGGCGAGCCGCTCGACAAAGACATCTACGACCTCTCGCCCGAGGAGTTGAAAGCGGTTCCTTCGCTTCCCGCTTCGCTCGAAGAGGCGTTGGTCGCCTTGGAGCAGGATCACGACTTCCTGCTCAAGGGTGACGTGTTCACCGAAGATGTCGTCCGGCTCTGGATCGATTACAAGATGAACAATGAGGTCAGCGCCGTACGCCGCCGTCCTCACCCTTATGAATTCCAGCTGTACTACGACATTTGACGAGTGCCATCGGCAACCGCGAGGGCGGTTTTTCGTAACCGCCCTCGCGGGCTCTCCTCCGCTTTTCCTGGCTCTGTTCCTGGCGCCTCCCGTGCCATTTTCTGATTCCTCCCTCCGGCTGCCCGCGTTCGTTCCGGCCCGCGAATCTTCCCTTTCCGATCCGTTCTTGCGCTTTCCGCCGGGTACTTTGGTAGAATCCGTGCTGCGTTGGGAGATGTGCCATTTTGATTTCATTCCGGCGGGGTGGCACAGACAGCGTGAATACCTGATGCATTGAAAGAATTCGAAATTTCCGGGAGTCAACCCGTGTGCCAGCCCGTGCGCAGAGTCGCAGCAACGTTCGTAGGAATCTCCACCCTGTTGTTCGTTCTCGTCTTGGCGGGGTGCGGCAGCTCCAGTCCGGCGATTACGGTCAGCCTGACGCCATCGACGGCGCAGACGATCGACCAGGGCCAGGCGGTAAACATTACGGCGTCGCTCACCAACGATTCCTCGAACAAGGGCGTGACCTGGAGCCTGAGCGGTCTTGGCTCGCTCTCCAGCCAAACGCCGGCGTCGGTGACCTATAACGCGCCCTCGACCGTTTCGACTCCGGCGAATGTGACGGTGACGGCCACCTCGGCTGCCGATACGTCGGTGACGGCCACGCTTTCCATTGCCGTCAATCCCGCTCCCAAGATCACCACCACTTCGCTGCCCAACGGAGTGGCCGGCACCAGCTACAACGAGTCCCTTACCGAATCCGGCGGCACCGGGCCCTTCACCTGGGGCGTCGTTTCCGGCCAGATCCCGCCAGGCCTCAGCCTCAACTCCAGCGGCGGGGAGATCACGGGCACGCCGACCAGCCCCGGCACGTTCAATTTCACCGTGCAGCTTTCTGATTCCGCCCAGCTGACCAGCAAGCAGGCGCTAAGCATCGTCATCAAGCCGGCGCCAGCGCTGGCGATCACCACCACCTCGCTGCCCAATGGCGCGCTGAGCACCACCTACAGCGTGCAGTTGAACGCCACCGGCGGCGTGCCTCCCTACGGCTGGAGCCTGGCGGGGGGAACCCTGCCTGCGGGGCTGGACCTGAAAGCCAGCGGTATCATCAGCGGCACGCCCACCGCGGTCGGTACGTCTACCTTCTCGGTCCAGGTGGCCGATTCGCAGACGCCCACTGCCTCCACCGTCACGCAGACACTCAGCATCACCGTGAACCCGATGCCCTTTTCGATCACGACCACGTTGCTGCCGCAGGGCACCGTGGGCATTGCCTACAGCACCACGCTGCAGGTCAGCGGAGGTGTCGCGCCATATACCTGGAGTGTGGTGAGTGGTTCTTTGCCCTCCTGGGCGACGCTCAACGCCAGCACCGGCGTGATTTCCGGCACGCCGACAGCCACCGGCACATCGAGCTTCAGCGTGAAAGCGACCGATTCCGAGACGCCGACCGCGGCAATCTCCACCCAGGCGCTCACGCTCACGGTGACTGGGACTCAGAATGGACTGCTCAGCGGCCAGTACGCCTTTGCCGTCAGCGGTTATCGAGGCGGGTTGGCTGGCAGCTTCACCGCCGACGGGAAGGGCAACATCACTGGTGGTACCGAGGACCTGGAAAGCTCGGCCAAGTCCACAAACGCCGTCGACGTGGCCATCACCTCCGGTACCTACACGATCGGTACCGACTATCGCGGTACGTTGACCTATACCGACGCCGACAGCGACACCTTTACCTTTGCCATCGCGCTCAGCCCGCTCTCTTCCGCAGTCGCGTCCAAAGGAGCGATGATCGAGACCGATACCACCGGAAACCAGTTCACCGGCTTCCTCGACCTGCAGGACCCCTCGTCGTTCTCGACCGCTTCAATTTCCGGGAATTACGTTTTCGGCTTGACCGGCTGGGACGCCAGCGGCAACTCGTCCGTCGTGGTCGGCACGGCTACCGTGGCGAACGGCACCGTCAGCGGCGGCACGCTTGATGCCAACGACGGCGGGACGGTCAGTTCTTCGGTCACCTTCAGCGGCACGCTCAAAGTCGACGCTTCGGGGCGCGGAACGCTGACCTCCGGCACCGCCCAAGCCAACTTCACCTTCTACGTTGTGTCGTCGGGAAAATTGCTGGCGATCGCTATCGATCCAACAACCGGAGCCGTAGCTACCGGGCTCGTCGAACAACAGAAATCGGCCGTCTATTCCAATACGTCGGTCACCGGCACGATGGTGTTCGATTCCGAATCCGCCACCACGACGCCTGCGCCGCAGGCCTCGCTAGGCCTGCTCACTTCCCCGGGCGACGGAACTGCCAGCTTCTCCTTCGATGACGACGCCGGCGGAGCGCTCAGTCTGCAGTCGGGCACGGGCACATTCACCTTCGATTCGAGCGCGAGCGGCCGTTTCACGCTCAGCCTGCAAGCGCAGCAGGGCCAGATCTCTTACGTTGGCTACATGCTTGCCACGAACGAGGCCTTCGTGATGGGTACCGGCTCGAAACCCAGCTTCGGTTCCTTCCAGCCGCAGGAGGCCGGACCATTCTCCAGCACGTCGCTCAACGGCTCCTACTACTTCGGCTCCCAGACCCTCGTTGCGGCGCCTTCAAGCTCGCAACCCGCGCTGATCGCCTCCGGCGAGATGACTTTTGACGGCACCTCGGCCCTTTCGGGAACGATGGATTCCACGCAGGGCGGAACGGTGAACGCCAGCCAGCTGACCGATAGCTACACGGTTGCCTCGAACGGGCGCGTGACGCTCGTGCCCGGCACCGCAATCCTGTACGTCGTGTCGAGCAGCAAAGCCATCGCACTCTACATCGGTTCGGCCGCTTTCCCGAACCCTTTCATCCAGGTTGTGGAGCGGTAGGCTCAGCTCTGCGCCGAGACGTCTCCTCGACCCAAGGGCTGGCTCTTCCAGCCGGCCCTTGGGCGTTTTCGTTCCGTCCCCATCCCGCGCTGTGGTCGCTATCGTTTGCTCCTCACCCACGCTCCCAATGGATATACCGGGGTTGAAGTCCCGGAATATGAAGTTGTTCGCAACGGACCGTCATCGGGGCGTCGAGGAAGTGTTGCCAACTCTCTCCATTGTTTGGGAAGACGCTTTTAGTTTTGTGTGGACGCGATTTTCGGTGCGGTGGTCGGCTGAAATCCAGGTACGCCGAGCTGCCAGAAGAGGAACGTCATCTCATCGGTGAACAGATCCCTTTTCTGTGCGGTGGTAGAGGCCAGAGAGTGGCCGACGGTGCGGCCGACCCGCAACAGCA
Source organism: Candidatus Acidiferrales bacterium (assembly GCA_046704165.1). Taxonomy (GTDB): domain Bacteria; phylum Acidobacteriota; class Terriglobia; order Acidiferrales; family UBA7541; genus JAKASX01. Next base: position 84,197 of record JBJKSI010000058.1, read on the forward strand.
CCGGCAAGCCGCTCGACGAATCCGCCTGCAACCGCGCAGCCATCTCCGCCGATTGCCATGGCCTCACGCGAGGATCGTTCATGCCTACCTCGAGCAGCACCGCCGGATAGTGGACGTGCGGCCGGACGTGATCGTAGGAGCTGACCGCATAGAGCGCGTCGAATCCCGCAAGGGTCCTCGTGCTGCCAAACCCCGGCACGTTCAGTACGCCATTGGCTGTGTTTCGATATCCGAGCAGGTCAAGCAGTCCCGATTGGATCACCACGGCACGAAACAGGCTCGGCTGCGTAGTCATGGCGCGGCCCACCAGCATGGCACCGGTGCCGCCGCTCATCCCGGCGAGTAGCCGGGACGTAGTGTAGCCTTGGTTCACTAGGTAGTGCGCGCAGGTCAGGTAATCGCGGAATCGGTTGGCCAGTTCGATCCTCCCCCCCTCGAATCGCCACAAAGCGCCGAATTCGCTTCCGCCGCGAACGTGGGCGAAGGCGAGCACCCCGCCGCGATCCAGCCAGATGCGCCAGAGCGGCGAAAAGACTGGAGCCAGGGGGATCGAAGAGGACCCGTAGCCCATCAGCAACGTCGGATGCGCGCCGTCGCGCTGCGTCCCTTTCTTGTAAACGATCGTCAGAGGCACCAGCGCCCCGTCGCTGCCGAGCGCGGTCACGTTGACGGCCACCATGTCTTTCGCATCGTCGTAAGGACCGGCCGGCCAGAGGTTCGTGAGCACCACGTGGCCGCTTTTGGGTTCGTAGCGGTAGATCGCCGGCGACCGCGTCCAGGACGAGAGCATCAGGAGTATGCCGTTCACCCGAGGGTCTTCCGGATAGAGGTGTACGTCGCCGGTAAATGGCAGCTGGACCCTCAGTATCTCGCGGTTTTGGTTGTAGGGCACGCGGATCAACGAGATGCGGCCGGCGTCGAGATCGGTCAGGTAGAGCGCGTCAGCCGCCGCCTGCATGCCGGTGACACCGGTGTTCGGAGAGAGTTGCAGCACCAGACCCCAGTCGTCGACCGATGGTTTGTTCAGAGACACTCGGGCGATCGCCGGTCCGTTGCGGCCCGCGACCAGCAGATACAGTTCGTTGCCGCGCAGACTATAGTCGAGGATATGCGTCTGCTTGTTCCCGATCCGCTGCCAGTGCGTGTCCAGCGTGCCGACGGTGGAAAGCCGCGTGACGTAGAGCACCAGCGTATGATCCACGCCGTCTTCCAGCACGCCGAGCGAATAGTCCGATCCTGGCGCGGTGTCAACCCAAGGTACATCGGTTTTCGGCACGTCCAGGCTGGGCGTCACGCCAGCGCCGAAAATAGGGATGTCCTCGGCGGGATCGGTGTCGAGTTCGTGCAGGTAGACACGGCTGTTCTCGTACCGGGCCTTGGCCGGTGCCCCGGGCCCCGGTGGCGTCAACCGATTGTAGAAGAAAGCCCGTCCGTTGGGCAGCCAGGAGGCCAGCGGGAACCGCACGTGACCGATTGCCGTGGGCAGTGGCCGGCCGGTTCTGGCGTCCACCACGTGAATCGTGGTCTGCCCCGTCCCGCCACGGGAAATGCCGAAGGCGACGTAGTCGCCGTCTGGGGAAGGAGAAAAGAAACTGATGGTGGAAACCGGTTGGCCCGGTTGGTCGAAGGCCAGCGGATCGACGAGCAGTCTCTCCTTTCCCGAGAAGCGGTCGCGCTTGTAGAGCTTGTAGACGTTCCCACCTGCCAGTCTTTTCAGATAGAAGAACCGATTGCCGGGCAGCACCACTACCCGGCTCATGTGCTCCGGTTCCGATTCCTCCAGCCGGGTGACTTCGGCCAGCAACTTTTTGCGGCCGGGAATGCCGTCGAGCACCGATCGCGTGTAGTTGCCCTGGGCGTCGATCCAACTGTGCACGCCCGGGTCCTTCAGGTTTTGCATGTAGTGGTAGGGATCGGTGACCTTCACCCCGAAATATTCCTTGGTGAAGGGATGCTCCGGCGCCCGCGGCGGTTTGCGCGGCAGATCGCCCGCAATCGCGGCCGCGGCCAGGGCCAACACTGCGAAAACGGTCGCCTGCCTTCTCACTTCCCTTCCTCCCGGGAATGTAGTGAAGCTACGCTACTACGGCGGAGCCGGAAAGCACCTCATCGCCGGCCCGTGCGAATCGGTTACGAGAAAGCGTCTCCACACCGGATAGCCAGGGCACTTTTCCCACGTCTGCGCATCGGCGGCCGGTTTGTCCTCCGAGTCGCTGTACACTAGTGGCTCGTTGATGGACGCCGCCTTCGCCAGTATACCGTTCACCGATCCGGCGCGAGCCGAGACGAACCTGCGCCTGATCGCACAGACGCTGCCGTCGGGCCTCTGGCCGCGCCTGGCCATCCTTCTCGGCCAGGTGCCCGACCCGGACGAGTCCGTGAACGACCTGGAGCGCTACCTGCGCGAGGCACCGGCTTCACTGCTGCGATATCTTGAGGCCAATCCCGTCGCGCTGCACTATCTGCTGCTCATCTTCAGCCATTCGCGTTTCCTCTCCGAGACGCTGATCCAGCAGCCGGGTCTGATTCAGTGGTTGCACCGGCCCTCGGGCCGTGTGGCTGGGGATCGACTGACGCGCTTGCGCGCGCCCGAGGACCTGCGCGAGGAATTAGCCCGATTCCGCGCGACGAACTTCGACCTGCCGACATCGGTCTTGCTGGCGCGCTTCAAGCGCCGCGAGTACTTGCGCATCATGCTGCGCGACGTGCTCGGCGTCGGCACACTGGCCGAAACGACGCTCGAGCTTTCCCATCTTGCCGACGTGGTCCTGGAATCGGCCCTGCTTTTCTGCGAACAGCGGTTTGCCACCGCCTATGGATTGCCCCAGTTTGCCGATGCTGCCGGACGCGTTCGCCGCTCGCGAATGGTCATCTTCTCGCTCGGCAAGCTCGGCGGCCAGGAGCTGAACTACAGCTCCGACATCGACCTGCTCTTCCTCTACGAAGCCGACGGCCAGACGGCGGGCGGCGAAGCAGGCTCAATCTCGAATGCGGAATGGTTTGCTCGCCTGGCGGCTGCCGTGCTCAAGATCATCACCGCGCCCACAGCCGAGGGCGCGGTCTTTCGTGTCGACCTGCGGCTGCGGCCTGAAGGATCGCGCGGTGATATTGCCTCCAGCCTGCCCTCCGTCCTCCGCTATTACCGTACCCGTGCGCGCCAGTGGGAACTCCAGATGCTGATCAAGGCGCGGCCCTCGGCCGGCGAGCGCGAGTTGGGTCGGCAGTTCCTGCGTGAGGTGCGGCCGCTGATCTTCCACGCCGAATCGCGCCAGCAGGCGCTGGCCGCGGCACTGGAGGTGCGCCGTGAAATGGAACGCGAGCTGCGCCGCTCGGTTTCCGCTTCCGCCGCCGCGCGCAACGTCAAGCTGTCGCCCGGCGGCATCCGCGACATCGAGTTCCTGTCCCAGGGCCTTCAGCGCATTTACGGCAGCGACGATCCCTGGCTCGCCGCCGCCGCCACGGGCTCGACGCTGGTGGCGCTACAGCGGCTGCACGACAAGGGACATTTGAGCGGCCGCGATTTCTTCCGTTTGGGCACCGCGTATCAGTTCCTGCGTCAGGTGGAACATCGGCTGCAGCTGCGCGACGGCCTGCAGGTGCACACGCTGCCCTCTTCGCCTCGCGACCTCGAATGCCTGGCCCGCTGCCTGGGCCTTGACCCGGCCGGTGGTCGATCCGCGGGCGAGATGCTTGTCGCTCGGCTTGAGCGCCACTTTGCCGAGGTGCGGGAAATCTACGATCGAGTCCTCGCGGCCCGCGAGTCCTGGCCGCCGCCCGACGAGCCGGAGCGCGCCGCGCAACCCGTCATGTCTCTGCTCGACCGTTTGACGGTCGGGCACCCGGCTCTGGCTGAGATGGCGCGCGAGACCGGCTGGGCGCGCAACGCCGATCTGCGGCGCGGCCTCAGCCAGTTCCTCGGTGCGGCGATGCTCGATCCCTCCCTGTGCGAGCGGCTCGATCGCCATCCCGAGTGGATCGGCGTAGTGGGACGGCTGGTGGCGAGAAGCGATCTGGCCTCGGCGATGCTTGCCCGCCATCCCGAGGAAGTCGAATTTGCCGTCGATCCCGACCCGGTAAGGATCGACCGCGCGCTGGCGGGATCCCGTCATATGCCAACCGGGACTGGCGATATGCTCGACGATCTGCGCGTAGCCGGCAGGCGGGTGGTGCTCTTGCTGGCCGTACGTTCCGCCACTGGCCAATCTCGCCCGCTCGAAACCTTCGCCTCGCTCACTCGCTTGGCTGACCAACTGCTTTGCAGCGCGTTTGAGCGGCTCGCTCCGGAAATTGTTCCTGGCGTTGCTCTGGAGAGCGCCCCGTTCGTCGTGCTTGCCCTCGGCCGTCTCGGTTCGAGGGAGATGGACATCGGTTCCGACGTCGATCTGATTTTCGTCACAGACGAGCGGCTTGGCGCTGAACAACGGGGACCTTGGCGCCGCTTGGCCGAGCGCCTGGTAAATGCCGTCAGCAGCCACACGCGCCAGGGGCTGCTCTATCCGGTCGATACGCGCCTGCGCCCGCGCGGCACCGAGGGAGAAATCGTGCAGTCGGCCTCCTACGTGGAAAACTATTGCCGAAACGAAGCGGCCGGCTGGGAAGCTGCCGCGTTTGTCAAGGCCCGGCCACTCGCCGGGAACTTGGCGCTGGGCAGAGACGTGCTCTCGCGCATGCACGCAGCGCTGCGCGAGCGATTCGCCACGGGCGAGGGGCCGGATCTCTTTCGTCGCGAGTTGGCCCGCATGCGCGAGCGGCTTGAACAGGAATGGCGCACCCGACGCAGCCGTGTCAGCCTGAAACTGGCTCCCGGCTGCTACCACGACCTCGAATACGCTCTCGGCTTTCGCGCCATCCTGGGCGGCATCGTACACGGCGGCCGAACGTTGCTCGACCAAATTCACGCGCTGCGTGCGGCCGGGCTGATCGACGAGGCAGCGGCATCACAACTCGCGGCTGCCGCAACTCTGTTTCGCAGCGCCGATCATGCTTTGCGCCTCGTCACCGGCCACTCGCTCGATGATCGGCCCGATCCCGCCGTCGCCGAGCGCGTCGCGCTTCTGCTGCGCGAATGGGCCGTTCCCAACGCCGGCCGTTTCCTCGAAGCCATCGAAGAGCGCCGCGCCGACGTCATCCGTCTCTATCAGTTGCTGGTCGAATCTTCCGCTCCCGCTGCCTGAGCAGATCCTAGGGCTGTGCCATCGCCCGGCTGGTTTGGCGTTGTCTCCAGTCGGGGGCCTTGGTGGGGGTGTTGTCGTTTTGAACCCCCATCGCATCGCTCGGACCACCATGAGAGTAGAATGGCCGCGGCCGGAAGCGCGAACCAGCCGTTTTGGAAACGGCCGGAATTTGTGAGGAGCGGAAACCCTCGTGTCTGAATCTCCAACCGCTCGCGTGGCGACTCGGCTTGCGGGGATCGCGATTCTGGCGTTCGCCTGGTTGGTGCTTCCCTGCCGTGCGCAAGGCCATGCCGCGGCGCCCAATGCCTGGGTCAAAGCCAAAACCCTTTCGGTTTTCTCGCAGATGGACCCGTCGAGCCAAGTGGTCCGGACGCTGAAGAAAGGCCAGGCCCTGGCGCTGAATTTCCAGATCGCCGGTGCGAACGGCGATTGGTGCAGCGTTCGCCTGCCCGCCAAGGTCGCCTCTCTCGGCTTCGTCCATTGCTCGGGGTTGCGGATCGCCTGTCCGAAACCGGTTGCCGGCAGTCGTGCGGCTTATCCGCCTGGTGGAAACGTGGCTGGAACGGGCAGCGGCCGCCCCGGGAAAATCCGGATTGATCTTCCTCCGCCTGTCGCTCGATTCCTTTCGTCCTACGGCCGAATCAAAGCGCTGGTGGTGCCGCAGGGCGAGCTCGACGGCCTGGCGCTTGAAAAGCTCGACGAAGCCGCTCGTGACGGTTCGCGCAGTGCGATGGACCGCGCCGCGCTCGGGCACCTTGCCGCCGGCTACTTTCAGCTGGACCACAGCGACACGGGCGGTGCGGTCGACCAGTTGCAATCGGCGGTCACTCTCTCTTCGAAAAATCCCGAAATACGGCTGATCAGTCTGATGGATCTGGCCTACGTCCACCTGTGGCGGAGCGAATATTCCGCCGCGCTCGGCCCGTTGGCTCGTGCCCGGGCCCTGGCGCCCGATTCGGCCGCCGTCTGCGAATTCACCGGCTGGGCTTACTATGGCCTCGATCGCACAGACCGGGCCATTGCGGAATGGAAGCGTGCCCAGCGCCTCCAACCGAGTCCGGAGGTGGCCGCGCTGCTCGCCAAGGCCGAACGCGACCAGACTGCCGAGCGGAATTTTCAGAAGCAGGCGAACGGACGGTTCATCGTCCGCTATCAGGGCGGCGAAGCGCCCGAACTGGCCAGTCAGATCCTTGACGTGCTCCAGACCGATTTCGACACGCTTCAGTCGGATTTTGAATTTACGCCCACGGCTCCGATCGGAGTGGTGATCTACACGAATCGCACCTTTCGTGACGTCACCGGCGCGCCGCCCTGGGCCGACGGCCTCTACGACGGCCGCATCCGCGTCCCCGTGCAGGGGCTCACCTCGGTCGACCACAACCTCGCCCAGGTGCTCATGCACGAGCTGACGCACAGCTTCATCCGCCAGATGACCGACGGCCGCTGTCCCACCTGGCTGAACGAAGGGCTAGCGCAATACATGGAGGGTTGGCGGACCGGCCGCAACGCCAATATCCTTGTCACGCTGTACCAGCAGAAAAAGTACATCCCGCTCAGCCGCCTCGAGGGACCATGGAACCGCTTCCCCACTCCACTTGCCCAATATGCCTACGCCTGGTCGTTGGCGGCGGTGGAATCGATCGTTGCGAACTCCGGCATGTGGGGCGTCCGCAGCCTCCTCGCCGAACTCAATCAGCAGGATTCGGTGCAAACGGCCCTGGGCGTCGCGCTGCAACTGAACTACTCTGAACTCGAATTGCAGACAGTCGAGTACCTGCGCCGGACATACTTGCACTAGCCAAGTTTCCGCAACGATCCGCCGCCGGAAGTACGGATCACGGTAGGTCCGCCGGACGTGTGGCCGCGAACATCTTTCCGTTTCGAAAGTCCTCCATAACCACGCACAGGCGATAGCGTTCTTCGGGAGACTGCAAAACGATCCTCTCGTTCAGTCCATGTTTGCGCAAGCTGTCCCGCGTTCTCTTGTTGAGTTTCATATTCACCAGGCCACGCTCCCCTGTCACGCGCCCGCGCCGGTTGCGTTGACACCCCGCTTCGCCGGCCTTAGGCTAGAAATCGAATCGAGGCTCTTGAAGGATCGAGAGGGTGCGGACCTTGGTCTCGACAAGGAGTTGCGTCATGCCGCGGCTTCCGATCCCTCCCCGAGCCTGGGGCGGAAAAATCGCATGGACCTTTTCGAAGAGATCGTTCGCTTGCGCCACGAAGGTCGTCGCGGCGCGCTCGCCACGATCGTGTACGTCAACGGTTCCATCCCCAGCTTCGAGAGTTCCCGCATGTTGGTGCGAGAGGACGGGTCGATCTCCGGCACCATTGGCGGCGGTTGCGTCGAAGCCGAAGTTTGGGCTGCGGCCAAGGACGTGATGCGCGCCGAAGAGCCGCGCAAGCTCACTTTCAACCTGAACAACGATCCGACCTACGACACCGGTCTGATCTGCGGCGGCACGCTCGAGATTTTCGTTGAGCCGATTCTGCCCTCGCCGAGGCTCTGCATCTTCGGCGGCGGCCACGTCTCGCTCGCCGTGTCGCGCATGGCCCATCAGGCGGGATTCGAGATTGTCGTGGTCGACGACCGGGAATCGTTCGCCAACGGAGAGCGGTTTCCCATGGCTTCGGCGATTCACACAAGCTTCGAAGACGCCTTCGAAAAAATTCGACCCAACTCGTCCACGTACCTCGTCATCGTCACCCGCGGCCACAAGGACGATATGCGCGTGCTGAAATGGGCGGTAGGCACCGGCGCACGCTACATCGGCATGATCGGCAGCAAACGCAAAGTAATCGCCATCTATCGCGCACTCGAATCCGAAGGCTTGCCGATGGAGAGTTTCGCCCGAGTGCATGCGCCTGTGGGACTGGAGATCGGCGCTCGCACACCCGAGGAGATTGCCGTCAGTATCGTCGCCGAACTCGTCGCCGTCCGCCGCAATGCCGCTGGCCTGACGCACAAAATGGTGCTCGTCGAAAACAAAGCGGCACCCCGGGCTGCCTCCGACTGATCCGATGCTCGCGGCGGTGATTCTTACGGGCGGAGCTTCGCGCCGGATGGGTTCGCCCAAGGCGCTGCTTCCCTATCGCGGCGCCACCTTTCTCGAACATCTCCTTGAGATCACCACGCATCCGCGAATCGGCGTGTGCCGCGTGGTCACCGGCGCCAGCCACGCGGAAATCGTTCGTCGCGTTCCCCTGCCGCCGGGCGTGGTCGTGATGAACCGCCAGTGGCAGAAGGGCCAGCTGTCCTCGATTCGCGCGGCGATCGTGAGCCTTCGCGCGGAAGAGACCGAGGGCATGCTCGTCGTTCTGGTCGATCATCCGCTGGTAACTGCCGGTGTTGTCTCGGCCCTCATCGATGCCTTCGACCATGCTCCCGGTTCGATCGTTCTCCCCACTTGGCAGGGACGGCGCGGCCATCCACTGATTTTTCCCGCCCGGCTCTATTCGGAACTGCACGGCGCTCCCGATGACCTCGGTGCCCGTGCCGTTGTCTGGGCTCACAAGAATGAAGTTGTCGAGGTTCCCACCGAAGAGCAAGGCGTCGTGCTCGATATCGACGATCGAGCCACCTTCGATCGCCTGTTTCCCCTGCCGCCTTCACACTAGCTTCCGCCATCGGTGTCTCAGCCACGGCCGACGTTTTGCGCTCTTGGGCCCTCGTTTATTTTTTGGTGCGGTGTCGGTCCAACTCGTCTAGCGGCGTCCCTCAGGGTTGCCAAGGTTCCGTGCTCAGGAAGAGGGTCGTGCTTTTTTCAAAACCCACAATTTATGTGGAATCGGGTGTGGAGGCAATGCCGATGGTCCGCCGTTTCAACGCGTCTGGGCGAGCAACGCCTCCACTGCGTCGCGCGCCAGTTCGGCGGCGTGCCGTGTGGCGGGTTCGAGTCCGCCGAGCCGTTCCTCGATCAGCTGTGGCGTGATCTCTCCGGCCTCGGCCAGCGAGCGGCCAATGAGCAACTCGGTCAGCAGAGAACTGCACGCGATCGATGTGACGCAGCCTCGCGTCCGAAAGCGAGCTTCTGAGATGCGTCCGTTCTCGACGCGCGCCGCCAGCCGTAGAATGTCACCGCAGACTGGATTGGTTACCTCGACCACGGCCGTTGCGCCTGGCAGTTCTCCAGCGTTGCGGGGATTCTGGAAATGGTCGAAGACGGCTGGACTGAACATCGCAAGCAGTATCGCAAAGCCCCCGGAACCGTGCAACGCGCCCTGCCGGGACTCACCGCCCGTTGCAATCCGTTGTTCCTTCTTGTCTCGCCATGTTGCCCCAGTGGTACGAAAGTTGCATTGACCCTGTTCTCTTTCCCAACCCAGAATCGTGCAAAAGGGGTTGCGCGTTTTGGGCTGGTTGGGAAAGACGCTGTGTTGTGTCGGGTTGGGCGGCGCGCTGGGATTCGCGAGCGTGGGGCTCGCATATTTCCATTCCGGCCCGCCAGCCGTCGGTTACGTTTTCTTTCCGGAAGTGTGCGCGGCGGGGTTGGCCGCCGTAGTTCTCTGCCTGCTCGCGAAAAGATCTTCGGGCCGCGAGCGCCTTTTCTGGCAGCTGTGGGCCGGTGGGTGCGCGTTGTGGATGGTCGGCACCGTGCTCGGCATGGCGGCATGGCCACCCGCGCCGCATAGCAAGACGAACTTCATCAGCCTGGCTTTCACCTTCCTGCCGGAAGTTGCCATTATGGCGGCGCTGGTGATGCACCCGGAACTGGTCGACGGCAAGCTGCGCGATCCGGTTGTCCGGTTCGAAGCGGCTCTGGTGGCGTTGTGGTGGTTCTACCTCTACCTCCTCTTCGTTACGCCCTGGCACTGGATCGTGCCTGGCTACGGCCATCTCTGGACTTCCTTCGTCGTGCTTCACTATTTGCAGGATTTCGCGCTCGTGCTGTGGCTCGCGGCTCTCGCGAGCTATAGCCGCGGTCGCTGGCGCCGCATTTACGGCCATTTGGCCTGCGCGGTTGCCCTGCTCACGGTGACGGTCGGTCCCTTGTATCAGGCCCTGGGTCAGCGGCGCTGGGTGCCGGCGATGATATTCGACGTCCTGATCGCAGGGGCGTTCCTTTGGTTGGCGCTTACCCCGTTGGTTGCTGGCCGGAAGAAATCTGCCATCCAAATGCAGGAGCAAGAGCCGCCGGCGGCGACAGTGACAGCACCTGGGACGGGCAACCTGCTGGTCTCAATTACCGTGCTGGGCGTGCCGATTCTGACTCTCTGGTCCCGGTTCTTGAGCGCTGCGCCGGCCCCCGTCGCCCGCTTCCGCTTGCTGGTCTCCTTCGCCACACTGGTGGCAGGCACCCTGCTCGTCTACCGCTGGCAGGACGTTGCCGACGCGCACCGCGAAAACATGGTGGGAGAACTCGAAACGTCCGTCCGCGAACTGCGCCGTCTGCAAAGCCGCTTCGCCGAGGCGGAAAAGCTGGCCTCGCTGGGGCAACTGGCCGCCGGAGCAGCCCACGAGATCAACAACCCCGTGGCGGCGATGCTCGGCTTCGCTGAACTGCTCCATGCCGACGCTACGGCCACTCCTTGCGTCCGAGAGATGGGTCGGAAAATCGGCGATCAGGCGCGCCGCATCCGCACGCTGGTCCACAACCTGCTCAGCCTCGGCGAATTCACCTCCCTGGAAATGAAAACGGTCGACCTGGCAGCGCTGGTCGGCAGTGCGGTCGACCTGCTGAGACTTGATGCGAGGCACCGGCATGCGAAGATGCAGGTTGCGTTCGAGCGAAGTCCGCTCGAGTGTCGCGGCGATCCAGAGAAGCTGCTCCAGGTTTTTTACCGCCTGCTGTTCGACCTCTCGGGAGAGCAAGGCAAAAAAGGCGTCGAGGTCCGCGTTCGCCATGATCGTGACCGAAGCAGCGCCGTCGTAGAATTCACCGAACTCGCTTCCCCGGGTTCAGCCGACTCCATCACTCCTCTCTGCGACGCCCAGCAGGCGCAGCAGGGAGCAGGACTCAGCCTGGGGGTCTGTTACACGATCGTCCAGGAACACCAGGGCACTGTTGCACACGAAAATCTCTCCGATGGCCGGCGCCTGTTTCGCGTTTCCCTGCCTGCGGCCGGGCAGGAACCCTCCGGCTTACGCGCGACCTCCGCCTCCGCCAAGGGCTCCTGAAACCCGGTCGGTTTTCCTCCAGCGTATTGTCGCCCCGCCGTTTGACCGATAAAATCGAACAAGACACACGATGGCCGCTCCCCCATCAATGCGTTCGCGTCGGCGAATTGTCTCTCTGGCTCCGTCGGTCACGTCGATCCTCGTCAGTCTTGGCGCGCGGCGCGATCTGGTTGCGGTCACTCGCTGGTGCCACGAGGTGGCCGACGTCGGCCGTTTGCCCACATTCGGCGACTGCTGGGCCACCGAAACCCGTCCACTTGCGCGGCTGCGGCCCACGCTGCTCATCGGCTCGGTTCCCTATCAACCGGAAACCATGGCAAAGCTGCTGGAATTTCCGGCACCGTTTGTGGCCACCAATCCGCGGACGCTCGAAGATATCTTTCGCGAAATTCATCTGCTCGGCACCATAGTTGGACGGCAGCCGGCTGCCGCACGGCTCGTCCGCCGCATGCGGGACGAATTTGGTCAGGTGGCGTGTGCGGCGCGCGGGGCGCTCGACTGCCCGCGCGTCTACGCCGAGGCCTGGCCGAATCCGCGCATCAGTTCCCCGCCCTGGGTTGCCGAACTCATCGCGCTTGCCGGAGGAACCATGGTCGTGCCCGCCGGCCGGCGTGTCACCGACGAAGAGGTTCGCCGCGCTCGACCCGACGTGATCGTGCTGGCCTGGGCTGCGGCGGGCGATCGCTCCCGTCGGGAATCGGCGCTTGCCAACGCGGCGTGGCGATCGGTGCGGGCCGTGCGGACTGGCCGGGTCTTCGTCGTGCCCGACTATCTGCTGAATACACCCGGGCCCCCGTTGGTCCGCGGACTACACGCGCTGTTCCGGCTGCTGCATCCGGAGCTTGGAGTGCGGCGCACAAGGAGATAATCGAATGGATGTCGAGCCGGGAACGGTACGCGCTCCCGAATTGGGTCCGGAATGGGTGAATTCCGAGCCGCTCACGCTCAAGGCCCTGCGCGGCCGCGTGGTCCTCGTGGACTTCTGGGATTACACCTGTGTGAACTGCATTCGCACGCTGCCGTATATGGCGGAATGGCACCGGCGCTACGCGTCGAAGGGCCTTACGATCATCGGCGTCCACACGCCGGAATTCGTTTTTGCCCGCTCGCGCGAACTGATCGAGCAGGCGATCGGGCAATTCGGCATCGAATATCCGGTGGTGATGGACAACGACTACGCCATCTGGCAGGCGTTTTCCAACCGCTGCTGGCCGGCGAAGTACCTGGTCGATGCGAATGGCTACTTGCGCTCCGTGCATCTGGGTGAAGGCGAATACGAACAGAGCGAGCGCGCCATCCAGGCGCTGCTGCGCGAGATGAATCCTTCAGTGGAACTGCCCGAGCCGATGGCGCCCGTGCGCGACACCGACCGTCCCGGAGCTGCCTGTTATCGCACCACCCCCGAGCTCTATCTCGGGTCCCGCCGTGGCCAGATCGGTAACGAGGGCGGTTTCCGCAATCCCGGCCAGCCCAATCCGGCCGAATACGTCCTGCCGCGCGATCTCGCGGCCGAGCAGGCTTATCTGGGCGGTTCCTGGATTAGCGCTGACGAGCACTCGCGTTCGGCGGGCGATGCTGCTAACCCCTCCGTGCTGCTCGTCTACTACGTGGCCAAGGAGGTGAACCTGGTAATGGCTTCGCTCGAGGGCGAGCAGGAGGTCGAGCTGCTCCAGGACGGCAAGCCGCTTGCGCCAGGGGATGCGGCCGAAGACGTCCGTTTCGACGCCGATGGTCGAAGCTTCGTGCCCGTCTCCGATCCGCGGATGTACCAGTTGGTCCGCAACGCCGCCTTCGGCCAGCGCCTCTTGCAGTTGGTCAGCCGCCGTCCCGGCTTGCTGGCGTATGCATTCACCTTCGTCAGCTGCGCGGCCGAGGACGTTTCCGAAGGCGCCGCGGGAGGATAGTGCGATGCGAATCGTTGCCGCCGCTCTGATCCAACGGGACGGACGCCTGCTGGTCGGCCAGCGCCGGCGCGGCGACGCGTTTGCCCTGAAATGGGAATTCCCCGGCGGCAAGGTACGCCCCGAGGAGACGCCGGCGCAGGCTCTGCTTCGAGAGTTGCAGGAGGAACTCGGCGTCGATGCCGAAGTCGGTGCCGAGCTGTATCGCACCCGCCATCGTTATGCCGAGCTCGCGCACGAGCTGCTGCTGATTTTTTTCGCCGCTCGACTCGACGCCGAACCGCAATGCCTCGCTTTCGAGCAGGTCCGCTGGGTGGAACGGTCCAGGCTCACTTCGCTGGATTTTCTGCCCGCCGACCGCGAACTGGTAGAGCTGCTCTCCGCGGGTGAGTTGGCTGGTTTCTGACGCCGGCACGGCATCGGTTTTCCGCCGAGGTTTCCCGGTGGGATTTCAGTGGCTTTCGGGCCTCTGAAGCCCTTTTGGAGGCCCGAAAGGAATTCGAAAAGAGGGAACAGCCGTGGCCACGACTGCCCCGGCTTTGATGCTATACTCTGGATGACTCAAAGAGACAAATCGGCGACAGTGCCGAGAGGAGAACGCATGGCGACGAAAGTGAATCGCGCGACGGCGGTGGGGGAAACGCCCGCCTCGCGTCTTTCGCCGGAATTGCTCCTCGGCCTTTACCGCATGATGGTGAAGTGCCGGATGTGCGACGAGAAAGCGCGCATTCTGTTTCGACAGGGAAAATATGCCGGCAATTTTTATTCGAACGTGGGCCAGGAAGCGGGCGAAGTAGGTGCAGCCTACAGCTTGCGTGAGGACGACTGGGTCGCCCCCTCGCACCGCGACTGGACGTCCTGCATTATTAAGCAAGTTCCGTTGAAGTACTGTTTCGCTCAGCTCTACGGCAAATCCGACAGCCCCGACCGCGGCAAGTCCACTCCCGCGCACATGGGCTATCCCGAGCTGCACGTGATCACTCCGGCCAGCACAATCGCCGCCCAGTTGATGATTGGCACCGGCGTGGCCTGGGGCGTCAAGCGCCAGGGCAAGGATACGGTTGTGGTTTCCTACTGCGGCGACGGTGCCACCAGCATCGGCTGGTTCCACGAGGCACTCAATTTCGCCGGCGTTCACAAGCTGCCGATGATCTACGTGGTTCAGAACAACCTCTGGGCCGAATCGGTGCCGATCCGCCTGCAGACCGCGCTGACCAACCTCTCCGATCGCGCCAAGGGTCACGGCATTACCGGCGTGTCGGTCGACGGCAACGACATCCTCGCCGTCTACGAAGCCGCCACCGCCGCCATCGCCCGTGCCCGCAACGGCGAGGGTCCCACCGTCCTCGAGTGCAAGACCTATCGATGGTACGGCCACTCCGAGATCGATCCGGCCAAGTATCGGATGAAGGAGGAAGTCGAGGAGTGGAAGAAGAAGGACCCGATCCCCCGCTTCGAAAAGTATCTGGCCGAGCACAAGCTCCTCGACGACCAGCAGAAGAAGCAGGTCCGCGACGAAATCACCCGCGAAATCGACGAGGCGGTCGAGTTCGCCGAGAAGAGCCCCTATCCGGCGCCTGAAGAGGCGCTCGAGCACGTGTGGGCATAGGGGGCGAACAGACGACCATGGCTCGCACGATTACTTTCATCGACGCTATCAACGAGGCCCTGCACCAGGAGATGGAGCGCGACGACCGCGTCTGCATCCTCGGTGAAGACCTCGGCATGGGCGGCGGCGTCTTCAAGGCCACCGCCGGCCTCTATCAGAAATTCGGCGAGGAGCGCGTTCTCGATTCCCCGCTCGCAGAAGGCATCATCATCTCCGCCGCCATCGGCGCCTCGCTCGTCGGCTTCCGGCCGGTGCCGGAGATCCAGTTCGCCGACTTCATCGGCGACGCGGTCGATCCGATCCTGCAGCAGGCAGCCAAGCTCCGCTACCGGAGCGCTGGTGGCTATACCTGCCCGATCACCATCCGCGTCTGCTGGGGTGGTGGCACTGGCGGTGGCCTTTACCACTCGCAGGAGAACACCACCTGGTTCGCGCACGAGCCCGGCATCCGCGTGATTGCTCCCTCGACGCCCTACGACGCCAAAGGCATGCTCATCGCCGCGATCCGGGATGAAAATCCGGTTCTCTTCTTCGAGCACAAGAAGCTCTACCGCACCGCCAAGGGCGAAGTGCCCGAGGAGCTCTACACCGTTTCGCTCGACAAGGCCTCGGTGCGCCGCCCCGGTCGCGATATGACCGTGCTTACCTATGGCTACATGACCAGCCTGGTGATGCAAGCGGCTGAAGAGATGGCCCAGCGTGGTGTCGAGGTCGAAGTTGTCGATCTCCGCACCCTCGCACCGCTCGACCATGAGACCATCCTCGAATCGGCACGCAAGACGAGCCGCTGCCTCGTCGTCCACGAGGATACGAAGACGCTCGGCATTGGCGCCGAGCTCGTTGCCATCCTTAACGAGGAGGCCTTCCACGACCTCGACGCGCCGGTCATGCGCGTCACCGGCCCAGACATCCCGCCGGTTCCCTTCAGCCCCCCGCTCGAAAAATTCTTCATGCTCGATAAGGAGAAAATTCTCGCGGGGATGGAGAAACTGGCGGCCTACTGAGCCAGTCGTTACAATTCGGCAGTGATCGAACGGCCGCCTCTGGGGGCGGCCGTTCGCTTTTCTACGTGACCTTCTGCCCTGGTCTATCGAGTTTGGTCCGGCTCTCGTGTAGCGCCACCCTCTAGGGTGGCGCCGGGTCCTACTACGGCAGCAACGACGTCGGCCCGAAGCCTGCCGCTGTCATATGTTGTGTTGTGAACTCGGCAGCCGGGCTTGGTGGCTCAGGTGAGCATTCGCCCGCCGTCGACGAGAATCGTCTGGCCGGTGAGGAATTCCGATTGGATGAGGAATAGAACGGTGTCGGCGATGTCTTCCCCTGCGCCGACTTTTGCCAGCGGACTGCGCCGGATATAGCCCTGATCGATTTCTTCGTCGGGAAACTGGATCTTCCCGGGCGCCACGCTGTTCACGCTGATTTCCGGTCCCAATGCGCGCGCCAGGCACCGCGTCAGCATCACCACGCCGGCCTTCGAGACGCAGTAGTGGACGTGATCCGGCTTTGGCTGATACGCGCCGATCGACGAGACGTTCACGATCCTCGCGTGCCGCGAGCGCCGCAGCAGCGGCAGCGCGGCTTGCGCGCACAGGTATTGCGACTTCAGATTTGTATCCAGCGTAAAGTCCCACTGCTCCTCGGTCAGTTCCTCGAACGCCACTCCCTGATACACGCCCGCGTTGTTTACCAGGATGTCCAGCCGGCCGAACTCGCGCTCCACTGCGGCAAACATCTCCCGCACTTGTCTTCCTTGGCTGACGTCGGCGGCGAACGTGACGGCGCGGTGCCCGAGTTTTCCGATCTGCTCGGCCACGTTGGCCGCTTCGGCGGCGGAATGGAAGTAGTTCAGGGCGACGTCGGCCCCGGCCTCGGCCAGGCACAGCGCGATGCTGCGGCCGATACGTTTTGCGGCGCCGGTGACCAGCGCCACTTGTCCCTGCAATGGACCCTCTGGCACGGTATCTCCTACCGCGTCAAACTAACCGCCTCCGCAATCCCTGTCAACTTCCCCTGCCGGTTTCCCCGGCACTCCCTCGCGGCCACCTGCCATCCTCCCTCCCGGGCCTGGCCGGATTCCAATTTGGCGGGAACCGGGGAACGACCCCGGGTGTATAATCCTGCTGAGAAATCGCCTCTGGGAGGCGCGGCCATGAACTCGCTCCGGTCAATGGCTTTGGCGCTGGTCTTGACGGCTCTGTTTTGCGCCACCGCATTCTCCGCTTCCCCTCCACAGAATCCTCAGAAGAAATTCGTCCCGGGACCCGGCTGCAAACTGGTTCACGTCAAGAAAGGCAGCGAGCAGGACGTCAGCGCCATTGGCGATCGGAAGGTCGGCAGGGGTCTGGACTTCTACTCGCTCCAACACGAAGTCGCGATGGGCAAGCGGCTCGCGCAGGAAGTCGAGCGTTCGGCCCAACTCGTTCATGACCCCGTCATCCTGAACTACATCAACAAGGTCGGCCAGAATCTCGTCCGGAATTCCGACGCTCGCGTTCCCTTCACCTTCAAGGTGATCGATTCCGACGAGGTAAATGCCTTTTCCCTTCCCGGCGGATTCGTCTTCATCAACAGCGGCCTGATTCTGCGCGCCAGCAACGAAGCCGAACTCGCCGGGGTCATGGCCCACGAGATCGCCCACGTAGCCGCCCGCCACGGCACCAAGCAAGCCACCAAGAAAGACATCGTCAATGCCGCCATGGTGCCCATCTCCATCCTGCTTCCCTACGGCTGGGCCGGCTATGGTCTCTACCAGGGATTGAACTTCGGAATCCCGATGGCCTTCCTGCATTTCAGTCGCAAGGACGAGGCGCAAGCCGACTACCTGGGCATCGAGTACATGTACAAGGCCGGCTACGATCCGAACGCCTACGTCGATTTCTTCGAAAAAATCGAGGCTGCCAACCGCCGTCATCCCGGTACCATCCCCAAGATCTTCGAGACCCATCCACCCACGCCGGCCCGCATCATGACCGCGCAAAAGGAAATCGCCTCGATCCTTCCCTGCCGAAGCGAATACATCGTCGATACTTCGCAGTTCGAGAAGATCAAGCGCCGACTGGAAATCTACGTCTACGGTCGCAGCCTTGAGCAGAAGCGGTACACCCTCAGGATTCGTGAGAAAGAGGCAGCGAAAAAGAAAAAGGAAGAAAAAGGGCCCGTTCTGGAGCGCCGCTACCCCCACGAGCCGCACTAGCTGCCGTCCCTTTGTTTTTGCGTGCGCCCCAATGGCGCGGACATTCCTGTCCGCGTCTTTCCGTACGCCCGCCTCTCAACGCTCCAAAGCCCATCCCTGCATAGCCGCTCCCGCAGCCTCTGCTGTTCAGTGTCCCGCCCGGCACACCTCACCACCGAGGCACAAGTTCGCTATGGCAAATTCAGTTTTTGAGGACCTTACGTTCTGCTGGGTTCAGCGATGCCCAGCTTTCTCATCTCATCGCTGTAGTACTTGCGGTAAAGGATGTCCCACTCGGGCGTGCCTTCGAGGATCTCTTTCTTCTGCGAGACGATCTTGCGCCGTACCTCGGCGTCGATCAGTTCCTCGTGCTTGAGCAGGTCCTGAAGGATCTTGAGGACGTTCTGCCGGATCGTGTCCCGGTCTTCGATGAACTGCACTTCGTCGCTGGCAACCAGAACGTCAGTGACGACGTGACCTACGCGGTTGGTTTTTTCCCGGCTGAGGCGCATTAACGGAGAATCAGTTTCCTATCGCGGGCGAGTTGGCCTTTCACCTTCTTGTACATCTCCTGGTACGATGCGCCCTGCCGGCGCATCTCATCCGCCCACTGGCTCAGGATCTCCCGCACTTCCTCGTTGAGCCGGTCCTCGATCGAAAGCTCTTCGGAGATGGCATGCCGCATCTTTTCCGTCAGTGCAGGCTTGTCGGCGACCTCGATCATCTGGGAATCCACCAGGCGCCGGACCACTTCCCGGCTCATGAAGGCAACGTATTCGCGCGAGAGCAGCAAATTTTCCTCGCTAGTCAGTCTATCGGCCGGCCCCAAGGGTGTCAAGCCACGGAACCCGCATTCGAACAAGCGATTCTGCCGGTCACCCCGTATTTCCGCCTTCCGGTTGTAAGTCCCTCTCCTCTTCCTCTCCGCGGCGGCGCTCCCGCACGCGCTCTTTGCTCGCCCCTCTCGCTTTCCCTCAGGAAGCGGAATCGCAATCTTCCCTCGTGCCGACTGGCTTTTTTTGAAACTCTCCGCTAGCATTTGAGCGGGCGGTTAGCTCAGTGGTTAGAGCATCCGGTTTACACCCGGAAGGTCGTCCGTTCGAATCGGACACTGCCCACCATCCGGTAGCAAGCCCAGCGGGGCCGTAGTTCAGTCGGTTAGAACGCCTGCCTGTCACGCAGGAGGTCGCCGGTTCGAGTCCGGTCGGCCCCGCCATTATCTCGTTCAGTTTCAATTCACACTTGCCGGTTCAGCCTGCGCCGGAGGCAAAACTTGGGTCCATTTGGGTCCAAATACCAGCCTCTCGACGCTTTCTACCGCGCGGCGCTGCTCTTCCGGGATCGCGTGCAAATAAATCTCGCGCGTGATCTCCGGCGTGGAGTGCCCAAGGAGCGATTGCATCGTTCCGATGGGCGTACCCACAGAGTCGAGCATCGTCGCGTGGCTGTGCCTCAGAAGATGCCACGTGACTCCTGTGAGCCCCAATTTCGTCGCGACGGGCTTGAGGTGCTTGCGCAAGAGATTCCAACGCTCCAGCGGCAAGCCTTCGCCTGT
>JBJKSI010000059.1:0-22130 GCA_046704165.1 Candidatus Acidiferrales bacterium
GGGCATGGCGCCCCGAGGCGCAGCCGCCGATTCCGCTGCCGCTTATTTCGGCTCGGGCGCCTGCGTCTTCGACTACGACGGCGACGGCCGTCCCGACGTCCTCCTGCTCGACGTCGGCGGCGCCCCCGCGCTTTACCACGACGTCGGCGACGGTCATTTCGTCAACGTCACCAAATCCTCCGGTATCTCCCTTCCCGGCCCGGGCATCGGCTGCACCGTCGGCGACTACAACAACGACAAACGCACCGACGTAGCCATCAGCTACAACGGCGGAATCGCGCTCTTCAGAAACGAAGGCAACGGCAAGTTCCTCAACGTCACCCGTCAGGCCGGCATCGATGCCAAGGGGCTTTTCCTGGGCATCACCTTTGTCGATTACGATCACGACGGCGATCTTGATCTCTACGCCACGCGCTTTCCCGACGTCCGCGTCAATCCCGCCACCGGAGCGCCTTCCCTGCCCCGCGGCCAGGCCGCGCCCACGAACGTTCTCTGGCGCAACGACGGCAACGGCAAGTTCACCAACGTCACCACGGCCACGGCTCTCGCCGGCCCCGGCCTCAGCGTCGGTGCCCTGCTCAGCGACGTGAATAATGACCGCGCCGTCGACCTCGTTCTCACCGGCTATCGCGACGCCCCGGTCGTCTATCTGAACCCACGCGAGGGCAAATTCCGCCCTGTTCGTCCCTGGGCATCTCCCTTTTCCGGTCCTACCCGTGGCGTCGCCGCTATCGATTTCAACAAGGACCGCTGGATGGACTACGCCTTTACCCAGGCGGGCCGTCCCGGCCTCACCTTATGGCGCAACATCAACGGGAAAAAGCTCGTTCGCGTCGCCCTCCCCCATCTCAACTGGACTCGCGCCTGGGGCATCTCAGCCCTCGACTACGACAACGATGGCTGGGTCGACCTGGTCGCCGTTGGCGATGACGCTCATGGCGGCCGCATCGCCCTCCTCCGCAACGAGGGCCCGGCCGGGTTCCGCAACGTTACCCGCCAGGTGGGGCTCAACGATGTCCATCTCAGCCATCCGCGCTCGGTCATTCCCGCCGATTTCTTCGGAGACGGAGCCACCGATCTGCTCATCATTCAGCACGACGGCCCGCCCGTGCTCCTGCGCAACGTCGGGGCCAATCGCAATCACTGGCTGCACGTCAGGCTGCAGGGCACCAACGATAACCGCAGCGGGATTGGCACCAAGGTGCAGGTCTTCGCAGGGGCCCTACATCAGAAATGGGAGATAGCAGGCGCGTCCGGTTATCTCGGCCAGGGTCCCCTCACTCTTCACGCCGGCCTCGGCACACACACAGAGGCCTCGATCGTGCGCATGCTCTGGCCCACAGGCGTTCTGCAGGACGAAGTCCATATCTCCGCCGGCCAACCCCATCTGATTGACGAAATCGACCGTCGCGGCAGCTCCTGCCCGCTCCTGTTCGCCTGGGACGGCCGCCACTTCCGTTTCATCTCCGATATTCTCGGGCCGGGCATTCTCGGCCACTGGATCGCTCCAGGCAAACGCAACACGCCCGATCCCGTCGAGTACGTGAAGGTTCCCGGCTCGCTTGTCCACGCACACCACGGCCGGCTCAGTTTCCGTCTGCTCGAGCCGATGGAGGAACTGGATTACATCGACCGGGTGCGCCTGCTCGCCATCGATCATCCGGCCGGCGTCTCTGTCTATCCCAACTCCCGCTTCATGATGGCTCCGCCATTCCCGAAATTTAAGGTCGTCGTCAGCCACGACGCCCGTCCTCCGCTCGGTGCCTGGAACGGCCGCGGGCAGAACATCCTGCCGGAACTATTGAAGAAGGATCACCGCTTCGTCGAGGGCTTCGCCAGCACGCCTTTCGCCGGTCTCGCCGCAATGCACACCCTCGAACTCGACATCGGCTCGTGGAACCCGCACCGGCCGCTGCGGCTGATCATGACTGGCTTCACGGACTATTTCAGCGCCAATTCCCTTTATGCCGCATGGCAGGCACACATCAGCCCCGTCCCGCCCTACGTCGAGGCGCTCATGCCCGACGGTCGATGGAAACGCATCATCGCCGATATGGGATTCCCCGCCGGTCTCGAGCGAACCATGGTCGCCAACCTTACCGGTCATCTGCCTCCCGGCACGCGCCGCATTCGCATCATCACCAATCTCAAGATCTACTGGGATCGCGTGCTGGTTGACAACGCCCCGATCGGCCTTCCCTATCGCGTCACACCGGTTCCGCTCGTCGGCGCCCACCTCGATTTCCGCGGCTATCCGCGCGCGGTCGAAGGCCATCCGGCGGCCGATCTCAGCTACATCTACGATCAGGTGAGCCTCACCGGTCCGTACGCCCGCCAGGTCGGCAATTACACTCGCTACGGAAACGTGCTGCCGCTGCTCAACCGGACCGACGACGAGTACGCAATCTTCGGCTCAGGAGACGAAGTCCGCCTGCGATTCAATCCTTCATCGCTGCCGCCGCTGCCGCGCGGATGGAAACGCGACTATTTCTTCTACGCCAACGGGTTCGACAAGGACATGGACTTCTACGCCTACGACGGCTCGACCGTGGCTCCCCTGCCCATCCACACGCTGATTCCCTATCCCTATCCTGGCGGCATTACGTATCCGGAAAATGCCCGCACGCTCCGGTACCAGCTCAAATACAATACCCGCGCGGTCGACGGCCCCACCGGCAACAGCTATCGTTTCCAATACCACTACGATCCCCCGCGCTGATCGTCGACGCCTGCACCACACCTCGACGAGCGTTGTCCGCGCACAATCCGTGCAGCGGAGAGCTTCAGCCCGCAGCTTGCCCTGCAAGCACACCCACACCTTGGTGCCGGCGTCTCACCAGCGTCTTTTCCTCGTTTAGCGAATATCGTGAAATTGGAACTCCGACTTCACGCCCTTGAACGGCTTTCCGTCGAGTTCCGCGTAAGGATAAATGAAATAATTCAGTGACTGCCCGCCCTGCCGTGGTTTCAGCCACAGATCCCGCCCCATGGTGAACCGTACGCGGTCGGGATCAAGCGACCCGAAATAGAAATTGTGCAGCTTCGGATGCAGCCACGCCTCCGCCGCATCGATCGGCACCCAGCCCACTCCCTGCAGGTAAAACTCCGCCCAGCAATGATAGCCTTCGACACGCCCGGAACTCTTGTCCGGGGGCAGCGGAAAGCCGATTTCAAACCGAGCCGGGATGCCCGCCGCGCGCACCAGGCCGATGAACAGTGAGTGAAAATCGGTGCAGTTTCCTCGATGCGAACTGCAGGCCCACATGGCGTCACCACGTCCCCAGCCGGTGCCTTTCTTGTCGTAGCGCATGTGCGCAATCACGTAGTTGTAGAGCTTCCGAGCCTCCGCCAGCCGGTCTTGCATACCTCTTGTCTGTTCTCGGGAAATCTGGCCGATGATCCCGTTCAGTTGAATCATCCGGTCGGGCTTTAGGTAGTCTGCCAGCGACGCCGGAATAGCGACATTCGCCTTCGGATCGGCTAGCCGCACGCTCCGCTCCCACCGAATAGCATCGAAGCGGATCCGGATTTCGGTGGGCCGCTTCAACGCCTCGCTCTTCAGCACGAAATAGGCTTCGCGATTCCCCTGTGAGGAATGCTCCATCACGCCGCGAATCGGGCTCTCGATCCGCAAGTGCCAGATCCTCTGAAAGTGGTCGGAGTGCGGCAACGGCACCCACAACCGCAATTCTTGCCCGTTCGTCGAGGGCACACGCACCACGTATGTGAACTCGAACCGTCGCTGCTTCGGCGTCGGCGCCCCCGCGGCTGGGACCGCGGCCATCACTGCCGCCCCAGACAACAGACACACCACAACGCTCGTCAGGAAGATACGCCCTCGCATCCTTGAATTATCCCCCACGCGTGAAATTCGATCCCGGCTTCTTCAGGCTCCGAATGTAGCCCGCCAACTGCCAGATCTCTCGATCCGAATGGATCTGCGAGAACCCCGGCATTCCCGTGTTCCGGATGCCATGTTTGATGATCCAGCAGGGCTCGCGATTCGTCCGACTCTGCACTTCTTTCGAGTCCAGCGGCGGCGCTGGTGGCAGAGTGAGCATTCGTTGAGCACCATCGTCTTCCCGGTTCTCAAATCTTCCGCCGAGTCTCCCGGCGTTGGCGGCAACGGTCCCCGCCACCACGACGGCGGTCCCGGCGACTCGCGCGATGACTCATTTCCGCCGCACAACCCCTCCACCGCCCCGCGACGCACAGGGGACCTTCCGTTTTCCGCCGGAAGGCCCCCGCCGAACTCATCGCTCGTTCGCGTTCGTCCGTCTACATGCTGACCGAGTGGATCGAGAGGTATCGGATGCCGTGAGACTCGCCCTCGTTTCCAGTCACCGTTACGCCCGGCACACCCAGGTCGTTCAGCGCGGCCGTCGAAAATCCCGTGCCGTCCGCGGCGGGCAGCGCAAGGTAGACGGCGCCGTTCTGCGCCAGAAAGACAATCGGCCCGCCGTGCGCCACGCAGGCCTTCGCGCACAGCGCGTGGTGATGCCCGTGCAGGCCCACCGAAAGATAGCAGTCCGCCCCGGTCAGTTCCCCCTTCAGCGTCACACGCCGCCCGCGGATCGGATGACCGCCCATCAATGGCACATGCTCTTCCCGCACCATTCGCTTCAGTCTGGCCGCCTGCTGGGGATTCGACAGCATCTGCTTCACTTTCGCGTACGGCAGATCGTTCAGGTCCGTCTTCTTCTGCATGCCCTGTCCCCACATCAAGCCACCGTAAAACAGGCCTGAGGCGATCATCGCAATCGCCAACGCCTTCCCGTATCGCATTGCGCTCTCCCTCCTCGCTGCTTTAGCTTGGCGGCCAGCCTCTCCCCCGGAGGGTGGTGCCCCGTCCGTCGAAAGACCGCCCTACCGCGTCAGACCACTCTAAATCCAATTCCACTCGTCCTTCATTTGATTCTTCAAGAATCCTCCCAGGTCTACCGTCGTCGTTTCCATCTCTCCCGAGAGTGCCAGCCCGGCCGCTGGCGGGGGATCGCGCGGGGCGAAAATGCAAAACAAAGGCGGTCGCCGATTTTTTGGGCTTGACAGGAAAAAAGTTCGTAATACCATAGTCCGTCGTTCGTATACGATATTTTCGAGAACGATTGGAAATGCCGAGCCCCCGAATCGGTGTGGCTCTAAGATAAGGGGGCCTCGCACCACCCCCAAAATGCGTCTTCACCGTGCCGACCCTTCGCGGGCGGCGATCCGGTCCCTTGGCTTTGCCGGGACCGGATCGAGGCTAGGGGTGCGAACTCGTTTTTCTTCTTGGGAGGTGTGGAAATGCCGCGATGGTTCTCTCGCGCGTTGTTTTTGAGTTTTCTGGCAGTCTGCTTTGCCTTCTTCTCCGGCCCCGGCGTCGTGTCCGCCTTCGCCCAGGCCGGCAGCCGCGGCACGGTCACCGTCACCGTGCTCGATCCGAGCGGCAGCGTCATCCCTTCGGCCGCACTGGAACTAGTCGATACCGACACCGGCAGCGTTCGTAAGGGCGCCACCACCGGCGTCGGCACCTACAGCTTCGTCGGTCTGCCCATCGGCACCTACCGTCTGACTATCGTCAAGACCGGGTTCGGCACACAGGTGCACAACCAGGTTACCGTCCAGGCCGGCCAGACCACCGACATCAACGTCACGCTACGAGTCGGCACCGGCGCCCAGAAGATAGTCGTCAACGCCGCCGCTGTCCCGTTGATGCAAACCACCAGTAACGGCATCAGCACCACCATCAATCTGAAACAGTTGCGCGACCTGCCCTTGAGCGGCCGTGATGTCTCCAGCCTGGCCTTCCTCACCCCAGGCTACTCCGCCACGCCGGGCCGGTCCTCCGGTACGTGGAACGGCCTGCCGTCGATTGCCCAAGGTAACAACATCGACGGCGTCATCTCTTCCACCAGCCGAATGAAGTTCTCCGGTAACGCCTCTCCTGGCCCTCAGGCGCGCCTCGATTCCATCCAGCAGATGACGGTGCAGACCGGAAACCTCAACGTGAACGAAGGCTTCGGTCAGGCGGCCATGCAGACCACCTTCGTCACCAAGCGCGGCACGAACCACTACCACGGCCGCGTCTACGAGGATTTCCGCAACTCCTACCTGAACGCCAACAGTTGGCACAACGACGCCGTCGGCCTGGCGAAAAACCACCTGATCCTCAACGATTTCGGTGGCGATTTCGGCGGCCCGATCCTCAAGAACAAGCTCTTCTTCTTCGGCTCCTTCGCCATGTCCAAGCAGCCCGGCGGCTACACCCAGACGGCCAGCGTGCTCACCCCTCTCGCCCAACAGGGCATCTTCACCGAATCGAACGGCACCCAGGTCAACCTGTTCAGTCAGGTCGCGGCGCCCAACGGCCTGCCCACCACGCTGAACGGCGATGTCGCCTCGCAGCTGAGCAAGATCAACGGCGTGCTCTCGGCCGGCAAGCTCGCCCCCACCAGCGACCCGAACGTCCAGCAGCTCAGTTGGTTCGTCAACTCGCCGCAGACCACCTATTTCCCCACCGTCCGCGTCGACTACAACCTCTCGCCAAAGCTCCGCGTGGACCTTGCCTGGAACGAAACGAAGTTCAGTAAGCCTGGCGCCAGCGCGTCCTATTTCCCCGGCACGGCCTTCGCGAACCAGGAAGCGTCGCAAAAGTCCAACTACTACACCGCGGCGCTGGGCATCGACTGGATGATCTCGCCGACGCTGATCAACCAGTTCCGAGGCGGCTACTACTACAACGCCACCTGGTACGCCTACGACGCCGCTTCCCCCTACATCTCCAACTACCTCGACCATCCGATCGTCAACTGGGCGCTCGGCACCTCAGGCGAAAACTTCCACCTGCCCATCACCACCTACTACCCGATCGTCAACTTCAGCGACGGGATGACGTGGCAGAAGGGCTCGCACATGGTCACCTACGGCGTGTCTTATTGGCGTGAGCAGGACCACTATTGGGGCGCACCTCAGGGCGTTCTCGATATGGGCCTGGGTCTGGTGGCCGGCGATCCAGCCTACAACGCGTTCGAGAACTACTTCTCCGGCGCCTCCACTTTCAACCGCACCACCGCCGAGGCTCTCTACGCTACCCTGGTCGGGCGCCTATCTAACGTCGGACCCAGCGGCGGTAACGCCGGTGGTTTCGCACTGCTCCCGAAAACCGGTACATACGCCACATCGCCGATTCCTTTCCCGCTCGACGAGCTCACCTCGTCCTGGGGTCTTTACATCCATGATTCCTGGCGCTTCCGACCCACGCTAACCGTGAACTACGGCCTGCGCTGGGATCTCGTCAACGCCAACCACGATCTCACCGGCGCCTACACCAGCGCCTCCACACCCAACATCTTCGGACCTACGGCGCAGGGTCATCTCTTTCAGCCCGGCGTGCTCGGCGGTGTGCAGAACCCAGTCCTGCAGGCCCGCGAATACGCCTACCAGAATTACTACGTCACCCCGCAGCCCGAGATCGGCCTCGCCTGGAATCCTCGCCACGTCTCCGGCCTGCTGGCCAAGCTCACCGGCGATGGAAACACTGTCATCCGCGCCGGCTATATGCTCCGCCGCTTCACCGAACCGCAACAGTATTACTGGGATGCCGCTTCCAACTACGGCTTCGGCTTCCACCAGTATTACTATCTCCATCCCTCCACCAGCGGAGCCACCGGCACCTTCCAGCCCGGCAGCCTGGCTCTCGGCAATTCGCTGCCGCCCTTCGGCTACGACATCACCAAGTTCACCGGGACGTTCCCCGAATCCGGCCAGACCTTCCTCGGGCATAACGTCAACGGGATGAACTTCAACATCCCCCAACCCTACGTTCAGCAGTGGAACCTGGGCATTCAGCGGCAGTTCGGCCAGAACAACGTGCTCTCGGTCGGCTACATCGGCAGCCACACCGTTCACGAATGGATCGCGCAGAACCCGAACGAAGTGAATATCTTCGAAAACGGGTTCCTCGCCCAGTTCGAGGCCGCCCAGCGGAACCTGGCCATCAACGCTGCCAACGGCATGCCTGGCAACTTCGCCTACAACGGCTACCAGGGCCAGCAGCCGCTGCCCATCTTCGACGCCGCCTTCTCCGGCGAGCCCAACAGTTCGGCCGGCGTTCCCGTCGATTACTCCAATCCCCAGTTCCTCAACTATCTGAACCAGGGCAACGTCGGCAGCATGGCCGGCACCCTCGCCAACGTTGGCGGCGCCGCCCCCTACTTCTGCAATCTGGTAGGCACCTCCTTCGGCCCCTGCGCGGCCCAGATCGGCTACACCGGCGCCGGCGCCGGCTATCCAATCAACTTCTTCGTCGCCAACCCCTATGCCGTAACCCTCGCCAGCGGAACTGCCAGCGGTTACATGACCGCCTCCGGCTTCGGCAACTACAACGGTCTGCAGATCGATTTCCGTCAGAACAACTGGCACGGGATGGAATTCGACGCGAACTACACCTGGAGCCACACACTCGGCATCGAACCGAACAACCAGTGGGAGGGAAATACCAACCAGTATACTCTCCGCAACTCGCGCCTCAACTACGGGCCGTCTCTCTTCGACATCCGCCAGGTGCTCCACGTCAGCGGCACCTACGACCTGCCGCTCGGCCACGGCCAGCGGTTCCTCAACACGTCTAATCCAGTCCTGAACAGGATCGTTGCCGGCTGGACCGTCGGTACCATCATCACCTACCAGACGGGCACGCCCTACAGCCTGGGCGGCGGCTATAACACCTTCAACGCCAGCGCCGATGGCGGCCTGCTGTATCACGGGTTGACGAACAACCAACTCCAGAGCGCCGTTGGCGTCTATCACACCAACGCTCCCTACGCCTATGGCCTCAATCCGCAATACCTGCAGAACGGCCGGGCAAATCCCCAATACCTCACGCCCAACAACGTCCCGGGGACCTTCGGCTACCACACCTGGCTCTACGGACCCCATTTCTCCAACACCGACATCGCCCTGACCAAGGACACTCCCCTTGGCGAGAATCTGCGGTTCGTCTTCCAGGCGGAGTTTCTCAACGCCTTCAACCATCCCAATTGGCAGGCGTCCAACGGCAACATTCAATCCGCGGCTTTCAGTCAAGCGAACGTGCTCAACACCTCCACCATCGGAGCGCGTCAGATTCAGTTGCGCGCGAGCATCGTCTTCTGACGCGCTCAAGCGTCCGCTTGACTGCCGGTGCATTCACTGGATGTCAGCATGCCCCCTACATCCAGTGAATGCACCACCCCCGCCTGCCGTTTCTACCCCGCAGTTGTTTTTCCTCTCCTCGCATCTGCCCTGCTGAGACCCGATTGTCGGTGGATTCGCAATTTCCCTGCGGCCGGACGCAACAGCCCGACGCTCAAGAGAAGCGGGGTTCAGCCACGTCACGTGCTGCGAATAGTCAATCACCTGATCGAGTTCCAGATGCAAAACGCAGCGCCGGCGCAATGTGATCGGCGAAAACGTCGCTACCGGATTTCCGTAGTGTTCGCAACTTGCTCCTTCTTGCCCAAAGTTTTGGAACGCCGCACTGCCCCGGCTACGTCCCAATGGCTGTGGGAGGTGCCGGCCGGGCCGCGACGCTTGGGCCTTGTGGTGAAATAATCGCTCCTGGCCCGCAACAGCAAGGAAGCAAAGAAGGACGTGCGCGAAAGAATTTGGGTGTATATTGCCCGCAACCTGGGTTGGCTAGTTGGGCGTCTCCTTTCCGACTCCCAGGCCGCACAGGAAATTCCAGCTGTGGCCTTGCCGCAGGCTTTCACCGCGGACAGCCTAAAGAAAATCGCTCCCAAGTCTGGAATGCAAAAAAACAAAATTCCGCATTATGCGGAGGAGCAAACGTGACGAGAACGAATCGCCTGTCTTTCCGAACAATGTTGGTCCTATGCGCCATCCTCGTGGCACCGCTTGCCCTCTTTGCCCAGGGACGTGAACAGCAGGGCAAGTCCATCGGCAAAGTCTCGGTTCTTGGAAAACTGATCCTGGTCAAGCTGAACGAAGGAGCGCTCGGGCATCAAAACCTCTTCAACCTCGATCACCGCACCTTGCGGTTCACTCCCGGCAAGGGAGGCTATCGCGTCGAGGATCTGCCGCTGCGCTGGGACGACGACTTTGGTCAGAAACTCGGCCGCTCCGACCAGACCTACACTCTGCACAACTTCGCGTTCCCCTTTTCCGGCAAGACGTGGAATACGATTTCAATCGGCGTGGCCGGTTCGATCCGCTTTATCACGCCGGAGGCCGAATCCGCGAGCAGCGCTCGCGGAGGCTTCCGTCGCGGGATTTACCGGAGTTACCGAGGCGAAGCCGGCGGTGTCTCCATCGGCCGCTTCACCCCTCTCTCGCAAGGCGCGTCCGAGCTGGTGAACCGCTCGCCGGCCATCTGCGTCTTCTTCAAGCCGCGCATGTCGGGCGACCGGTACGTCAAGGAACTCGGCGACCGCGTACTGGTGACGTGGGACGTGACCGAGCCTTACGGAAACATCCAGGACTTCTCGTGGTTGCCGACGGTCAACCGGTTCCAGCTCGTGCTCTACAAGACCGGCACGATTCAGATGTCCTACCAGCAGCTTCACGCGAAAGACGCCATCGTCGGCGTCTATCCGATGATTTCCGGCGGCACGCAAAAGCCACTCGCCACGCTCACCGCCGCGGGTAACTCTGCCGTCCCTGCCCATCTCGACTTGGTCGGCCTGAAGCTTTCCGCCGTTGACGGACTGTTCCTGAAAGCCACGTTTGAAACTCGCGGTCCCGTGTTGCGCGAGGGAGATCCGGCGCTCTCCGGCGTCGCTTATCGCCTCAACTTCTACGCGCACCCACCTTCCGCCAGTTCCGCTCAGCCCGATGCCGTCTGGACCATCGTCGGTTTCGCGCCCCGCAATCCCGCCTACGGCCGCCGGGCCCGCTATTTCGCCTTCGGTCCCGGCCTCTCTCGTCGGGTCGATGTGAGCGGCAACACAATTTCGATACAGGGCATGCTGCCCCCGGCCCTTCTCGCCGCTCGTCACATCACTGTTTCCGCCGATGCATCCACACGCGGATCGAGCGCGCCGGAGGGTCACATTGCCGCCCACTCGGCAACCATCAGCGGCATTCGCAATCCCGAAGTCCACTTCTCTTCCCTTACCCCCCATGACGGCCCGTTCCCGGTTGTTTACGAAGCCTTCCACTACTACAATCTGCCGAATCCTCACGATCTCTCCTGCACTGTGATCAAAAGTCTCGGCGACCATTTCGACTTCCTCGCCTACTACTCCGATTTCCGCGTAGACAACCAGGAAGCTGGCACGCCGAGCAACGGCCCGCGCGGAGGGTTGGGACAGCCGGTCACCGGGATAGGCAGCACCAAGCACGGCGAGGCTTCTTATTGCTCGCAGGGTAGATTTCAGTGGGGATTCGTGCAACCCGTCTACTCGGGCGCGATCCAGATGCAGGAATGGCCGCCGGCTGACGCCCCCATCAGCAAGAGCCCGGACGACATTACCTACTACGAAAAACAACTCGAGGAGATTTCTCCCGGCGGCAAGCTGCCTCCGTATCTGTACGCTATGTCGCAGATCGGACACGAAATGGACCACCGGTGGGGAGTGGACCTGAGGGCCAAAGTCAACGGCAAAGTGATTCAACTCGGACCCGTCCACTGGACCCCGGGCATTGAAGTACCCGTTCCGTTTCCCTACCTGCGGCCGACGGAAGCGTCGATCATGGGCGGCGGGGTCTGGCAAGACAACTTCAATGGCACCTACACCCAACTCGACGACAACTACTACGTTCCCGCCACCGGCTATTCCTATCTCGATCTCTACGACATGGGACTGATTTCCCCGTCCGAGGTGCCTAACTTCTTCCTGCTCCAAAACCTGCAGTACGTGGGCACGGACGCGAATGGGCATCGCATCTTCAAGGCGAAAAGGATCAAGCTCACGATTCAAGACGTGATCGCCGCCATGGGGCCGCGCGAGCCGGACGTATACCATTCACAGCGGCATTTCAACACGGGAATGGTGATCATCGTTCAGCACGGGCAGGAGCCGAGCAAGAGGCTGATTGACGAAACAAACGGCATCCGCAAACAGTGGATGAAGTTCTTCTCAATCGTCACCGGCCGCCGTGCCACCATGACGGCCAACCCGAACTGAACGCTGTGGTTTTCAACGCTCCCCCGACGCCGAACACGTAAACTCTCTGGCGACGCCCCGGAGCCTTTACACTCCGGGGCGCCGTCCTGTCCGTCAACGACGCACCCAAAAAGGAAGGAACCGCGATATGCCTGGAGCCGCTGGAATGCCTGTTCCTCGAAAGCAGACTCGACACCATCGAGGCACCTGGTTTCTAGGCACAGCGGTTCTCTTCGCCGCGATCTTCGTCGTAGGTGCAGGCGGCGTCCTGCTCGCCCAGACGAGCGGCCACAGTCCTGCCGGCCCGCATGGCACTGTGGTGCGTATCCGCGTCTATGGCAAATCCCTTCAAGGCAATCTCGACGGCGACAATCCCGATCGATACGTCTCCATCTACCTGCCGCCCGGCTATAAGAGTCACCCGCACCGCCGGTATCCCGTGATCTACTTTCTCCACGGATTCACCGACGACGATGCCGGCTGGTATGGCCTCCATAAGCACTGGATCGATCTGCCCGCTGTGGTAAACCGTGCCCTGGCCCGGGGCGAGACTCGCCCGATGATCATCGTCACGCCCGATGCATACACCCGCTTCGCCGGCAGCATGTACTCCAACTCCGTCACCACCGGCGACTGGCAAGACTACGTGGCGCACGACCTCGTCTCCTACATCGACAGCCACTACCGCACGATTCCCTCGCCATCCGCTCGCGGCCTGGCGGGCCATTCCATGGGCGGCTATGGAGCCATCCGCACCGCCATGGAGCGCCCTGGCATTTTTTCGAGCGTCTACCTGCTCAGTCCATGCTGCTTGATGCCCGGACCCGGACAAGGACTTACCCCGCAAGTACTCAAGCGTGCCCAGGCGATTCACACCGATGTCGCTTTTCGCCACTCCGGCTTCTTCACCAAGGTCATCTTCGCCTCGGCAGCCGCATGGTCTCCGGACCCCAAGAACCCTCCCTTCTTTCTCGACCTGCCAACCGGCACGCCTCAAAAGCGGGCGATGGTGCTGGCCAAATGGGCGGCCAACGCACCATTGGCTATGATCGACCAATACATCACCAGCCTGCGCCGTCTGCACGCGATCGCCTTCGACGGCGGATCGAAAGACCCTCTCTCGGCCAGCCTGAAGATCCTCGATCGCGATCTCACGAAATACGGCATCCGGCACAGTTTCGAAATCTATAACGGCACGCACACCAGCGGCATCGCCAA
This sequence comes from Candidatus Acidiferrales bacterium, assembly GCA_046704165.1. Classification (GTDB taxonomy): domain Bacteria; phylum Acidobacteriota; class Terriglobia; order Acidiferrales; family UBA7541; genus JAKASX01. The sequence continues at coordinate 13,302 of JBJKSI010000059.1, forward strand.
ACGCATCGAAAACAACATGCTCCCCTTCTTTTCCCGCAACCTCTCATTCAACCGCCATCCCCTGCCCCAGGCTCTTGACCACGATCACCAGCCACGAGAGCGCGCCACATTCCTTCGGAACCCGATTAGTCGCCGATTACGCAGCCGGCGTCTCCACGACGGAACGCCGGCAATTCGGGAACGGTAGCCTTTCGATTGTGAAAAAACTGAACGGAATCAGGAAGAGTTGTGGTGGGTAGGTCTGTAAGCCGGATTTTGTCCGCCACGCGTCCCAACTTGCAGCCTGCGTGCCGGGGCGATCATTCCTCTAGGCCCGGCATCGCTGCCGAGCTCCAGCGGCCTACCCGAGGGTTCTAACGGGCCGGTGCCAGCCCTTCCCTCCTATTTGGCCTTGCTCCACGCGGGGTTTTCCGTGCCGCCTCGATCGCTCGAGGCGCGGTGGGCTCTTACCCCACCTTTTCACCCTTACCCGCGCATCCGCGGCCGATACGGGCCCGCCCAAGGTTTTGCCTCAGGCTTGCCATAGAGGCTGCGTTGCGCGGGCGGTCTGTTCTCTGTGGCACTTTCCGTAGCCGGATCCTCTCGAATCCGGCCCCCTGGCGTTACCAGGCGCGCTGCCCTGTGGAGTCCGGACTTTCCTCGAACCGGCTCCCGAAAGAGCCCGCTCGCGATCGCCCGACCTACCCACCACCCTTCAATTATATAGGATTACGCGCCGCGAAAACTCGCCCGAGTGGGGCAAATCACACGCACTCGTTTCTCTCTTTCCACGCGGTCTTGCCGCGTGTTCCCAGCGGCAGCCATGTCTCAACCCTTTTGCTCTAAAGCGCTTGGCGCATGCCCGGTGCGGCGGTTCCACATCTTGCCCCGGCAACGCCCGTGGAGCCAGGCGTGCATGCAGGTGGTTAAGTAGGCCGTCGGGAGATTGTTCGGGACGTATGGCGATAGAGCCGTGGCCTGACAATTACCAAGCATGTGGCATGGCCAATCCGAACGGGAAGAGAGGCGGAGGGTCTTCCGTTCCGGGATCAGCCCCGCGGTCGTACATTTTTTTGAACTTCTCGCGAATTCTCAGGAGGGACGAATATGGACGCGACAACTCAAGAACATCCTGGCTTTCCGCGCCTTGGCCAACCGGCTCCCGCATTCGAAGCCCAGACTACGCATGGAACGCTTCGCCTGGAAGACTTCAAGGGCAGCTGGCTGATCCTCTTCTCCCATCCGGCCGATTTCACCCCTGTTTGTACCACGGAATTCGTCGCCTTTGCCGAAATCGCCCCGGAGTTGAAGAAGCGCAACGTTGAGCTGTGCGGCCTCAGCATTGACAGCAACTATTCGCATATCGCCTGGATCCGCAACATTGAGCAGAATTTCGGCGTGAAGATTCCTTTCCCCGTAATCGCCGACCTCAATAAGGAAGTCGCCACTCTCTACGGCATGATCATGCCGGGTGAAAGCAAGACGGAAGCCAGCCGCTGTGTCTTTGTCATCGATCCGAACGGGGTTCTCCGCGCCATGATCTACTACCCGCTCACCACCGGCCGCAACATGCAGGAGATCCTACGCCTCATCGACGCGCTCCAGACCACCGACAAACACGGAGTCGCTACTCCGGCAAACTGGAAACCTGGCGACAAGGTCATCGTTCCTCCGCCGGCCACGGCTGAGGGCGCCGAAGAGCGTATGAAAGCCGGTTTTGAAACGAAAGACTGGTATTTTTCCAAAAAGAACGTCTGAACGATATGGCTCTGCCCTGGTCCGCGCCGGCGACCGGCATCAAAGGAGCGACCGATGCCCTGCATGGATAGCAGTGGTGAGTTGACTGAAATGGCCAAGAAAATTCTCGCTGCCATGGCCAGTCCTGCGGCGCTCAGCGAAGTCGCCGGGAAGACTGGCATTCCGCTTTACCGCGTCCGCAGCGCCGCCCGGGAACTGGTCGATGCCGGCCTGGTTACGGAGCAAAAGGACGGGGCCTACGTTCTCGCCGAGGCTGGCCGGGCCGCGGTTTCGAGAGCACCAGGCAAAGTTTGAAACCGGTTACCTCGGGATACCGGCTTTAACGATCGCGAGGAGGATAAAGCGATGTCGAGAAAATCCTGGATCTGGGTCGGCCTCGGACTCGTGCTGTTTGCAGCGGGATTCTTCACAGCACAGGCACGGATGAGCAGCCAGAAGCTGCAGCACAAGACCCTGAGCAACCTGCACACCGCGATGAAAGGCGAAGCCTTTGCCTACGCCAAATACACGCTCTTTGCCGAACATGCGCGCAAGAGCGGCCATCCGGAAATCGCCAAACTGTTCGAAAACGCGGCACACACGGAACTCCACGAGCATTTCGCCGAGGAAGCCGAACTCGCCGAACTGGTCGGCACCGATGAGGAAAACCTGCGCAACGCCATCGAAGGCGAAACGTACGAATCGACGACGATGTACAGAGAATTCGCCGAGGAGGCCACCAGCATGGAGGACCACGCCGCCGCCGAAAGGTTTGAGGAGATCCGGAAAGACGAGGCGCACCACCGCGCCATGTTCGAAAAGGCCCTCCAGCAACTCTCGAAGCCTGCTGAAGGACAGAAGTAGTCGCTTATCGCACGCTTTTTGCAGAGCGGGGAGTTCCGGTCCCAGTCTCTTCCCCGGGGGCAATCCGAAGCCGGATTCTCCCCGCTCCAATCTTGCTGCTGACTTGCGCGCTGGACAGCTTAGACGTCACCCGTCGTATGGGGACCTCCTGCGCAAGAGCAGCGGAAAGCTCAGGGCACACAGAGGCACATTATCCTGCAATGAATTGTTACGGAGCACGCGCCCCATGCCCCATCGCTGCGGCCAATACCCACGAGAAATGATCCTAGACTCCGATCAGCTTCTTGAACTTTTCCTCGTCGAGGATCTCGACGCCAAGCTCCCGCGCCTTGTCGTATTTCGACCCCGGCTCAACTCCAACCACTACGTAGCTGGTCTTCTTGCTCACTGAAGACGAAACCTTCCCACCCTTGCTGGTCACCAGCGCTCCGGCTTCTTCGCGTGTCAGATTCGGCAGCGTCCCCGTGAAAACGAACGTTTTCCCCGCCAGGCTGGTATCACGCGGCGCCTTGCGCTTCTTCTCCTCAAACCGCAGTCCGTGCTCCTTCAGCTTTCGCAGCAGGTCGCGATTCGCTTTCTCCGAGAAAAACTCGGCGATGCTTTCCGCCACCTTCGGCCCGATGTCAGCCACTTCGCTCAGCTCCTCCACAGAAGCTTTCGCCAAATCGTCGAGCGAGCCGAAATACTCGGCCAGTTGCTCTCCTGTGCGCTCGCCGACGAATCGGATTCCCAATCCGTAGATCAGCCGCGCCAGGCTAGCCTGTTTGCTCTTTTCGACCTCGTCGAGGAGATTCTCTGCCGATTTTTTGCCCATCCGCTCGAGAGGCTCCAGGTCCGAGAGACGCAGATCGTAGAGATCGGCCAGCGTCTTCACTATTTTCTTTTCCACCAGCTGGTCCACCAGCTTGTCGCCGAGCCCATCGATATCCATCGCGTGCCGCGAGGCGAAATGCAGCAGCGACTCACGGAATTTCGCGGGGCATGAAGCATTGACGCAGCGGTACGCGACCTCGTCGGGCGATTTGTGAATCGGCCGTCCGCACTCCGGGCAGTTTTCAGGCGGCTTTGGCTTTTTCCCGTGGCTGTGTTTGGTCACCTTGATAACGTGGGGAATCACTTCGCCAGCCCGCTCGATCACGATCGTGTCGCCGACGTGGAGGTCCAGGCGATCGATCTCGTCCATGTTGTGGAGCGTGGACCGGCTCACGGTGACCCCGCCGATCTGCACCGGATCGAGCATTGCCACCGGCGTCAGCGCGCCCGTCCTCCCCACCTGCCAGATCACTCCCTTCACCACCGTCGTTTCCTGCCGCGCCGGATACTTGTAGGCCACCGCCCAGCGCGGAGCCTTGGCCGTGAACCCCAATTCCCGCTGCAGCGCGATCGAGTTCACCTTCACCACCACGCCGTCGATCTCGTATGGCAAGCCGTCGCGCCTCGATTCCCAGCGGTCGCAATATTCGATCACCTTATCGATCGATTCGCAGCACGCCGCGTGGCGCAGCGAACTCGAAAAGTGCATCTCGCGCAGCGCCTCCAGCACTTCCCAGTGCGTCTTCAGCGGCACGCGCCCATCCGCGTAGAGGAAATAGGCAAAGAAATCGAGGTTCCGCGACGCGGTGATTCCCGGGTCGAGCACGCGCACCGATCCAGCGGCGGCATTGCGCGGGTTTGCGAAGCGCTTCCCGCCGCTCTCGTCCTGCTGGCGGTTCAGCTCCTCAAACGCCTTGCGCGTCATCACCGCTTCGCCGCGCACCTCGAAGTTCTTGGGCACACCCAGCTTTTTCAGCACGGCAGGTTCCACGCCCAGCGGAATCGAATGGATTGTGCGGATGTTCGGCGTCACGTCCTCGCCCGTCGTCCCGTCTCCGCGCGTCACTCCGCGGACAAGCGCGCCGTCCCCATAAATCAGCGACAGGCTCAGTCCGTCGAACTTGTTCTCGGCAACGTACTCGATCTCATCCCGTTCGGCCCGTTCCCTCACCCGGCGGTCGAAATCGCGAAGCTCGTCGTAGCTGTAGGTGTTGTCAAGGCTCAGCATCTGCGAGGGATGGCGCACCGGTTGAAAACCTTCCCTCGTCTCGCCGCCCACGCGCTGCGTCGGCGAATCCGGCGTCACCAGCTCCGGATGTTTCGCCTCCAGATCCTTCAGTTCGTCCATCAGCCGGTCGAACTGCCGGTCGGACATCGTCGGCTCGTCCAGCACGTAATAGCGATATTCGTGCTCGCGGATTTCGCGGCGCAGCCGTTCGACTTTCTGTCTCACCGATTGGGTCACGGCCATGGAAGCATTTCCTGCAGAAAGCGGATTCAAATGAGGCCGGTATTATACAATGCGCCTCCCGGACCTTTGCCATGCTCACCGGCATCCAAGACGCTTTGCTGATCCACAACCCCGCCGCGGGCCGGCGGCAAAGCCGGCGCAGGCGCGATCTCGACGATGCCCGCCGAATCCTCAGCCAGGCCGGCATCGCCGTCGAGATTGCCGACACCAGCCACTCCGGCGACGCCACCCTCCTCGCCTGCAAGGCCGTCGAGCAGGGCCATGGCTTGGTGATCGCGTGCGGCGGAGACGGCACGATTAACGAGGTGGCCAACGGCTTGGCCGGCAGCCGCATCCCGCTTGCCGTTCTGCCTGCCGGGACCGCGAACGTGCTCGGCAAGGAACTGGGCCTTCCCTGGAATATTCCCGAAGCCGCCCGCCGCATTCCCTCCGGCCGGCTCGAACGGATCGCGCTCGGTTTTGCCGCTCCCGCCGATCCGGCCTCCGGCTCCGGCCGGTATTTCGTCTGCGTTGCCGGCGCCGGCGTTGACGGCTCAATGGTCTACAGCGTCAATTCCCAGCTCAAGCAGGCCACCGGCACGCTCGCCTACTGGCTCGCCGGCGTCTCTCACTTCTTCACCTATCGCATGGTTCCGTTCTCGGTGGAAGCGAACGGACATTCCTTTCGCGCGGCCCAGGTGATCGTCGGGCGCACGAAACACTACGGCGGACCGTTTTCCATCACAACCGGCGCCGATCTGCTGAGCGATCGGTTCGAGATCGCCGCCTTCACCACCACCAATCGTTTTCGCTTTCCCTCGCACATGCTGGCAGTGTGGCTCTCGCGCCTGCACCGCCAGCGCGACGTGCACTTCGTCCACGCCAGCCAGGTCCGCTGCCACGCCGACCCGGGGTCCACGGTTTACGTGGAAATCGACGGCGAGCCGGCCGGCAAGCTGCCTTTCGAATTCCGCATTGTTCCCGATGCGCTCACCCTGGTTGTGCCGGAAAACGAAACGCAGACCCGCTCTCCCGGCGTCCATTAAACCTGCGGCCGCGTTCAAAGCTTGCGCCGCATCGTAGCCTGGGCAAGCCTCGGCAGCATGCCTTGGCTAAATCGTGGGCAGCCGGGGGAAAATCGGCGCCCGTAAAGACAATTTGTTGGGCCGCCGGTGGTTCGAGAAAGGATCGCGTGGAACCTGTCACTCAAATGGCCGTCGCCGCCACCATGGCGCGAGCCGGCGTTCGCCGCTTCTCGCCTCTCGCCGCGACGGCCGTCGTCGCCGGCGCCCTGATCCCCGGCATCGGCTTTCTCAGCGTGCTCGCCGGCCCGCACGCCTACCTCGTATTCCATCGCACCTACACCCATTCGATCGTCGGCGGTGCCGTGCTGGCGGTTCTCGTGGCCCTGGTGCTGTGGCTCATCGGCAGGCATTGGGAACCCGAGCCGGCGCGTTTCTTCGGCCTGCTCCCCGCAGCCATGCTCGGCGTTGCAGGCCATCTGCTGCTCGACCTGGGGGACAACTACGGAGAAAAGCTCTTCTGGCCCTTCAGTTCCAAATGGTACGCGTGGGACCTCTGGCCGCAGCTCGATCCCTGGCTGCTGTTGCTGCTGCTGATCGTGGTCGGTGTGCCCTGGCTACTCTCGGTCGTGGGCGAGGAGATGGGAGCGCAGCGCCGGCGCGGCGTTTCGGTTTCCGGCATCCTCGCGCTGCTGCTCATCGTCGGCTATTGCGGCTGGCGCGCGCGGCTGCACGACGAAGCCTTCGTCAAGCTCTATTCCAGCACCTATCACGAGCAACAGCCGCTCGCCGTCGAAGCGTTCCCGCTCGCGATGTCTCCCTTCGACTGGCGCGGGGTGATCGACACCTACAAGACCATCGACATCGTCCAGATACGGCTCGGTCCCGATCCCCATTTCGAACCTGACATGGCCCTTACGCATTTCAAGCCGCAGAACTCTCCCGTCCTCAAAGCCGCCGAAAACGCCCCCGGCCTCGCCCGCTGGCGCCATTTCGCCCGCTTCCCTATCGCCACCGTCACGCGCACGGAAAAGGGAGGCCACCAGGTCTTCTTCCGCGACCTTCGCTACACCCACGCCGGCAATTTCTGGACGAACCCCACCGTCACCGTCGACCTCGACAAGTTGAACCACGTCACCAAGGAAAAATGGCGCTTCGGCGTGCCGCAGTAACCGATTTTTCGGGTCTTCACACACCGGCACGAAGTGTCACACGATGTCGAAGCTCAAACCGCGCAAGTTATCCATTATCAATGGAGTACGATTTTTTATCCGTCACATTTTGAGGGCGGTTGAGCAAGGTGAAATCTCCTCTTGATTATTGACAAGAGTGGGACTAGGATTCCTTGTCAATCGTTGAGAGGAGCGAGAATGGGCAAGCCAACCGATCTGGTCCAAGGGACACTGGACCTGCTGATCCTCAAAACCATCGCCTTACAGCCCATGCACGGATGGGGCATCGCCCAGCGGATCCGCCAGGTCTCGAAAGAGGTGCTCCAGGTGAACCAAGGGGCGCTATACCCGGCGCTGCATCGGCTCGAACAGAACGGATGGATCACGGCGAAGTGGGGCGAGTCGGAGAACAACCGGCGGGCGAAGTTCTATTCGCTGACGCCGGCGGGACAGAAGTATCTGGAGCAGGAGCAGGCCAACTGGGAGAGGCTTTCGGCGGCGATTGGGCTGGTGCTCGAGACCCCCTGAGGAGACGCCCGCATGGCTCGCTGGACATACAAACTCAGGCTGCGGCTGCGGTCGCTCTTTGGCAGGAGGGGCGTCGAGCGGGAATTGAGCGAGGAGGTGCGGTTTCATCTGGAGAAGCTGGTCGAAGAGAACCGGGCGAAGGGGATGGGCGCGGCAGAGGCGCGGCACGCGGCGATGCGGGCGTTCGGCGGCGTGGAGCAGGTGAAAGAGGAATGCCGGGATGCGCGCGGGGTGCACTTATTCGAGACGGTCTCTCAGGATCTTCGGTTCGGGCTGCGGATGTTGGGGAAATCCCCCGGGTTCGCCGCCACTGCCATCCTGACCCTAGCCCTGGGCATTGGGGCGACCACGGCAATTTTCAGCGTCGTGAACGGCGTTCTTTTGCGACCACTCCCCTATCCTCAGGCGGGCCGCCTGGTCTCAGCGCAGGCGTCGGGTCCCTTGGGCAGTCGCACTTCGTATCCCAATTTCTATGATTGGCAGGCTCAGAACCACGTGTTCAGCGCCATGGCGAGCTACCACGGTCTCGGGGCAACGCTGACCGGCGCCGGGCGGGCGGTTCGTGTGCAGGGACTGGTGGTTTCCTCCGGACTGTTCCAGGTTCTGAAGGCAAAGCCGCTGCTGGGGCGGGGCTTCGAGCCCCAGGACGACCGGCGCGGCGCGAACGTTGTGGTGCTCAGCTACGGCTTGTGGAGAAGTGTGTTCCATTCTTCTCGGTCGGTGATCGGCCAGGTTATCGCGCTGGACAACGGGGCCTTTACCGTGATCGGGGTGATGCCGGCCGGGTTCGAGTTTCCTCCCAGCGTTCACGCGGACCTGTGGACAAGCGTGGCAGCGGATCGAGAGTCGGGTTCGAACATTATGACGGGGCGCGGGTACGACGTACTGAGCGTGATCGCACGCCTGAAGCCAGACGTGAGCCTGACCGAAGCCCGGGCGGACATGAGCGTCATTGCGAGTCGTCTGGCACGTGAGTACCCGCAGAACGACGCTCGGGAAACAACAAAGATCGTCCCAGAGATCAACCGGGTGGTCGGAAGCGTCCGTATGCCCCTGCTGCTGATACTTGGCGTTGTCGTCGGCGTCCTGTTAATTGCTTGCGCGAACGTCGCCAACCTGTCGCTGGCTCGAAGCCTCGCCCGACAAAAAGAGATCGCCGTGCGCGAGGCGCTGGGGGCACATCGGGCGCGCCTGGCCAGGCAGCTACTGACGGAAAGTATTCTGCTTTCGATTCTCGGTGGGATCGCCGGGACTTTACTGGCGG
>JBJKSI010000060.1:0-22955 GCA_046704165.1 Candidatus Acidiferrales bacterium
GATGAATCCACCGCTCCCGCGTGGCCAGCACGCTAATGAAAACTGATTCCGAGTTGCCGTCCATTTCACCTCGCTCTTAGATAAAAACTTGGGCGCAACTTGGGCGCAAAATCCGGCCTTTATGCGCCCAATCTCGGGTGTCTCAGGCTGTAAGTGCAACAGAGCCAGCGGGGTTTATGGTGCGGAAGGTGGGATTCGAACCCACACGCCTTGCGGCGCCACCCCCTCAAGATGGTGCGTCTGCCGATTCCGCCACTTCCGCACGGAGGTGTATCGTTTTGAATTCTAAACGGCTACACGACGCCAAGCAAGTAAACGAAGGCGCTTTACGGCGGCAACCCGGCCGAAGGCGGGACCGCATCTCACTGGGCGGGAAACACAGATTGAAGCACAAGATCAAAATTCTGGTCACTTCGCTATGGCTGATTCTGGCGGTCGCAACGGCCGCTCGAGGTCTTTACGCCTGGCAGCAAGCCAGCCGCACTCCCGCAAAGATTCTCGCCACCGTGCCCTTCGCGCAAGAGACGGGCAACATCGCCCAGGCGCTGGCGCAGGGACGAGGGTTCAGCGATGTGTTCCGCCAGCCGACCGGGCCCACCGCATGGCTCGCGCCAGTCTATCCCCTGGTAGTTGCCGGAATTTTCCGCGTCTTCGGCGTGTTCACACTCGGCGCGTTCTGGGCTGCCGTGGCCTTCAACATCCTCTGCTCGGCAGCCGCCTGCGTTCCCTTGTTCTACGTGGGCAAACGGATCGGCGGCGTGGGACTGGGCGCCACAGCGGCTTGGCTCTGGGCGCTGTTTCCGAACGGCTACATCATTCCCTTCCAATGGATCTGGGCCACGTCGCTGGCGGTGTTGCTGGCGACGACGATTCTGTGGGCCACGCTTGCGATCGAGCGGAGCGCGCGAAAGCGCGATTGGATTCTCTACGGCCTGCTGTGGGGACTGGCGCTGATGACCACGCCGGCGCTCGGGTCGCTGGCGCCGTTTCTGCTTGGCTGGCTGGCCTGGCGTGCCCGGCGCCGCGGGAGCGGCTGGCTGGCGCGCCCGGCGCTCGCTGGAGCCGTGCTGGTGCTCTGCTGCGTGCCGTGGACAGTGCGAAACGCCATCGCTTTCCATCGGCTGGTGCCGCTGCGCTCCGATTTCCCGTTCGAACTGTGGATCGGCAACAACCCGGTGCTGAATCCTCATGGACGAAATCCGCAAGCCGCCGTCATCGCCTACGGCCAGGTGCGCGAGTACCGGCATTTGGGTGAAACGGCTTTCATGCGCAGGAAATGGCGCGAGGCGGTCGCGTTCATCGGGCGGCACAAGCGGCTGGAACTGTGGCTGACGCGGCGGCGCGTGGTGGCGATGTGGACGGGATCGGCCGACCCCATCATCGATTATCGTGACGCCGGCTCGAGCTTCATCCGATTGCTCTTCGTCGTGAACGGCCTGGCGACGCTCGGCGCGATTGCGGGGATCGTGGCCCTCTTCTGGCGGCGCCATCCCTACGCGTTTCCGGTGGCCGTGTTCCCCGTCGTCTATCCGTGCGTCTACTACATCACGCACGCATCGCTGCGCTATCGCGACCCGATCGATCCGGTGGTGCTGTTGCTGGGAGCGGCAGCACTGGCAAGCGTCGTGGCACCGGCCACGGCCGGGAAATTCGCCGCAAGACCGTAACGGAGCAGAACGGGCAGCGCCGGAAAAACCGGGAGCGTGCCCCATGGAGCAATCCGAATTGCCAGACAGGCGCACTGGTGGTTGAAGTTGAGCCACGCAGCGGCATGCAATGGAAGGCGGGAACTAGTGTTTCGGAGGCTGCTTGACGGGAGCGGCCGGCGCGGGACCGGGCAGATGCACGGGAGCGGATTTCGGCTTGGCCGGGGCCTGCTTGGCGGGTGCGGCCGGCTTCGGGGTGGTGGTCGTTTGCGTCTGCTCAGCGGTGGTCTTCGAAAGTACCGTGTTGATGTTGGGGCCGGTGGTGGGCGAGTGGATGCTGATGACCAGCGAAGCAAGCATGAACATGGCGGCGCACCAGACGGTGGCCTTGGTGAGGAACGTCGCCGCCGAGCGCGGCCCGAAGGCCGTCTGGCTGCCGGCGCCGCCAAAGGCGCCCGCCAGATCGGCGGCCGAGCCGCTTTGCATCAGGATGATGAGCACCAGCACGATGCAGAGCAGCACCTGGAAGCCGATCAAGAACGCCGGCACGAGCCAGCCGAGCCAAAGCAACAGCGCACCGATCGCAAACGAAATCGTCCATTTCACCTTGGCCGGCATATCTCGAAACCTTCACCCCTTTTGAAAATTGACGATGGCCGCAAAGGCGTTGGCGTCCAGACTTGCTCCGCCGACCAGCGCGCCATCGATCTCTTCCTGCTCCATCAGCCCGCGAATGTTCGCAGGCTTCACACTGCCGCCGTACACGATCCGGGTGTCGGCGGCGGCCTGCTGGCCGAATCGGGAGGAAACCAGCGTGCGCAAAAACCCATGCGCTTCCGCAGCCACTTCTGGCGTCGCCGTGCGGCCGGTGCCGATCGCCCACACCGGTTCGTAAGCTAATAGGATAGGGGAGAAGTCGCCGGCGGTCAACGCGTCGAACGCCCCATGGAACTGGCGCTCGAGCACCTGCCGGGCGCGTCCCGCCTCCCGCTCCTCGATCGTCTCGCCGCAGCAGACGATGGGACGCAAGCCGGCGTTCAACGCGGCGCGCACCCGTCGTGCCACCGTGGCGTCGGTCTCGCCGAAGTGCTGGCGGCGCTCGGAATGTCCGATGATCACCGAGCGGCAGCCGGTTTCGGCCAGCATCGCGGCGGAGATTTCGCCGGTGAAGGCGCCCTCCGGTTCCCAATAGACATTCTGGGCCGCAATCGACACGGCCGAACCGCGCGCGGCCTCGACGGCGGCGCCGAGCGCGGTAAACGGCGGTGCAACCACGATTTCACACTGGCTCGCCCCGGCGACCAGCGGCAGAAACGCGGCAAAGAATTGCCGCGTCTCCGCCTGGGTCTTGTACATTTTCCAATTTCCGGCGATCACCGGGACGCGCGACGAGCGGGCAGCCATTCAGCGACCCGCCTTGTCGGTAAGCGCCAGCACACCCGGCAGCTTGCGTCCCGCCAGGTATTCCAGCGAAGCGCCGCCGCCGGTGGAAACATGGGTGATGCGGTCCACCAAGCCGCTCTTGCGGAGCGCGGCCATCGAATCGCCGCCGCCGACGATGGAGGTGACCCCGCTGCCGGTGACCGCGGCGAGCGCGCGCGCCACCGCGATGGTGCCCCAGGAGAACGGCTCGACCTCGAACACTCCCATCGGCCCGTTCCACACGATCGTGCGGGCTCGGGCGATTTCGTCGCTGAAGATGCCCACGGTCTTCGGACCGATATCGAGCCCCATCCAACCATCCGGCGTGGCGTCCATGTCGACCACGCGCATCTGCGAGGGGGCATCGAGCGACGGGGCAACGGCGTGGTCCACCGGCAGGAAGAGGCGGAACTTGCGCTGGCGCGCCTCATCGAGCAGCTTGCCGGCCAATTCAACCTTGTCTTCCTCGACGCGTGAAGCGCCCACCGGCAGGCCCTTCGCCTTCAGGAACGTGTAGGCCATCGCGCCGCCGATCAGCATCGAATCGGCGATCCTCATCAGGTTTTCGACCACTTCGATCTTGTCGGAGATCTTGGCCCCGCCGAGCACGGCCACGAACGGCCGCGCCGGCCGCTCGAGCGCGTTGCCGAGGAATTTCAGCTCCCGCTCCATCAGTAGGCCCGCGGCGGACTGGTCGACGAACTTGGTGATGCCGACGACCGAGGCGTGGGCGCGATGCGCCGTGCCGAAGGCGTCGTTGACGTAGAGCCCGTCGCACAGCTTCGAGAGCTGGCGAGAGAACTCCTCGTCGTTCTTCTCTTCCTCGGCATGGAACCGCAGGTTTTCGAGCAGCAGCACCTCGCCGGACTTCAGCGATTGCGAAGCGCTTTCCGCCTCCGGCCCGATGCATTCGGTGGCGAACTTTACGGGCCGGCCCAGCAGGTCGCCGAGCAGCTCGGCCACAGGGCGCAGGCTGAACTCGGGATTCGGCTTGCCCTTTGGCCGGCCCAGATGCGAGGCGAGAATCAAACGGGCGCCGCGCTCGATCCCGAAGCGGAGGGTTTCCAGCGTCTGGAGAACCCGCATCTCGTCGCGGATCTTGCCGTTCGAAATCGGCACGTTGAAATCCACCCGCATGAACACACGTTTATCCGACAGCTTAAGATCACGAATCGACAGTTTTTTCACCTGAAATCCCCTATGAATACGGAAGTCGTTGAGTGCGGAGAGCCGCCGCGGGCGCCAGGACCGGAGTCACCGGCGGCGCCCGCGGCGTTTACGGATTCGTCGGAGTCGCCCAAAGTCAGCGGGCGGCCATGTACTTGATCAGATCGCGGCAACGGCATGCATAACCCCATTCATTGTCGTACCACGCGAGCACCTTGACGCAGTTGGAGCCAAGCACGCGGGTGTAACCCGCATCGACGATCGTCGAGCGGTCGTCGCCGGGGTTGTCGATCGACACCAGCTCCTCTTCCGAGTAGCCGAGGATGCCCTTCATCGCCCCTTCCGAGGCGGCGCGGAACGCCGCGTTCACCGTTTCGACCGTGGCCGGCCGCTCGGTGGTCACGACCAGATCGACGACGCTGACGTTCGGGGTGGGAACGCGCAGCGCAAAGCCGTCGAGCTTGCCCTTGAGTTCGGGAATCACCAGGTGCAGAGCCTTGGCGGCGCCGGTGCTCGTCGGAATCATCGACAATGCGGCCGCCCGCGCGCGACGCAGGTCCTTGTGGGGCAGGTCGAGCAGGCGCTGATCGTTGGTGTAGGAATGGACGGTGGTCATGGTGCCGTAGGCGATGCCGAAGGAATCCTGCAGCACCTTGGCGACCGGGGCGAGGCAGTTCGTGGTGCACGAGGCGTTGGAAACCACCTGATGCTTGGCCGGATCGTAGGTTTTCTCGTTTACGCCGAGCACGATCGTCTGGTCGCAATCCGTGCTGGGGGCGCTGACGATCACCTTCTTCACCGGTCCACGCAGGTGATTCCGCGCGCCGGGGCCCTTGGCAAACTTGCCCGTGGCTTCCACCACGTATTCGGCGCCGACCGACGCCCAGTCGATCTGCCCTGGGTCTTTCTGCTGGAAGACGACCATTTTCCGGCCGTCGACAGCGATTTCTTTTTCGGTGAACGTCACCTTGTTCGGCAGATTGCCGAGCACTGAATCGTATTTGAGAAGATGCGCCAGCGTTCGCGCATCGGTAATGTCGTTGACCGCAACAAACTCCAGGTCCTTGTCGCCCAGGGACGCGCGCACAAGATTGCGCCCGATCCGACCGAACCCGTTGATTCCCACTCGGATTGACATAGTTCTCCTTGTTCTCCTCTCGGGAAGCGGCACCGACGGACACAAACAACCCATCAACAGAGCAAGAGGTCTTGAAAAGATGCTACGAAAACGGCGAGAGCAAAGTCAATGCATCGCACCGGAAATCAGGGGAACTTTTTCACCTTCACAACTTCGTTACCGATGAAGGTAACGAAAACCGTCATTCCGGGCGGACTGCCGTAGATCCAGTCCTCGGTCATCGTTCCGCTTTCCTTGTATTCCCTCACCTTGTGACCCGGCCGGCCAAGCGCTGCCAGCACCATCGTGCGATCCATGCCTACGGCGGCCTCATGATCAGAGATCGCTTTCTTGAACTTCGGCGGCAACGTATCCGCCCAGATCTGCGCCGCCGAGTGCGCGCCGGTGAACACGATGAATGGCGAGAGGTACTTCTTCAGTTGCGCCGCGGTGATATTCGGCACCGGCCCGTGAAAGTCGACAATCAGCGTCGAGCCCATCTTTATCAGGCCGGGCGGCTCATTCCTGACGACGCGGGTGGTGGGCCATGGCATGCCCATCGAGAAGTGGATGTGCTGACGCCAACTCTTGTGCGGATGGCTGCCGCCGTTGATGTTCACCTGGATTGACTTCCGCTTGAAATCGATGCTGGTGATCTGCACCGTATCGCCCGGATTGGCGGCCGGCAGGCTGCGCATGAGCGCGGTCTGCAGGTCTTTCTGGTCGATTTTCCCGGTCGGATTCAGGAGGAATCCCGGCTTGATCGAGGGAAGCGGGCGTACCACCTTGACGAATTCGCCGTCCACCGAACGGAGGATATCCAGCTTGTTTCGCTCGGTGAGTTTGCCTGTGTCCGTCCGAGGAGGAGAGATGTGCTGGGGAAGCCCGGAGGCGCGCATCGGCCCTGCGGCCTTGCCCGCCCCGTAAAGAAGAGAGGCAAGCCCAAGCATGCACGGGAGCAGTGCAGCTTTGCGCATAACCGGAAGCTGCCCCCATTTTACCCCCGCCGCACCCGGGCAGCGCAACGGCAAGCTGAATTCCGGCCGGGGCCTTCCAGTCCTGCTCTTTTTCGAGGAAATGAGGCCCTACGACGGGCTGAGCCAGGCTTCACTGCACAAGCACAGAGGACGCCGAGGGTTTCGCGGCACGGCTGCGGCTGCCTGTGCTACAGGCTGCACTTGACGCGCGCGCCCCGGCGGTCGATTCCGCACGGCAGAATCTCGCCGCCCGCCGCGCGCACCGACGCTTCGACGCGTTCTCGCGCGTCGGGTTCGATCAGCAGCGCGACGCATCCGCCACCGCCGGCGCCGCACACCTTGCCCGCCAGCGCGCCTTGCCGGCGCGCTCCGCCGATGATGCGGTCGATCAGCGGCGTCGAGATGGTCGGCAGGTTACGGCGGCGGAAGCTCCATTCCTCGCGCATCAGCCGCCCGGCCTCGGCCCAGTTCCGGCGGGAGATAGCCTGGCGCATGGCGATGGCCACCGCGGCGATCGAGGCCAGATTGCGGCGCACGCGGCGGTCGCGGTTGATGTGGGCGACGAAGACGCGCCAATTGTTGATGGCCGATTGCCGTGGCTTGCCGGTATAACAGAGCACCAGCCGCTGCTCCAGCGCGGCCGGATCGCCCGGGAGCGCTTCCCTGCGCTCGCCGCCCGTCTCCAGATGGAGCGCCGCCACGCCACCGAAGGCTGCCGGATAATGGTCCTGCGTGCCGGCGGGCGCGCCGATGACCACCGCTTCCACGTCGCGGCTGGTATGAATCCAACCCACTCGGCCCATCCGCTTCCCGGTGAAGCGATCGAGCGCCGCGGAAAGCGCCACTGCCATCGCACTCGACCCGCCGATGCCAGCACCGGCCGGGGCCTGCGAATCGGTGACCACGCGAAGCCCTCCCTTGGGCCGGAAATGGCGCACCAGATGGGCGGCCAGCGGCAGCCGATAGCCGTCGCTGCGCGAAAGCGCGTCAAGAGACGCGAACCGCTCGCGCAGGTGCGTGTCACGCGAAATCAGCTCGATCGCGCGGCCCGGGCGCGATTCAACGACGCAGGAAGCGTAGCGGGTAACGGCGCAGTTCACCGTCACCGCGCCGGGATGGAACAGATAGAGCGGCCAGATGTCCAGCGTGCCGCCCGCCAGGTCGATCCGGGTGGGAGCGCGGGATTCGATTCTCAATTCAGGACCTCCTTGGCGAGCAGCTGTAAATTGCACGGCACACGTGGCCGGGAGCAGCGTGTGCACAAGACCGGCGAATAAAAATTTACGGATGCCGGATACGCCGACCGAGGATGCCGGCTCATCGCGGCTCTTTCGCCGGGGCCGTTTCGGAGGGCGATTCGGCCTTGGCTTTGGCCTGGGCTTCGGCTGCGCGCTGGGCGAGCTGCGGCTCGAAACAGCGCCGGCAGCGCGCCTCGTACATGCCCGCGGCCCCGACGACGATCAGATCTTCCGACGCCACCAGGCGCTGGGTGTGGACGGCCGGATTGCCGCAGCGAACGCAGATGGCCAGCAGCTTGGTGATCTCCTCGGCGATGGCGAGCAGGCGCGGCATCGGCTCGAACGGGCGGCCGAGGAAGTCCGTGTCGAGACCGGCGACGATCACGCGCTTGCCGAGGTTGGCCAGCTTGGTGGCCGTCTCGAGCAGGGCTTCGCCGAGGAACTGGGCCTCGTCGATGCCCACCACCTCGGTGCGTTCATCGACGCGGGCGAGAATTTCGGGAGCGTCTGGCACCGGATCGGAAGCGATGCCGAGGCCCGAGTGCGAGACGATTTCGGCCACGGCGTAGCGACGGTCGATCGACGGCTTGAAGATCTGCACGCGCTGGCGTGCAATCTCCGCGCGCCGCAATCGCCGGATCAGTTCCTCGCTCTTGCCGGAAAACATCGGACCGACGATCACCTCGATCCAGCCCATGTTGCCCTTGACGATGTCCACTTGCCCCTCCGCGCTTGATTTGCGCAACGCCGGCGCGCTCAGCGGCGGCCGTAAATTTCGCTATTGTAAAACGGCGCGAACGCGCCGATCACCGCGACGCGAAAAGCGTCTTGCCGGGTAATCAGGTTGCGCGACAGAACGCCCCAGGCCCCCTGCGCATCGCGAATGCCGTGGCTGCCGGCAAACGCGTCGATCGCCACGCCCAGTTCCACTCCTTCATCCACCACCCGTTCGGCCAGCGCCTCGGGCAGCAAAACCGCGCCCGACTGGCCCCACGATCCTCGGCCGAACCGGTCGGCCACGTACACCCAATTCTGCAGGAAGACGCGGCGCCGCCCCCCTTCGTCGATCAGGTCGAGCCCTCCCTCGAGTCCTACCAAATAACGCCACGGCTCGTCGTTCTCACGCGCCAATTTTTCGAGCGCCTCAACACGTGCTTTCGCGCCGGCCATCGTTTCGGCGCGGCTGAGCGGGGTATGGCGCACACCGCTGGGCACGTCGACGGCGGCGATCTCAAAGCTCGCGCCGGTGTCGAGCGTCGGTCCCAACACGCTGAGCGCCTCCCAGACGGCGTTCAGCTTCGGCCGCCTCAAGCTTGCCACCGCGACGTGGATTTTCGGGATCATCTGCCTCCGGCGTAAGCCCGAAGCCTAGCACTTTCCTTTGCCCCGCGAAAATCATGCGCGCAAACCGGGTTGCCGGGGAAAAAGTCGATTTTCGGGACAGGAAAGATTGGCGGAATTTCCACAAGGAAGGGGAACAATACGGAAAGCAAGCCGGCGCCGCTGCAAGAGCGGATTCTGGAGCGACCGAGGAGACTCGAACTCCCGCCTACAGCTTGGCAAGCTGTCGTTCTACCCCTAAACTACGGTCGCGCCACAGTCAGTCTATCAGATTCCGGGTGATCGCGGCCACTCAAGCCGCGACAGAATTACAAACGAATGTTCGCGCCGAACATCAGCAGGAAATGCATAAAGTAGGCGGCTACGAAAAAGGCCACAGCCGTCATCAAGAAAAACAAAAGAGGCCCATAACCATCAGCGGTTACCACGCGTTCGACGTAGGGCTTCTTCACGTTCAGTGAACCTCCTTCACTTTTGCGTTGCGCACGACGGGCGATTTCCTCTGGCGTTCGGCAAAGCGTTCGGCTCGAACCTTGTCGATGTAAACGCGGGCGAATTTCTTGCCGTCGTGATACTGGATCGTGACTTCCCAATGCTTATGCTTTCGGCGTCCATTTCCGAGGGACGAAGGCATACTTTCAGTTTTCGGGCACTTCTTTTCTTTGCTCACGGGACTGGGCCATTGTGCGGTGCCCGGGAAAAGCGCACAAGTGCCGAGACAGTAAGGGGTTACGGGTTAACTGTTAATGCGAGGCTAATCGACTAGAAGGTTCACTACAGAACGGTGGGACTAGGAAATAGCGATGCCGGGGGCATGATTCCGCCCCCGGCGTCGCAGAATTCACCGATTATTGCTGGGATTTTGGGGTACTGGACTTCCTGCGGTGCTTGCGCGCGGGCGAGCGTCGAATGCGCTCGATTTCCCGGCGCCCGTTAACGACGTGGTAATAAACAACAATCCGCTCGCCCTTCAAAAAAGTGCCTTCTTTTTTCGTCTTGGGCGTCAGATAGAAAACCATGCGCGACTTTGTCCTGCCGCGCGCATGCAGCATTGTGAGGCTCCCAGCCGAAAACGACACCAGTTCGCCGGTGGCCTGGTGAAGCTTCACGGGCGTCTTTCCCCTGAAGCGGGAAGCCGGTGTCCGGAGGGCCGCCTCGCGCACGGGTCGGCCAGCGGGAACGGTTGCCGCGCCCGCGCCGAGACTCGCCGCCAGGAACAACAGCGTCAACGTGTGGATTCTCATCAACGTCCTCCCCTGCCGACAGGCGATCGAACCGCCTTCGGCGGGCAACTCAACTCCGCTCCGCGTTGCCGGCCGGCATTGCTCCGCGCGGTTCAGCGCAGCAGGTCTTTCGGGCTCTTGAAGAGCAGAGACTCGTAAGTGCTCTTCGCAACGCGATAGAGCCCGCTGCCGCTGTTCACCCAGAGATACACGCTCTTCCCGAACGGCTTGGAGATGCGGAATTTTTCCTCGCCGCCCTTCTTGCGTGTCAGAACGATCTGGATGGCCGGATGCGCCACCTGTGCCATGAGCGAGGCCGAAGGATGGTCGATGATCTGCTCGGCCTGTGCGCTGGTGAGCGGGCTGAAGATTTTCCAGTTGGCCACCTTCTTGTCCTTCTCGGCCGCCGGCTGGAACATGACCCATTGGCCTTTCTTGTCCACGCCGAGGGAAAAGTGCACCGAACCGGCCGTGTAGTCGACGCGGGTGAAATCGTCCGGGAAACCGTGCAGGATCTGCTTGTCGCGCAGATCGTAGAGGGTCTTGTCGAGATGCTTTTCGAAGCTCGCGGGCACAAGGAACACCATGTCGCGCGAGGTGTCGCGAGCGTAATAGCGGTCGCCCGCCTTCCGGCCGATCTGCAGCGCGCGGCTGGAGCCCGATTTCAGGTGGACGTCAAGTGAAAGCGTGGGATGGGTCAAGCCGTAGCGGCCCAGGTCGCGGGCGTTTTCGCTCACCACTTTCGAGAGCTTTCCGCCCGAGATGGTGCCGAGCAGGCTGGAAATGGCGCTGGCGTCGCCTGCGGCTTTGATCGGCTTGTCGATCGCCCACGTTCCCGAACCCGGGCTGCCGGTGCGCCGCGCATCGACCACGCCCGAAGGCGTGCGCAGCTGGAACGATTGGACCGAACTGCCGGAGGAGATTCCGAGAACGGAGTTATCCCGAAGGTTGGCGACCGTCTTGCTCCCGTCCTGGAGTACGGAGATCGGCACCAGGATCACGTCTTTCGAAGCGTCCACCTGCGCGTAGACGGAATTGCCGCTGTAGTCGGCCGAGCCGAGCTTGATCGCGTGCTGCTTGCCGTCTTCCAGCTTGAAGTCGAGCGTCGCAGCCGGCGGCTCGAGGCCGAAAGGCTTCAGCCCATTTTTCTCGGGCTTCAGCGTGCGGGAGACGCGGGCCAGGGTGACGTCGTTCAGCAGGCTTTCCACTGTATTCTTGTCGGCGCGCGTGTCGATCGGCTCGACGATCTGCCAGTCGGCGCCTTTCCGTTCGACGACGATGGTCTTGCCGTCGCGCTGGAACGTCACCGACGCGACGGCTTCCGGCTGGAAATGGAATACCGGAGGATTCGTTTTCGTTTTTTGTGCGGCCGGATGACGGAATTCGTGCCAGTAGACAAATCCCACAACGGCCGCGGCTATCACCACCAGGACGAGTGTGCTTTTCCTCATCCTTCCCTATCGCCTCCTCCACCAGATCAGCACGCCGGCGATCACGATCAGTCCGGGCAGGATTCCCAGGCTCAACCACATGAGCGTCCGCTGCTGTGCCGCCGTCATCGTCACCCGGCGATTGGTGGGGTTCTTGGGCCGGATGGAAATCAGGTTCTTGTCACGGGAGAGCCAGCTGACCGTGTTGTAGAAGAGGTCGCCGTTGCGCTGCATGCCCACCCAGCGGTTCGTGGCAAAGGTGGAATTGCCGAAGACGGCCAGCCGGGCTTCCTTCTTGCCGACGTTCTTCTGGGCAGTGACGCCGAGCGTGAGCGGCCCCTTCATGTCGGTTTTGGGATTGAAGCTGACGGTGCGGCCGGTGATTTTCGGCGTGGCCCAACTGGCGGCGGAGGTCATGAGCAGCGGGACCTCGGTGGGCGTGGTCTTGGAACTGTTGGCCACGTTGACGGTGCGGGCCAGCGGGAAAAACGTCATCGCGCTGCCAAAACCCTGGGTGATGGGAGAATTGCCGTAATCGTGCACCAGCGGAACGGCCGGGCCGGTGCCGAAGAGGCGGCCCACACCGCTGGCGTCGATCACGATATTGTCGCCCACCTTGATGTTCCAGGCCTGGAAGAGCGGCTGGAGTCCCGTGTGGGTTTCGGGATCGGCCAGAACGAACACCTTGCCGCCGCCGTCCAGATACTTCTCCACCATCGTGGTTTCCTGCGGAAAGAAAGCCTGTTTCGGGCCGGCAATCACCAGCACGCTGCAGGCCGCGGGCACCTTGCCGGCGCTGACCAGGTTCACCGACTGCACCTTGTAGCTTTCCTTGGTCAGCTCGCTTTTCACGTCGCTGTAGCCGTCGCCGCCGCTGTTGTCCACGGAGCGTTCGCCGTGGCCCTGGACGAAGCAGACGGTCTTTACCGTGTTGCGCGAGAGGCGGATCAGTGCGTTGGTGACGTTCTCCTCGGCGGTGCCTTGCAGGTGGATCGTGCGCGTGCCGTTGGTGGCCACCATGTCGCCCATGGTGCGGATGTTGTACTGCTTGGCGATGTCGGGATGGGCCACGGGATCGATCCGCTGGAACTGGATGCGCCGGCTGTAGATCCTGTATTCGGCCATCCGCTCGGCCAGCTGCGAATTCGGCTGATTGTCGAAATAGAGGAAGCGGATATTGCGGTCGAGATGGGAGGCAATCTTCCGGCTCTGCGGCGAGAGCGAGTAGAGATGGGAGCTGGTCATGTCGATGCGCTTGTCGTGCCGGAAGGCGAGCACATTGATGCCGCAGAGGATCGCCAGCACCGCGATCGACAGTACGATCGTGTTGGCGCCGAGCTTGGAAGAGCGCCGGGTGAAAAAGCGGCCGAGCGCGCCCAGGTTGAATGCCGCGGCGATCGCCAGCACGGCGCCGCCGCCGATCATCAGGCCCATGTCGAGCGGAGAGAGCAGCCCGACGATCGTCGAGCGCAGGTAGCCGGCGATTACCAGCGCGGCGCCCGCGTAGCTGATGCTTTTGAAGAGTTCGCTGCGATTGATCTTCATCGCCATCCCCTTACGCCTTTCTCCAGCGCATCGAGTCGAGCGAGCGCAAGGTGAGGAAGACCATGAAGAAAGCGAACGTCACGAAATAGACGAGACTGGCCACGTCGATCACTCCCATCGTGAAATCTTGATAGCGGCGCACGAGCGAGAGCTGCTTGAGCAGCGAGCCCAGCGTGCCGCCGGCGTCCTGCGCGCCCAGGTCGAGCACCCAGAGCACCAGAAAGACGCCGAAGGTGAGCACCGCGGCGACGATCTGGTTTTCGGTGAGCGACGAGAGGAACTGGCCCAGCGCAATCAGCGCCGCCGCCAGCAGCAGCACGCCGATGTAGCCCGGCAATAGAATCTTCCAGGAGGGCGCCGGATCGCTGTAATGGAACAGAAACGCCTGATACATCAGCGTGGGAACCAGCAGCATGGCGTAGACGGTGAATGTGGCGAAGAATTTTCCCAGCACGATGGCGGAATCGCGAATCGGCGAGGTCATCAGCAGCTCGATCGTGCCGCGCTTCTTTTCCTCGGCGTAGACGCCCATCGTCAGCATCGGAAGCAGGAAAAGAGTCAGCGACCCGATCACCGAAAAGAAGTTGCGCGCCACCATGCTGGTGACGTCCAAATGCGGCGCACCGCCAAAGCGCGCCGCCTCGAAGCCCATGCGCATGGATTGCTGAATCATGAAGGTCAGAATGCCGTTGAAAAAGAAACCGGCGACCCCTAAAAAGACGCCGCCCACAACGTAGGCGATCGGCGAGACAAAATAGTGCGACATCTCCCGCCGATAGATGGCCCAGATACTTCTCACGCTTCCCTCCTCGTTCCCTCGGCGGCTTCCTCGGTGGTCAACTGCAGGAAGATCTCCTCGAGGCTCATCCGCTCGCTCCGCATTTCGTAGAGTTCGAGCCCTTTGTGAACGATCTGCGCGGCCACCTGGCTGCGCACGTCGTGCTCGGGCGCGACGCCGATCACCGCCGAGAGCCGCCCGGGTTCACGCAGCGGCGTGACGGTGATCTCCTGCACGCCCTCGATCGCGCCCAGCGCCTCGCGCAGCGCCGGTTCCTCGCCACCCACCAGCACGCGCAACCGCTCGCCGCCGTGCAGTTGGGTGGTCAAATGTTCCGGCGAATCCTCGGCGACGATCCTGCCGTGGTTGAGAATCAGCACCCGGTCGCAGGTCATGCTGACCTCGGGCAGGATGTGGGTGGAAAGGATGATGGTGTGCACGCCGGAAAGTCCCTTGATCAGCTGGCGAACCTCGATGATCTGCTTGGGATCGAGCCCGGCTGTCGGCTCGTCGAGGATCAGTACGTCGGGATCGTGGACCAGCGCCTGGGCCAGCCCGACGCGCTGCCGATAGCCGCGGGAGAGATGGTGGATCAATTGGCGCCGGCGGTCGGTCAGATGGGCCATTTCCATCGAACGTTCCACCCGTGCCTTGCGCTCGGCCGACGGCACGCGCTTGATGCGCGCGACGAAGTCGAGATACGCCTCGACGGTCATTTCGGCGTAGAGCGGCGGCGTTTCGGGCAGGTAGCCGATGCGCTTGCGCACTTCCATCGACTGGTCCGCCACGTCGAACCCGCCGATGCGGGCCTTGCCGCTGGTGGCGGGCAGGTAGCCCGTCAGCATGCGCATGGTGGTGGTCTTCCCCGCCCCGTTGGGGCCGAGGAATCCGAGGATCTCGCCTTTTTCCACGTGGAAGGAAACGTGATCGACGGCCGGGGTGTCCCCGAAGACTTTGGTAAGGCTTTCGACTTCTATCAACGCATGACTCCTGGTATCAGTGCACGACTTTTCACAGTCCACTCCTCAAACAGAATTTTTCTTTATATAACAGACTGGCCCTAAATGTAGAGGGACAATGAAAATAACCCCCACTCCCCGCAGAACAGTAGAGAATCGCGGCGCGGGCGTGGGGTTGCCTCGCCGGAGCGGCTCCCGGCGGGCATCCGGGCAGCTCCGGAGGCCGGATTCGCCAGTTGCAACAAGGGTTTCCAGTGATAAAATTGTCCCACAGTGTAGGTGGGCCACCTTGTTTCCACGGCCGGGGAGGGCGAGTGGATCTCAGGTCGAAGTCGTTTCGACCGCTTTTTCTCCCCCTCATCTTGTGCATGGCGATTGCCGGCTCCCTGTGCGCTCAGCAGCAGGGACCGATGAAACCGCCGGTTCCCGCGAAACCCAAACTCCCCGCCAACGAATACGGCCACCCGATCGTCCGGCACGTCAACATGGTGCTGGTTCCCGTTACCGTTCTTGACCCTTACGGCCGGCTGGTCACCGGGCTGCGCCGCGACAATTTCCGCATCTACGAAAACGGGGTACAACAGGAGGTCACCCACTTCTCGGAAGACGACGTGCCCATCTCGATCGGCGTGATCTTCGACATGAGCGGGAGTATGTCGGACAAGATCAACAAGTCCAAGATGGCGGCAATGCAGTTTTTCAAGACCGCCAACCCCCAGGACGAGTTCTTCCTGGTGGATTTCAGTAGCGAGGCGCACCTGGTTTCGCCTTTCACCAGCGACATCGACACGCTGCAGAGCCGGCTGATGAACGCGCGCAGCAAGGGCGAGACCGCGCTGTTCGACGCCATCTACCTGGGCCTCAGTGAGATGCGCGGAGCACACAACAGTAGGAAGGCTTTGCTCATCATATCCGATGGTGGCGATAATCATAGCCGGTACACGGAACGAGACATCCGACAGTTCCTGAAGGAATCTGATGTGCAGCTCTATGCCATTGGGATCTACGAACCGCTGGCCGACCGGTTCCGCACTCCGGAAGAGGGAGAAGGCCCCGAGCTGCTTCAGGAACTGGCAAACATGTCGGGAGGACGGGTCTTCCCGGTCAGTAACCTCAACGAACTGCCGGACATTGCCACGAAAATCAGCATGGAGCTGCGTAACCAATATGTCCTGGGCTTTAAACCGAGTGACACGAAAAACAACGGCAAATGGAGAAAGATCAAAGTCCGGCTCGACCCGCCTCGCGGACTGCCTCCACTCAAGTGCTACTACAAGCACGGCTACTACGGGCCCAAACCGTAGGTTCCGGCGGCTCGTCCCGCTGGTCGCCCTGGCGGCGCTCGCCGCGATGGCGACTCCTGCCCTGGCGCA
This sequence comes from Candidatus Acidiferrales bacterium, assembly GCA_046704165.1. Taxonomy (GTDB): domain Bacteria; phylum Acidobacteriota; class Terriglobia; order Acidiferrales; family UBA7541; genus JAKASX01. The sequence continues at coordinate 16,217 of JBJKSI010000060.1, forward strand.
GCAGAAAACCACCGCGCCGCCGATGCAGAAGGTGCCGCCCCCGCCACCACCGCCGCCGCCATCCGCGGCGCAGATCAAGCGCAGCGTCGATCTGGTCGCGCTCCCGGTTACCGTGGTCGACAAGCACGGCAACTTCATCGAAAGCCTGAAGCAGCGGAATTTCCGCGTCTACGAAAACGGCGTTCGGCAGAAGATCTCGATCTTCAAGCGCGAGGACATTCCGGTGACCGTGGGCCTCGTGATCGACAACAGCGGCAGCATGTACGACAAGCGGCCCGAGGTGGACGCCGCGGCGCTGACGTTCGTCGAAACGTCGAATCCCGACGACCAGGTCTTCGTCGTCAATTTCAACGAGAACTACTATCTCGACCAGCGGGCCAACTTCACCAACAATATCGCCGTGCTGCGCCAGGCGCTCGAACGCATCGATTCCCGCGGCTCGACCGCGCTCTACGACGCCGTGCTCGCCTCGCTCCATCACCTGAAGAAGGGGACGCGGCAGAAGAAGGTGTTGCTCGTCATCACCGACGGCGAGGACGACGCCAGTCGTCACAACCTCGAGCAGACCGTCCGCGCGGTGCAGAAATCCGACGCAATCATCTATACCGTCGGCCTGCTCAGTGAGGACGATCACCACGCCGCCCGGCGCGCCAAGCGCGCGCTCAAGGCGCTGGCCGACTCCACCGGCGGCCTCGCCTTCTTTCCCAGGTCGGTCAACCAGGTACACACAATCTGCCTGCGTATCGCCAAGGACATTCGCAACCAGTACCTGGTGGGCTACTATCCGACCAATCCCCAATCGAATGGCGGATACCGCAAGGTGAAGGTGAAGCTGGTGGACGTGCCGCATGGGCTGGGCAAGCTCTCCGTCCGCACCCGCACCGGCTACTTCCCAAAGACGGCGCCCGCCGTGAACGGCAGCACCGCCAACAAGTGACCGGGAATTTCGCGGGAAAAGCGGAGCGAAGCGTTCCGGGTCGCCGGAGGTTTCGCTCCGCTTCTCCGTTCTACGGCCCTTCGGAGACAAAACACCTGCCGCTTTCCCCAGGCCCTTGGACAGCGCGAACGCCCGACATCCGGTATAGTTTTTCCCGGCATTTGGCAGCAACGGACGATTCGACTCAGGGAGGCTGGTTGGTGAAAAGCGTAATTCTGGTGACCGATGGGGCTTGTATCGGAAATCCCGGCCCGGGGGGCTGGGCCTGCATCCTGCGCTGTGAGGGGCGGGAAAAAGAGCTGTTCGGCGCGGAAGAACACACGACAAACAATCGCATGGAGATGCGGGCGGTCATCGAGGGCCTCAGGGCGCTGCCGGAATCCTGCCAGGTCGCAGTCACCACCGATTCGCAATACGTTCGCAATGGCGTCACCAAGTGGATGGCGCAATGGAAACGCCAGGGCTGGCAAAAGAAGCGGAGAGGAACTTCGGGAACGCTTGATGTACTGAACCGCGACCTCTGGGAAGAGATCGATTCCCTCGCCGCGATCCATCAAATGGACTGGAAATGGGTGCGCGGCCACGCCAGCCACGCCGACAACCTGCGCTGCGACCGGCTGGCCCTGCTCGCCGCCAGGAAACAGGCCATGCTGCTCCGCTCCGCCCGCCTCTGCCGCGGATGAATTTTGGCGTCCGGTGTGCACCGCGCCGAGGCGCTCAGACGATCCGGGCCACGAAGAAGGCCAGCACCAGCGCCGCGGCGGCGATCGCGTCGAGCGCGTAGTGGTACCGGCCGAGCACCGCGCCAAGGGCAACTCCCACAGCCAGCACGAGGAACACCATACCCGCCACCGGGGCCAGCTGCAACAGGACCAGCGCCGCCGACAAGGCGGCGGCGACGTGGGCGCTGGGAAACGTGTCCACCTGCGTGCTGCCGAGGCGCAGGATCACCAGGTTGAACGTGCGGACCTTGCCACCGGTAAGGTTTCGCCAGGGATCCGTGGGCAGAAACCTGGGCGGCAGCATCTGGACGAACGGCAGCAGCGCGTAGCACAAATACGTCGGTGACAGAACGGCGAGCCAATATTCGTCTGCGTCGGCGCGAAGGCCGAGGACGTACAGCACCACCAGTCCCAGAGGAACCAGAACGTAGCAGGACAGGTAGGCGAGTTCCAGGCAGCCGGCGGCCAGTGAACCGAGTTGCGCCCCCTCGCGCCGGCCGAACAGGCGGCCGAGAATGCGGTCATCCAGTGCGGCAAACCGCGACTGCAATCGTTCATTCGGCCGGGAAAAGAACTGGCCGGTCTGCCAGTAGACCATCGCCATCAGCGGAAACGGCAGCCAATCGCGCACGATCGAGAGCGCGAAGAGGGGCAAAGCCGACTGGGCAAAATACGCTCCCAGCGTCAGCACGATTCCCCCGAGGCCCAGCGCCGTGGCGCGGGCGCGCCGCGATCGGGTGAGCGGTCGCAGCCACGCGCAAACCATAAAAAACGAAAACGTTCCCAGATTGACCCATTCGGCAGTTCGCACGGGCTGTAGCATACCGCGCCCGCTGGCTGCGCCACATCGCTCCTGAGCCGGACTTCACCACGGAAGCGGAGGCAAGGCTCGCCGCTCTTGGCAGCGCAGATTCAAGTGCGAGGATCGCCGGCGCGTGGGCGGGCGTTCCTGGGCAGCAAGCGAAGCCGTTTCTCGTCGAGCAGGCAGCGCCAGTCGATGCGGGTGAAGAGGTAGACGAGGTAGAGCAGAAAAATCTGCGTGAATACGAAATAGATGCTCAGGTACCCAAGTGGGTGCGCTCCGAGGATGCGGCCCGCGTGACGGCCCAGATAGGCGGACGTAACGCCCCAGAAGCTGTAGCTGATCGACCGGCCGATGAAGAACGGCACCACAATCAGACTCAAATCCATCGTGGTGAGGCCGTACGCGATGAAGAGGTAGTTGGACGGCAGCGGACCGAAAGCGTAGAGCAGGAAAACGCCAAAGGTAAACTTGCGGCGATGCTCGAGCCGCTGCTTGATCGAGTCGATGTTGTCTTTCGTGCGCTGGCTCAGGAAGCGCTGACGAACGATCACACGGGACAGCTTGGCGAGTGTTGCGCGGCCGAGCGTGGCGGCCACGGCGCCGACCACCGCGAGCGCGGTGACGTGCAGGTGGGGATAGCGGAAGCCGATGAACGAGAAGACCATCCAGGTGGGTGGAGCGAACGCGGGAATCAGATTCAGCAGGTAGACGATCAGAAAAACGAGCAGGATGGCGCCGTTCATGAGAGTGGAACCCTGCCTTCGCCGGCCGCGCCACACGGATCAGTGGCGCGCGAGGCCTGTCCGCGACTAGAAATCGCGCAATTCATGGGAAGGCAAAGCGACGCGCACCGCGTTGAGCACGGCAACCACGTCGATAATCTCCTGCGTGACCGCTCCGCCGATCGGCGGCAGAAAACCCGCGGCCGCGGCGATCATGCCGAGCACGCTTACACCCATACCGCCGACGGCGCTCTGGAGCGCGATGCGGCGCATGCGTCGGCCGATGTGGATGAGCTGATCGACGCGCTCGAGCGAGGTTTCCAGCACGACGGCGTCGGCGGCAGCGGCGGTAACGTCTGTGCCCGAGCCGAAAGCGATGCCGACGGTTGCGGCGACCAGCGCGGGTGCGTCGTTGATGCCGTCGCCGACGAAGAGCGTCTTGCCCCGCGCGGTTTCCGCGCGCACAATCTCCACCTTCTCTTCGGGGCTCTTGCCCGCGTGCACCTCTTCAATACCAACTGCTTCTGCCAGATAGCGGACCTCCGATTCGCGGTCGCCGGAAACCAGAATCACCCGCTGGACGCCGTGCCTCGGCACCAGATGGCGGATGAAGGAATGGCTTTCGCTGCGTGGCACGTCGCGAAAGCGCATTGTGGCGGCGTAGCGTCCGTCGACGAGCAGGATGCATTCCAGGCCGCCGGCCAGCGGCGGCAGCGGCAGGTCGCGCACGGCCGGCGCGTGGCGTCCGGTCAGAACTACGCGGCGTCCCTCCACCATGCCGGAAAGTCCCTGTCCCGGCGGCTCGTTGATCTCGGCCACCTCCGCGAAGGCCAGGTTTTCGCGGCGGGCTGCCGCGAGGATGGCGCCGGCCAGCGGGTGCTTGGAATATTGCTCCACGCTGCCCGCCAGACGAAGCGCCTCATCGCGTTCGAAGCCGTCGCCCACGAGCACTTCAGTCAGCTCCGGCCGGCCGTAGGTGAGCGTGCCGGTCTTGTCGAAAATGAGCGTGGTGCAGGAATTGATCTGCTCGAGCGCGGCGGGATTCTTGATGATGATGGAATGGCGCGCCGAAAGTGAAATTGCGCCGATCACCGCGACGGGAATGGCGATCAACAGCGGGCAGGGCGTGGCGACCACCAGCACCGCCAGGAAACGCATTGGCTGGCCGGTGACCAGTCCCGCGACGGCGGCCAGACCCAGCGCGATCGGCGTATACCACGCGCCAAGCTGATCGCCCAGCCGGCGCAGCCGCGGACGGTTCTGCTCGGTGGCCTGCATCACGCGCATGATCCGCTCGTAGCGCGAATCGACCGCCAGCTTTTCCGCACGCACCGTGAGCGCCGTATCGCCGTTGACGGCGCCGGAAATCACGCGCGAACCGGGCGTCTTCGACATTTCGTACGGCTCGCCGGTGAGGTAAGCCTCGTCCATCACGCCGCGGCCCTCGATCACCACGCCGTCGATCGGGCAGATTTCGTGAGGGAAGACGACCAGCACGTTGCCAACCGCGATATCCTTCAGCGCGACGTCGGCCAGGCGCGAATCCTCTTTCCGGTGGGCAACCTGCGGCATGCGGCGTGCCAACGCGTCGAGCACGGACGAGGCGCGGCGCGTGGCAAACTGCTCGAGCGAAAGCCCGCCGGAGAGCATCAGGATCACGATCACCGCAACCACATATTGCTGGAGCAGGACCGCCGTAACGATGGAGATGCCGGCCAGCAGGTCGGAACCGAATTCGCGGCGAAAAAGCTTGATGGTGAGGTCGAAGACCAGCGGCAGTCCGCCCGCTACGAGCGCGACGAAAAGCGGCAGGTGCGAGACGAAGGTCGTGGCACCGGTCAGATAGCGCAGCACCAGAAATGCCACGATCGCCAGAGTGGAAAGGATGGCGATGTAGTTTTCCTTCGGTTGCGCGAAAAGCCGCCGGCGCCGCGGCGGATCGGTCACGGGGTCCATTGCGGCCATTTTACAGGCAACCCCGTTGCAACAGGGCACGGCGACAGACTTCGCTGCAGACGTGCGGTGAACGCGGAACGACAGTCGGGAAATCCGAAGGCTGTATGGGTAGCACAGCCAATCCCGGCCGTGCTACCACCCGCGAAAAAGTGTGCCGGTCAGTGCCGCACCAGGCTCGGGAGAAAGCTCGTGCCATGGGGAATCCTGCCGCCGAAATTCTCGGCCACGGTCTGCCCGAGATCCGACTGCGTTTCGCGCGTACCGAGATTTGCGCCGCCGGCCGCACCGGGACCGTAGGCAAGCAGCGGCACGTATTCGCGGGAATGATCGGTGGAAGGCGAACACGGATCGGGATCGCAGCCGTGATCAGCGGTCAGGACCAGCAGATCTTTTCCCCCCAGGCGCTTGAGCAGCGGACCGAGTTGCTGATCGAACTCCTCGAGCGAGCGGGCGAAGCCCTCGACGTCCTTACGGTGCCCGTAGAGCATGTCGAAATCGACCAGGTTGGCGAAGATCAGGCCCGAGGGATGCTTGGAGAGTGCCGCGGTGATCTTCTCCATGCCGTCGGCGTTGTCTTTCGTCCGGATGGACTCGGGAACGCCGCGGCCGTCGTAAATGTCGTAGATCTTGCCGATGCCGAGCACGGGCACTTCCAGGTCATCGAGCACATCCAGCAGCATCGGGGAGGGCGGCTCGACGGCGTAATCGTGGCGATTCTCGGTGCGGCGGAAATCCTCGGGTCCGTTGCCGACGAACGGGCGCGCGATCACTCGGCCCACTTCGTGCGGACCGCTCAGGATGCCGCGGGCGATCTCGCAGATGCGATAGAGATCGGCGACCGGAATCACGTGCTCATGCGCCGCCACCTGGAACACGCTGTCGCCCGACGTGTAGACGATCAGGTGCCCCGTGCGCATATGTTCGTCGCCGAGTTCCTTGAGAATCTCGGTGCCGGAGGCCGGCTTGTTGCCGATGGTCTTATGGCCCACCGCCTCCTCAAACGCATGGATGACCTCGGGCGGGAAGCCGTTCGGATAGACCGGGAACGGGCGATCGAGCCAGATGCCGGCCATTTCCCAGTGGCCGACGGTTGTGTCCTTGCCCGGCGAATGCGTGGCCGCTTTGCCGTAGGCGCCGAGCGGCGGATCGGCCGGCGTCAGATGGTCGAACGGGCGAATGTTGGCCAGGCCCAGACGGACCAGGTTTGGGAGAGCGAGCGGGCGGGAGCGAGCGATGTGGCCCAGGGTGTCACGGCCGGCGTCACCGAAATCAGCCGCATCGGGTAGTTCGCCGATCCCCACGCTATCGAGAACAATCCAAACGATTCGGTTGAATGAAGGCATAATTCGACGACCATACCACAGCGCGCAGCGATTGAAAGCCCTTTTCGCCGGGGCTAAGGGGCGTCAGTGCCGGCGGCCGTATTCGGCCAGCAGCCGGCGAACGCGGCCGATCGGAAGCGCGTAGGCCACATGGCCGTCGCGCCCGCGGACGGTGGTGGCGCGCAGCAGTGAATCGTCGATGGCCTCCTCCGTGGCATCGATCACGGCCTCGAAGAGCGGCGAGAGCGCCTGCTCATTCAGCCGCACCAGCGGCG
>JBJKSI010000061.1:0-24398 GCA_046704165.1 Candidatus Acidiferrales bacterium
GGTTGATGCCCCGGAACGCAGTAAATATGAGGTTTTCGCTGATAACCAGATTCCCGGCGACCAGGCCAAACCACAGAACCGTACGAAATGACCACGGCCGGGGCAATTCGTGAACGGCGCTTGCAGAGGCATCTGTGACGTGCATCCTCCTGCCTCCCCACACCGATTTTCGTTTGCGGTTCGAGCGACCCAGGGCCGATGCCAACTCTGACCGGGCTTACCGCGGCGCCAGCCGGATGGGCTTTCTTATACGCCAGAAACTGGACCGGAGGGAACAGGCAGATCGAGACCGGGCGAAGGAGCCAAGGGCGACGGGGAGTGACCACCACGCAATCCCGCCTGGACGTGGCGGCCGGAGACGGACGGCAAGTCTACTCCGGACCGGGAACGTGCCGTATACTTCAGGCGCAATGTCTCGAATTCACTTTGGTACCGACGGATGGCGCGGCGTGATCGCCGAGGACTTCACCACCGACAATGTTCGGCTGGCGGCATTGGCTTTTGCCCGATATATAGCGCGGGCCGAGCAGCCCGACGCGGGCGTTCTGGTCGGCTACGACAACCGCTTCGGGTCCGAACGGTTCGCGCGAACCGCGGCAGAAACGATTGCCGGCGCGGGGATTCCGGTGGCGCTGGCCCAGGCGGCATGCCCAACGCCGGCGCTCTCGTTGCTGGTGCGGCAACGCGGCGCAGCCGGCGGGCTGATGATCACGGCCAGCCACAATCCATATCGATGGAACGGGGTGAAGTTCAAGGCCAGCTACGGCAGTTCGGCCTCGCCGGCCATCGTGGGCCAGATCGAGCAGGAACTCGACCGGGTCTACGCCGACGGAGGGGTGAGACCGCTCCCCGCACGCCCGGGCGCCGTCGCACCGCTCGACCTGCGCACGCCATACCTGGATACGCTCGAGAAACTGGTCGACTGGGACCGGCTGCGCGGAAGCAAGCTCCGCTTCCTGATCGACCCGATGCACGGCTCGGCGATGGGACTGGCGGCCGAACTGTTCCGGCGTAACGGCGTGGAATGCGAAGAGATTCGCGGGCGGCGCGATCCGCTCTTCGGCGGACGGAATCCGGAACCGATCGAGGGGCCGAACATCGACCCGTTGCGGGAAGCGATGCGGGACGGGCGTTACGACGCGGCGTTCCTGGCCGACGGCGACGGCGACCGCTTCGCCGCAATGGACCCCGGCGGGCGCTTCATCAACGCGCATCAGTGCTTTTCGATCCTGCTGTGGCACCTGGCGGGGACCCGGCAACTGCCCGGTGACGTGGCCAAGACGTTTTCCGTGACGAAGCTGGTGGACAAAATCGCCGCGAAATTCGGCCGTCGGCTATTCGAGATGCCGATCGGCTTCAAGTACATCTGCTCGCTGATGCTGGAGCGCGACCTGCTGATGGGCGGCGAGGAGAGCGGCGGAATCGGCTTCCGCTTTCATTTGCCCGAGCGCGACGCCACCGTCTGCGCGCTGCTCACCGCCGAAGTAATGGCCTGGCACGGGAAGCGGCTCGGCGAGCTGATCGCCATTCTCGAAGAGGAATTCGGCGAGCACCACTACGGCCGGGTGGACCTGGAACTGCGGCCTGGACAGAAGGAGAAGGCGGTAGAGCTGTTCTCGAGCGACCGGGTGGCGAGGCTGTTTGAGTGGCCGATCACGGGCCGTGAGGACCTGGATGGGATCAAGGTGTACCTGGGCGAGATCGGCTGGGTGATGGTGCGGGCTTCGGGCACCGAGCCGATGCTGCGCGTCTACGCGGAGACAAAGAACGCGGAAACGACGCGGCGCGTGCTCGACGTGGCAGTCGACAAGGTGCGGCGGCTGTAGACCCTGACTTTCGGGACGATGTGCCCGGGCGCCATCCCGGGGCAAGGGGTGCGAAGTGGAAACAGGCGCCACTGGCGCGCGGTTGGGAATCGTGGCTTGATGGAGGGTGAAGCGGAGTGCGTGGGACAACGTTCTCCGGGTATCGGGAATCAGGGAAAGTGAGAGAAGTGGATGGCAACGGAAGAAAAAGCGAGTTGTAGTCATAGTTGCGATAAGAGCAGTTGCGACCACAGCTGCGATGGCGCGGACATACAGAAAAAGGCGAAGGAATACGCGCGGATTCACAGGCGCGTAGCGTTTGCCGGATGGCTGCTCGATGCGCTGGTGCTGGTGGTCCTGCTCGCGACGGGCTGGACGGCGGGGCTGCGAAACGTGGCGCTGGGAGTTTCATCGCACCCAGCGCTGGCACTGCTGGTCTACCTGCTGATTGTGGCGGCGATTTTCCAGCTGTTCAGCCTGCCGCTGGATTTCTATTCGGGCTTTGTTGTCGAGCGGAAGTTCGGGCTCTCGCGCATGACGTTAGGCGCGTGGGTAAAAGATCTGCTGAAAGCGCTGGCAATCGGCGGAGTGCTCGGAGCCGGGCTGGCGGAACTCTTCTATTGGGCGCTGGCGCAGCATCCGGCCACATGGTGGCTGTGGGTGGCAGGGGCGCTGATTCTTTTTGCGGTGGTACTGGCACAGCTGGCGCCGGTGCTGATCTTCCCTCTGTTTTTCAAGTTCCGGCCGATCCAGAACCAGGAGCTCGTGGAACGGCTCCGCCGGCTCGCCAGCCGGGCCGGGACGCGCGTCGATACCGTGCTCGAATGGGATCTGGGCGAAAAAACCAGCAAGGCCAATGCCGCACTGACCGGGTGGGGCCGGACGCGGCGAGTGTTGCTTGCCGATACTCTGCTGCAAGTCCATTCGGATGAGGAAATCGAAACGATCGTGGCCCACGAACTGGGCCACCACGTTCACCGCGATATTCCACTGGCAATCGTCGTGGAATCGGCGATGACGCTCGTGTCGCTCTGGGCGGTGAACGAGGTACTCGTCTGGGCCACGCCGCGGATAGGTTTTCACGGTCTGGCAGATTTCGCCAATCTGCCGCTGGTGCTGCTGGTGGTGACCGGCGTCTCTCTCATGGCATTGCCGCTAGTGAACGGCTATTCGCGCTGGCGGGAACGACGCGCCGACCGTTTTGCTCTGGACACCACGAAGAACCGTGAGGCGTTCGTCAGCGCCATGCGGAAGCTGGCGGCGCAGAACCTGGCGGAAACCGAACCAAGCCGCCTGGTGGAAATCCTCTTCCACGGCCACCCCTCGATCGCAAAACGGATCGCTTACGCGGAGCAGGCACAGCTATGAAAAGACGCTTCTATCAACTCGACGTGTTCACTCGCCGCCCCTATCACGGCAATCCCCTGGCTGTTATCACCGATGCCGACGGATTGAATCAGGCGCGGATGCAGGCGATCGCTCGCGAGATGAATCTGTCGGAAACCGTATTCGTACAGAAGCCAGCCACGAACCGTGCGCTGGCCCGATTGCGCATTTTTACCACCACCGAGGAACTCCCACTCGCCGGGCATCCGGTGATCGGCGCCTGGTTTCTGCTGGCGGAGCTGGGCGTAGTGCCGGCTCAGGAGGGTGCGGTACACGTAATCCAACAGACGGGCGCCGGGTTGCTGCCGGTGGAGATTCACTTCGCCAAGGGGAAACCGAAATTCGTAACGATGACGCAGCAGCCGGCGCGCTGCCGTTCGGCACAGCTGGACAAGCAGGAACTTGCCGCGGCTCTGGGGCTGAAGGCCGGCGACCTGCACCCACGGCTGCCGCTCGAGTATGTTTCCACCGGGATTTTCAACCTGATGCTGCCGCTCGCGCGGCTCAGCGCACTGGGGCGGATTTCGGTGAATATTCCCGCGCTGCGGCAGGTGCTGGGGAAACAGAGCGTGATGGCCTACTGTTTCGTCGCGCAGGAGAAACACGTGCGCGCGCGAGGCATGTTGCCCTGGGGCATCGCGGAGGATCCGGCCACGGGATCCGCGGCGGGATCGCTGGGCACCTACCTGGTGCGGCAAGACATGCTGCAGCCGGGTGAATCGCTCCGGATCGTGCAGGGCGTGGAGATGGGCCGGCCGAGCGACATCTACGTAAACGTCATGCGCGTTGGCGCGAAGCTCGTTCCGCGGGTGAGCGGGGCGGCCGTACGTGTGTTCGAGGGACATTTGGACGCGTAGGTCCGCGTTGCGTCGCTGGATTTGTTCTTAATGTAGCGCTACGCCTGCATGTTTCGGTCATCCCGGTCGAGTGCCCGGGAATGAGGGGCTGAGGCTCGAACTGACCGTGCCATTTTGCCGCGATGTGGCCGAAACGGCCGGCGCGGTAGTCCTCGAAAGCCTGCTGCACTTTCTCGATTCTGTTCATGACGAACGGTCCGTCACGGGCAACGGGTTCGTTCAGCGGCTCGCCGGCGAGCAGCAGAAATTCCAGTGGTGAATCGCCTGGACTTTTCGTCAGCACGCTTTCGCCGTCCCGGCGGAACTGCACAAGTGGCTAGCGCCCACACGCGCTTCCTCCGGACCGAAACTTCCCTCTCCGCTTCACACATAGGCGAAGGCGTTTTCTTTGGGCGAAACGGGCTGCCGCAACTCCGCTCCGGGCCGCAGTGTAAAGTGCAGAAACAGGATCGGAGTGCGCGTGTCGATCACCGCGCGGGCGCCGAGAGCCTCACCCGCAATCGCGCGCACGGAGACCTTGCCATCGGCGCTCCTGGCAACCGGAATCCCGGTCGAAGGGACTTCCTGATAGCCAGGATCCGTCATCTCGTCCGCTCGCGGCAGATTCACCCAGGTCTGCAAGCCATGCAGCGTCCCGCCGCGCTCGTTGAAATGGTTTCAGACCGGCACGAAGGCGCGGGTGTAGGGCGCAATTCGGATGAAGAGAAGTTGCCGCGCGAAGTTTCAGCGTTCCGGAGTTTCTGCGCCGTGGCCCAGCTTGCCGCAAAGGACCGCGAGGGCTTCCTGCTCTCGAGGGCTGAGCCGGTTCATCACTCCGGCAACCGCTGCGGCGTAGCCGGGCGAGATCGACCGCACCAGATTGCGTCCCTTGGGAGTGAGCGCAATGGTGGCGAAGCGCCGGTCGCGGCCGGGGCTCCGACGCACCAGGCGGCGCTTCTGCAGATTGGCGACGACGAGCGTGAGATTGCCACCGCTTTTCAGAATACGGCGGGCGAGCTCGCTGAGGCTTTGCGCGCCGCCCTGATAGAGCGCGTCGAGCACGGCGAACTGGCTGTGCGTGAGGTCATATAGGGCGAGCGGGCGAGCGACTTCGCGCAACACGCCGTCGCCAGCACGCAGGAGTTTGACGTAGCAGGCGAAAGCGCGGGCGTCGGCCGTGATTCCTGGATAGCGTCTCGGCACGAGAGACTCCTTCCGGCGGAGTTTGCGACGCGACGATCATACCGGAGACGGGCCAGCGAAGGAAGGACGGCGGAGTTCGTCGTATTTGGCCGATAGAGTGTGACGCCGCAAGGGCTGCACTACACAAACAGTCCAATGCGCCTCAGCGGGTTACCAACGGGCGTCGGGGATCGTGGCAAGCAGGAGAGCCAGCAGTGCGGTGCGCTCGGCCAGGGAGCCGACGAAGAGGAATTCGCCGGGGCTGTGCGCACCGGCGCCGACGCCACCCAGACCGTCGAGCGTGGGAACGCCGAGCGCCGCGGTGAAGTTGCCGTCCGAGCCACCGCCGACAGTCGCCTCCTCAAGCCGCATGCCGAGCAGGTCGCCGAGCGACTGCGCGTGTGAAAACAGGGCGGCAACGGCCGGTGTGCGCTCCATCGGGGGACGGCTGAAGCCGCCGAGGATTTCCAGTTTTGCGCCGGGCAGAACGGGACGCAGCGAGCGGATGCGGCGCTCGAGCGGAGCGGCGTGCTCGCGGCGAGAGACGCGAAGATCGATGAGAGCTCGGGCGTGGGAAGGGATAACGTTGGATCGCGAGCCGCCTTCGACGACGCCGGTATTGACGGTGGTGCCGGAAGCGGGATTGTTGAGGCCCCGCAGGCGTTCGATTTGCAGCGCCAGTTCGTGAATCGCGTTGACGCCCTCCTCGGGATTCAGGCCGGCGTGGGCGGATTTGCCATGGACGATCAGCTCGATTTCGCCGGTTCCCTTGCGGGCCGTCTTCAGTTTGCCGGCGGTGCCGGCGGCGGGCTCGAGCACGAGTGCGGCACGCGCCTGCCGGGCGAAGCGCTCGATCGTGGCGCGGGAGTAGTGACTGCCAGTCTCCTCGTCGGAGGTAAAGAGGCAGACGACCGGAGCGACGAGCGGCATCCGAGCGGCGCGCAGCGCCTCGACGGCGGCAAGTGCCATGACGATGCCGGATTTCATGTCGATGACGCCGGGACCCATGGCGCGACCACCGCGAACGCGGAAGGGTGTCCGCGCGAGCGTGCCGAGCGGGTAGACGGTGTCGTAGTGGCCGAGAATCAGGATCGGACGGCCGCGGTGCGGGGCGTCGAAGCGGGCGAGCACCTGGTCCCCCACGTGCTTCTGGCGGAACAGGCGAACAGTGGCGCCGGAACGGCGGCATTCGGCGGCGAGCAGTCGGGAGAAGCGGTCGAGTGCGGCCTTGTCTGTGCTAGGCGATTCCTGGCGGACCAGGCGGCCGAGCCTTTGGAGAAGTGCGGCGCGGCGCCCTCTCAAATCGCGGAGCAGGCGGCGCGCGGCGGCGGGATCGACGGTGGAGGATGATTTTGGCGTCTTCATCAAAGTCCGGTAGCATAAGACAGACGCGCTTCTGACGCAAAACCTTCCGTACGGCCTTGGACGAAATGAAACAATGCGAATGAAGGGCGTTTCAGGCCTTCGCACTTTTTGCATATAATCCGTAGCTTACCTGCGCGAATTCACGTTGCGCCGGAGCATCCACCGAGGCCGAAACGATGATTCTCGACACAACCGGCATTCAGAAAATACTGCCACACCGCTACCCCTTCCTGCTGGTCGACGCCATCATCGAGATGGAACGGCTCAAACGGATCGTCGGCATCAAGAACGTGACGATTCATGAAGACTTTTTCGCGGGGCACTTTCCCGGCCAGCCGGTAATGCCCGGCGTGCTGATCGTCGAATCGATGGCGCAAACCGGTGGCGTGCTGCTGCTACAGGAAGTGGCCGATCGCGACAACAAGCTCCTCTATTTCGTGGCCATCGACGACGCGCGGTTTCGTCGGCCGGTGGTGCCGGGCGACCAGTTGCGCATCGAAGTGGACGTAATCAGCTGGCGCGGAAATTTCTGCAAGCTGGCGGGGCGCGCCACCGTCGACGGGCAATTGGCGGCCGAGGCCACGCTGATGTGCAAGATGGTGGACCGGGAGAAATGAGCGAGATCGATGCGCGGGCAGCGGTTTCCGCGCGCACCCAACTCGGGCGGAACGTGCGGGTAGGACCCTTCGCCGTGATCGGAGACGACGTGGAACTGGGTGACGAATGCGTCGTGCACCCGCATGCGGTGGTCTACGGCCCGGCGCGGCTCGGGCGAAAGAACGTGTTGTTTCCTTTCTCCGCGATCGGCGGAAATCCGCAGGACCTGACCTACCGTGGCGAGCCAACCCGCGTGGAGATTGGCGACGAAAACGAGTTCCGGGAATACGTGACGGTGAACCGGGGCACAGTGAAAGGCGGCGGGGTGACGAGGCTGGGCAGTCACAACCTGCTGATGGCCTATAGCCACGTGGGCCACGATTCGCAGATCGGCGACCGGGTGGTGCTGGTGAACGGCGCGACACTGGCCGGGCACGTGACGCTCGAAGACGACTCGACGCTCGGTGCTTTCTGCCCGGTTCACCAGTTTTGCCGGGTGGGCCGGCACGCCTATATCGCCGCCTATACAGTGATTACGCAGGACGTACTGCCCTTCTCGAAGGTGGTGGCGCCGCGCGAAACGCGCTGTTATGGGGTGAACGCGATCGGGCTGGAGCGGCGCGGGTTCGACCGGGAACGCATTGGAATGATCGAGCGGGCTTTCCGGCTGCTGCTGCGGTCGAAACTGAACACGACGCAAGCGCTCGAGAAAATCAAGGAAACGCTCGGCGATTCTCCCGACGTCAATGAATTAGTGCATTTCATTGAACGGGCGGCGCGGGGTATAACAAAGTAGTGGGGCGGGGCGGAACAACCGTCAACCCGGGTTCATGGCAGACACCACAAACACACAGGGCTGGGGACTGATCGCAGGCAACGGGGATTTCCCTCTCCTGGTGCTCGAAGGGGCCCGGCGGCGCGGCATCGACATGGCCGTGATCGCCATCCGCGAGGAAGCCACGCCGGAACTGGATCGCGCGGCCGGCCGCGTGCACTGGGTGAGCCTGGGCGAGTTGAACCGGGCCATTGAGGTGCTGCACCAGGAAGGCGTGAAGCGGGCGGTAATGGCCGGGCAGGTAAGGCACCGGCAGATTTTCAGCGACATTCCTCCCGACGGCCGACTGGCGCCGCTGCTCGAGCGGTTGGCCACGCGCAATACCGACGCGCTAATCGGCGCGGTGGCACGCATCCTCCAATTCGAAGGCATTGAACTGGTCGATTCGACTATGTTCCTCGAACCGCTTATCCCCGGTCCGGGTCCGCTGACACGGCGCTTCCCGGACGAGCGCGAAGCCGGCGATCTGGCCTACGGGCGCACGATCGCGCGGCAGATTGCCGGCCTGGACCTGGGACAGACGGTAGTGATCGCTGAACGGGCGTGTGTGGCCATCGAGGCCATGGAGGGAACCGACGAAACGATCGAACGCGCGGCTCGACTGGCCGGAGGGCGGCCGCTGACGGTGGTGAAGGTGAGCAAGCCGAAGCAGGACATGAGATTCGACGTGCCGGTAGTGGGCGTGCGGACGATCGAGGTGATGCAACGCTCGGGCGCCACCGCGCTCGGCGTCGACGCAGGGCGGACGCTAATGTTCGACCGGCCGAAGGTAATCGACGCGGCCGACGCGGCCGGCATTGCCATCGAGGCGATCGAAAGCGGAGAGGACGGAGCGGCGTGAGCGACCGTTTGCGAGTTGCCGTCGTCGGGGTGGGCGATTTCGGCCGGAACCACGCCCGCGTCTTCGCCGGGCTGGAAGAGGCGGAACTGACAGGGGTTTTCGACGCCAGCCGGGAGCGGGCCGAAGCCGTCGCCAGGGAGTTCGGCACCGTTGCGCTGGGAAGCCTGGAGGAGGTCGCCCGACGGGCGCAGGCGGCCAGCGTGGCCGTTCCGACGGTGGAACACGCCCGTGTGGGGATCTGGCTGCTCGAGCGCGGGCTCGACGTCCTGGTAGAAAAGCCGATGGCGAAAACCCAGGCCGAAGCGGGACAATTGATCGAAGCTGCCGGGAGGGGTGGGCGCATCCTACAGATTGGGCATGTGGAGCGGTTCAACCCTGCCGTGTTGGCGGCGCGGGGAATGGTGGAACGGCCGCTTTTCTTCGAGGTGCATCGGCTGGGCGTCTTCACGCCGCGCAGCCTGGATGTGGACGTCGTCTACGATTTGATGATTCACGATCTGGACATTCTGCTGGCCCTTGCCGGTCCGGTGCGGGATGTGAAAGCCGTGGGAATCCCGGTGGTGACCGAAAAGGTGGATATCGCGCACGCGCGCTTGGAATTCGAGAGCGGCGCGGTGGCCAACGTTACCGCCAGCCGCATTTCCACCGAGCGGGTGCGCAAACTGCGGTTTTTCCAGCGACAGGAGTACGTCTCGGTGGACTACGCGAGACGGGATGCACTCCGGATCCGCGTGGGCCAGCCGGGTCCCGAGCCGCGATTCGATTTCGACAAGCCGGCTGTAGCGGCCGAGGAGCCCCTGCGAGCCGAGTTGCGCGAGTTCCTGAATTCGGTGAGGATGCGCAAGGCGCCGATGGTGGACGGGGAAGCAGGGCGTAAAGCGCTGGCGCTGGCCGACCGCGTGATGGAGGCAATTCGGGAACACGCCCGCAGCGTCCCGCTGTCCTCACCACAGCCGCAGACCGCTACATGATGATCCCCCGCATAGTCGTGCCAGCCGGATGCCGGCTGCCGGCCGGACCCCCAGCGCGCGTGCCGCGCAGGCTCAAGACCTGGCTGGACGAGCGCAAGCTGATTCCGCAGGACCTCCCGGTGCTGCCTTTCCGCGGGGAATCGACCATCCCGTCGCACGTACCGCTGGACGTACTGAACAACCGGGTGTTGATCGCCCGCGATATGCCGGTTGTTCCCTTCCCTCCGGAATTGGCCGGGGGCACCGAACCCCTGGTCACGGAGCTGGACGAGCGGGTAGTGGTGCCGCAAACGGCACACCTTGAACCGACAACCGAAACCGAGCCGTTCTCCGATGCCGCCCTGCGAGACTTGGTGGAGGGCGACGTACTGCTCGGCGGTGAGGCGCGACTGCTGCCGGAGAAGCAAGGGCGGTTCAACTGGGACTTCCTGGCACCGGCCTTTTCGGTGGTGTTCCACGTTCTGCTGATCATCTTCTTCCTCACTCTGCCGCACATGTTGAGGCCGTTCCAAGCAACTCCGCTGCAAGAAGCCTTGAAGCAGGACAATTTGGGCTACCTCTACCTGCCGAAAAACCTGAAGGAGATCCCGAAGGAAAAGCCGATCCCGCAGGAAAAGAGCGACAAGATGCGAATCGACATCGGCAAACGCAGCATGCTGGCTCCGCCCCGACCCTCGGCATCGCCCGAGCAGGGCCCGAGGCCGAGGCCGGCACCACGCGTCCAACAGGCCCCGCCACCGGTGGAATCGGCTGAAAACGCCCCCCAGCCGCAACCGCAGCCGCCCAAACGGGAGCCGACGCCCCAGCCGCCCGCTCCGAAGCCGAGGCCAAAACTCGAGCCGGTCACGCCACAAAAGGCGCAGCCGTTGATTCCTCGTCCCAACATGGCTCCAGGGAGCGCACTGCAGCAATCACTCCGCGCCATCGAGCACGCGCATTCACCCAACGTGATGTACGGCGAACGGCTGCCGATGCCCCAACTGCCAGGCGGCCCCGGCATGCAAGGAGGATCCGGCCAGGGATTCCTGGAGGACGGGGTCCAGATCCTGACGCCGACCGACGGCGTGGATTTCACCAACTACATCGCGCGGGTGCTGGCCATCGTAAAGCGCAACTGGTATGCGGTGATGCCGGTTTCGGCGGAGATGGGGGAAAAGGGCCGGGTGATGTTGACTTTCAAGATCCTGCGCAATGGCGACGTTCCATCGAACGATCCGATTCTGGAGCTAAGCTCAGGCAAACGGCCGCTGGATCGAGCCGCGATGGCGTCAATTACGGCCTCGAATCCCTTCGATCCGCTGCCCTCGGCTTACACAAGGCCGTACATCGAGCTGCGATTCGTGTTTCTGTATAATCTGCCGCTGAACAGCCAGTGAAACTCGCGCGCACACAGGTGGCCGGAGCGCTTTTCTTGGCGCTGCTGGCGATCGTTTATCTGATTTTCCGCTACTGGGCCGTACTGCGATGAGCGACCTGAGGCCGCTCGTCGCAATTGTCGGGCCGACGGCCTCGGGCAAGTCGGCGCTAGGCATCCGGCTGGCGGGGCCACTGAAGGGTGAAATCCTGGCCTGCGATTCGACGCAGGTCTACCGCGGCTTCGACATCGGCACGGCGAAGGTGCCGACCGAAGAACAGCACGGCATTCCCCACCATCTGACCGACGTGGTCGACCCGGACCAGGTGTTCCACGCGGGCGAATACCGCCGGTGCGCACAGTCGGTGCTGGAGGATCTGGCGCGGCGCGGCAAGTTGCCGATTTTGACGGTGGGCACCGGGCTCTACCTGAGGGCCCTGCTCGAGGGCCTGTGCGAAGCTCCGGCGCGCTCGGAAGAGCTGCGTGGACGGCTATGCCGGCGCATGGAACTTTCTGGCCCAGGCTACCTGCGCAGGCTGCTCGAACGCCTGGATCCGGCCGGTGCGCGGCGCATCGGCGAGCGAGACATTCCCAAGATGATTCGGGCCATCGAGGTGCGCCTGCTCGCCGGCAAACCGCTTTCCTCGCTGCACGCGAAGGGCCGCGAGCCGTTGGAGGGTTACCGGCCGATCAAGATCGGCCTGATGCCTCCGCGTGCGGCGCTCTACGAGCGGATTAACCGGCGAGTGGGCGCAATGCTGGCCACCGGATGGCTCGAGGAGGTGCGGCAGCTGGTGGAAGCAGGGGTTGAGCCCGGCGCGAAGCCGTTCCAGTTTATTGGCTATGCGGAGCTACGCGACGCCTTGGCAAACAGGATCGGGATCGAGGAGGCAGCCGATCGCATCCGGCAGGCCACTCGGCGATACGCCAAACGGCAGATCACATGGTTTCGCCGGGAGACAGGTGTCTGCTGGCTGGAAGGGTTTGGCGACCAACCGGAAATTGCCGAGCGGGCGCTGGCAGAGGTGCAGCGAGTGTTGGAGGCAAAACCTGCCGCGACGGATGAAAACGCCGCAACGCAGGATGACCCAAGCCCGGGGGCAAGCTATAATTGAGTCAGATGAAGATGTTCCCGATCGGCACCCAATCTGCAATTACCTTCGTACCCTTTGTCAACCAACCCGCTCAGGCAGCGGAGCTCATCAACGAATGAAGACGACACAAGCGACTCGCGAGACGGAAACGGTGCTGCTCGTCGGCTTCGGTATCCGCCGGCACCATACGCACGTCCCTGGCGTTGAAACCGATTCGATCGTGCGCGAATCTCTCGACGAGCTGGCCGAACTGGCGCGTAGTGCCGGAGCCGTGGTCGCAGGTACGATGATGCAGATCCGCGACGCAGCCGATCCGGCGACGCTCTTTGGCGAGGGCAAACTGGAGGAGATCAAGCGTGAAGCGGCCATGCGGGAAGTCTCGCTGGTGGTTGTCGATGCCAGCCTGACTCCCGGCCAACAGCGCAACATTGAACGCTCCACGGGACTCCGCGTGATCGATCGGGTTCAGCTGATTCTGGACATTTTCGCCAAACACGCCCGCAGCCGGGAAGGCCAGCTACAGGTGGAGTTGGCGCAACTGAACTACCTGCTGCCGCGCCTGAGCGGGCGAGGCACGGCGCTTTCGCGGCTTGGCGGCGGCATCGGCACCCGCGGTCCCGGCGAGCAGAAGCTCGAAACCGACCGGCGGCGCATCCGCGACCGGATCCGACGGATCACAGGATCACTCGATGCCGTGCGGCGCGAGCGAGACCTGCGGCGCCGTGCCCGGCGGGGCGTTCCACTAGGCACAGTCGCGCTGGTGGGCTACACAAACGCGGGCAAATCGACCCTGTTCAACGCGCTCACTCGATCCGAAGTGGTGGCTTCGGCACGCATGTTTGCGACGTTGGATCCGACGCTCCGTTCGTTGAAGCTTCCGTCGAAGCGCCGGGTGCTACTGTCGGACACCGTGGGATTCATTCGCGACCTTCCCCCCGGCCTCGTGGCTGCGTTTCGCGCCACGCTCGAGGAACTGGCCGAGGCGTCGCTGATCCTCCACGTCGTTGACGTATCAAGCCCCTACCATGCCGAGCAGGAAGTCGAGGTGAACAAGGTGCTGGCCGACCTGGCGCTGGAAAACCGGGCTCGCCTGCGCGTGCTGAACAAGATCGACAGACTGCCGGAGAACGAGGCGGAGGCATTGCGAATCGGTGGGGGCGGCGTGCCGGTCTCAGCGCTGCACGGTACGGGATTGGACGATCTGATCGAAGCCATCGACCGGCAAATGCCCGACGACCCTCTAGTGCGGATCGAGTTCCGCATTCCTCTGGCCGACGGCCGAAAGCTGGCTGCGATTCGGGCAAACGGGCGCGTAATCGAAAGCGAAGTGCGCAATTCAGACATGTGGCTCTTGGCGGAACTGCCTCAATCAGCGGCCAGGAGAATCGGTTATGGAAAAACGGTGCAGCCGCAGACTACCTCTAAGCCCTGATTCTGTTATCAGTTTCGAAGCAAAACAGCCCCCACAAAGGTGTGCAAATATTGTGGAAATCGCAAAAGTGATTCGAAAAAGCGCGGATTTTCGAGACACCTAGTGGCGAGGATGGTTACAGGGCCGCGGCACAAATCGTTATATATCATGATGTTATGCTGCAGGCCAGGAAAAGGGCTTGAATTTTTGGTCTGTTTTTGCCCTGTGCTTGTAAACGGAAGTTTTGCACAGGTTTGCGAGTTGGCTTCCCGACCTTCGAGAGTACAATGGCGGGCGCCATTGGATGTCTGGGGGTGCGAAAGATGAATGCACGGTGGGTGCTCACATGCGTTCTGGCTGTCCTCTTGGGGGCCGGCGCGAAGCTCAGCGCGGCGATCAAGACGCAAACCGTCAGCTACAACAGTGGCAGCGAAACTGTCCACGGCTACTTGGCGGTGCCGGAAACACCGGGAAGACATCCGGCCCTTGTGGTGATCCACGAATGGTGGGGATTGGTACCTTGGGTGAAACAGCAGACGCGGAAATTTGCTGAGGCGGGGTATGTAGCGCTCGCGGTGGACCTCTACCGGGGCAAACATACGAACCGCTCGCGGGTGGCTCGAGAACTTGTGCGGTCGCTGCCTCCGCAGCGGGCTCTGCGAGATTTGAAGGCGGCGTTTGCCTACCTGGCCGCAAGGCCAGACGTGGATGCGAACCGGATCGGCGACGTCGGCTGGTGCTTCGGCGGGGGCTGGGCGTTGAGGCTGGCGATCCACGAACCGCGCCTGGCGGCGTGCGCTGTGAACTACGGCGAACTGCCCACGAGGTCGGAGCAGATCGCAGCGATTCCCTGCCCTGTACTGGGAAATTTCGGTGCGCTTGATCGAGGAATTACTCCCCAAAAGGTGCGGGCGTTCGAGGGGGCGATGCGGAAAGCGGGAAAGACGATTGATGCCAAGATTTATCCAGGCGCCGGGCACGCCTTCGAAAATCCCGCCAACAAGGCAGGCTACCGGCCGGAAGCAGCTGCCGATGCATGGAGCCGGATGTTGGCGTTTTTCCACCGAACGCTGAAGAGGAAAGAGGGAACACGGCGCCAACAGAGAGTTTCCTCTAACGAAGGGCCCACGGGGCGGCCCACGGGGCGGCGTGTTGACTGGTCTAATGGGCGGGACTATAGTGAACTCACGTTGACTTTCTGGTTCTTGCAGGCGCAACTTGGCTGAACTCAACCTTCCGAACGGCCTCACGATTCTGCGGATCTTCTTTGTCCCGGTGCTGGTCGTGGTGTTGCTGACCCGCGAGCCGAATTTCAATTTCCTCGGCCTTCCCTTCCACTTCGAAATGTGGGGCGTGCTGATCCTGCTGGTGGCGGCAAGTACGGACATGGCAGACGGTTACCTGGCGCGCAAGCGGCGGGAAGTGACGACGCTGGGCATCCTGCTGGATCCGATCGCCGACAAGCTGCTGATTTCGGCGGCTTTCATATCGCTTGTGGAGATGGGGTTGGCGCCGGCGTGGATGGTGGTGATCGTGATCGGCCGCGACTTCACC
The DNA here is from genome assembly GCA_046704165.1 of Candidatus Acidiferrales bacterium. Lineage (GTDB taxonomy): Bacteria > Acidobacteriota > Terriglobia > Acidiferrales > UBA7541 > JAKASX01. The sequence goes on from JBJKSI010000061.1 coordinate 15,232, forward strand.
GTGATGGGGCTCAGAAACATCGCCGCCTCGGAAGGACTGACGATACCCGCCTCGGCCCTGGGCAAGACCAAGATGGTGCTGGAGGTGGTAACGGTCTGCATGCTGATCCTTGCCGCCAAGCACCCCGAGTTTCGCCTGATCGGAACGACGATGCTGTGGCTGGTGGTCATCAGCGCGGTTGCTTCCGCGGCACACTATTTCATGGTCTTCTGGCACCAGGTGGATGGCCGCATGAAGCAGCGGCAACGGAGCCTGACGCTCGTCGAACAGGAGAAGAAGACGGAGGACGTCGCTGCTCGCCCCTGAATCCCGCGTTATCCTGCTGCGAGTTGCCCGCCAGGCCGTCGAGTCCGCCGTTATCCGCAAGAGACTCGATTCCCTTCCCCAGCGGCCTGAATTCGGGCACCCGCAGGGAGCATTTGTCACGCTGACCCGGCACGGCCAACTGCGTGGCTGCATCGGGCAGGTGGACCCGGCTGACCCGCTAGTAAACGTAGTGGCCAACTGCGCGGCCGCAGCGGCAACCGAGGACCCCAGGTTTCCCAGGGTACTCACCGAGGAAGTCCCCGAACTGGCAATCGAGCTTTCGGTCCTTTCGCGTCCCGGCCCGGTGCGGATCGAGGAGATCGAGATCGGCACACATGGCCTGATCGCAACGCGCGGTCACCGGCGCGGCTTGCTACTCCCGCAAGTGGCCGACGAGCACAATTGGCCTGTGGAGCGTTTCCTCGAAGAAACCTGCCTGAAAGCGGGACTCGGACCCTACGACTGGAAGCAGCGGGATACACGCATCGAGGCGTTCACCGCTGAGGTCTTCTGCGAGCGGGACCACGAAGGCATGCTGAGGGGCGGAGCGGCGGGCAGTTAGCGGGTAAGCCAGGAACGCGCGCGGACAGTAAAAAAGGCGTAGGGGAAGATCCAGAACAGCAAGAAAACACCGAAATAGGAATAGAGCACGCCGTAAAGGAAATCGATCGACCGCTCGCTGCGCAGGTAGTACAGCGAATAGAAGACCGAAACCACTCCCACTGCCAAAAGGAAACGAATCAGCACTACAGGATTATCCCACGCCAGAACGCACAGGAGCACCAGGCTCGCGTAGTTCACCGGAAAGCGGAGGTTCGTGACGAAGCGATCCCACAACGCAATCGAAGCTGAGAGCGGCGGCCGGCTCCAGACGATTCGCATGAAGCGGATCTCTTCCCGAATGTAGCTACGATCCCAGCGCAGGAACATTTTGCAAACCTGGGAGTAGCGGATGGGCACGACCGTTCGTACCGCCGCCGAGCGCTGGTAAACGGTGGAATAGCCGCGCCAGAGGACCCAGTTGGTGAGGGCGCGGTCTTCGCCAAAGGTGCACTGAGAGCCGAGGAACTTCTGCTTGATCCAGTCGTCAAGTACCTGCCGCACCACGGAAACGCGGTAGGCGGTAAGAGCCCCGGGGCAACAATAGACCGTGCCGTAGGAGGATTCGACCGCCCGGAGCACGTCGAAGGAGAGGATGTAACGGACGTGCAGCATCCGGGGCAGCAGGCCTTCGCGTCGGTTGTAGGCACCCACTTTCCCAGCCACGGCACCCACCCGCTGGTCGCGAAACGGGCCGGCGACGGCGAGCAACGACCCGGGATCGAGTACGCTGTCGGAATCGATCGTCACGACGATTTCGCCGCTGGCGGCCTGAAAGCCGGCGGCCAGGGCAGCACGCTTGCCCTGGTTTTTGGTAAACCGGATGGTGTGCACCAGGTCGGGCCACTTTTCAGCGGCCTGCTGAATGTAGGTCCAGGTATCGTCGCGGCTGCCGTCATCCACGACAAAGACTTCCAGTCGATCCTTCGGATAGACGGCCTGCACCACCGATTCGATCGACTTGAGCACCATGGGGCCTTCGTTGTAGGCAGGAATGATGACGGTGAGCGGCGGTGCGGCGTCTGCCGTCACCGGGGGAAACGGCTGGTAGCGCATCCACACGACCGTCCTGAACAGGAGCAAGAGCGTGCCCATCACCACCCAGAGCATGCTGGGGAAAATCAGCACGCGAACCCAGTGATGCGACTCGGCTGCCTCAGCGAGCGGGGCCACCAGCAGGCCGTGAATGTGCGCGTGTACGAGAAGGACAATGCCGGCCAATATGCCGGCGTAGATCAGCCAGAGCCAGGGATCCCTCAGGGGCTTCCCCAATGACGTTCCAGCTTCGATGATGGGCTCTGCGCCCGGTGCCGAACTCGTTGTGAACACGACCCTGCTTCTCTAAGGAGATTGGTTGCTTCGAGCGGGGAAAAGGTTTCATCGAAGGCTGGCGTCAGGTATGGCTGGTGAGCTCCAGTCTTGCTTTTCGTCAATAGAGTGACGCAAATGCGAGGCCTTTCGAGGGCGGGGATTTCCAGGAGAGTTGGAAAGAGCCTCAGGTTGCCGAAGGAACAGGGAAAAGAGCGCTTAGCGTTCCCAAGCCGCCTGCTGGAGGACGACGCGATAGCCGTACGGGTCCTCGAACGTGACGCCTTGGCGGTCCCAATAGGGATTGAAGGCGGAAACGGGATCGAAGCCTGCATCCCGCATTCTCTGGACGGCGGCCTTCCATTCGTCGGCGTTTGGAAGATAGAAGACGAGAAGATTCTCCGCAGTAGGCGCGCGGCCCGCCACATGTCCGCTCGCCCGGGTGAACTCCAGGTGGTAGGGCACGCCTTCGTGTCCGAGGATGATCCCGTCAAAGCCATTGTGGCCATGGAAACGCTCGAGGAGGTTAAGGCCCAAACCCTGCCCGTAGAATTGAAGTAGCGCGTCCAGATCGTCGCTGGGGCGGGCGACACGGAGTATGGGAACGGTGGGCATGCGGGAATCATAAAGCCGGAAGAACGCCGCCGCAAACAATCGCCTTCGGGCAGGAATCTGGACTCAAACCAGGACGCTGCAGGAGGCATTCGCTTTACAGTTCCGGTCGCGCGTGTTAATAGCATGGGACTTCACTTTTCTGTGGGCGGGTTTCGTGAAAAGAGGAAAAGAATTCGATTCAGTGTGCGCAGTTACCGCGGCGGAAACGGCAAGCGGGATGCAGGAACAGCTGCGGCAGGCGCTACGGCTGACCAATACAGTCGAGTTGCGGCTCGACTGGCTGCGGAACGACAGCGAACGAAAGAAGTTTCTCGGCTGGCTGAAGCGGAGACGGTTTTCCGCGCGGATGATTGCCACGTGCCGGCGGCGTGAGGCTGGTGGCAGATTCCCGGGCAACGTGGCGGCCGAGCGGCGAGTGCTGGAGGCTGCAGTGAACGCCGGATGCCGTTGGTACGACCTGGAGATTGAAAGCGTCGAAGCCGCAGGGAGATTCGAGCCGCTTGCTCCCGGGCGGGCGCGAGCGATCGTTTCGCTGCACCGATTCGATCGGCCGGTGCGCAATCCGGAGACACTATTGCGGAGGTTCCGGCCGGTTCCCGGCACCGTATGGAAACTGGCGGTGGAATGCAAGGGACTGCGCGACGCGGTGCGGCTGATCCGCCTGGCCCGGCGCCCGGCTCCGGCGGCGGGAATTATCGCTGTGCCGATGGGACGCGCCGCGACGGCAGCGCGTTTCCTGGCGCTGCGCGAAGGGGGGTTGCTGACCTACGCCGCGGTAAGCGAGAGCGTGGCACCCGGCCAGCCGACGCTGAACGCGGCGATGCGTGAATATCGAGCAGGACGCGTCGACCGGCAAACGCGCGTTTACGGAATCATCGGCAACAAGACGGGGCATTCGACTTCGCCGGCGATGCACAACGCGGCATTCGAGGCTGAGAGCATTAACGCGATCTACCTGCCTTTCCACGTAGAGCGTTTGGATGACTTCATCCAGGCAATCCGGCCGCTAGGCATCGGTGGCTTCAGCGTGACGATTCCGCACAAGCAGGCGATTCTGCGTCACCTCGACGCCTGCGAGCGACTTGCCGAGCGACTGGGGGCGGTGAATACCGTCGTCGTTCGACGCGGACGGCTCTACGGCTACAATACCGATTACGCCGGAGTGCTCGCCGCGCTCAAAGGTCGTGTGCGCCTGGACGGCTGCCGCGCGTTGCTGGTGGGCGCGGGCGGAGCGGCGAGAGCGGCGGCATTTGCGCTGGCCGATTCCGGCGCGCGAGTCTTCGTGGCAGCGCGCAGACAAACGCAGGCGCGGGTACTGGCGCGCGTGGCCGGCGGCAAGGCGCTGGCCCGTAGCGAAATCCGAAGGCGGGTATTTGACGTGATTGTGAATGCGACGCCAGCGGGCATGGCTCCTGACCGCAACTCGCCGCTTGCGGCGGCAGAATTGAACGCGCCTGTGGTTTTCGACATGGTCTACCGGCCGATCGAGACACCGCTGCTGCGCCTGGCTGCTCGGCAGGGGCTGAAGACCATTTCCGGCGTGGAGATGCTGGTAGCGCAGGGCGTGGCGCAATGGGAACTTTGGACGGGTCGTCCCGCGCCTGCACGAATCATGCGGCGAGCCGTGCTGCGGGCGCTCCACCAAGACTGAAGAATCGAGGCTGCATGCTGCTTCCGGATTACGAAACGTTTCGCCGCCTGGCCAGCCAGGGAAATCTGGTTCCCGTCTGTGAGGTGTTCCAGGCCGATCTGCTGACGCCGGTGGGCGCCTATCTGCAGCTGGCGCGAAATTCCCGTTACGCCTGTTTGCTGGAGAGCGTCGAGGGAGCGGAAAAGATCGCACGCTATACGTTCCTAGGCGTCGACCCAGCGGCCATTTTCCGCTACAAGGACGGCGTCGCCACGGTGGAGGAAAACGGCAAGACTCGACGAGCGGATCAAAATCCGGTGGATTGGATACGTACGCTACTGCGGCGCTATCGGCCCGTACGGCTGTCGGAATTGCCGCCGCTGTTTGCCGGCGCCATCGGCTATTTCGGGTACGAGATGGTGCGGTTGGTGGAGCGGGTGCCGATGACAGGCAAGGACGACCTGGGCCTGGACGACGCGGTGCTGATGTTCTATCCGGGGCTGGTCGTGTTCGATCACGCGAAGCATCGAGTCTGGGTGGTCCGGAACGTCTACACGGAGGAGGGCGGCAGCTTGCGGACGCTCTACGACGCAGCGGTGTCGGAGGTGCGCACGACGCGCCGGCGGCTGGAAGCGCCGCTGCGCAGCAAACGCTCAGGTAAAAGCGTACGGGCGCGGAAAGCGGGACGCGTGGACCGCCGGTTTCCTGTGGACTTTGGCGACGTTCATCGGTCGCTGGACCTGCCCGGGGGACGGGAAGGCCAGCTGCCGCGAGTCTACTCGAACATGCCGAAATCGCAATTCACCGCCGCGGTGCAGAGGTCGAAGCGCTACATCCGGGCGGGAGACGTTTTCCAGGTGGTGCCCAGCCAGCGGTTCGCCGTGCCAACGGCTGCCGATCCCTTCGACATTTACCGCGCGCTGCGCGTGGCCAACCCCTCGCCCTATCTCTTTTTCCTGAAGCTGGGCGATACGGCGGTGGCCGGAAGCTCTCCGGAAATGCTGGTAAAGGTACAGGGGAGAGATGCGTTTTACCGGCCGATCGCGGGAACGCGTTGGCGGGGGCGAAACGAGGCCGAGGATCAGCGCATGGCCGAAGAAATGCTCGCCGATCCCAAGGAACGTGCCGAGCACATCATGCTGGTGGACCTGGGCCGGAACGACCTGGGGCGCGTTTCCGAGTACGGCAGCGTGAAGGTGGAAGAGCTGATGTTCGTGGAGCGCTTTTCCCAGGTAATGCACATCGTCTCGCGGCTGAAGAGCCGGTTGCGGCCTGATGTCGACTGTTTGGACGCGTTGATGGCCTGCTTCCCCGCCGGCACGCTGACCGGCGCGCCGAAGGTGCGGGCGATGGAGATCATCAACGAGTTGGAGCCTACGCGGCGGGGCGTCTACTCGGGCGCGGTGCTGTATCTGGATTTTTCGGGCAATCTCGATTCGTGCATCGCCATCCGGACGCTGGTGATCCGTAACGGCGTGGCCTACTTCCAAGCCGGCTGTGGCGTGGTGGCCGATTCGATTCCTCGCCGAGAATACCTGGAGACGCTAAACAAGGCACGCGCGCTGGTTGCGGCGCTGCGAATGGCCGAGCATCCTGGAGAATAGAGAGTGGCGCGAGCCATAACACAGGAAAGACCGGGCAGGCAATGATTCTGCTGATCGACAACTACGATTCCTTCACCTACAACCTGGCGCAGTTCCTTGGCCAGCTTGGCGAGACGCTCGAGGTGCACCGGAACGACCAAATCTCCCTCGATGGGATCGAGGAGATGGAGCCCGACCGCATTGTCATCTCGCCCGGTCCGGGTGTTCCGCGGCGTGCCGGCATCACCATCCCGATAATTCGTGAATTCGCCGGGCGGGTACCGATTCTGGGCGTCTGTCTGGGGCACCAGGCGATTGGTGAAGCCTTTGGCGGAAAGGTGATTCGGGCGCCGGAGGTGATGCATGGCAAAACCAGTGCGATTCACCACGACGGCAGGACGATCTTCCGCCACCTGCCGCAGGGATTCGCCGCCACCAGGTACCATTCACTCATCGTCGAGCGGAAGTCGCTGCCTAGGGCGCTCGAAATTTCCGCCGAGACCGATGACGGCACGATCATGGGCCTGCGCCATCGCAAGCTGAAGGTGGAAGGCGTGCAGTTTCATCCGGAATCGGTGCTGACCGAAGTGGGGCTGCAGCTGCTGCGGAATTTCCTGGCGCTGTAGCTGTAAAAGCGAATCGCTAGTTCTCTCTTCGCGAGAACCCGTCCTTCCCGGCGCGAAATTCCACTGGACATACAGGCAAACACCTCGATCCCACGACGGACAGCGGGTCTTGCAGGAACACACCAAGAGCCCTCCCCGGGACGGAAGTGAAGAGTGGAAGTGAAGAGTGGAAGTGAAGAGTTGCGGGCGCGGAGCGGCGGCACTAAGATGCGTTGCGGGGGAATAATTCCAATCGGATCCAGGCAGAACTTAAGCGAGGCTACTGATGGCAAAGCGGAAGAAGCTGTTGCTCATTCCGGCAATCATTGTCGCCGTAGTGATACTGATCGTGGTGATCACGCCGTTCTTTGTGAATGCGAACACGTTTCGCCCGACGATCGAACAGACGCTCAGCGCGATGCTCAACCGAAAGGTCACGATCGGGAACCTGAACGTTTCGCTGCTCAAAGGAAGCCTGGTGGCCGACCGTATTTCGATCGGTGACGATCCGGCATACAGCCAGGGTTCGTTTCTTACGGCGAAGTCGCTCTCGGTGGGCGTCGACCTGATGCCGTTGATCTTCTCGCGGCAGATGAAGGTACACTCGCTGACGTTCGACAGTCCGCACATTGAGCTGCTGCGCAACGCCCGAGGCGACTGGAATTTCGATTCGCTTGGCGGCAAGACACCGAGCGGTGATTCGGCCGCGAAAAGCGATCCGCCCACGGCGCAGCCGGGAAAACAAGGCAACGAGTCTGGTCTTGAAAGCTTCACGATCGGCCAACTGGCGGTGAACAACGCCACGATCGATTTTGGCCGTGCCGGCGAAGCGTCTCGCCTCGCATACGAGGATGCCAATCTCAGCGCGAGCAACATTTCGGCTACACGCGCGTTTCCGCTTACTTTCGACGCGCGCACGCCCGGGAAAGGAAGCCTGAAGCTGCAGGCCAACGTCGGGCCAATAGAGGATGTGCAGGCCAATCGGCTGCCTTTCGAGGGCAAGCTCCATGTGGTCAACGTTCCGGCAGAGGACGTGCAGAACCTGCTGGCCGTGCTGGGTTACGGCCTGCCGGAAGGATCGTCACTACAAGGCGGAACGATCAAGGCAGACCTGCAGCTCCATGGGCCCTTTAATCGGCTGGTGACCTCCGGGCCGGTGCAGCTGACCAATGTCCGCCTGGCAGGATACAGCATCCTCTCGCAGTTGGCTGGGGCATTGGGCACATCCGGCTCGGGCACGGGGAACGATACTCTGATCAAGGTGGCGCGGTCCGACTTGCGCTACGCTGCTGACGGCGTGCACGCGGAAAACCTGAACGTAGTGATCCCCGTGTTGGGAACGCTGACTGGAGCGGGCACAGTCGGTGCGAACAACCAGCTGAATTTCCGAATGGTGGCAAAGCTGGCCGGATCGAGTCCGCTGGCCAAGCTCGTGAATCTGCCGGTGCTGAGCCAAAAGACCGGCGGCGGACTTCCCTTCTTCATTCGTGGCACCACGGCACATCCGCGAATCGTTCCAGACATTCACGGCGTAGCCGGCATCCTGGGAAGGTTCATGCAACCGCAGGGGAAACAGCAAGGCCAACAACCCGGCGGTGCGCTGGGCGGTTTGCTGAACAAGCTGCTCGGCGGCAAAAAGAAAACGAAGCAGCCGTAGCCACGCACAAGCACGCATAACAAGGCCGCTGCCCCGAAGTACAGCGCTACACGGCCCTCCGCGTTAGTGGGAGGCTTCCTGTCCGGAAAGGAAGCGGACCAGGGCATTGAGCTTTCCTGCGGCGGCGCCGGAATCGATCGATTGCGCCGCCAGCGCGATGCCTTCACGAAAATCTTCGACCCGGTCGCCGGCCACCAGCACAGCGGCCGCATTGACGAGCACGGCGTCGCGTTGCGGTCCCTTTTCCCCCGACAAAACAGCACGGACGATCGAAGCATTGCAGGCGGCATCGCCGCCGGCCAGGGCCTCAAGCGGGGCACGGGAAACACCGAATTCTTCGGGAGCCACTTCGCGCGTGCGAACCTCGCCACGACAGAGTTCGGCGACGAAGGTGGGACCCGAGATGGAGATCTCATCGAGGCCGTCACGGCCATGAACGACGAATGCCCGTTGGACGCCGAGCCGGCCCAGCGCCTCCGCCATTCGTTCGGCGAAAGTGGCTGAAAAGACGCCGGCCACCTGCGCCGTGGCTCCAGCAGGATTTGTGAGCGGGCCGAGCAGATTGAACACGGTGCGCAGCCGAAGCTCGCGGCGGGCGCGCATGGCGTACTTCATCGCCGGGTTTACCAGCGGAGCGAACAGAAACCCAATGCCGATCTCTTCGATCGAGCGGCCGGCGAGTTCCAATTCGTGTTCGGGATCCACGCCCAACGCCTCGAGCACGTCGGCCGATCCGCAGCGCGAACTGATAGACCGGTTGCCGTGTTTGGCAACGCCAAGGCCGGCGCCGGCCACCACCAACGACCCGGCGGAGGCGATGGTGAAGGTGACCTTGCCGAGACCCCCCGTGCCGCAGGAGTCGA
>JBJKSI010000062.1:0-25217 GCA_046704165.1 Candidatus Acidiferrales bacterium
AGAAAACGCAGACCGCTCCGGTGGAAACGGATCCGCGCATCGCTCTTGGGGAACACGGATGGGTGGCGGGAATGCCGTGGCCGAAAGGCAAGGTGACCTTTGCGCAGAGGCGGCGTTGGCGGCCGGGAATGAGCCGGCGGCGAGAGTGAGCCGATACGGGCGAGGTTTGCTGCGACAGGGTTCGGCAAAGATGGAAAGCCGGGTACCCGCCCGGAGCGAGATGCTCGACGAGTGAAGGGCTGAAGGGGAGTGAGTGAGAGTTCTCAAAGCGCTCGCGCCAAATTCCGCAAAGGTCGCGTCGCATAGCTCGCAGACAATTCCTAAAGGCATGTCGCCACAGCCGATTGCTTGTGGCACGGCTGGTGCTATGAAGTTTGCAGGGGGCTGCGGGAGAAAGTGTACCGATGGCCAGGTCGAAAGCGGCTGCTTTGCTCCTTCCCGCCGGTTTCCCTGTGCAAAAGTTTTCACACAGGCGGCATGGGCAACGGTTCTTTCCTTGGGCGGATAACGCTGCCCGCTACTTCCCTTCTCCAAAGCCGCGCCGCTTCGTCGCCCGACAATCGAGTCACGGATTTCATCCGGCATATCAGCGGGACTTGTGCACGGTATTGGTCGTCCCCGGTGCGGCGTTGACGTTGGGTTGCGGGCTCGGGAGCTCGGGTTCCGATCTTCCGGCGGATCGGCCAACTATGACTACAGCGAACTATCTGGAAACGAAAGATGGCGCCAAGATCTACTACCAGGATCATGGAGCGGGCCAGCCCATACTGCTCGTTCACGGCTGGCTGTGCTCGTGCAGGTTTTGGCAAAAGAATGTTCCCGAGCTTGCCAACGAGTTCAGGGTGGTCACCGTCGACCTGCGAGGCCACGGAAATTCCTCCAAGACGCTGGCCGGCCTCACCATCGCACAGTACGCGCGCGACGTACGGCAAGTGGTGGAACGCCTGGGGCTGCAAGACGTTGTGCTGGTGGGCTGGTCGCTAGGCGGGCCGGTCGTTCTTTCTTACTACGAGCAATGCAGCACAGATAGCCGCCTTAAGGCGCTGGGATTGGTCGATACCAGTCCTTTCCCCTTCAGCCCGGCGGATTGGAACAGCCATGCCCTGAGGAACTATGGCTTTGACGCCATGAACGCGACGTTTGCCACTTTCACGGCGGATCCCAGGAAGTTTGCCGTCGCTTTCACCAATAGAATGTTCAAGCAAAAACCTTCCGATGCGGACGTGGACTGGATTGCAGCCGAGATGCTGAAGACGCCGCCGTGGATCGCACAGGCCATTTACTCCGATTTCGTGATGAGCGATTTCGCCAGGATCCTGCCATCGGTAGAGCTTCCGCTGATCGTTTGCGCCGCCGACTCGGGCGTTTTCCCCAAGGGAATTGCGATGGGGAAAGGCCTTGCCGACCAGGCGCCGCATGGGACGTTCGTCCCCTTCGAGGATGCCGGCCACATCCTCTTTTACGAACAACCGCAGAAGTTCAATGCCGCCCTGGCGGATTTTATCAAGGCTCTGTAGGTACCGACCTCACGGACAAACGGACAGCCCCTTTGCCGTGCCGATCGGTTAGCGGCCGGTCATTCGTTCCAGGCTTTCGGGATAGCGATCACCTTGCACCTTGACCTTGGCGGTGGCGTCGTCGATGTCGTGCAGGTCATCGGGCGTAAGTTCGATGGATGCCGCCTTGATGTTTTCGTCCAGGCGATGCGGTTTCGTGGTGCCGGGAATCGGAACGATCCACGGCTTTTGAGCCAGCAACCAGGCGAGTGCAATCTGCGCCGGCGTTGCATGCTTTCGTTCCGCGATGCTGGTGAGCAACTGAACCAGCGCCTGATTCGCCTGGAGGGCTTCCGGCGCGAAGCGGGGCAGGAGGCTGCGGAAATCGGAGCTTTCGAATTTCGTGTTGGGGTCCATCTTGCCCGTGAGGAAGCCACGGCCCAGCGGGCTGTAGGGAACAAAGCCGATGCCGAGTTCCTCGAGCGCGGACAACACTTCCTCTTCCGGGCGTCGCCACCATAGCGAGTATTCGCTCTGGACCGCGGTGACAGGCTGGACGGCATGCGCGCGGCGAATGGTCTGCACGCCCGCTTCGGACAGGCCAAAGTGCCTGACTTTGCCCTGCTGAATCAGGTCCTTCACCGCTCCCGCGACGTCCTCGATCGGGACATCCGGGTCGACGCGGTGCTGATAGAGCAAATCGATGGCGTCGACCTTGAGGCGCTCGAGCATACCTTCGACGGCCTGCTTGATGTGCTCGGGCCGGCTGTTCACGCGCGGCACACCCTCCGCACGGCGCTCGGTGAAACCGGGGCTGACGTCGAAGCCGAACTTCGTGGCAATGACGACTTTCCCGCGGAACGGGGCCAGGGCTTCGCCGACGAGTTCTTCGTTGATGAAGGGGCCATAGGCTTCAGCGGTGTCGAAGAAGGTGATGCCGCGTTCAACGGCCGCGTGCAGAAGAGAGATCATCTCCTGCTTGTCTTTCGGCGGGCCGTAGGAAAAGCTCATCTCCATGCAGCCGAGGCCGAGGGCCGAAACATTCAAATTGCTTTTTCCCAGTTTGCGCTTTTGCATCGCTCCTCCGATGGGGCGCGGCGCATGACGACGCCGCAAATGAGGCCATGTGGTTCCCGGCAGCCCCAGGAATGAAGTATAGACCGCTTAGACCGTGGGGCTTTGGCCGCCTCTCCGGAGTTCCCGGCAAATCCTTGGCGTGGAGAGACGACTCCCTGCCACCCCCAGACATACATCTTGAAAGAGAACCGCATTGCAGTACAATGCGAATCAAGCGAACTCCAAGCTGCGCCTTCACCGTTTGCCTCGCTCCAAGGCACAACTCGAAAGACGCTCGCACACCTGAATACGAACCTGATAACGCAGCTGCGAAAACTGCCATGAACAAGAGAGCGAAGAGGAAATCCCCGCCAGGGGTGCAAGCGGACGAGGGAGAAAACGGGGCGGGTAAAACGCAAGAGCAGAATACGCAAACAGCAAACATCGCCGGCGATGTAAAGGAAAGCGGGAACGAGTTTCTTTTCCTGATGGCCGACCTGCCCGTCGGTTTGTACCGCCGGACGCCGGGAGAGAACGGCCGGTTCGTCGCCGCCAATAGAACGCTCGCGCGCCTATTTGGCTACGAGAGCGTCGGCGAGCTTCTGGAACGGGAGGCGGCGGAAGTGTATGCGGACCTCGACGACCTTCGAGCGTTCTCCCAGCGCCTACTCACCGAGGGGCAAGCGGCAGGCGTGGAGCTGCGACTGAAAAAGAAGGATGGAACGCCGATTTGGGGCAGCTTCACGGCTCGGATCGTTCGCAACCGGCAGGGCGAGGCGGAGTATGTGGACGGCGTCATGGAGGACATCACGCACCGGAAACAGGCGGAGGATGCGCTCCGCGAGTCCGAGCGGCGGCTCTCTTCCCTGATTGACCTGATGCCGGACGCGGCTTTCGTGATCGACCGGAACGGCGTGGTGGTGGCCTGGAACCGGGCAACGGAGTCCCTGACGGGCGTCAGGGCCGAAGAGATGCTGGGCAAGGGCAACTATGAGTACGCGATCCCCTTCTATGGCGAAAGACGGCCCATCCTGATCGACCTGGTGAAAACGCCGCGGGAAGAGCTGGAGCGGGATTACAAGAGCCTGAAACGCTCCGGCCATGTGCTGATCGGCGAATCGCCATTGCACGTGCGCGGCAAGGAGACCTATCTGCAGGGCCGGGCGCGCGCGCTGTACGGTTTGCAGGGCGAATACATCGGCGCAATCGAAATCCTTCACGACTTCACGGAACTGAAGCGAGTGGAGCAGGCGCTGCGCAACAGCGAGCAAAGGTTGCGGCGCATTCTGGAGACGACGGGGGAAGGTTTCTGGATGATAGACAACAACACCGTTACCACCGCCGTCAATGACGCCATGTGCGCAACGCTGGGAAGGCCGCGCGAGGAGATCGTGGGGAAACCCATCTTCGATTTCGTGAACGAGGAAAACGCGGCCATTTTTCAGGAACAGGTGAGGCTGCGCGCGGAGGGCAAAGGCGGGGCCTACGAGATCTGCCTGAACCGGCCGGATGCGTCGCTCGTCCCGTGCATCTTCCATGCCAACCCGCTGTTTGACGAGAACGGCCGGAAGACCGGTGCTTTCGCCATGGTGACCAACATCACAGAACTCAAACAGGTGGAAGAGGCCCTGCGCGAAAGCGAGGAGCGCTACCGGACCCTGATTTCCAATCTTCCCGTGGGCTTGTATCGAACCACGACGGGAGCGCCGGGCCGCTTCATCACGGCGAACCCGGCCGCGGCGCGGATGTTTGGCTACCCCTCTCTTGAAGAGCTTATGACGAGTTCGCCGGCCGATGTATGTCTCGATCCGGAGGAATGGCAGGTATTCTCGGACCGGCTGCTCGAGAAGGAGCAGGTCTCCGGACTGGAAGTGCACCTGAAGAAAGTGGACGGCACGCGAATCTGGGGAAGCCTCTCGGCCAGGGTGGTCCACAGCGAGCGAGGCGAGGTGGAATGCTTCGATGGCACGATCGAAGACATCACCTTGCGGAAGGAAGCTCAGGAGCAGTTGCGGGAAGCGAAGGAAGCCGCGGAAGCGGCGAGCCGGGCCAAGAGCACTTTTCTGGCAAACATGTCGCATGAAATACGGACACCCATGAATGCCATCCTGGGCTTCACGCAACTGATGCAACGGGATCCATCGCTCACCCCGCAGCAGCATGAGTCCCTGAATACCATCGCGCGAAGCGGCGAGCACCTGCTTGCGCTGATCAACGACATCCTGGAAATGTCGAAGATCGAGGCCGGGCGAACTTCGGTGAACCCGGTGGCCTGCAACCTCCACGACCTGATTGACGATCTCGCCACGATGTTCAGGATCCGGACGCAGGAAAAGAACCTGCTGTTCGAGGTGGAAAAAGGGGACGACCTGCCACGCTTCATTCTTGTCGACGTGGGGAAGCTGCGGCAGGTGTTGATCAACCTGCTCGGCAACGCCGTGAAATTCACCCAACACGGACAAATCGTGCTGCGCCTGGCGGCCAGGCGGGGCGACGAGGGGCGCGTGCGGCTCAGGATCGAGGTGGAAGATACCGGCGTGGGCATTGCGCCCGGCGATCTGGGAAAAGTATTCGAATACTTCGAGCAAGCGAGCGCCAGCGCGGCTTCCGAGGGCGGAACGGGCCTGGGGCTGGCGATCAGCCGGGAGTTCGTCCGCCTGATGGGCGGCGATATCACCGTGAAGAGCGAAATCAAAAAGGGCACTCTATTTTGCGCGGAGATCGACGCGCAGGAGATCGTCGGCGAGGAGACCCAGCCCGCGGCGCCGGCCCGGCGCCTGCTGGGACTGCGCCCGGGCCAACCGAGCTTCCGGATCCTGGTGGTGGACGACAAGGAAGAGAACCGGCTTTTCCTCTGCCAAATGCTGCAGGAGGCCGGATTCACAACCCGGGAGGGCGCGAACGGGCTGGAAGCGGTTCGGCTGTTTGAGGAGTGGCAACCGCATTTGATCCTGATGGACGTGCGCATGCCGGTGATGGACGGCTACGAAGCCATTCGTCGCATCAAGGGCACGGACAAGGGGTGCGATGTACCGATTATCGCCGTTTCCGCTAGCGTCTTGGACGACAGCCGCGAGCAGGCTCGAAAAACCGGAGCCGATGATTTCCTGGGCAAGCCTTACAAGGAAGAGGAACTGTTCCGGAAGCTCGCCGATTGGCTTCACGCCGAATATGTCTACGGGGATGAAGAACAGGTTCGGTCCGTTGGCCGGAAACAAGCGGAGACGATCCATGTTACCGGGGCGCGGCTGTCGCAACTGCCAAAGGAGATTCGGGAGCAGATGGCGAAGGCGGCGGCAGGCGGGTATCAGGATCGCTTGCTGATGTTGATCGATCAGGTGGCAGCCCGAGACGATCAGCTGGCTCGCGGGCTACAGAACCTGGCAAACGGTTTCCAATACGAGGAACTTATCGACTTACTGCGAGAAGGGATGGACTGACATGTGCCCGACATGGGCCGACAACCCGGCTAACGTGCTCCTCGTTGACGACACCCCCGCCAACCTTCAGGTGCTCGGCGGCATGCTCAAGGATCAGGGATGCGTCGTCCGTCCGGTACCCAGCGGGAAACTGGCGCTGCGGTTTGCGGAAGCGGACCCGCCGGACATCATCCTGCTCGACATCATGATGCCGGAGATGGATGGGTACGAGGTGTGCCGCCGCCTGAAAGAGACGGAAAGCCTGAAGAACGTTCCCATCATTTTCATCAGCGCGCTCCAGGAAACGATAGACAAGGTGAAGGCGTTTTCCGCGGGAGGAGTGGACTACATCAGCAAGCCGTTTCAGTTCGAGGAAGTGGAAGCCCGGGTAAGGACGCATCTGAACATCCGGCGGCTGCAGGTTCAACTGGAGAATCAGAACCGGCAGTTAAGCGAACTGAATCAG
Source organism: Candidatus Acidiferrales bacterium (assembly GCA_046704165.1). Taxonomy (GTDB): domain Bacteria; phylum Acidobacteriota; class Terriglobia; order Acidiferrales; family UBA7541; genus JAKASX01. Next base: position 6,438 of record JBJKSI010000062.1, read on the forward strand.
GCCCTGTGGCAGAGCAGAAATGCGCTCGAGAGCGAGCTTGCTTATGCCGCGAGTTACGTCGTATCGCTCATCCCTCCGCCGATTAAGGAAGGCGCGGTGCAGACGGAATGGCTTTACGTTCCCTCGGCGCACCTTGGCGGAGATACTTTGGGCTATCACTGGATTGACGACCGGCACTTCGCCCTCTACCTGCTGGACGTTTCGGGACACGGAGTCGGTCCGGCATTGCTCTCCGTCTCCGTGCTGAATACGCTCCGAACCCAATCCCTGCCGGATGCCGATTTCCTGTTTCCGGATCGGGTGCTTGCCGCACTGAACAGGCGATTTCCCACGAAGGAACAGTACGGGCTGTACTTCACCATCTGGTATGGAGTCTTCGATTTGAAGAATCGAAGACTCCGGTATGCCAACGGCGGACATCCCCCGGCGCTATTGGTCGATTCTTCCCGGAGGGCAATCGATCTGGACGCGCAGGGCGTGCCCGTCGGACTCTTCGCCAACGTTCCGTACTGTCCCATGGAAGTTGAGATTCCGCACGCTTCCCGGGTGTACGTTTTCTCGGACGGTTGCTACGAAATCCAGAAACCCGACGGCGAGGTGGGCGGGAGGAAAGAAATAATCCAATATCTGGGCGGTCTTTCCCCTGACCACTTGCCTCCTCTGGACGAAGTCTACCGGCACTGCATAACCGCGCAGGGCAGCGAGCACCTGAACGACGATTTCTCGATCCTCTGTGCCGCATTCCGGTAAGCCGCGCCGCGCGAACCGACGCGCAGAACCGGCATGAGTCCGTCCTCGTCCCGTGCGCCCAGGGCCGCGCGAATGGCGAGGGCGCAGGGTCTTGTTAGTGAATCTCGGCCTCGCGAATCACCAGCTTGCGTTTACTTGAGCCGAGAAAATAAATTCGCCCTTGATTGAAACAGGCCGGCAGCGTGCCAAGCCCCGGCCCCGCGTGATAATCGGCGACGCGCTGACCTGTCGTGGGATCGATGACGGACAGAACGGTCTGGGACCTGATGAATCCGTGGTTCTTGATTTCCGCACTCTCGAGCAGCAGCCCACCCAACCCCTCCGCCCATTTCATCCCAACGGCGGAATAGGCTGGCGAGGGCAGTTCAACGGCGAAGCCGTGGACGATTTCGCCACTCGAGGAAATCGCAAAGACGAAAGGCGGACTCGTCGGGAACATTGCATAGACGATACCGTCATCGCCCGCAACCAGCGTCGCACGTCCTTGCGCCTCAAACGCCTTGAGCACCAGCGGCGCACCGTTCGCCTTGCCGTGATCGACCGATAGCGGGTCGGCGGGCAACACGACCTGCTTGATCAGCCGACCGTCCCGTTCCACGACGAAGCCGATGGGTTCGACATCCGGCTCGTGATGCTTCGAGAGATCCTTCGGCGACACGGGCGTGCCCGGAATCCGTGGAGGTGGCGGCTGCGCCTTTTTGGCCCCCATAACAAGGAACTGCCCGGTCGAGAAGACGGCGATGTGGTCGTAGCCGGTCACGGGGAGCTCCAGTGGGGCGGTAAGCGCATGGCTCCCGTCTTGGTCGAAGCCGAGGATAGCGGTCTCAACTTTGTGCTTCGGCGTCGGCCTCTGAGCGAGGAGGTACACCATACCGTCCTGGCCCACCGTGTAGTCGGAGAACTCGCCCTGCCCCCAGCCCGGCGTCGCCGCGGGCGAAAAAACTGTCTTCTTCTCGCCGTCCGTCGAGAACTCCGTTACAGGCGCCGCGAAAATATAGCGGTCCAGGTAGGATGGGAGAATCCTCAGATACAGGTTCCCATTCGCGTCGCACCAGCCGGATCCGAGCACGGGAGTCGCAGCGAGCAAGCTCCCGACTGGAGTTGCCTCGCCGGCGGTCAGCGTGTACTGCGGAACGTAGGGCTTCCGGTGCCGCGTCTGTGCAGCAGCCGTAAGCCCGGCCATGACAAGCGCAAAGGCGGCCAGCAGCAGGACGCCGCCCGGGGGCAAGCGCCGCCGGCGGCCCGGCGGCAACTTACTTGGCTTCACGTGTCGATCCCCGCAGAGGGGGCTGCCTGAGGTAGCAGTTGGACTGCGCCCGGGCCGTGCCTGCGAAGGTAAAAGCCAGAACTGCCAGGAGGAGAGGCCCATGCAGCTTGATCATGGCATTGCCTCCGGAATGCAAATTTAGTGGACGTATTGTATCCCTGTGTGTGGGGGGGGGTCAATGCCTGTATAACCTGGCGCCGACCGCCCCCCCCTGATCCTCGCGAGAGTCGCGGCGAGGATCGATCCGGCGCAACTACTACGCGAGGAATAGCGGTCGCCTGCTCCGCTCCCGTCCCAGGGTCGACACAGGCCGGGTATTGGGCGACAAACACCGGAGGGGTTATGGGCGGGCGATTGGGACTTCAAGCGCGGCAACGACAGAAAAACGGGCATGCCGAAATCCGCGGAAACAACGGAGAAGCCGGTTGGGCACCTGGTGATCCTGAAGCGGCAGCCGGACGCGGCGCTTTCATGGGTCAGCTACCCGCTTCAGCAAGAGACAGGCTCCGAATTTCAGCGTCCATGGCATCGAGACGGGCGAGGGCCGACTCCACTGCGGAGGCACCTTCGGCCCTGGCGGTGCGGGCATGGTCGAGGGCGCGCTCGGCCATGCGGCCGACTTCGTGGAGCAGCTTGCGGATTTCCACTTCGAGCTGGGCACGACTTTCCTGCACGCGGACCACGACGTCCGATTGCACGCGCGCGCTGTTGGTTTCCATCAGATGGTCGAGGAACTCCGCGGCGTCGCGGGCGATCAGGGAAGAGGCTCCGACGAACGAGAGGAAGACGTCCGCCAGATAGCGCAGGGGCGAGGCCGGCTGGGCAATGGTGAGGAGATCCTCGAACCGGTAGCGGGACCGGACACGAAATCCGCGCTCGGCATCGAGCGCATTGGGCATGCGCGCCAGTTCGGGAACGCCCGCCGATGAAAGTTTCCCGAGGAATCCGTTCCCGATCTCCACAAAGCGCGCGGCGACCTTGCGATACTCTTCCTCGGCAGATGCCTGCTCCGTTTCCAGCCAGGGCAGCACATGCCGAGCGGCGACGGCCTGCGCGGCGGCCATGGCTTCTCTGCGAAATTTCGGCCCGAAGCGGCGCGGCAGCCGGGCGAGCTGCGAAGCAAATTCCGAGCGCGCTGCCGGCATGGCTTTCGCCAGGAACTGCTTTCTTCGCTCGAGAAACATGTCGGACAGGCGGTGCTGTTCGGCTGTGAAGAGGTAGCCCAGTTCGCGGAGGGAACGCCCGGCTTCGGCCATCGTCTGCCGCAAGCCCTCGATGCGCCGCTCGGATTCCTCGATCGGGCGCAACAGCGCTTCCCTTTCCTCCGTCACGATCGTGAGCAGCTCTTCGCTCAGCCTGCGCAAGCCCCGCTCGCCCGCCCGGCGGGCCAGGCTGGCGCCCGATTCGCGCACTAAGCCTTCGAGCGCTGTAACGAGTTTTGGCCAATCGCGTGCCGGGCCGAGGCCGTCGAGCCGCTCGGCGGCACTGACCTCGTAGATGGGACCGACGGGACGGCCCAGGCGCTTTTCGAGCACACGGCTGGTGAAGGATTTTGCGGTTGCACGTTCCTCGTCCGATGCCTTGTCGGCCTTGTTCAGCACGACGATGAGGTTTTCCACCTGCCTGCCGACCTGCTCGACGAGCGCCAGCTCTTCTCCGGCGATAGGGGGATCGGCGCCGACGACGACAATCGCCGCGTCGATATGGGGAACGAAGGCGCGTGTGGCCTCGGTGTTACCGGCGAAGACCGAGCCCAGTCCGGGCGTATCGACGAAGCACATGCCCTCGGCAAGCAGCGGGCTGGGAACGAAAACCTCGACGGCGGCTACTTTCCTGGTGTTTTCGGGGTTGCGATCTTCTGAGACGTACTCGGGGAGGGCTTCCGGCGGGACGTCGGTCCATGTGCCGCCCTGGAAACGCACGCGGGCGCTTCTCGCATCGCCGTATCGGACGATCGTGGGCACGGCAGTAACTGGCAAGATGCCGGTGGGCAAGACGCGGTCAGCCAGCAAGGCGTCGAGAAGCGTGGATTTTCCGCGCTTGAACTGGCCGATGCAGGCCACGTAGAAGCGGCCCTGCGCGATGCGCTCGGCAAGCTCGGAAGCCTCGTCGGAAACACTTTCGGAACCGAGTTCCCTGCCGAGGTCGGCAACGCGCTGCAGGGCAGACTCCGCCGGGACTCTTTCGCCTTGAACCTGGCGGGCCGATTCCTCAGAGGTCCCCAAAGCTCCCCTCTGGCGAGGAGAAGAAATTTTCGATCGCGCGCTGCACGAGGGGCCAGAGCGCGGGGAGGGCCGTGCGTACGGGGTCCATGCGCTGGAACACCTGGTCGCGCGTAGGCTTGTAGATGCGCCAGGTGCCGCCCCTGGTCGCCAGGTTCTGCAGCAGGGGTTGGAGGCGGTCGACTGCGTTGGCGAAGCGCGCCTCGGGCGTCCGCTGAGCATCGAATTCCTCCCACAAAGAGCGAAGCTCGGTGTCCAGGTCGTCGGGTAGCAGCCCGAAGAGGCGCTGGGCGGCGCGGCGTTCGCGTTCGGCGCGGGTGCGATTGCCCTCGACGTCGTAGGCGAAGGTATCGTCGGCGTCGATTTCGACCAGGTCGTGCGCCGCCAGCATCTGGAGCACACGCTCGAAATTCACCGGCTCGATCGCGTATTCACGCAGCACCATCGCGGTGAGGATGAGGTGCCAGGAATGCTCGGCGGAATTTTCGCGCCGCGAGCCGTCGGTGAGCATCGTGCGGCGTAAGATTTTCTTCAGTTTGTCGCCTTCGGCCAGGAACGCCCTCTGGCGGGAAAGCCTGTCATGGTCCATAGACACTATTTTGCTAGAAAAAGGCAACGCCGCGAAAGTCTTCCCCGCTCCGCCTGCGCCGTGTAGGCGCGTTCGTGGAGCGGCGAAATGGCCAGCGCGGCACAATCCGCAGATTCCGATTGACGGAAAGAGCCGAGATTCGCGGACGACAACCGCCGCCACGATGCTTTACAATCCACCGCTCATGAAGCAGGAATCTTCCCCACACCTCGTTCGAGGGTTCGGCTTGTTGCCGGCCACGGCGCTGAACATGTCGAACATGGTGGGCGTCGGGCCGTTCATCTCGATCCCGCTGCTGCTCGGCGCGATGGGCGGGCCGCAAGCGATGCTGGGCTGGGTGCTTGGCGCGCTGCTGGCCGTCTGCGACGGGCTGGTGTGGAGCGAGCTGGGCGCGGCGCTGCCGGGCTCGGGCGGCAGCTACCATTTCCTGCGCGAAACCTACGGGCCGAAAACGTTCGGAAAGCTGATGGCGTTCCTCTTCATCTGGCAGTTCGTGCTGAGCGGACCACTGGAGATTGCCTCGGGCATGATCGGCTTTTCCGAATACGCCGGCTACCTGTGGCCATCGATGACGCCGCTCGAAGCCAAGTTCATCGCGGCGGGCGTGGGCGTGCTGGCGCTGGCGCTGCTCTATCGGAAAATCACGGTGCTGAGCCGACTGACCGTGACGCTGTGGGTGGGTACGATCCTCACGATGGCGGCGATATTGGTGGTGGGGCTGCCGCATTGCAATTTTCGGCTGGCCTTTTCGCTGCCGCCACACTCGTTCTGGTTTGGCAGCGGGTTTCTGCTGGGGCTGGGAAGCGCCACGCTGGTGGCGATGTACAACTACCTGGGCTACTACGACGTCTGCTACATCGGCGACGAAGTGCGCGATCCGGGACGTGTGATTCCCCGCTCGATCCTGCTTTCGGTGCTGGCGTGCGCGCTGGCCTACGGGGCGATCAACGTGGTGCTGATCGGCGTGGTGCCGTGGCAGCAGGCGATCCATTCGCACTTCATCGTTTCCGAATTCATGAGCCGGCTCTACGGCCGGCCGGCGGCGATCGTGGTAACGGTGATGATCCTTTGGACCGCATTCGGCTCGGTTTTTGCGCTGCTGCTCGGCTATTCGCGGATTCCCTACGCGGCCGCCGTCGACGGCAATTTCTTCCGGCCATTCGCCCGCGTGCACAAAACCAAGAATTTCCCGCACGTATCCCTGCTGACCGTGGCTGCAATCGCCATTGCTGCCGCGTTCTTCCGGCTGGACGTGGTGATCGAAGCGCTGATCACCACGCGCGTGCTGGTGCAGTTCATCGGCCAGATCTTTGCGTTGCCGCTGCTGCGGCGCAAGCTCAGCTCGGCGGCGCGGCCGTACAAGATGTGGCTCTATCCGTTGCCGGCACTGGTGGCGCTGCTGGGCTGGACAGCGGTGTTTCTTTCCTCCGGCACGCGGTATGTGGTCTTCGGCCTGCTGACGCTGCTGGCCGGAGCGGCGGTGTTTCTTTTCCGCGCGCGATGGACCCGCACCTGGCCCTTTCTTCCACCCGGAGGCATTACCATGCCGCCCGCTTGACGAGGTCGCGCACGGCACTAAAGTGGGGGGCTTGGGACTTATTACTTATTAGTACTGAGACTTATATAATGAATTTCGTTTTGTAGTTATAAAGGCCTTGCGGACGTATTTCCTTGCGGCAATCCCCAACCATCTGAAAGAATCACCACGTCATGGTTATCGGAGATCGCATTCGCGCCCTGCGCGAGCAGAGAGGTCTCTCGCAGGGACAAATCGAGAAGCGCACCGGGTTACTTCGGTGTTACATCTCGCGGGTGGAAAACGGTCACACGGTTCCGTCGATCGAAACGGTGGAAAAGCTCGCTACAGCCCTGGAGGTTCCGCTCTATCAGATCTTCTGGGACGGCGAGGAAATCCCGGCGTTGACGAATCTGCCGGGCCGGGTGACCGAACACGACGTCGTGGTCGGCGACTCACCCGAGCAGGTACGTTTCCTGCATCGGATGGCACAGTTTTTCAATCTGCTGACAGAGGACGATCGCGAGCTGCTGCTGGCGGCAGCTCAGCGCATGGCCGCGCGCTGGTAGCGCAGGCCAGGGTCCGACCTCAGTAAGTCGTTCAACCACTTCACGGCACATTTCCATCGGGCAGAGAGAGGGCTACCGCTCCCGGCCGGTCGCGCGGCGACCGTTCCTGCGGGCCGGGCGCAAGGGCTTTCTCTCCCCGCCACCCGAGCCGCTTTGCCGGCCCGCTTCCCTGCCGCAGGACGCAACAGCTCGCGGCGGGAAGCTCAGGATTCGAACATCGAGGCGATCTCGCCAATTGCCTGGCCGAGCAGCCGCAAGAGCCACAGTCCGAGCCACTCGAACACCAGCCAACCAACCACTCCGCCGAGAGTGTTCATCACTACATCGTCCCAGGAGCTGTTGCGCATGGGCAGGTAGAGCTGCATGTACTCGACTGAGCAAGAAAGGACGAAGGAGGAAAAGAACACCACGATTCCCCGCCTACGCGCGGTCCACTGGCGCGTCCATGCCCACCAACCCAAACTGCAGCCGAACGGCATGAAGAAGAGGACGTTGAGCAACCAGCCAAGCCAGTGCTTTGCCACCGGCTTGAGCCAGAACAGGAAAAATCCCTGGCGCCTGAACGCAGTGAGCCGGGGAGCAAAGTGAAAAGGGAAGCCCGTGGCAACAACGACCGCCGCGACCATAGCGATTGTCAACGCGGCAGCCAGCCAGCCAAGCCGTTCCAGCCTGACACCCGGCAGCTGTTGTTCACGCCGATCTGTTAAAAGCTCCGTGGTTTCCAAATGAATTGCAGACCGCGCCGCCCGCCTCAACCGGCGCCCGGTACAGACCGGCCCTTTCCGTCTTTCACGAGTTCAGTAGTAAGGATGCAGCCCGGCCGCGCAACGGGCCGTCCGTCTTCCTCTCTTGGGACGGACCCATGCAAGCGCAGGTTGCCCTTCCCTAGAAATAATAGACGAGATTGGCACACCGGAATGGGGTTAGAATTTCGAGAGTCGCGCAACGGGCGGGATGGCGGCGGAATTTCGAAGCCCTTAGGGGAACGTTCCGGTCCGACCGGCAAGGCGGCGCGGCAAGAGTCTCTTCGGAGGGGGAAAACGATGCGAAAACGGCTATCGGCAATCGGAGTGGTGTTGCTCGGCTTCGGAATGCTGGCCCAGCCGGGGCTGGCGCAGCAAAAGAAGAAGCCACCGTTGAGTCCACCCGCGGCGGCCAGCTGCCAATTCGCGGACGGGAACACAATCAAGGTCGATTACTCGAGTCCGCGCATGCGTGGACGGAAGATCTACGGCGGCCTGGTTCCCTACAACAAAGTCTGGCGCCTGGGCGCGAACAAGGCCACCACGTTCGATATCAGCACCGACGTGACGATCGACGGGAAGAAAGTGCCCAAGGGCAATTACACACTGTTCACCATCCCGAGACCACGCCGCTGGACGTTGATCGTCAGCAAGAAGACCGGCGAATGGGGAATTCCGTATCCGGGCAAGAAATACGATTTCGCGCGCATGCCCATGAAGGCTTCTCCCCTGCAGTCGACGGTGGAGGACCTGACCATTTCTTTTGTCCCGAGCGGCAAAGTTTGCACCATGAACGTCGATTGGGAAAGGACTCGAGCCTCCGTCGAGATCCACGAAGGGGACTAGCGAACCACGACGCGTTTCGTTGCCCGGCGCACGCGCCCGATGGGCCGTGCGCCAGGCAGCGACGCGCGAAAAACCGCTGAAAGTAAGGAAAAACAGCGCCTCGCCGGCGAAAATTCCCGTGTCGGCGACACCCCGCCACCGAAGAGATTCACCCCGCAATCCACCGCACCGAATGCCAAGGAAGCCGGGCCGCACCACAATTTCCCTAGGCGGAGAACAATCGGCCGACAGCTTACGTGCGGTGCTTTTGTACTAGTAAGACTAGACGAAAGCCCTGTATTTATGCGGCGTTTTCGTAATTAGCCAAAGTGTTTCGGTTACTGCATTGCCACTTGTGGAGTCTCCCGATTTCCGAGAAACTGACGCTCAAGCGGGATTGTACCGGGGGTTGCAACGAGGGTGCCCGCGCAGCTTCCCAGGGTAGACACTCGATTGCACGAAAGAGGCTGGAGAGAAAAGATGGCACGCCACGGATCGTCTTACGAGCATGATTACGAAGAACCGAAGAAGCCCCAAAAGCCGAAAGGCGCCGGCACCGACTTGCTTGTGCTCCTCTTACTGGCGGCTTTGCTGGTGCTTGTCCTGGTGCCGAGTTTACGGAAAAAGGCAATGAGCGAGTTGTCTTTTGGGACACACACCAAAATCCAGATGGGCGTGCAGGTTTGGGCCAATAAGGACGCCGGATATTATTACTGTTACGGCAGCAGATTTTATGGCCATGGTTCCGGGAAGTTCATGGACCAAGGAGACGCCCTGACGAGGGGCTTTCAACCCGAACTGGGTAAATACTGTACCGGGAACAAGAGCCCGGACTCAAAAGCGGCTGCAGGAGGCAGTAGCCACCCGGTCCGCTCCGTGCCAGTTACTTCCCAACAGGCAGCAAGTCCTGCTGTCCCGGCCCACGCTCGGCGGAAATAATCTTCTGAAAGGGCAGGCTTTTTAGGTATAGTACCCAGGCGTATGGGTATTTACTCTCTGTATACCTTTGGGGGCGGTAAAGCGACAGGGTTATAGTTGAGTTACGTACACCAAAGTGGTACAGTGCCCTAGTTCATGGTTGTGCGGTGCATGCGTGCAGAGTGAGACTGTACGGTCAGGAATATGTGCCGCACAGCTGACAGCAGCGGCGTTTCTCAGGTTGATTCACTCCAAAATGGCTAGCGGAAGTCATGAGGAGGCAAGGTGAAGATGGCATCTTTAAACCCTCGATTGTCGAGCGGTAGAGAAGGACTATCCCGCCGACCGGAAGCTGGAGCGGCTCATCCTGCCCTGCCAGCGGTGGTGCTGCTGGTTTGTTTCGCGTTTTTCATGGCGGCGATCGCTCCGCTGGATTTCACTGCCATTTACCACAAGTTTTTCCCGGTGGCGGTTCAACAGGTCCCCCATCAGAATGCCACTGTGTGGGTCGACAATTCAGCGGGCGTCTACTACTGCGCGAGCAGCATCATGTTCGGGAAATCGAAGGGCGCATACATGAGCCAGGTGGACGCCTTGCAGCGGGGCTACCAGCCGGCACTCGGGAAATATTGTTCGGGTCCAACCCTGCCCGGGGTAACCCGGTCGCAGCCGGAAAGGACGCATTCGACTGCGCCCTCCCCGGCGCCTGCGAATTCGTCTCCGGCTCCCGGTGCGCAACCGGACACGTTCGAGAACCCGAACTACAAACCGCAGCACAGGCAGACCCCGCCCATGGGCAACCTGCCAGGCCAGGAGTAAGGTCCGGGTTAGCGCCGAGTGGCGAAACGCCTGATCTCGTTTTTCTGACCGGGGTTGAAGTCTGCCAGCACGCCCAGAACGGTTCTCAGTTCGTCCCTACCCAGCGCATGGACCGTGCCGCGCGACGGCACGGTGAACGCCCGAATATGCCGGAACACATTGCGCGTCGTCCGATGAGCCACAGGCACAGGCGTGGCCAACCGAAGCCCTCCCGGCAGAAAATCGACGGAATCGAAAATTCCCGAACCAGGCAGGCTCTCGTAGCCCCGGCCAGCGGCGAGCGCAAGGCCGTAGACCTTGCGCTCGTCGGATTGATAGCAGAGGAAGAGATCGCCCGGGGAGACGCGGCGCAGACGGGCCCAGCTCATCGGACTACGAATCCATTCCCGGCCGCCCATATCGTAAGGACGGTGGCGCCGGGACCGGAAGTAGCGGTCGAAATGCCAGCCGGTGTACCGTCCGGGACGACGGGAATTGACCTTGTAGACCCAGGCGTTCATGGTTTGGCGTGCGCTCTCATCCCGTTGATGATAGCGGAATCCGGGCTTGCGTGAGCGGAACGGCGTTCACGATTCTGCTATGCTGAACTACGTGCGAAAAGGCGCGCTCTTTGCCACATTTCTGTTGCTTGCGGTCGCGCTGGCAACCATTGCGAAGGCCGGCGACACCGTGAAACGGACCGGGACCCGGACTCGGCATAGCCAGCAACAGCAAATCCATTCGTCGGCAACTTCCCTGCCCGGGCAACAGGAGCAGCGGCCGCAGCAGCAAGGCGTCGCCCCCGGGCAGCCCGTTCCGTCGTCCACCCGAATGCTGAACACCGTGGTGCTCGACCCGGCGCACGGCGGTACCGACGAAGGAGCGCACGGCGCAAACGGAATCATCGAAAAAGACGTCACGCTGGCGCTGGCGCAGGTGGTGCAAACGCGCCTGCTGCTGACCGGCCTGAACGTGGTGATGACCCGGCAGACCGACAAGACGCTCTCTTTCGCGCAACGGGCCGCCATCGCCAACGCGCAGCCCAACGCCGTGTTTCTGACGCTGAACGTCGGCTCGACCGGCCAGGTCGGCACCGCTTATGCCTACTACTACGATTTCTCGCGCGAGACCGACATTTCTCCGCCTTCGGTCGCCGGCGGCATGCTGAGCTGGGGCCTGGCGCAGCGGCCGTGGCAGAGATACAGCAAGCGACTGGCGCAGCTGCTGCAGGTGGAGTTTTCGGCGCGGCTGGTCGGTTCGCCGGAACTGCCGGCTCCCGCCGAGGTCTATCAACTGCGCTCGATCAACGAGCCGGCCGTGGCCATCGAACTGGAAAACGTGAACGCGTCCAGCGCGTCGACACTCACGGCGCTTGCGCAGCCGCTGGCCACCTCGATTTCGCATGCGATCCAGGCGTTCCGCACGGTTTACCAGGCGGAGGTGCGTTGATGTCGCGCCGGAAAACGATCGCGATTCTGGTGCTGGCGGCATTGGTCGTCGCCGGCGTGATCTATCTGCCCGGCCTTTACCGGCGGGTCGTGGGGCTGAAACGTACGCCAGCCTCCGAAGAGGCGGAGCGCAGGGAGGTGGTGCAGCCGCCGGTTTCGACGCCAACCGACAAGCCCGTTGAGGCGCACATGTACTGGGCGTCGCCATCAAACCCGGGCACGCTCACCGAAACCGATCTGGAGATGAAGCTCTCGGCGAATCCCGTTGAGCGCGGCAAGCAGTTGCTGGCGGCGCTGATCGCCCACGCTCCCACACCTCAGCAGCGCACGCTGCCCGCGGGCGCCAGCCTGGAAGAGTTCTACCTTTTGCCGGGAGGCGTCGCGGTGGCCGATTTCTCGACCGAGCTTTCCACCGAAATGCCCTCGGGCATTCAGAGCGAGCAGATGGCGGTCAACTCCATTGCCGATACGCTGGCGGCGAACATCCCGAATCTCCGCCGGCTCAAGATTCTGATCGACGGACACGAGGTGCAAACGCTCGCCGGGCACGTAGACTTGACGGGCTATTTCCTTCTCCATCCGCCGGACGCCCGCCCGGTGAACGCCGGGCAATCCAGTCCGGGTTCCGCGCGTTGACAGCACCGCGGTGCACCGGCAAACTGAATCGCTGATCTCACCGAATTTTCGAACGGCAAGGGAGGAAAAGATGGCAAGGAACGACGGGCGCGCGCCCGGACAACTGCGGCAGGTGCGGCTGACTCCCGATTTTATCCCCACCGCCGAAGGCAGCGTCCTGATCGAGGTCGGAGACACGCGCGTTGTCGTCACGGCATCGGTGGAAGACAGCGTGCCGCTCTTTCTGCGGGGCAGCGGCCGGGGCTGGGTGACCAGCGAGTATTCCATGCTGCCGCGCGCCACCGAACAGCGCACGCAACGCGAGAGTACCCGCGGACGCCCCTCGGGCCGGACGCTGGAAATTCAGCGGCTGATCGGACGGTCGCTCCGCTCGGTGACGGACGTGGCGGCTCTGGGCGAGCGGACGATCTGGATCGATTGCGACGTGCTCCAGGCCGACGGCGGCACGCGGACCGCTTCGATCACCGGCGGTTTTGCCGCGTTGGCGCTGGCTTGCGAGCGGCTGGTGGCGGCGGGTATTCTGCGCTCGGTGCCGCTGGTGGATTCGGTAGCTGCAACCAGCGTCGGCGTGGTAGACGACGCGATCCTGCTCGATCTCTGCTACGAGGAGGATTCCCGCGCCCAGGTCGATATGAACGTTGTGATGACCGGCAGCGGCCGGCTGGTGGAAGTGCAAGCCACCGGCGAGGGACGCCCTTTCAACCGCGAGGAGCTTGAGAACCTGCTCGACATGGCCGGGCGCGGCATCGAGCACCTGACCGAACAGCAGCAGTCGCTGCTGCAGATGGATTTCGGTGGCCACTAAACTCATTCTCGCCACCTCGAATCCGGGGAAACTGCGCGAGTACCGAGTGCTTGCAGGGCCCGGCGCCGACCTCGAACTGGAACTGCTGCCGGATTTCGCTTCCCTGACTCCTTTCGAGGAAACCGCGCCCACCTTTGCCGAAAATGCGGCGGGCAAGGCGCTCTATTACAGCCGCTTTACGAACGAACTGCTGCTTGCGGAGGATTCGGGACTCGTGGTGCCCGCGCTCGGTGGCGCGCCCGGGCCGTTTTCGGCGCGCTACGCCGGTCCCGATGCCACCGACGCCGATCGCGTGCGGAAGCTGCTTGGCGAGATGAGCGGCCGCCCCGAGGGGGAGCGGGCGGCGCGATTCGTCGCCGTTGCGGCACTGGCAAGGCATGGCGAAGCGGTGGCTATTTTTTCGGGATTCGTCGAGGGCGTTTTGACTCACGAGCCTCGAGGGGAAAACGGCTTCGGCTACGATCCGATCTTTTTCTTCGAGCCGCTGGGGCGGACATTTGCCGAACTGGCTCCCGAAGAAAAGAATCGCTACAGCCACCGGGCACGCGCCTTCGCCAAGGTCGTCGCGTTTCTGCGATCGCGCGAGAGCGGCCTACTGCTCTGAGTCGCGCTGCAGACAGGCCTTCGTGGGCGAGGCGGCCTCAACGCGTTCGGCATCGTTCGCTGCGCTGAGGACAACAGGATTGTTGTCGGGGAAAAAGGAGAGAGCAAGAGAGCCCGCGCCCGCTGCGGAGTACCTGTGCTATAGTGCCGGTCGAGCGTTTCATGGCGAAAACAAAGGCAAAAGCGAAGGCGAAGACCAAGGCCGGAACCAAGGCCAAGCCCAAGACGGCCGCAGGAAAGAAAGCGGCGTGCCGCGGCACCGATCCGGGGCGAGTGCGCAAGATCCTCGCCGGGATCGAGAGAGCCTATCCGGCGGCCACCTGCGCGCTTCACCACGACGACGCCTTTCAGCTGCTGGTTGCCACGATTCTCTCGGCGCAATGCACAGACGAGCGCGTGAATCAGGTGACGCCCGGCCTTTTCCGCAAATACCCGACGCCCAAGGACCTCGCCTATGCTGATCCCAACGAGCTGGAGCAGGACATCCGCTCCACCGGCTTCTACCGCAACAAGGCGAAATCCCTGCTGGGCTCAAGCAAGCGGATCACGGAGGAATTCGGGAGCAAGGTGCCACGGTCGATGGACGAAATGCTCACGCTGCCCGGCGTGGCGCGGAAGACGGCCAATGTGGTGCTTGGTACCGCCTACGGCATCGCCTCAGGCGTCGTGGTCGATACGCACGTACAGCGCATCGCACAGCGGCTGGATCTGACGAAAAACAAAGACCCCAAGAAGATCGAGCAGGAGCTGATGAAAGCCGTTCCGAAGGACCGCTGGATTCTCTTCTCCCACCAGATCATCCTGCATGGTCGGCGCGTCTGCCAGGCGCGCCGCCCCAAATGCGCCGACTGTACGATCGAAAAGCTCTGCTATTCGAAAGACAAGACGTATTCCAGCTGGTAAGACAATCCTCGCTTTCCGCCAGCGATCCACCGACAGAGCCGCCGGGAATCAGAGCTGTGCACGCGAGCTTCGCTGTCTTTGTCTACGTGCAGGAATGGACGAACAGCCGGCGATGAACGCAAAGCCTGAGAGGAAAGAGAAATGAACCGTCGCAGCTTGTTCCGTGATGGCCACGCCGGTGCACGAAATGGCCACGGGAGGGACGGTTGGCACCGCTCCGGACGAACATGCAAAGGCAAACTGCCATTGCTCCTGATCTGCGTGCTGCTGCTGCCGTTTCCGCTCGCCGCCCGGCAACCACAGGCCCCGATTTCCGCGCAAGTGATGCGTGCCATTCGCGCAGCCGTGCCCGCGGGGATCACGAGCGCCGGCTTTCGCCTGCATGTCTGCGCGACTGTCTACAGCCGCCGGCCAGACGGTACACCCGACCTGCTGGCCGCGGGTTACAGCGGGGGCGGGACGGCTATTGCGATGCTGTCGTACCGGGAGGGCAGGGCGACGGTTCTGAATTCGATTCTTGACGAAGGACAAAACGCTCCACTCTTTCTGCTTGGCGGTCGCTGTAACGCCTCCCTCGTGAACCTCGCCGATCCTTCCCGGCCAGATTCGGCGCTCGCCCGGACAATCAAAATCTCCTTTGGAGGGGCAGAGTGGTTTCTTCTTTGGAAGGACCATCGGCTTGTCAACATCACCGCCCTCGACAATCACCATCCCCCCTCCACCGCAATCTTCAACAGTGAAGTGGTTGATGCCGATCACCATGGACCCCTCCAGATCGTTTCGGACCACCACGACGGAGACCGATGGAGAATTCATGGCACGGACTTCCAGACGGATACCTATACCTTCTTTCGTTTGGTCGGGGCACGATACCAAGCGGCGGGTAACCTCGTCGGCTGGTGGTCTCTGGATCATCAGGCGGGTGGGAGCAAACCCGAGATCCTGCTGGCTCACATCGGTCTGCACGGCTTGCCGGCACATTCCTACCAACTGACCGTTATCAACGGAACGCGCAAGAAAAGAGATCGCGTCTCAGGCGCCCGAATTATCCTCAATGGGACGGAGATCGTCTCTCGGGCCAGATTCACCAGCGCGACATCCTCGCTTACCCGAAAGATTACGCTCGGGAAAATGAACGCGATTCAGTTCAGCACCTGGGGCGCTCCGGGGTCAGTTTTGTACGTGATGGTCGAAGCCAGCAAACCGAGTCCGGAGACGGCAGCCGTGGGACGAGCGGTGGCCGCTGCGTTTCCAAGCGAGTTTCTCCGGCGGCAGAGCACGACCAATTGCGGTCGAAAGAAACCTTCCTGGACGGTCTTCGCTCGCAACGGTGCGGGCGTCCCGAGCCTGGTGGCGGCGGCTTTTCACAACGACTGCGGCGGCGAGTACGCGATGCTCTCCTACCGCCGGGAGAGTGGCGGGCAGGGCAAGGCGACGATTCTCGACGCCGTCACTTCCTATCAACTCAGCCTGGCCGGCATGGGCGAGGTCTCTTTAGTCGACCTTGCCGACGCTTCCGGGCCGCGGTCGCTGCTGAAACGGACGATCCATGCCGTGCTGCTTGGCGGCGAGAACTACTATTTCCTCTGGGATGGAAGGCATTTGAGAGACATCACCTGTCTCGCCACAGCAGCCGGGTATCAGCAGAAACCCCATTCCGTCATGTACGAAACCCAGACGGTGGATGTCGACCACAGGGGTGCGATGCAGATCGTCGGGACCAATTACAACAAAATTCCGCTCAACGGAGGAGCCACCCCTACGAACACGTTTACCTTGTTCCGGTTCGATGGAGCCCGCTACGTGCCGGCGAAGCACATGGAATTCTGGGGAGAATTCCGGGTTCTTTGGGGCGAACCGCATCATTGGCGGCGGCCCATCGACCTCCCGCATCCCACGGGCAGCTACCGGCTTGTCGCGGTCAACGGCACGCGCAAACGGACGAGCCGCGTGCAAGGCGCCGACATTACGCTAAACGGAGCCAGCGTCGTGCGGCCGACCAGCTTCAATCAAAACACAGGCCGTTACTCTCGCAAGATTACGCTGAAGAAAAGGAATCGGATCGAAGTAACAGCCGACGGCCCGCTGCGCTCGCTGATTTACGTCTGGGTCGAAAGGGAGCCATAGAGCACCGCGTCAGAGGGTTTCCTCGCCGGAGGGTTTCCGTGAAGGATGGCAGGCGGCTCCGTGCCCGCGAAACCAACTGGTGGCGAGGCGCAAAAGCTGAAATCCTGCCACTTCTCATCGCACGCTGAGCGCGCGTGAGCCAAAGAGCAATTTCCGAGCTAAAAATCTCCGGGCTAGCCCAGCGAAAGGCGGTCCCAGGGGCCGACCCATTCACACGGGCGGCCCTTGGTGCGATACGAGACCCGGTCCTGCGCCACCGACAGGCTGACATAGGTGTCGACGCCCTTGAACGTGTCGACGCCCGGGGGTCCCGAACTGTGCCAGCAGAGCGTGGCGGCTTTGGGCACCAGATTCATCGGAACCTTTTTGCCGTCGATCTCCAGGTGATCGTGGCGCACGCCCGACCGGTCGTAGACAAAGTGCGATCGGCGCCACGCCTGCACCATGTCCACATCGACCCGGCCATAGTTGTTGCGGATCAGCCACATAAAGGTCCAGAAGCGCATGCCCGTATTATTCAAGCCGAAATAGGTGGGGCGCTGGCTGCCGTTGCCATGCTGGCTCATCGGATGGCCGGGGTCGTAGACGTTGTCTTCGTTGTAGCTGTCGCGGGCCTCGACGTTATTTGTTGAAGCGATGTAGCTGGCGCCGCGCTCGCCCATCTGTCCGGGCACGCGAATCGCATAGCGCGCGATTCCGTGCTGATCGGCCGGAATGCTCTCCACCACAAACGCTTCGTGACCGTCGGAGATCAACCAGTTCACTCCGCGCGTGCATTTCCCGATCACAATCTTGTAGCCGGATTTCGCCCGATACTCCGGGCGGCCGACGGTGAGGAGCTCGACGGCGTGCCGCGCGCTCTCGGCAAAGGCGGTGGCATAGAAGTCGCCAACCTGCCAATCCAGCCCGGGCCGGCGATAACCGGAAAATGGATGAGCGAGCGTCGGGCCCAGAATGCCGAAACTGCCTCCCGCGTAGCCGCTGACCGTGACGCCACGCTCGTTCTGCGCGTGCTCGCTGCCGATCTCGCCGGCGGAATCGGTGACCGTGTAGCGGTGGGCGCGCTTGTCGCTCGGTTGGACGATGAAGGTGACCTGATATTCCTGCGGGAAGAAATGCTGATCCTCGGAGCTGACGTGGATCGTCTTGCCGTCACGCGTGGTCTGGCCAAACATCACCGCGCCGCTGCAGCAGTGAAACACATCCTCCTCGGGCGCCAACTCGGCCGTGCGAGACACCGGCGGCTTGCCCATCAAGCCGAAGTAGCTGTTGATCATCAGGATTTTGTGGAAATGGCTCAGCTGATGCGGGAAGGCCGATACGGCAAGCTCCTTTGCCGCTCCATCGGCGATGCCGTGCATCAGTTCCAGCGCTTCGGGGACAAGCAGTTCGTAGTAGGCGTTCTGGTGACGCAAATAGTCGGCCATCACTCCCGGCGTGCCCTGAATCGGTATCAGCTCCCGATACCACCCTTCATAAACCATGCGAATCAGGTCGCCGGCGCGCTCACCATACTGCTTGCCGATCTGGTGCCAGGAACCGCGCAGCTCACCCAAGTAGCGCGGATGCGGAGCGTATGCGGGATAGCCGGGAGCAAGGTAGTATTTGCCGAGATTGCGGTTATGTCCGGTCCATTCCGCCGGCTGACTGCTCTGCCCGACGGGCCGCTCGGTGGCGAGCCCGGAAGGAACGGCCAGCGCCTGCAAGGCGTCGCCGAAGACCAGAGCCGATGCGCCGGCCGAGGCCGCGATCTTCATCCACTCCCTGCGGCTGAATCCTTTTTTGTCGTGCGAATCGTCAGACTTCATGGCGCTCCTTTCATCCCCCGGTTCCGGGCGCGTCATTCTTTGAGAAGATTTTCCGGCGGCATTCTATACCAAACGAGGCTGAAGCTGAATCGGAGACAGGGTTGCGTCTGCCATGCGGACGATTGCATGCCAAAACCGCCCGTGCGGACGATTTCCGGCGGGAAACTGGAAGGGGCTTCCCACAGTAGGCTAGAATCTAGAGCCAGTTTCGTCGGGGCGTAGCGCAGCCTGGTAGCGCGCCTGCCTTGGGCGC
>JBJKSI010000063.1:0-77809 GCA_046704165.1 Candidatus Acidiferrales bacterium
GCGTAAAGAGGGTGTGCGGGCACCATTTTTGCAGGCACTGCAGGCGGCGCTGGCGGGCGGGGCGGCTCGCGGTAGGGCATGTTGGCGGGGTTTATCGTGCAGGGGTCCTTGCCGATACCGCAAAAGGTCCTCACGACCCATCTGTTTCCCAGTTGCTCAAGGATGGCTCGCCTGGCCGACGTCGAGATGGCGTGGCCGATTGGGCCTGGCCGGGGGGCAACGCCCTCTATGAAGAGGCAGCACCCCGGTTCAAACTTGTGGCCCCACTTGCGGGTGAGCTGCTGGGCGACGGCCCGGAGCACTCCCGAATTTCCTATCGTAGAAGCGGGGACGTGGACCTTCGCCGCGAGAAAGTCCGGCTGCGGCACGAGGGATCCTGCGGAGTTCCGCACCTTCACCGGGTAGACCTCCCACCGCGGGCCCGAACGGGTGGCAATCTTGCGCACGGTGAAAACCGGCCCGCCTTGAGCGGCGAGATTCTTCAGAACCTTGCGTATGAGCGCTGTGATTCCGTTTTTGGGCCAGACGAAGACGGGGTTGCAGGCATAGGTCTGAACCTTGCAGGAAAGGTACGGAATTCCCTTCGGGGTCTCCTCCACCTCCTCGTACTTGACCGAGATGGTGCGGGTTCTGAGGCCGAGGATGGGCACGGCGAGGCGTTTCCCGTGGAGGGAATAGTACAGCTGCGTGTCGACAGTGCTAGCGTAGACAGGATCGGAGTAATCGACCAGGACGCCGTATCTTTTCTCGATTGCGTCGATGGCAGCCACGACCGGCCTGCGGCCGGTAACGATAATCTCCCGCAGGGAGGCCGGTGCCTCTGGGCGGCGCGACGCTTGTGCGCCGACGTTCACCGCCCAGAAAAGCGTGGTGAGCGGGGCCAGCGCCGCGAGGACGACTCCGCGGGATTTCATGAAGGCCTCCCGATCGAGTCGTTGCCGCATACCTGCGTGCCGACCGGCCAGTTCTCGTTGTCGCTGCAGCCGTCGCCGCAGCAGACGGCTTCCTTCTTCGAGCTGTCGTTGCCATAGTTTTGGGAAGTGACGGCGAGGCTGCCGGTTGTCGCGTTGGATGGAAGCGCGAACTTGATTTCGTGGTCCGTCCAAAACTTGATGTCGGTTTCGGGGACGGCGACCCCGTTGAGGGTTACTGTGCCCATGGAATCGCCGAAGCAGTAGCCCTGAACGTACACCAACTGATTGATACCGGCGATGGCGGCTTGCGGCGTAATGCTTTGGATGTGCGTGGTCCACGGTTGGTCGGGGTAGGAGCCTGGGATAGCGCACGCGCGCGCTCCAGCAGGAAAGAGGGATACCAGTGAGGCTAGCAGAGCGGCCAAGAAAATACGTTTGTACATCGGCCCCGCCTTTCCTTCATTGATTGTGAAATCCAAACGGGAACCTTCAGTCAGCAGCAGCGTACCACCCCTCCCGTCCTATGGTGTCAAGAACAAAAATAATGCAATGGTAATCGGCGCGACCACCTCCCATTGCGGGCTCAAACCGCCGGCGGGAGGGGCGAGGCGGCGCGGAAAGGGGATTGACAGGGGCGGTGCGGGAGGAAAGAATGGGTTTATGGAACGAACGTTCGATACAGAAACCGGGGATGGGCGGTCGGCACGAAGCCAGCGGAATCATCAGGAGCGGGTGCAGCACATCCTGCGGCACGCGGCGCGCGTGTTTCGCGAGAAGGGATACGAAGGCGCGTCGATTCGCGACATCAGCCGGGCGAGCGGCGTGGCGCTCTCGAGTCTCTACTACTACTGCCGGAACAAGCAGGAGCTGCTCTACCGGATCGAGATGTTCACGTTTTCGCGGATTCTGGAGCGGCTGGAGGAGCGGCTGGAAGGCGTGGAGGACCCGGCGGAACAGTTGCGCGCGCTGGTGCGCAACCACCTGGACTATTTCCTCGAGCATCCGGACGAGATGAAGGTGCTGGCGCACGAGGAAGATTCGCTGACGGGGCGCGAGCGGAAAGAGGTCGACGAGATCAAGCGGCGCTATTACCGGAAGGCGATGGCGATGTTCGAGGCGCTGCAGGCGGAAAGACGGACGCGGCGGCTGCGGGCGCGGACGGCGGTGCTGAGCCTTTTCGGGATGATGAACTGGGTCTACACGTGGCACAGGCCGCAGGTGGATCCGGGCGCGGATGCGCTGGCGCGCACGATTTCGAGCATTTTTTTGGATGGAGTTTTGGAGGGTCGCGGGGTTCGCGGCGAAGAGGAAGCCGAAGCGATGCTGCGGGCGGGTTCATAACGGGTTGGTGGTTGGGGTGCGCGCCGAGGGGGCGGGCGGCTGGAGAAAGCGGTGAGGGCAATGCGAACAGCAGATCCCTCACCACCGTTCGGCGGAAAGCGCCGACCGGGTTCGGGATGACCCGGCTTCGCCAAGGCTTCGGCGGGCGGGCCGCGGGGATGGACGGGTTTCAAACCCGCCCCTACCAGCGGTGGCGAATGAGTGGGGATTCGGAGCGGAGTGGGGAAAGTTGGAAGACGTGGGGATGAAAGGAAGTTCGGGGCGCAAGACAAAGACTTTCTGAATGGAGGAGAGAGCGATGGCGAGCACTCCCGCAGTGGAAAAGAAGGAGCTGATTCACTACCGCGTCGAGAACGGCGTGGCGATTTTCGAGATGGACGATCCGCCGGCGAATACCTACACGTACCAGATGATGCTGCAGCTCGACGACGCCATTCTGCGCGCGCGGATGGACGACAACGCTCACGTGCTGCTGCTGCGCGGCGCGGGCGAGAAATTCTTTTCGGCCGGCGCGAGCATTCCGATGCTGGCCAAGGCCGATCCGCAGTTCAAATACTACTTCTGCCTGCATGCCAACGAGACGCTGAACCGGCTGGAAGAGACGCCGAAGCTGGTGATTGCCGCACTGAACGGGCACACGGTGGGCGGCGGACTCGAAATCGCGCTGGCCTGCGACATCCGAATCGCGAAGAAAGACGCGGGGAAGATCGGGCTGCCGGAAGTGAACCTGGGCGTGCTGCCGGGCACGGGCGGGACGCAGCGGCTGACGCGCCTGATCGGGCGTTCGCGCGCGGTGGAGCTGATCGCCACGGGGCGCACGTTCAGTTTCGAGGAAGCGCTCGACATGGGGATGATTCACTACGTCTACGATCGCGATACGTATTGGGACGACGTGATGGCGTACGCGCAGCAGTTCGTTCCGCCGAACAAGGCGGCGCGGGCGGTGGGGCGGATCAAGCGGTCGTGCATCGCCGGGTGCGAAATGGGATTCAAGGAGGCGCTGGGCCTGGAGCGGGAGCTGCAACAACTGCTTTTCACGAGCGAGGACGCGAAGGAAGGGTTGACCGCGTACGTGGAGAAGCGGCAGCCGCAGTTCAAGGGGAAGTAAGGCGGGAAGAGGTGGGTTTCGAACCCGGCCATGCAGGGGCCAATCACGATTGGTGGTAGCGGTGAGGGGCGAAGAGAACAACAGATCCCTCACCACCGTTCGGCAGAAAGCGCCGACCGGGTTCGGGATGAGCCGGCTTCGCCAAGGCTTCGGCGGGCGGGCCCGTGGCGGAGCGGGAGTACGCGGCCCTAGCGAAGGTTGAGCGCGAGAGCGAGGGGGAAGGGAAGAGATGAGCGAGACGGCGACGAGGCGCGAAATTCGGGCGGGGAAACTGTTCATTGGCGGGGAGTGGGTCGAGCCGGCCGGTGGCGGGTGGTACGAGACGGTGAATCCGGCCACCGGCGAGGCGCTCACGACCATTGCGGAGGCGGGTGAGCGGGACGTCGAGGCGGCGGTGCGCGCGGCGCGGCAGGCGTTCGAGGCGGGCGAATGGGCGGAGATGAGCGCGGCGGATCGCGGAAAAATTCTGTGGCGGATCGCCGATCTGATCGACAGGAACATCGAGGAGCTGGGCACGCTCGAAACGCTCGACAACGGCAAGCCGATTTTCGAGGCGCAGCAGGTGGATATGCCGATGGTGGCGGAGGTGTTCCGCTACTACGCGGGCTGGGCGACGAAAATTCACGGCGAGACGGTGCCGGTGCGCGGGCCGTTTCTGCATTACACGCTGCGGGAACCGGTCGGCGTGGTCGGGGCGATCGTGCCGTGGAATTTTCCGCTGCTGCTGGCGTCGTGGAAAGTGGCTCCGGCACTGGCGGCGGGGAATACGGTGGTGCTGAAGCCGGCTCCGTGGACTCCGCTGACGGCGCTGCGGCTGGCGGAGCTGGCGCAGGAAGCGGGGCTGCCGGCGGGCGCGCTGAACGTGCTGACGGGATCGACGCGGGACCTGGGCCGGGCGATGGTAGCGCACAAGGGTATCGACAAGATCGCGTTCACGGGATCGACGGCGACCGGACAGGAGATCTTGCGGAGTTCGGCCGAGACGCTGAAGCAGGTGACGCTCGAGCTGGGCGGGAAATCGCCGAATATCGTTTTCGCCGACGCCGATCTGGACGCGGCGGCGCGCGGGGCGACGACGGGCATTTTCTACGGCAAGGGCGAGGTGTGCGCGGCGGGTTCGCGGCTGTTCGTCGAGCGGAAAATCCACGACGAGTTCATGGAAAAGCTGGTTGCGCGGACGGCGAAGGTGCGGCCGGGCGATCCGCTCCATCCGAAGACGCGGCTGGGGCCTCTGGTGAGCGAGCCGCAGATGAAGAAAGTGCTCGGGTACATCGAGAAGGGCACGGCGGAGGGCGCGCGGCTGGTGGCCGGCGGAAAGCGGGCCGAGGTCGGAGACGGGAAAGGTTATTTCGTCGAGCCGACGGTTTTCGACGGCGTGCGGAACGACATGACGATCGCGCGCGAAGAGATTTTCGGGCCGGTGCTGGCGACGATTCCTTTTGACGACGTCGAGGACGCGGTGCGGCAGGCGAACGACAATCCGTACGGGCTGGCGGCGGCCGTCTGGACGCGCGACATCGGCAAGGCGCACCGGGTGGCGCGGCGGCTGCAGGCGGGGACGGTGTGGATCAACACGTACAACAATTACGACCCGGCGGCGGCGTTTGGCGGGTACAAGATGAGCGGATTCGGGCGCGAGCTGAGCGGACACGCGATGGAACATTACACGCAGGTGAAAAGCGTGTGGGTGAATTTGAAGGAGTAGGCGGTGGACGTGGGAGGAGAGGTTCAGGGCCGTCGGAACAGCAGATCCCTCACCACCGTTCGGCAGGAAACGCCGACCGGGTTCGGGATGACCTGGCGCCGGGAGGGCGGGAAGACGGAGGGACGCTGTTAGAAGCTTGAAGGAGGTGAGGAACATGCGTGGGGCGCGGATTGGGACTTTCGACGATTGGGTGGACCTGTTCCGCGAATGGCGGAAGGACATCGAGGTCAATTACGACGAGATCGAGAACTACAAGTTCGAGGCGAAATTCGGCAAGACGCGCTCGAACGAGATCGAGTTCGGCGCGTTCAAGGGCCGGCCGAAATGGGAAAAGGTGATCGCGATTCCCGACCAGCGGATTCGCGACGCGCTGCAGAACCTGATCATTTATCAAGGCGACACCGAGTTTGCGTCGGTGGAGCAGCAGCGGCGGCTGTTTCACAACGCGCCGAGCGAGCACGACCGGAAATCGCTGTGCCGGGTGGTGACCGAGGAGATGCGGCACGGTTTCCAGATGTGCTCGCTGCTGGTGAGCCATTTCGGGTTCGGCGGGCGGATCGAGGCGCAGAAGATGCTGGAGCGGCGCGCGTTCGAGCAGAAACGGCTGCTCGGCGCGTTCAACCAGGACGTGAAGCACTGGCTCGACTTCTACACCTACACCGATTTCGTCGACCGCGACGGGAAGTTTCAGCTGACAATGCTGAGCTTTTCCGGGTTCGCGCCGCTGGCGCAGTCGATGATTCCGATGCTGAAGGAGGAATCGTTCCACCTGGGCACCGGACAGGACGGGCTGAAGCGGGTGGTGCGCGCGGGCGTGGTGCCGATGGACGTGGTGCAGAAATACGTCAACAAGTGGATTCCGGTGAGCTGCGACCTGTTCGGCGTCGACCGGTCGAATTCGGCGCACTGGTTCTACGTGTGGGGACTGAAGGGGCGGTACGACGAGCCGAACGCGCGGCCGGATGCGGATCTGGGCGAACTGAACGATTACAGCCGGCGCCTCTACTACCAGGAGTGCCGGAAGCTGATCGACCAGATCAACAAGCACGTGCCGGAGGGACAGACGAAGCTCTTCGTGCCGGACATCAAGTTCAATCGGCACATCGGGCAGTGGGCCGGCGAGAGCTACGACGTGCACGGCGAGCCGGTCGATCCGGAGAAATACACGCAGTACCTGAGCGAAGTGCTGCCGGGACCCGAGGACGTGAAGCTGGTGATGGACATACAGGAGAACGAGCCGAAGTGGGTGGCGCCGAAGGGGGCGATGGCTTCTTGAGGAAGGGCATTCGCGGTGGCTCGGCCTGTAGCGGGAAGAGAAGGGCCACAGGCTGAAGGCTGTGCCACGGGGGCGTGACGGAGGAATTCGAACCGGAAAGGATTGCGCAAGAAACAAACATGAGTGAACAGGCGATTCGGATTCGCAGCGAAGGGCCGGTGGCGTGGGTGCAGCTCGACCGGCCGCCGCTGAACATTCTGAACATCGAGATGATGCGCGAGCTGGGCGAGGCGATCGAACCGCTGGCACGCGAGCACAGCGTGCTGGTGTTTCAGGGCGCGGGGAAGAAGGGGTTTTCGGCGGGCGCGGACGTGGGCGACCACGCACCGGAGCGGGTGAGCGCGATGCTGAACGCGTTTCATCGCGTGTTCCGGCTGCTGTGGGGGGCCGACTGCATTACCGTCGCGGGAGTGCACGGCTGGTGCCTGGGCGGAGGGTGCGAGCTGGCGACGTTTTGCGATTTCGTGATCGCGGCCGAGTCGGCCGTCTTCGGGCAGCCGGAAATCAAGCTGGGCGCGGTGCCGCCGGTGGCGACGGTGATCCTGCCGCGGCTGCTGGGAATGCGCGCGGCGTGCGACATGATCCTCACAGGGCGCAATGTGCCGGCGGTTGAGGCGCAGCAACTGGGTCTGGTGACGCGGACGGTGCCCGACGAGGGACTGGAAGAGCACGTCCGGCTGCTGGTGGAGGAGCTGGCCGGGCTGAGTCCGGTGGTGTTGCGGATGGCGCGGAACGAGATGCGACGGCGGCTGGGAATGGATTTCGAGAAGGAACTGAACGACGTGGAAGCGTTCTATCTGGAGCGGCTGATCCGGACCGAGGACGCGGCGGAGGGGATTCACGCGTTCCTCGAGAAGCGGCCGCCGAAATGGGTGGGGCGGTGAGAGGAAGAATCCTGGCGAAATTACCGGTAGCCGGAACGGGCAATGCGGCGCTCGCCGGATGGCGGCCAGGCCGGCCGGATTCGAGCATCCTGCAGGCGGTGGGAAAATAGAATCGTGGGACGTCTCGAGTCGATACATTAAGGAAAGGAGCGCGCATTGTTGAATCTTCAAATCGAGCCTCAAAAAGTGAAGGAAAAAATGGCACGCGGCGAGCGGGTGGTGCTGGTGGACGTGCGCGAGCCGTGGGAGCAGTCGGTCTGCAGAATTGAGGGCGCGGTGCTGGCGCCGATGAAGGACCTGCCAGCGCACCTGGAGTCCATCGAAAACGCCGACGAGGTGGTGGTCTATTGCCACCTGGGCGTGCGCAGCATCAACGCGGCGGCTTGGCTGCGGGAACAGGGAATCGAAAACGCTCAGTCGATGATCGGTGGTATCGACCGGTGGGCGAAGGAGATCGATCCGTCGGTGGCGCGGTATTGAGGATTGAAGACGAGGCAACTTCGATGGCGAAAACAAAATTGCGGATGTACCTGAAGCCGACGTGAACGACGTGCAGGAAAGCAAGAGGTCTCTTGCTCGGGAAGAAAGCGGAATTGGAATTACGCGACCTGGGGAAAGAGCCGCTGAGCGAAGCGGAGCTCGATGAGCTGATCGGCAAGCGCGATTACCGGGAGTTTCTGAATCCACGAAACGAGCTGTACCGGGCGCGGAAGATGAAAGAGAAGCCGCCTTCGCGCGCGGAGGCGATCAGGCTGATGGCTCGGAACCCGAACCTGATTCGGCGGCCGATCGTGGTGAAGGGGAAGCAGATGGTGATCGGGTACGACGAGGAGGCGCTCGGGGAATTGGGAGGATGAAAGCAAAGTGGCGGCTTCAGCGGGCGTGCGAGGCGTGAACGTTGGAGATGGCGGTGGGGTGGTCGGAACAGCAGATCCCTCACCGACGTTCGGCGGAAAACGCCGACCGGGTTCGGGATGACCCGCCTTCGCCGAGGCTTGGGCGGGCAGGCGGCGTGGGGATGAGATACGCGAGAGAGAAGGGGTGCGTGGCAGGGAGGCTGGCGTGGCGAAGGAACTGATCCGGCTGAAAGTGAACGGCGAAACGCGAGAGCTGGCGGTGGAACCGAGCAAGCTGCTGCTCGACGTGCTGAGGGAAGAACTGGGGCTGACCGGGTCGAAGCGCGGGTGCGACGATTCGAGTTGCGGCTGCTGCACGGTGCTCGTTGACGGCATGCCGATGCTGGGTTGCGTGGCGCTGGCGGCGAGCTATCAGGATGCCGAAATCACGACGGTGGAGGGCCTGGCGCACGACGGCGAGCTCGATCCGGTGCAGGAAGCGTTCATGAACCGGGGTGGAGCGCAGTGCGGTTTCTGCACGCCGGGATTCCTGATGACCACGCATGCACTGCTCGACCGGAATCCCGAGCCGACGCTCGACGAGGTGCGCTCGGCGCTGGCGAGCAATATCTGCCGGTGCACGGGTTACACGCAGATTTATGAATCGGTGCTCGACGCGGCGCGGAAAATGCGCGAGCGGCGAAAGGCAACGGCAACGACCTCGAAGTGAAGGTTTACGCGGTTGCGCTGTGAGTAGGGGCACGTTGGAACGTGCCCCTACGGCAGACGACGAGGAAGCCGGCCCGGATTTGAAAAGAGAGGCGAAGCCATGGGTGAGATGAGCGTGATCGGGAAGCGGATGGCGATGACCGACGGGCGGGCCAAGGTCACAGGGCTCGGGAAATACGCCGACGACCTGAGCGTGGCCGGGATGCTCCATGGGCGTATTTTGCATTCGCCGCACCCGCACGCGCGGATTCGCTCGATCGACACGTCGGCGGCCGAGGCGCTCGAAGGCGTGACGGCCGTGGCCACCGGGCGCGACGCGCCGACTCCTTATGGAATTCTGCCGATCGGGCACGACGAGCGGGTGCTGGCGCTCGACAAGGCGCGCTACATCGGCGACAACGTGGCCGCCGTCGCGGCGACGAGCGCGGAGATTGCCGAGCAGGCGCTGCGGCTGATTCGCGTCGATTACGAGCCGCTGCGGGCGTGGTTCGATCCGCTGGAATCGATGAAGGCGGAGACGAATTGGATCCACGAGAAGCGCGCGCACAACATCGAGAAGGAATACCACCACCATTTCGGCAACGTCGAGGATGGCTTCGCGCAGGCGGATTTCGTGCTGGAAGACAGCTACCGCTGCGGCGAGGTGACGCACGCGGCGATGGAGCCGCACTCGACGCTGGCGGTGTGGGAGCCGGAAGAGAAGTTGACGGTGTACTCGTCGACGCAGGTGCCGTTTTATCTGCATCGCACGCTTTCGGCAGTGTGCGAGATGCCGATGAGCCGGATACGCGTGGTGAAACCGATGGTGGGCGGCGGCTTCGGCGGCAAGAGCGAGATCATTCCGCTGGAAGTGGCGGCGTCGGTGCTGGCGAAGAAGGCGCGGCGGCCGGTGAAGATCACGTATACGCGCGAAGAGGTGTTCTACGCGCATCGCGGGCGGCCGATCACGATTGTCGAGCTGAAGCTGGGCATCACGAAGGAGGGGCGGATCACCGCGGCGCAGGCGCGGATCGTGCAGGACGGCGGCGCGTATTGCGGCTACGGGCCGGTGACGGTGCTCTATTCCGGACAATTGTTGAACGCGATCTACGACATTCCGAACGTGAAGTTCGACGGGTACCGCGTGCTGACGAACAAGCCGGCGTGCGGGGCGATGCGCGGGCACGGGACGGTGAACGCGCGGTTCGCGTTCGAATCGATGCTCGACCAGATTGCCGCGCGCGCGGGACTCGATCCGGTGGAGCTGCGGCGGCGGAATCTGCTGAGGGCGCCGTGCATCACGCCGAACGGGCTGCGGGTGACGAGCTACGGGCTGCCGGAATGCATCGAGCGCGTGGCGGAACGCTCGGGCTGGCAGGAGAAGCGCGGAAAACAGGGTGACGGGCGCGGCATCGGCTTTGCGTGCAGCCATTACGTGAGCGGCGCGGCGAATCCGATCATCCGGTCGAACATGCCGCACACCACCGTTCACATCAAGATCGACCGCGACGCCGGCGTCACTGTTTACAGCGGCGCGTCGGAAATCGGGCAGGGATCGGACACGATGCAGGTGCAGATCGTCGCCGAGGTGCTGGGCGTGCGGCCGGAGCGGATCCATCTGGTGGCGGCCGATACGGAATTGACTCCGGTGGATCTGGGCAGCTATTCCTCGCGCGTCACGTTCATGGCGGGCAATGCGGCGCTGGACGCGGCGCGGAACATGAGGGACCAGATCCTGCGGCCGATCGCGCACCAGTTCGATTGCGATACGGATGAACTGGAAATGCGGGACGAGATGGTCGTCTCGAAAGACGGCTTGGGCGTGCGGGTGAGCTTCGACGACGCGGTGGCGCTCGCCATGGAGGGCGAAGGCGCGCTGGTGGCGAAAGGCATTTATGCGCCGCCGGAGCAGGCGCGCGGCGGCAAGTTCAAGGGCGCCGGCGTGGGGCCGTCGCCCGCATACAGCTACAGCGCGCAGGCCGTGGAAGTGAAAGTGGATCGCGAGACGGGGCAGGTGAAAGTGGAGCGCGTGGTGGCGGCGCACGACTGCGGCCGGGCGCTGAATCCGTTGACCGTCGACGGGCAGGTGCAGGGCTCGGTCTACATGGGCATGGGCCAGGCGGTGCAGGAAGAGATGGTGTGGCGCGAGGGGCGGCTGATGAATCCGGGGTTTCTCGAATACCGGCTGCCGACCACGCTCGAAACGCCGCAGATCGAATCGATCATCGTCGAGAGCATCGATCCCGAGGGACCGTTTGGCGCGAAGGAAGCGGGCGAAGGCTCACTGGCCGCGGCGATTCCCGCGATTGCGAATGCGATCTACGACGCGGTGGGCGTGCGCATCACCGACGTTCCCATCACGCCGGAGCGGGTGCTGGCGGCGCTGCGGGCGAAGGAGCAGGCGGAAAAGGGAGGCGCGCGATGACGATGCCGGGCTTTCGCGTGATTCGGCCGTCGAGTGTGGAAGAAGCGGTGCGCGTGCTGGCCGACAACGGCCCCGAGGCGATGGTAATCGCCGGCGGAACGGACGTGGTGCCGAATTTGCAGATGCGGTTGTTTGCGCCGCGGGTGCTGGTGGACATCAAGGGCATCGGCGAGTTGCGTGGGATCAGCTGCAACGACCGGATCGGGTTGCGGATGGGCGCGCTGACCACGCTGACGGAGATCGCCGAATGGAAATACGTGGAGCGCTGCTTCCCGGTGCTTGGCAGCGCCGTGCGGAGCATTGCCGGGCCGCTGCAGCGCAACATGGGAACGATTGGCGGAAACCTGTGCCTGGAGACGCGCTGCCTCTGGTACAACCAGTCGGAATTCTGGCGCGGATCGCTGGGCGGCTGCCTGAAAAAGGAGGGCGACGTGTGCCGCGTCGCGCCGGGCGGAAAGCGCTGCTGGGCGGTGTGGTCGGGGGATTCGGCGCCGGCGCTGCTGACGGTGGAAGCGGAAGTGGAGATCGCCGGCCCGGAGGGCCGACGGAGGGTTCCGCTGGCGGAGTTCTATAAAGACGATGGGATGGACAGGATTGCGCTGGGGCGGGGCGAACTGGTGGTGGCCGTGCACGTGCCGGTGTCGTCGGCATTTCGCCGCGGCGTGTATAAGAAGCTGCGGGTGCGCGATTCGATCGATTATCCGCTGGCGGGCGTGGCCGTGGCGATGAAGGTGGACAAGGAAGGCGTCTGCCGGGCGGCGCGCGTGGCGCTGGCGGCGGTGAATCCGGCGCCGCGGCTGGTGAGTGCTGCGGCCGAACGGCTGGAAGGGAAGCGGTATTCGGCGGAGCTGGTGGACGAGGTGGCGCACGAGGCGATTCGCACGGCGAAGCCGCTGACGACTTCGGCTTCGACGCCGGCGTACCGGCGCGACATGGTGCGGGTGTTCACGCGGCGGGCGCTGGAGGAGCTTTGGCAGGCGCGGGGGCGGTGAAGAATGGGTTTCGGTGTATCTGTTGAGAAAAACCCCCAGGCGCAAATTCGGCGCCTGGGGCACCCATGTCGCGTCAGGGTGCCTGGTGTTCGGCCATGCCACGCTGTATTGCATGGTGGCCTTCGGTAGCATAGGCATTCTTGCCTGTGCGGCCTCTGGTTTGGCGGCGAGGGGCGAATTTGCGGAAAGGCGCGCAGCCAGGAGTGGCTGCGCTACTGGGGTGTTGGTGGGCGGACGCTGGCGCATGAAGGGTTCTTGAAGCGGTCGAAGAGGATGGGACATGGCGGTCATCGACATTCACATACACATTCAGCCGCTGGGGATGTTCAAGCCGCAGAACCTGAAATTGATGCAGCGCGGGCGGACGAACTACGAGCAGATCGTCGAATTTTCCGAGAAGCCGGCTTCGTTCCTGAAATTTCTCGATGAGATCGGCGTCGAGCGCGCGGGGCTGATCAACTACGTCAGCCCGGACGTGATCGGATTCACGGGGGAAGTGAACGACTGGGTGGCGAAGTACTGCAAGGCTGATCCACGGCGGCTGATCGCGTTCGGATCGGTGCATCCGCGGTTCATCGAGGACGCGGGCAAGGAAGTGGATCGGCTCCAGAAACTCGGGATTCGCGGGCTGAAGCTGCATCCCTCGCACCAGATTGTCGCGCCCAACGCGTATCGCGACGGCATGGAAAAACTCGGAGCGATGTACGAGCGGGCGCAGGCGCACGGGATGCCGGTGATGATTCACACGGGCACGTCGATTTTTCCCGGCGCGCGAAATTTGTACGCTCAGCCGATGCTGGCTGACGACGTGGCCGTCGATTATCCGGATTTGACGATCATTCTGGCGCATGGCGGGCGGCCGCTGTGGATGAACGAGGCGTTTTTCCTGGTGCGTCGGCACAAGAATGTGTACATCGACGTGTCGAGCATTCCGCCACAGCGGCTGCTGGAATATTTTCCACGGCTCGAGGAGATCGCGGACAAGGCGCTTTTCGGCAGCGACTGGCCGGGGCCGGGCGTGCCGGATATCGCCGGGAACATACGGAAGTTTCGCGAGCTGCCGCTTTCGGCGGCGGCGCAGCAGAAAATCCTCTACGATAATGCGGCGCGGCTGTTTCCGGCGCGGTGAGGGCTTTCGGGAAAGAGGGAGCAGAGAGCGGTCTCGGCGGCTCCCAAGCGCACAGGGATGCCTCATAGCGAAAACGCGTAGGGGCACGGTGCAACGTCCCCTACTACAGTCCCCGGCGGCAGGGTTGAGTGGCACAGCCTTCAGGCTGTGCCCTTTGGCGTGTGCAGGAGCTTTGCGTCCAGGGCGCGGGCCTCGAATGAAAAGGGCCAAAGGCTGAAGCCTGTGCCACTTTAGTGAAGAGCTTGCGGCTTTGCGGGCGCGAACTGTCGAACGGCAGAGTGCGGTGAAGGGCAAAGCAAAAAGAATCGGGGGAAAGGAAGGGACAAACGGATGGATGTGAAGACGATTGGGGTGATTGGGGCGGGAACGATGGGGCGCGGGATCGCGTACGTGGCGGCGCTGGGCGGGTACGAAACCGTGCTCGAGGATATTCGGCCGCAGGTGCTCGAAGAGGCGACGAGCTGGATGCGGAAAGCGTTCGAGCAGGGCGTGGAGCGGGGCAAGGTGTCGGCGGAAGACGCCGCGAAGGCGCTCGCGCGCGTGCGGACCGTCGGGCGCGTCGAGGAAGCCGCGGACGTGGACCTGGTGATCGAAGCGGCGCCGGAGGAGATGGAGCTGAAGATCGAGCTGTTCGGCATGTTCGACAAGTTCACGCGGGCGGAGACGATTCTGGCGACGAACACTTCGTCGCTTTCGATTTCCGAGATGGCCGCGGTGACGCAGCGGCCCGAGCGGTGCGTGGGAATGCACTTCTTCAATCCGGTGCAGAAGATGAAATTGATCGAGCTGGTGCGGGCGGAGGGGACATCGGAAGAGACGCTCGAAACGTGCCGCGAAGTGGCGCGCCGCATGGGCAAGGAGACGGTGACGGTGCGCGAATCGCCGGGCTTCATCACCAGCCGCGTGAACGCGCTGATCGGCAATGAAGCGTTCACCATGCTCGAGGCCGGGATCGCGTCGGCCGAGGACATCGACAAGGCGCTGAAGCTCGGGCTGAACCACCCGATGGGGCCGTTCGAGCTGGTGGACCTGGTGGGGCTCGACGTGCGGCTCAGCATTCTCGAATACCTGCACGAGACGCTCGGGGAAAAATACCGGCCGTCGCCGCTGCTGCGGCAGTACGTGAAGGAGGGCCGGCTGGGGCGCAAGGCGGGACGCGGGGTTTACGAGTACGGGAAGGAAAAGACGGAGGCGTAGCGGCTAAAGGCGGGCGACCCAGTGGGTCGCCCCTACGAACCGGTACGACGGGCGAGCGTCAAGGCGGAGCAGGCGGGCGACGCGGTGGGTCGCCCCGAACGGGTATAACGGCGCGAGCGACGAGCGTAGAATGGGGCGATGATGAACGTCGCGGAGAAAATCCGGCTGGTGCAGGGCGACATCACCGAGATGGACGTCGACGCGGTGGTGAACGCCGCGAACAACGACCTGATTTTGGGCGCCGGGGTCGCCGGAGCGATCCGGCGCAAGGGCGGCGACGCGATTCAGCGCGAATGCAACGAGATCGGGCAGATACCCGTCGGCACGGCCGCGATCACCGGCGGCGGGAACCTGAAAGCGCGCTGGGTGATTCACGCGGCGAGCATGGAGTTGGGCGGCTCGACGACGGCGGAAACGCTTCGCGGCTCGACCATGCATTCGCTGCACCTGGCGCGGCAAAAGGGGCTGAAGACGATCGCATTCCCGGCGATCGGCGCGGGAATTGGCGGCTTTCCGGCGCGGCAGTGCGCGGAGATCATGCTGGGCGCCGCGGTGGAGCAGTTGCAAAAGCCGAGTTCACTCGAAACCGTCTATTTTGTTCTCTACGATCAGCCGACCTATCAGACCTTTGCATCCGTCTGGGAAACGATGAAAAAAGAACCGGGGAAGTAGCGAGCTACGGGGCTTCCGCCGGCAACTTCTTCGCGCAACGGGTGAGGACCCCACGCTCAAAAGCCGAGCATGGGGCACCCGACGAAGGACCCCACGCTCAAAACCCGAGCATGGGGCACCCGACGAAGGACCCCACGCTCAAAAGCCGAGCATGGGGCACCCGACGTAAAAAAAAGGGGCGGGTTGGAAACCCGCCCCTACGGAATTGGCGGTGAGACCGCCGGGGTGGTTACACGCGCGCCTGGAGGAACTCACCGGGAAGCGCGGCGATGCTCCGGTGACCGTTCTCGGCCGCGTGGTCGGAGTGGCCCGTGGGGCGGGACTCGAACGAGCGGTGGGAACGGTCTCGGCGGGCACGCTTGCCGCGGCGCGGGGACTCGCTTTCGGTTTCGGCCGGACGACGAGGCCGCATGGCGTACTCGGTGGCATCGGCAACGTGCGCATCGGGCGAGCGGCGCTCCATGCGGAGGCTTAGGGTGCGTTCGAGCTGTTGCAGCTCAGGACGCTGATCGCGGGTGATGATCGTGGAGGCGACGCCATCGTTGCCGGCGCGCGCCGTGCGGCCGACGCGATGGATGTAGTTTTCCGCGATTTCGGGCAGGTCGTAATTGATGA
Source organism: Candidatus Acidiferrales bacterium (assembly GCA_046704165.1). GTDB lineage: Bacteria > Acidobacteriota > Terriglobia > Acidiferrales > UBA7541 > JAKASX01. Next base: position 15,803 of record JBJKSI010000063.1, read on the forward strand.
CGTGCACGATGTCCTCGACGTGGATGCCGCGCGCGGCGACATCCGTGGCGACCAGGACGTGGAAGCGGCCGCTCTGGAAGCCGGAAAGCGCGGCGGTGCGCTGGGACTGCGTGCGATCGCCGTGGATTCGGGCGCAGGGGAAGCCGTCGCGGTTGAGCGTTTTCGCCAGGCGCTCGGCGTTGCGGCGCGTGCGCGTGAAGATGAGCACGCGGCCGGTCTCCTTGACGAGCAGCCCCTCGAGCAGCGTGTATTTCTGGTCCATCGCCACTTCGAAGGACTGCATACGGATGTTTTCCGCCGGCTTGAGCACCGAGCCGATCGAGATGCGCACCGGCTGGCGCATGTAGTCGTGCACCAGATGGGCGACCGAAGCCTCGAGCGTGGCCGAAAAGCAAAGCGTCTGCCGGTTGCGCGGCAACACGGAAGCGATGCGGCGAATCGAGGGCAGAAAGCCCATGTCGAGCATGCGGTCGGCTTCGTCGAGCACCAGGATCTTCAGGTCGCGGAAGGCAACGAGCCGGCGATCGAGGAAATCCTCGAGGCGGCCGGGCGTGGCGACGATCAGCCGCGCGCCGCGCCGCAGCGCGGTGATCTGGGCGCCCTCGGCGAGACCGCCGACGACCAGCGCCGCACGGCCGAGACTCTTGCCGCTCAAGCTGTCCCAGGCATCGGCCACTTGCATGGCCAGTTCGCGCGTGGGCAGGAGCACCAGCGCGGCGACGCCCGGCGTATCCTGTCGCAGCAGATGTTCGGCAATCGGCACGAGAAAAGCGAGCGTCTTCCCGGTGCCGGTTTGCGCGGTGGCGAGTACGTCCTTGCCCTCGAGGGCCTTGGGTATCGCCGCGTGCTGCACCGGGGTGGGCGTCGTGAATCCGGCCGACGCGAGCCGCTCCTGAATTTCAGGAGAAATTGGGAGTTCTGAAAACGTTGACATACAGTTTTTCTATTCCTTCTCGCCGGCGGAAGCCTTCGCGGCGCGCACACGGGCTTCCGAGCGAGCACAGCAATGGAAACAGCCAGCTTTGTTGTTCAATTTTTTTCTTTCACAGCGAAGACATGCGGAAGGGACCGAAGGCGGGAGTTCTGAAAGCGATGTTTTGACCAGATCAACCACTCAACACAACCGCGATATTCAACGCTAAGACATTATAGCAGATTCGAGGCGTATAGCACGGCGAAAAGCGGGAAACAAACGCCATGTGTGGCAAATCGTACACGGAGGGAAGCCTGCGGGGCCAGAGGCGGCGCAGGCTCCGCGGAGTGCGCGGAATCGGCGCGACTATGACGAATCGCCGGAATAGGGCGTCTTCAGGTATTTGCGGGCCTGCTCGAGCGCGCCGGCGGTGTCGTCCTTGGTCTTGATCGCCTCCTGGTATTCGGTGATGGCGCGCTGGCGCTGGCCGATCATGTCGTAGATCTTGCCCAGGTAGACGTGCGCCCAGACGACGATCCATTTGTTTTCCTTCGTGACCTGTCCGTCGAGCGAGTCGCGAAAGGAGTTGGCGGCGGCCTGATAGTTTTTCTCGAAGAACATGGCCTCGCCCATGCGGAAGAGGGCCAGGCCGTTGTTGCTCTCGATCTTGAGCGCGTCCTGATATTGCTGGACGGCCTGGAAGAACTTGCCGTGGCCGGCGAGCGCCTCGCCCTGGGCGATCATCGCGCGCATGCGGAGGTCGGGCGTGGATTTCAGCACGTTGTCGTTCGGGTCGAGGATGACGCCGTTGGTGGTGGGCATGCCGAAGGTGTCGACGCTGAATTCGGAAGAGTCGCCGACCACCTGGACGGTCTTCGTCACCGGATTGCCTTCGGTTTTCACTTCGACCTCGATCGGCATGTTGAGCGTGGCCTGGTTCTGCTCGATCTTGCCGACCACCTTGAATCCCTTTTGCGTGCGATAGACGGTGTACTGGAGCTTGAAATGGGGCACGCCGGTGGAGTTGAGCCACTGGGAGAAGAAGGCGGTGGCGTTCAGGTGGGCCGCGCCGGATGCCGGCTTGGGCAGGGAAGAGAGCCTGGCGCGGACCAACTGCTCGAAATCGTGGAGCGTGGCCGTCTTGCCTGAGTACTGCTGCAGGTACTCGTGGAGGATGTCGAGGAAGGCCTTGTCGCCGATGGCGGCGCGGAGCATGTGGAAGACCATCGCGCCCTTGTCGCGGACGATGGATTCGTAGGCGGTGGTATAGGGCTGGAGCCGCCAGGCCTGGGAGATCGACGCCGTCGATTCATCCATCAGCGCGCCGATGGCACAGTCCCGGACGGCCTCGCGCAGGCCGGACTTGCCCTTCACGTGCTCCTCGTAGAGCACGGCGGAATAGCGCGAAAGCCCGTCGGAGAGCCAGACGTCGGAGGAACCGGCCGGCCGGACCATGCCGTTCCACCAGAGATGGGCCACGAGCCGGGCCAGCAATTGGGCCGGGGGCTTTTCGCTCCACTGGCGCTCGCCGACCAGCACCAGGCCCGGGCCGGTGGCGCCGTTCATCGGGGCGACGCTGGAAAGCTGCGCGACCGTCAGGTTCTTGGCGGTGAGCGGGCCGAACTCGCTCGAATAGAAATCGACGATCTTGGAGAGTTCCTGGGCGTAAGCCTGGACGGTCTTCTTGTCGCCCGGCACCGTGTAGAAGGAGTAGGAGACGCCGCCCTGGCTGATCGGCGTCAGCTCCAGGCCGCCGGCGATGAACGTGCCGGCCTGCGCGGGCTTCTCGACGGTGAAGGTGTAGCGTTGCCACTGGGCGGCCGGCGCCGCGCCCGAGGAATCGCCGGATTTGGACGGCTTGACTTCGGCCGGCATGGGCACGGTGGTCGGCGGGCCGCTGGAGCCGCTGCCGACGACGACGAGATTCGACGGCACGGTGAGGTTGAACGCGCCGGTGTAGCTCTGGCCGACGATGCCGGTAACAGGGAACCAGCGCGCGGCGAGCAGCAGGTAGGCGCTGTTGTCGCCGATGTAGGCGAGGCGCACGTCTTTCGACGGGCTGTCGGTCGCGTTCGAAAGCGAGCCGGAATAGGCGAAATCGAGCGTCAGCTTGCCGCCGGCGGAAACCAGTTCGGGCAGCGAGATCGTCACGTCGAGCGGGTTCCCGGCGGCGCGCGCGAATTCCAGTTTCTTGCCATCGAGCTCGATGGACTGGATGTTGAGGTCCTCGTTCAGCTGCACCTGGAGCGTGCGCGACGGGTTCACGGAGACGAACTCGACCTGCACCTTGCCGTAAAGAGACTGATTGCCGGGGCTGAGGGTCGCGTCGACTTCGTAGTGGTCGGCCTCGAACGAGGGCTTGGACGGCGGTTGCTGCTGGGCCACGGCCGCGCTCGCCAGCAGAAGCGCCGCGATCGCCACCAGGGCCCGGGCGGTCGAATGAAGTCCGGCAGTTGTTTTCAAGAGTTCATCCTCGCAGTGGCTTTAAGATACCAGATTACACCCGCAGAGTTGTCCGGGGGCTAACCGTGCCCGGCGAAAGGAAACGGGCTGCCGCAGGACCGGGTCCGGCGCGAAGGAGCGTGTTGCATCCTTCGGCCCGGCGGACGGCGGCGCCGAATCGCCTGCCTGGGCGCGAGCGTTGCCGTCCACTTCCTTATTCTTTTCGCCCGACGAACTTTTCCCGGCAGCCGAATCCCGGGTTGCCGGCCCCTGCCGGCGACGGGTTCGGAAATTTCCCTCACAACATGGATGAGATGATCTCGGCGGCGCGACCGATGGCTCCAAGCGGGCTGGGGCTGGCGAGCTGTAGGCGGACGTCGGCCAGATCGCGGCGCATGATTTCGCGTTCTTCGGGATCTTCGAGCAGGCGGCGCGCCTCGGCGGCCACGCGCTCGGGCGTGAAATCGTCCTGCACGAGTTCCGGCACGGCGGGGCGGTCGAGCAGCAGGTTCACCATGCTGTAGTAGGGCGTGTGGACCAGCCGGCGCAGCACCACGGCCGAGGCGGCCGAGACGCGGTAGACGACCACCATTGGCGTGCCGAGCAGCGCGGTTTCCACCGTCGCGGTGCCGCTCGAGACGATGGCGCAATCGGCCGCGGCCACGGCGTCCCACGTGGCGCCCTCGATCACGCGCACGGGCAGGTCTGAGGTGAGATAGGGCGCGAAATCGGCGGCAGCGAGGCCGGGCGCGGCGGGCAGCACGCGCTGATGATCGAGCCGCACGGCGGTGGCGACGATGCGCGCGGCGGCGATCATGCCCGGCAGGTTGTGCGCCACTTCCTTGCGCCGGCTGCCCGGCAGCAGCGCCAGGATCGGCCGCTGCAGCAGGAAGTGGCGGCGGCAGAAATCCTCGCGAGAAAGGCCGGGGCGAACCGTCTCGACCAGCGGATGGCCGACGAACTCCGCGTCCACGCCGGCCTTGCGGTAGAACTGCTCCTCGAACGGAAAGATCACGAGCATCTTCGCCACCAGCTCGCGAATCAGCTTCACGCGGCCCGAGCGCCAGGCCCAGATCTGCGGGCTGATGAAATAGACGACCGGAACGCCCTGGCGTTTCAGCCGGCGGGCGAGGCGCAGGTTGAAATCGGGGGCGTCGACGAGGATGGCCAGGCGCGGGCGGCGGCGCGCCGATTCCGATTCCAGCCGGCCGAGCAGGCGCCAGGCGCGCGGCAGCAGCTCGATCGCTTCGCTCAGGCCGACGACGGCGATATCCGAAGTCTTGCCGACCAGTTCCACGCCGGCCTCGGCCATCTCGGGCGTGCCCAGGCCGAAGAGCTGCGCGCCGGCGCGTTCGGCAAGGGCGCAGGACAAGCGCGCCGCGTGCATCGCGCCGGAAGGGTCGCCCGCGGAGATCAGGATCTGCGGAGGGGTCATCGCGCGCACCCCGGCTTCCGGTGACGCAGGCCGATGGCTGCGGTGACGAGGATCGTTGGGAGGCGATGTTGAACGGGCCACGGGCTGAAGCCTGTGCCACGGGACGCCGGAGCGAGCGATTTCACGGAGCGGGCGAGCCGGCAAGCCGGCCGGGCTGGGGCGCGCGGCAACGTCGTTGCGGGAGGGTGCTTGCGGCGGGTGCAGTCGTCAGTCACTGGCGGTGAGCGGAGCGCCGAAGTCGGGGCCGGCGACGGTGCCGACGCGGACCTCCTGATCGCGGTACTGGAGCTGGTACAGGCGGTTGTAAATGCCGCCGAGCGCAAGCAGTTCCTGATGAGTGCCTTGTTCGCGCAGCCGGCTCTTGTGGAACACGAGAATGCGGTCGGCGCGCTGGATGGTGCTGAGGCGGTGCGCGATGACGATCGAGCTGCGGCCGCTGAACATGCGCTCGAGCGCCTCGCGGATCATCAGCTCCGTCTGGGTATCGACGCTCGAGGTCGCCTCGTCGAGGATCAGAATCTCTGGCCGGTGCGCCAGCGCGCGGGCGAAGCTGATCAGCTGGCGCTGGCCCACGGAAAACGTGGCGCCGCGCTCCTTCACCTGCGTCTCGATGCCGGCGGGCAGGCTGTCGATCCAGGGGCCCAGGCCGACCTCGCGCAGCGCCTGCTCGACGCGGCGGGAATCGATGCCTTCGGTGCCCAGCCGGACGTTGGACTCGATCGTGCCGGTGAAGAGGAACGGGTCTTGCAGCACCACGCCGAAATGGCGGCGCAGCTCGATGGGGTCGAACTGACGGACGTCGACGCCGTCGAGCAGGATCTGGCCGCGCTGGATTTCATAGAAGCGCAGCAGCAGCTGGATGGTAGTCGTCTTGCCGGCGCCGGTGTGGCCGACGACGGCGACCATCTCGCCGGGGTTGATGCGGAAGCTGACGTCGCGCAGCACCCAATCCTCGTCGGTGGGATTGGCGGTGTTGCGATAGCTGAACCAGACGTTGCGGAACTCGATTTCGCCGCGGATGCCCTGGGGCCGGTGCGGACGGGCAGGGGCCAGGGCCGGCGCCGGCTCGTCGAGCAGGCGGAAGATGCGCTCGGAGCTGGCCATGGCCGTTTGCAGGATGTTGAATTTCTCGCTGAGGTCCTGGATCGGCCGGAAGAAGCGCTGCGCGTACTGCATGAACGCCACCAGAATGCCGACCTGCACCGCGCCGGTGAGCACCTGCCCGCCGCCGTACCAGAAGACGAGCGCGATGGCGAGGAAGGCGAGGAATTCGACCGAGGGATAGAAGAGCGCGAAGGCCATGATCGCGTCCTTGTAGGCCTCGAGGTAGGCGCGGTTGCGCTCCTCGAACTGCTCGCGGGCCTTGCGCTCGCGGCCGAAGAGCTGGACGACGGTGATGCCGCTGATGTGTTCCTGCAGGAACGCGTTGATCCGGGCGATCGAGACGCGGATGCGGCGGTTGGCGTCGCGGACGTAGCGCCGGAAGACCCAGGTGACGCCCATGATCAGCGGCAACACGGCGAGGGTCAGCAGCGCCAGGCGCCAGTTGAGCCAGAGCATCACGGCGACGAAGCCCACCAGCACGAAGGCGTCGTTGAGCATCGCCACCACGCCCGAGGCGAACAGGTCGTTCAGCGCGTCGACGTCGGTGGTGACGCGGGTGATCAGCCGGCCGACCGGCGTGCGGTCGTAATAGCCGAAGGGGAGCTTTTGCAGGTGGCCGAAGATCTCGCGGCGCAGGTCGTACATCGCCTGCTGGCCCACCGTCTGCATGATGAGCACCTGGCCGTAGAGCGCGGCAAAGGAGAGCAGCAGCGCGGCCAGGTAGGCCACCGAGATCCAGCCGAGCAGGCTCAGGCCGGGGCCGAGCGCCAGCTTGTGATGCACCACCGGGTCGATCGCCGAATCGATGCCGACGTGGAAAAGGAAGGGCAGCGCGGCCGAGAGGCCGGCGACGGCGAAGCTGAGCATCAGCGCCACCACCACGCGCTTGCGGTAGGGGCCGAAATACCGGATCAGCCGCCGCACCAGGTGGGCGTCGTAGATCTTTCCGAGTTTTTCCTCTTCCTGGTGGGCGCTCATGCGCGTTCCAGCTCTTCCTCGAGAAGTTGCTTGCGATAGAGATCGGCGTAGCGGCCGCCCAGCGCCATCAGCTCGGCGTGGGTGCCCTGCTCGACCAGCCGGCCGCGCTCGAGCACGACGATACGGTCGGCGCGGCGCACGGTGGAAATGCGATGCGAGATCAGGATCGTGGTGCGGCCGCGCATCACCGACTCCATGCGGGCCAGGATGCGCTCCTCGGTCTCGCTGTCGACGCTGGCGAAGGCGTCGTCGAGCACCAGAATCTTCGGATCGCGGGCGACGGCGCGGGCCAGGGCGGTGCGCTGTTTCTGTCCGCCGGAAAGCGTGATGCCGCGCTCGCCGACCATCGTCTCGTATTTCTGCGGGAAATCGGAGACGTCGCCGGCCAGGCCGGCCACTTCGGCGGCCTCGACGATGCGGTCGAGCGGCGCGCCGGGCACGCCGAGCGCGATGTTTTCCGCCAGCGTTTCGCTGAAGAGAAACGTGTCTTGCGGCACGTAGCCGATCGCGGCGCGAAGCGCTTCGAGCGGCCAGTCCTCGGCCGGGCGGCCGTCGATCAGCAGCGAGCCGGGCGGGGCTTCCCAGAGCCGCGCGACGAGGGCGGCCAGCGTGGATTTGCCGCTGCCGGTGGGGCCGACGAAGGCGATGACCGCGCCGGCGGGAATGTGCAGGTTGATGTCGTCGAGCACCGGCCGGCCGTCGCGGTCGTCACGCTCCTCGCCGACGAGCGAGGTGGGGTAGCGGAACGTCAGATGGCGGAACTCGATTTCGCCGCGAACCTCGGGCGCGGCGGCCGTCGCCGTTGCGGCGGCGGGGGCAGCGGTGTCGCGGATGCGCGGCGTGGAGGCCAGGATGTAATCCAGCCGGCCCATCGAGGCGGCGCCGCGCTGGAAGATGTTGGTCACCCAGCCGAGCGCGATCATCGGCCAGACGAGCTGGGCCATATAGGCGTAGAAGGCGATCAGCGTGCCGAGCGAGATGCTGTCGAGCATCACCAGCCGCCCGCCCTGCCAGAGCACCAGCAGGAACGTGCCGCCAATCAGCACCTGCAGCGCCGGCATGAAGAGCGCCCACATGCCGATCAGCTTGATGTTGCGGTTCACGTACTGGCGGTTGGGCTCGTCGAAGGCGGCGATCTCGGCCGGCTCCTGCGAGTAGGCGCGCAGCACGCGGACGCCGGTGAGGTTTTCCTGCACGCGGGCCGAGAGGATGGCCAGCATCGCCTGGATCTTCTCGTAGAGCGCGTGGATCTGGCGGCCGAAATAGCGCACCACCACCGCGACCACGGGGACGGGCGCGAGCACCCAGAGCGTGAGCGCCGGCGAGAGGCGCGCCATCAGCACGATCGCCAAAATCATCGTCACCATCGTATTGGCGCTGTACATCAGCCCGGGACCGAGCACCATCCGCACCGAGCTGAGGTCGTTCGTGGCGCGGGACATCAGCTCGCCGGTGCGGTTGCGCACGTAGAATTCGGGATCGAGCGTCAGCAGATGGGCCAGCAGGCTGTCGCGCAGGTCGTATTCGATGTCGCGCGAGATGCCGATCAGTATCCAGCGGCTGGCAAAGGAGAACAGGCCCTTGATGCAGATGACGGCGACCAGCAGCCCGCAGCACAGCAGCACGGTGCGCTCGTCCGACGGGCGGTAGAACGGCGCGAGGAAATGCATCAGCGCGGCGCCCATCCGGCCCAGTTGCGACATCGGCTCCTTGTGGCCCGAGAGCGAATCGATGATCACGCCGATGTAGAGTGGCGGCAACGCGCCTGCCAGCCCCATCAGCACCAGCGTCAGGAATCCGCCGGCCAGCCCGCGCTTGTAGCGGCCGAGGAAGGGCAGCAGCTTCAGCAGGCTGCGCCAGGCTTCGCTGCGGCTCGCGGCGCGGGGTCCTTCCATTGTGGAATCGGTTGCACTCATTGCGTCATCCGGAACTCCGGCACCGGGCCGAGCGTCGGCGCCTCGGAGAGGAAATGCTTGAAATTGCGGTCGAGCGACTGATAGCGGCCCACCTTGGGATTCCAGCGAACCTCGATCGTCGGCGGCCGGTCCTCGGTCGATTGGCGGACGGGGGTGAAGTACATCGCCAGCCCGTTGGGCTCCTTGTCGTATTGCAGCCGCCAGGCGCTCACCGAATCGAGCGGCGTGCGGGCGAGGAAGCCCTTGGGATTTTTCAGTTGCTGATCGGCCAGGAAAATCTCCATCCAGTCGTCGCCCTGCTTTTGCAGGATGGTGGCGTGCGAGACGAACAGGCCGGGCACCTGATTGCCGGGCATTTTGGGGAGCCGATCCACCACGAGCAATTGGATGTGGCCGTTGTGCGCCAGGTCGCCGGAAAGCAGCACTTTCGCGTCGCTCCCGAGGGCGCTGTGCGCGGCATCGAGATAGGCGGCGGGCAGCGCGGCGGTTTTCTTCGCGGCCGTTTTGCCGGTGGCGGCGGGAGCCTGGCCGCACGCCGACGAGAGGATGGCCAGCCCGGCCGCCAGCAATGCGGCCGCCCACGCGCGCCGGTTTCCGATTCGTTTCATGGCGTTACGGTCCCCCTGTCGATTCCCGCGCTTACCTGCCGGCCAGGATCGACTCCATCCGGGCTTCGAAATTCGCTTCGCCTTCCGACCACAGCCGCCAGCGGTCGAGCGGCAGCGCGCGGTCGATCTGTTCCTCCCAGCGCATCAGTTTGCGAATGTTTTCCTGCGTCTTCTGCCGGTAGTCGACCAAATTTCCCGGCCGCCGCATGCGATCGAGAAACACCGATTCCACCGGATGGCGCTGGCCGATCTCCACCGGCGCCGAGCCGAGCAGTCCGGCGTGGCCGGTGAAGAGGTGCTCGAAGCCGGCATGAATCCAGAAATGGCCCGACTCGCGCCAGGCGCCGTCGTCGTAGTCCTCGCCCAGACAGAGGATGACGAGTTTTTTCGGCCCGAGTTGCCACTGGTCGGCATCGGGATCGTAGGTCCACAGGTCCCAATGGGCTTCGACCTCGTAGCAGCAGTCGGCGTGGGCCCATTCGCGCGCCATCGCCACCACGCCGGCCGCGTCGACCACGGCGGCGCGCAAGTCGCGCTCGATCAGCGGCGTCTCGTTGGGACCGACGGCGCGCACCATGAGCGAGGTGAAACCGGGCAAGCCCTCCGAAAAGGGCACGGTGGAGAGCAGCTTCTCGAAACGGTCCAGCATGACCGATTCGCCGAAGTCTTTGCACCACAAGCTGAGGTAGGCACGATTGGACATCTGCTTCATTATAGCGAGGTCCGCAAAGAACGCAGCGGAAAACGGGCCGGCACGGACCGGTCGTCCCGCGTTGCGACTCATTCGCGCGCGGGCTGCGCCGCGATGGCCGGCTCGGGCACGGCGCAGGATGCCCCTTCCGAGAATCCCGAGGAGCGGACGCCGAAGACGCGGTTGAACCGCGCCCGGTAGTGTTCCCAGGCGATCGTCGCAGCCAGCTCGACCAGTTGGGCGTGGTCGAAATGCTCATGCAGCCTGGACTGAGGCCGGCGGCGCAAAAGCTGCGCGGCATCCATCGGACGCTTCTTGCGGCGCATGACGCGTAGAAAAGCGGAGAACCTGGCGGGAAATCCCATCCGGCCTCCCCCGAGGCTGAGTTGTTTTTGCAAGATGCCCTGCGCGGTGTGCGGGCTTCAGCGGAACCGGGGCGAGTGACGCGTGGAACGTGGGAAGCGGCGCGGAAACGTTTTCTTCGGCCCGCGGGAGGCGTAGTCGAATGGCGGCTTTTCGTTTGACAGATTCCCTTCTGTTTTGAGGGTCATTCGGCGGAATGGGTGCAGAATTCAGCATGGGCGGTGGAAAATAACGCAGTCTTTTTGCGGCTTCGGGAGGAATTCCTGCAAATGATGCCATGAGCACCACTTAGTAAATCCTCTTCCGGTCTGCGTTTGGTACCCGGGGTGCTTGATTTGTCAAACAGAGGAATTTGAATAGGGCCCTATTCGATTTGACGAGGTTGAATGACGGTTCAAATCGGGCTGGATTTCGGAAGTGTCCATACAAAGCTGGTTGCTCTCGTCTCTGCCCGTGACGACGGCGAGTACGCGCGCATTGAGCAGAGCGCGCCGGACTTTTGGCTGCTGCAAGGGGATTCGGCTGGCTGCGCCGGTACCGCGATGGTCGTGTCGCGGTACCGGCGCGATGTGGGAAACCCGTTGCGGTCGGGCCTGGAACTGCTCGACCAACTCAGGAAACTTTTCCCCGAAGAGTCACTGGGCGGCATTCGTGTGACCGGATCGGGCGGCCGGCGCGCGGCCGAAATGCTGGGCGCGGCCTACGAAAACGAGTTTCGCGCGATCGCCCGCGGCGTGGCGGCGATCTACCCGGAGGCGCGCACCGTTTTCGAAATGGGCGGGGAGAGTTCGAAATATCTGCTGCTCGAAAGGGCGGCCGACCAGGCGGAAGCCGGCGACGGGGCGTCGCTGGGCATCGTCGACTATTCCACCAGCGGGGAATGCGCCGCGGGCACCGGGTCGTTCATCGACCAGCAGGCCACGCGGCTGCGTTACCAGGTGGAAGAGATCGGCGCGATCGTCGCGCGGACGAAGACGGCGGCGCGCATCGCCGGCCGGTGCTCGGTCTTCGCGAAATCCGACATGATCCACGCGCAGCAGAAGGGCTACGGCACCGGCGAAGTGCTGAAGGGCTTGTGCGAGGCCGTGGCTCGGAATTTCAAGAGCAACATCGTCAAGGGAAAGAAAGTGGTGCCGCCGGTGCTGTTTCTGGGCGGCGTCTCGCGGAACGCGGGCGTGGTGGAGGCGATGGCCTCGGCGTTCCGGCTGCGGCCGGAAGACCTGATCGTGCCGGAACTCTACGCCTGGCTGGGCGCGCTGGGCACCGCGCTGCTGCTGGCGGACGAAATCGGAAGGGCGAACGGCTCATCGTCGGACCATAGGGGCACGTTGCAACGTGACCCTGCCACAAAGGGACGCGAGGAAGCGTCGCGTGATGCCTCGATATCGGTGTCGCCGGCCGCAACGGCTGCCTCGCCCAACCGGCCGCTCTCGCTCGAAAACGTGCTGCTGTTGCGCGACCATCCAGATGCCCGCCGCACCGCACCGATGCCGCCGCCGGGCGCGCGCAAGCTGCCGGTCCATTTGGGCATCGACGTCGGCTCGGTGAGCACGAACCTGGCTCTGCTCGACGAGGAAGGGCGGCTGCTCCACGGCATCTACCTGCGCACGGCGGGCCGGCCGATCGAGGTGGTTGGCGACGGCCTGCGGGAGATCGACGAACTGTACGGTGGACGGATCGACGTCCGCGGCGTGGGCACCACCGGCTCGGGCCGCGAACTGATCGGGGAACTGGTGGGCGCCGACACGGTGAACGACGAAATCACCGCGCACAAGACGGGCGCGATGTACGTGCACGAAACGCTGGTGCGCCGGATGCGGCAGCCGGAGAGCGGCGCGAACGGCGACGGCGGCGCGGCCGGCGAAGTCGACACGATTTTCGAGATCGGCGGCCAGGATTCGAAGTTCATCTCGATCGACCGCGGCGTGGTGGTGGATTTCGCGATGAACGAGGCCTGCGCCGCGGGCACCGGCTCGTTTCTCGAGGAGCAGGCCGAGCGGCTGGGCATCGCCATCAAGGACGAGTTCGCCAGCCTGGCGCTGGGATCGAAATCGCCTGCGCGGCTGGGCGAGCGGTGCACGGTGTTCATGGAGCGCGACGTGACCGCGGCGCTCGGGCGCGGCGCGAGCCTGGAAGACGTGACCGCCGGGCTGGCGTATTCGGTGGCGCTGAACTACCTGAACCGCGTGGTGCGCGGCCGGAAAATCGGCGAGGTGATCTATTTCCAGGGCGGCACGGCGTATAACGACGCGGTGGCGGCGGCGTTTTCGACGCTGCTGGGGAAGCCGATCGTCGTGCCGCCGCACAACGGCATCGTCGGCGCGATCGGTATGGCGCTGATCGCGCAACAGCTGACCCATGCGCGCGCGCGCCGGCACGAGCGTACCAACCTGCTCGGCGTGGCGCAGCGCCTGGCCGCGGCTGCGCCGGGTTCGACGTTCCGCGGATTCGACCTGAGCCTCGCCCGCTTCGAGACGCGCGAGTTCGTCTGCAAGGCGTGCTCGAACTATTGCGACATGAAGGAAATCACCGTCGAGGGCCGGAAAACGTATTGGGGCGACAAGTGCTCGGACAAATTTCGCAAGCGCGCCCGCACCGACCGGCAGCCGGTGATCGAAGACCTGCTCGCCTTCCGCGATCAAGCGCTGCTGCAGGGATACGCGGTCCCGAACGCGGAGGCGCAAGGCGCCAACGGCGAACGTCGCGCCGCCGGCCGCGGCCCGGTGATCGGCATTCCGCGGGCGATGTATTTTTACGACCGGTTTCCGTTCTGGCGCGCCTATCTGGAATCGATCGGATGCGAAGTGGTGCTTTCGCCCGCCACGGACCGGTATATGGCGGCGCGTGGAATCGAGCTGAGCGTGGCCGATCCCTGTTTCCCGGTGCAGATCGCGCACGGCCACGTGCAGGCGCTGCTCGAAGGAAAGCCGGGCGCGCCGAAAATGGATTTCGTGCTGTTGCCGAACGTGATGGACCTCGAGTCGCCGCCTTCCACCACGGCTTCCTATCTGTGCCCCTGGAACCAGACGCTGCCGTTCGTGGTGCGCTCCGCGCCCGAGTTGGCTGCCGACAGCGACCGGATCCTGGCGCCGACCGTGCGCTTCCGCTCGGGGCCCCGGCGCGTGGCGCGGCAGATGGCGGAGGCGTTCGCGCCGCTGGGCGTGAGCCGGCGGCGGAGCGATCGCGCGCTCGAAGCGGCCTGGCGCGCGCAGGCGGCATTCGATGCCCGGCTGCGGGAAGCGGGGCGCGTGGCCTGCGCCCGGCTCAAGGAAACGGGAGAACCGGCGGTGCTGCTGGTCGGCCGGCCCTACAACCTTTACGACCGCAACGGCAATTGCGACATCCCGAGGAAGCTGCGCGACCTGTATGGCGTGAACGTGCTCCCGTTCGATTTCCTGCCGCTCGACGATGTGCCGTCCGGCGAGCTCCATCCGAACATGTACTGGAATTCGGGCCGCCGCATCCTGGCCGCCGGCCGCTTCGCCAGCCGGCATCCCGGTTTCCACGTCATCTACATCACGAATTTCAAGTGCGGCCCGGACTCGTTCGTGAAGCACTTCCTGGGCGAAGTGGCCGGCGCGCCGTTCCTCGTGCTGCAGTTCGACGGCCACGGCAACGACGCCGGTTACCTGACCCGGTGCGAGGCCTATCTCGACAGCAAGGGGATCTTGCGATGCGCGTCGTGAAACCGGAAGCGGGAAACGGCGCGCTGCCCTCGCTGGCGGGCCGCAAGATCTGGATGCCGAGCTTCAACGACGCCGGGGCGCGGGCGATGGCGGCGGTGTTTCGTTCCTTCGGCCTGGACGCCGAGGTGACGCCGCCCTCCGACGCGCTGACGCGCGAACTGGGCGCGCGCTACACCTGCGGCGACGAGTGCTATCCGACCAAGGTGACGCTGGGCGATTTCCTGAAGGTGCTGCACGCGCCGGGCGCCGATCCGGGCAAGATCGCGTTTTTCATGGCGAGCGGGCAGGGGCCGTGCCGCTTCGGGCAGTACGTGCCGTACATGCGGTCCGTGCTCGCCGCGATCGGCTATCGCGACGTGCCGGTGCTCGGGCCGACCTTCGAAAACGGCTACAGCGACCTCGTCGAGTCGTCCACGGCGTTCGTTCGCAGCGCTTGGCGCGCGGTGGTGGCCAGCGACCTGCTGCTGAAGCTGCAGCTGAAGGCCCGGCCGTACGAAGAGCAACCGGGCAGCGCCGATGCGGCGTACGAGGAATCGCTTCTCGACCTCTGCCGCGCGCTCGAAACCACGTATCCGAAACCCGCGGCGCAGATGCAGGCGCTGCGCGAAAGCCTGCTGCGCGGGCGAGACCGTTTCCGCAACGTGCGGGTGCGGCGCGACGAGCACCGGCCGCTGATCGGCATCGTCGGCGAAATCTTTTGCCGGCTGAACGCCTTCAGCAACGACGATCTGGTGCGGCGGCTCGAAGCCGCCGGCGCGGCCGTCTGGATGAACGACGTCACCGAGTGGCTCTGGTACACGAATGAAGAGATGCTGCGCCTGCTCGACCTCGCCGGCCGCCGCTACTCGGCCGCGACGCTCGGCGCCCACCTCCGCGCGCGCTTCCAGCGCAAGGACGAGCAAGAACTGCTGGCCGTGGTTCGTAAAGATATCGCCGGCTACGAAGAGCCGGAGATCGACGAAGTGCTCGAGAACGCCAGGCCCTATCTGCCGCGCGAAGGCGCCTCGGGCGAGATGGTGGTGAACGTCGGCAAGGCGGTCTATTTCGCGCGCAAGGGGCTCGACGGTGTGATCGACATCAGCCCGTTCACCTGCATGAACGGCATCGTCTGCGAGGCGATCTATCCGCGCGTCAGCCGCGATCTGGGCGGCATCCCGATCCGCAATTTCTATTTTGACGGCACGCAGTCCGATCTCGAGCGCGACGTCGGCATCTTCCTCGAACTCGCGCGCAACTATCGCCGCCGCAAACCGTGGCACCGCCCGCCGTCCGCCGTTTCGGGCAACGGGAACGGCAACGGCCACGCCCGCAAGCCGTAGCTTTCCCTTCGCGCTCAGATCGCGCCGAGGTGCAGGCAGCACAGCCAATCCTGGCCTCGTTTCTTCCTTCCATTGAGATTGGGGCGAGGGGTTGAAAAGTAGTGAGCAGGGAAGGGAACGGTCGGGAACGCGGCGGGCAGAATCCGCGCGGGCGTCTATCGTGCCTTTTCGCGGTCGAGCTCGGCGTCGCGCATCAGGCGCTCTTCCACGGCGCGGCGCAGGCTTTCGAGCCGCGCTTCGTGGCTCGCCTGGAGCATCCGGAACGCCTCCACCAGCGATTGCTGGGTGGTAGCGAGCGATTCGCGCGCTTCGGTGCGGGCGCGGCGGAGTTCCTCTTCCACGCTCTCGTGCAGCGTGTCGAGCGAAGCGGCCACCTGGTTTTGCACTTCCACCAGCCGCTCCTCGATCGCTGCCTTCAGTTGCGGGCTGGCGCCACCGGCTTCTCCCTTGGCGCCCAGCCGGCCTTCGAGCCACTGGGCCAGCGCGTCGAACGTGCCGCGCAACTCGGTGGCGAACCCGGCGAGCTTTTCATCGACGCCCTTGCGCGTTTCCTCGCGCAGCTCGCCAACGGACGTGGTGAGCGTCTGGCTGCCGCTTTGCACCGCGGCGGCGAGCATGGACGAGAGGCTCTGCTGCAGCGTGTCGATCTTGGTGTTCATCGCGTAGAGCGGCGGGGCGAGCGTGTGCGAGAGCGTTTCCTGCGCTCCGCCCGGATTGTCCATCTGGAATACGCGCACCGCGACGATGACGGCCACCGCGGCCGCCACGGCCGAGAACACCATGATGAGGGTGAGCAAGTGCCGCCCTCCTCCGAGAGAGTCGAGAAGAAGGTAACATGGGCCGGGCGCAAGGTTCAACGCCGCTAATCATTTGGATAATGACACTTGCGCGCGCCCGATCCACGCCATTGGCGCCGACTGTGCCCAAAACGGGAACGCTGCGCCGCCACAGCCAATATCCGGCAGTTTGCGCGGGTTTTCAGGAAGCTTCGCCTTGGTGATCGCGCCGGTGGCCGTGTTGATGGCTGCGTTAACGGCGGTGCGGAGGATTTTGTTTCCGGCTGTTTCGCTGGTCGTGTCGAGGCGGGCTTCAGCCCGGCAGGCCTTTCCCTTCGTCACGACCATCTGCCAGCCTGAAGGGTGGCGCTACACGATCTGACCTTGCGCGGAACTTGCGGAGAAATTTCCAGGCGGGAAATCGAAACTACAGCTCGCGCCGGCCTTCCATCGCCTTCAGCATCGTCACCTCGTCGGCGTATTCCAGTTCGGAACCGACCGGGACGCCGGTGGCGATGCGCGTGACGCGCAGACCCAGGGGCTTGAGGAGCTTGGAAAGATACATCGCGGTGGCTTCGCCTTCGGCGGTGGGGTTGGTGGCGATGATGATTTCCTCGACGCCGCCTTCCTTCAGCCGCTCGATCAGGCTCTTGATGTGGAGCTGCTCGGGGCCGATGCCCTGCAGCGGCGAAAGCGCTCCGCCGAGCACGTGGTAGAGGCCGTTGTACTGGCGCGTCTTTTCGACCGGCAGGATGTTGGTGGCTTCCTCCACCACGCAGATCGTACGGCGGTTGCGGCCGGCGCCGGTGCAGTAGTGGCAGGGATCGACGTCGGTGAGGTTGTTGCAGACCGAGCAGGTGCGGATCGTCTCTTTCGCGGCGCGGATGGCGTCGGCCAGGGCCAGCGCCCGCTCGCGGTCGGCGCGCAGCAGGTAGAAGGCAAGCCGCTGCGCCGTCTTCTGCCCGATGCCGGGCAGATGTTTCAACTCGTCGATCAGCCGGGAAACGGGAGCGGCGAAATCAGGCATGGAGCGCCATTCGGCTCGTGGTGTTGGGAATCAAAACAGGCCCGGAATCTTCAGCAGGTTGCCGATAGCGGGCATGCCGCCGGCCAGGTTCTGCATCTGGTCGGCCAGCGCCTCGTCGATGCGGCGGCTCGCGTCGTTCACGGCCGAGCGGATCAGCTCCTGCAGCATCTCCTGATCCTTGCCGGCAAAGACGCTCGGTTCGATCTTCACGTCGGTGACGATCTTCTGGCCGTTCATCTTCACCACCACCATGCCGCCGCCGGCCGATGCTTCCACTTGTAGCGTATCGATTTGCCGCTGCATGGTTTCCTGCATCTGGCGGAACTGCGTGATCATCTGCTGCAGTGCTTTCACTTCCATGCTCAGCTCCTGCCCGCAGGTTTCACACGGGAAACGCGTCCGCCGAACCTGTCGAGCACCGCTCGAACCGCCGGGTTTTGTTCGGATTCGGCGTTCGATTCCCCCGCGCCGCCGGCTTCGCGTCGACGCCTTCCGGCTGAAGCCGCCGGGGCCGGCGCCACAGCCCGGCTCGCACTCAGTTTAACACAGACGCGAAACGGCTGGCCCAGCACCTGCCGCGAGATCGAGCGCAGCTTTTCGAGCGGCTCGCGCTCCTGCAGCATCTCGGCCAGCGAGTGCTGGTCGGCCGGAAAATAGAGGTGCAACTCGGCGCCGGAAACCTCCCAGCGCGTCACGTGGTCGAGCAGGGAATCGAGAAATTTCTGGTGCGCCGCCAGCACCGCAGCGCGCACGGCCCGCACCTGCTCCGCTTCGATGCCGACCGCTTCGGGAGCCGGCAACTCGTCCCCGGCCACCGCTTCTGCCGGCGCCACAGTGGCACGGCCTTCAGGCTGTGCTTTCTGTTCTTTCGGCGCAGCGATTTCCTTCGCTGTGGGGCCGGCAGGCGCCGCGGACGTCCTCCCGCGCGACCCTCCGGCCGCCGGAGTCGTTCGCGAAGGCGTAGCCGCCGGTGCTGCTGCGGGCGCCGATCCCGCCGGACGCGCCACCGCCTCGCCGCGCAGCTCGGCGAGCAGCTCTTCGAGCGGCACCAGCCGCGCCGCGTTCACCAGCCGCAGCAGGCCCATCTCCAGGTGAATGCGCGGATCGGGCTGGCGGCGAATGTCGGTCTGCGTCGAGAGCAGAATCTGGAAAAAGCGCGTCAGGTCCTCTTCGCTGAATTGCGCCGCCTGGGCCTCGAGCCGCGGCCGTTCGTCTGGCGAAGCCGCCACCATCGGCGAATCCGCGCCGGCAACCCGCACGATCAGCAGGTTGCGCACGTGGCGAATCGCCTCGCGGCAGAAAGAGTCGAGATTCTCCCCGCTCGAAATGATCTGGTGGACCAGCTTGAACGCGCGCTCGGTGGAGCTGGAAGCGACCGCTTCCACCAGTTCGTCGAGCACCTCCTCGCTCACCACCCCCAGCAGTTCCCGCACTTCCTGGTCCGTGATCGACTTGTCGCAATACGCGATCGCCTGTTCGAGCAGCGAGAGGCCATCGCGCAGGCTGCCCTCGGCCGCGCGGGCAATCACGGCCACAGCGCCCGCGTCGATTTCCAGGCCCTCCGCCCTGGTCACCTGCTCCAGCGCGCCGGCGATTTCGCCGAACGACAGCGAGCGGAAATGGAAATGCTGGGCGCGGGAGAGGATCGTCTCCGGCAGATCATCCGGCGCGGTGGTGGCCAGAATGAAAATCACGCGCTCGGGCGGTTCCTCGAGCGTTTTCAGCAGCGCGTTCGATGCCTCCTCGGTTAGCTGGTGCGCTTCGTCGAGGATCACCACCTTGTAGCGGCCGGTGGCCGGGGCGTAGCGCACCATTTCGCGCAGCTCGCGGATCTGGTCGATGCCGCGGTTCGACGCCGCGTCGATCTCCATCACGTCCAGCGAGCCGCCGGCCGAGATTTCCCGGCAGCGGTCGCATTCGTTGCAAGGCTCGGGCGCCGGACCCTTCTCGCAGTTGAGCGCCTTGGCCAGGATGCGTGCCGTCGTCGTCTTGCCCACGCCGCGCACGCCGGAAAAGATGTAGGCGTGCGCCACGCGGTTCGAGCGGATCGCGTTTTGCAGCGTGCGGGTCACGTGCTGCTGGCCCACCACGTCTGCGAACGTCTGCGGCCGCCACTTCCGCGCAATCACCTGATAGCTCATTTGGGTTGGATAGGGGTTGCAGGGCCGGCTTTCCGGCCCGCCCTACAGACCAGGATTCTTATTCGCGTCCGATGAAATTTGGAGGAACTTCGGGACATCCACGGCACACGTTCTGATCCGCTACCGTTGCTCCCTTCCGGGCCTGGCGGACTTTGCGGGGAATCGTTGCATGGAGCCCGAAGTTCCACGTTCGAGAGCTTTCGTTCTCGAAAATGCGAGTCTAGCACAGCCCAGTGGCGCGGACACTCCCGTCCCCGCTCTTTTCTCCCGCCATCGCCTCCGCGCAGCCATTTCCGTCGCACGTCGTGCCACCCGGCAACATTTGTTCATGCGAATTCCATCCGCCAGGTTTCTGTCGGTCCCTTGCGGCTGCTTGTGTCGCTGCAAACATGGTTTCGCTTCTGGAACCCGCGCTGCATTTGCGCCGCGGGCCGCGACCACCATGCGCTATGCTGAACGCAAGAGTTCCTCCCCTGTCCACAGCGCCACGGAAGCCCTCTTTAGGGCCAGGAGGAAGTGATGAGGCGACGTTTGCCTGCTGCCGCCGTGGCGCTCACCGTGATGGGCCTGCTGGCCTGTCTTTCCGCCTACGGCAAACCCACCATTCAGGTGCTGCGCGGCACCGAAATGCACCTGGTGCTGCTCAGCGGCTTGAGCACCAACCTCAATCGCGACGGAGATCCCTTCGAAGCCATGCTTTCCGCGCCGGTCTTCCTGGGCAACCAGCTGCTGCTGCCCGCCGGCACGCACGTCCGCGGAGTGGTGGCGCGCGTCTACGGCCCCAAGCGGTTCAACTTGATTCGCGGCCAGGCCGCCATGGTGCTGGAGTTCCAGTCGATCGAGCTGGGCGGCGTGCGCATCCCCTGCCGGATGAGCATCCTCTCCATCCAGAAGAGCGGGAACGGCTCGGCCCGCCGCAAGGACCTGAAAACGGTGGAAGGCGCGGTCGTACAGGAAAAGCCCGATATCAAGGGCGACGTGGAAACCGCCGCGCTGGGCACCGGCGGCGGCACTTTGATTGGCGCGATTTTCAGCCACGTGGTGCGCGGACTCGCCATCGGCATGGCCGGCGGCGCCGCCTACGTACTGGTCCGCAAGGGCAAGGACGCCCGCCTGCCCGCGCAGACGGCGTTTCGCGTGCGGCTCGATACCACGATCACGTTTCCGGCAGCGCTGCTTCACTCCGCTTCGGAGCATTCCGCCGAGGGCCGGTAGGGAAGGTTTCGAGTAGGGAAGGCTTGGGGAACGGCAATGGACCGACCGCTGCCGCCGTGCCATTTCCGTCCGCGTCCGTGTGGTGCGGACACTTCTGTCCGCGCGTCTTGGTGAAAGGTTGGGTTTCAGTCCATCCCCCGCCGCGGGTCCGCGCCGAAATTCCCCCGCGCGCTGCCAAAGCCGTGCTGTCGCGCGCTTGCTTCCGGCCGCTTATCTACCCGGAAGCGCCTTGGCCTCTTTTCTGTCGCCTGGCCTTGAGCCGCGCTTCGCGCTGGAAATGGCGGTAGAGGCTGGTGCGTCCGATGCCCAGGATTTGCGCCGTACGGACGCGGTTTCCCGCACAGAATTCGAGCACCCGGGCGATATGGTAACGGCGTACCTCTTCGAGCGATACGGGACGCCAGGTGTCGTCGAGCTCGAGTGCTGCCGGGTGCGGATTTTGCAGGTTCGGGGGCAAGTCGGGAATGTCGATGAAGGTCGATTCCGAGGTCAGGCAGGCGCTCGAAATCACGTTTTCCAGTTCGCGGACGTTTCCCGGCCAGTGATAGCGCAGCAGCAGCGCCTGCGCCCGGCGCGTGAGCCCGCGCACCGTCTTCCCGTAAGCCTGGTTGTATTTTTTCAGGAAGAACTGGACCAGCAACGGCACGTCCTCGACCCGTTCCACCAGGCTGGGCACGCGGATTTCCAGTGTGGACAGGCGATAGAAGAGGTCTTCGCGAAAACGCCCGGCCGTCACCTCCGATCGCAGATCCCGATTCGTCGCGGCCACGATGCGCACGTCCACCTGCCGCACCTCCGGCGAGCCGACCCGCTGAATCTCGCGGTTCTCGATCACCCGCAGCAGTTTCGACTGCATCCCCAGCGACATCTCGCCGATCTCGTCGAGAAACACGGTACCGCCGTTGGCATATTCGAAGAGCCCCGCCCGCGTGTCCGTGGCCCCGGTGAACGACCCGCGCACGTGCCCGAACAGCTGACTTTCCAGCAGTGTATCGACCAGCGCCGAGCAGTTGCACACGGCAAACCGCCGCGCCGCCACCGGGCTCAATTTGTGCAGCGCCCACGCCACCAGCTCCTTGCCGCTTCCCGTGGGACCGACTACCAGCACGTTGTTGAAATGCCGCGCGATCTTCTGGACGCGCTCGAACACCTCGACAATCGCCGGACTTCGCCCCACGATCCCGTGGAACTCCAGATGCGAAAGCAGCCGGTCTTCCAGGTCGCGGATGTTCGACCGCCGGCCGAACTCCTCGCCCAGCCGCTGCAGCATCCGCTCCAGATAGAGCCAGTCGATTGGCCGGTCCAGGAAATCGTAGGCGCCCTGCTTGATCGCCGCCACCGCCTGCTCTACCTGCTTGCCGCGGCCCACCAGGATCACATAGACGCCCGGATCGATCTCCAGCGCGCGCTCGAGAAATTCGAGCGCGCTCATCCCGTTCAGTTCCGTCTCCGCCAGCACCACGCGGTCTTGTCCCGCGCCGATCCGTTCAAGCGCCATCAGCGGGCTGGCGGTTGGGAATACCGGATAGCCCATCTGGTCCAAAGCTTCCGAAAGCGATTCGGCGCCTTGCGCATCCGACCCAAGCACGCAAATCGACAGGGTTCGCAGCGCCGGTACGGAAATTGGTTCTTGGGCAATCGTTGTCATAAGGAAATAGCACTGGCACGCCATGTTCCATATAAATAAGTTGTTGCAATGGGGACCATCTGGCGGTCGGTTCGGTACACATAAACGCTATTTGAAACAGTGACTTAGGTCTCTGTGGAGCACTGGCGCCGTCTGGCGTGGCGGCTGGTATGGGAGGGTCAGTTCGGCAGGGAATCGTTCTGATTTGAAACGAACTGTCTCAAAAGCAAACTCCGGCGAAAGTTTTGAGACAGTTGTGTTTGGCGTGTCCTGGAATCGTGCAGCGGCCGGCGGCGTCACTCGAAGCGTTTGACGGTGAATTCTCCGGGCTAGAGCAGTTCCGCCGCGCCGCTTGCGTCGCCGGCTTCAGCCGGAGCGGAGCTTCGGCGTTCGAGTTTTTCCAGTACCACCCGGCACAACTCCGCGCCTTCGGCCGAAGTCACCTGCAGCACGCGGTAAGCGACGGGAAACGTGGGATAGCCAATGCGGGCGTCGAGCAGGCGCAGGAACAGCATCAGTCCGGGACGCAGGGGATGGCACAGGTAGATGACGCGTTCGCCGGGCTGGCTGATCTCGAGCGTGGCCTTCTCGACGAAAAAGCTTTCGCCGGAATCCCAGCCGGAAACCTCGACCCGGTAATCGGAATGCGCTGGCTTTGTATCCATAGCGAGTACCGCTGCCGGGATATGCAGCCGGAGTGCCAAAGCCGTTTGTGTCTTGCCGTGGTTGCGAGGGGCCGCGAAGCGCGCTGTCTCCCGGTGAAACAGGTGTCGGGAAACGATCCGTTCTCGCGCCGTTGCGCGGCGGCGGCGGTTGCGTAGGCCCCTCCGCTTGTCGCTTCATTGGGCATCGCCGCCGTTTCGGAAAGGTGCTATAAATTCCGCATTCGAAAATCTCTTCATGGCAGGAGAAATCATGGCTGGTTCAATCCCGGAACAGTTCCGCGATCTGGTTACCACGAAGAAGGCCTTCGCGCAGCTCGCCACGCTCATGCCCGACGGCTCGCCTCAGGTCACGCCCGTCTGGTTTGATCTCGACGGAGACTTTGTGCGCGTCAATTCGGCCAAGGGCCGGCAGAAGGACCTCAACATGCGCCGCGAGCCGCGCGTCTCGCTCTGCCTGATGGACCCGGAAAATCCTTATCGCTACCTGGAGATCCGCGGCCGCGTCGTTCGCGTCACCGAAGACGGCGCCGACGCCCACATCGACAAGCTGGCCAGGAAATATCTCGACGCCGACAGCTATCCCTTCCGCCAGCCGGGCGAGGTCCGCGTCAGCTACACGATCGAGGTTACGCGCGCCAACGGCCACAGCTAGCTCAACGCTGTCTGCCTGAGCGAGTGAAGGGCGTGCCAGGGGTGTGCACACCCACGCGGAAGGCGGCTCAGCGCCACAGCCCTCCGTGCTACGCTGAAACGTCTTTCTGGGATGCGCCCGTGAACATTCGCTCCAACCAGCACCGTGCCCTCGTCAAGCCTTCCCCCGAGCCGCGAGGAGTCGCTTCGACGCGGCCGCGCTGCCTGTTAACCGTCATAGGGCTGCTGCTCGCTTCCGGCCTGCCCGCGCTGGCCCGTCCCGGCCGCGCCGCTTCTTCCGCGGCGAATCAGGAGCAGCACAAGCGCGTCATCAAAGTCCCGATGAAGGTCGTCTACGCCAGGCTGCTGCGATCGGTTCCCCCGGTCTATCCGGCGTCTGCGAAAGCCAAGGGTATTCAGGGAACGGTGGTGTTGGCGGGGCTGGTCGGCGTCAACGGCCGCGCGATCGATCTGAGACTCATCTCCGGTCCGCGCGCGTTGGCCGGCGCCGCAATGGCGGCCGTGCGCAAGTGGATTTTTCAGCCGGCGACGTTCGACGGCAAACGCCGGGCCGTGCCCTGGACGTTCCACGTCAATTTCCAGCTCTCCGGGCACAGGAAGGGAGCGGAGCCGGTTCGGCTGAGCCGGCAGGAAATGGCGGGCAAACTGGTGCGCCAGGTGCCTCCCGTCTATCCCGCGGAGGCCGCGCGAAAGGGGATTCACGGAAAGGTCGTTTTGCGCGTGCTGGTCGGCAAAGACGGCCACGTGAAATCCCTGTCGCGGATTTCCGGCAACCCGATTCTGGCGAAAGCGGCCATCGCTGCCGTCCGCCAGTGGACCTACCAGCCCACGCTCCTCCACGGTGAACCGGTCGACGTCCACCTCACCGTCACGGTCAACTTCGCTCCGCCCAAGCGCGGATGACCTGTGAAGACCCGCAACCGAAGAGGAATTGACTGGCTGCCGCTTTCTTTATATATACGGCTGTAGCATGGCGCCTGGAACGGACGAGGCAAGAATCCCAAACGAGAAAAAGCCCTCGGGTCGAGGCTCCCGGTGGAAGTTGTGGGCTTTGCTGCTGTTGATCGCCGGCGTGGTGTGGGGGACGGGACATGTAGGACTGCGGGAGTTCATCATACGGTCGTCGTCCATGGGTCCCACTCTGATTCCCGGTGACCACATTATGGTCCGTACCTTCTCCCCCGTCACCCGCGAGGACATCCGGCGCGAGGAACTCGTCGTCTTCCGCGCGCCCATCCTGAACCATCCTCTCTATGTGAAACGCGTCATCGGCCTACCCGGCGACCTGCTGCGAATCGCCAAAGGGCACGTGTATGTGAACGGGAAGAGGCTGCCGGAGCCATACGCGCTACGCGACCCTGCCGCAGGAAATCCGCTTTCCGATAATTTCCCGCCGGCCAATCGGCAACATCTCAACCCTGCCGTGCTGCCACAATGGCGAGCAGAGCTGGCTCACGACGTGAACGCCCGTGGCGAACTAGTCGTGCCGAAGAACGATTATTTCGTCATCGGCGATAATTTCGATCACAGTTGGGACAGCCGCTACTGGGGTTTTGTGCACCGTGATGCCATTCTTGGTCGGCCCGTGATGATTTACTGGTCTTACAGCCGCGCCGGAGTCAACTGGCGACGGCTCTTCACGATCCTCTAGCAAGGTCCACGATGACTCGATTTTCGCCGTGGTCGACCCGGGCAGCGGCAAGGCAGTCGCGGCATATCGCTTTCCTAGGATGAGCAACGTGCTCCCGGTCTGCGCCGCCGGGCCCAACGACTTCGAGTTCATCGGCTCGACCAAACACGGGCGCATGGAAGTGATCAAGTTCACCGGAGACTGACGCTCCGAAACGCCTGCGGCTCGCTCAGGCGGATCGGCCTGCCGGGGAACACAACGGGGAATTCATTCCGGGAAGGGAACTGCCTCGCAGGAAGAAGTGGTTCCGGGGCCTGGACTCGAACCAGGATAACCAGATCCAAAGTCTGGTGTGCTACCGATTGCACCACCCCGGAACTGAAACAAACGACGCGAATTAGTTTACAGCACACGCGACCTGCCGTGGGGCAATTGGGGCAATTTGAACGAATTTTGCCCGGTCCACGCGCGGCAACCGCGCCAAAATCTGCTGCCGGCAGTCGGATCGAGGTGGGCGTAGTGGTGAATCATTGCCTCCGATCCGTGCCCTATCGATGATTGATCCCTGCTCCAACAGCCAGGCGTCGATCACGGCGATGCAGAGCCGCGTTCGCGCCGCCATCTCCACCAGCGCTCGCTGCTGCGCCGAAACTTCCGTCTCGCCGCCGAGGTCAACGAGCAGGGAATCGCGCCGTTCGATCAAATCACGGGCGGCAAGGGTCCGCTTGTCGATCACACCGAGTCCTCGAATCCTCACTTTGTTTCGGATGGTTCTCAGTCCGTGCCTCGTCGCCAGCCGAACGGGCGTTTTCACCAGGAAATTCCCAAGGTTGTGCGCCGGCCGCCGCCTGCGCCACCTCACCCCGCTCCAGGGCGTTCTCTGGCGCTTCGTCTTAACTAGACTGCGCTTGCTCCAGACGTTCTGGCACATGGCATCGGACACCGTGCATAGAAGTGGACAGCGGCATAAAGAAATTGAATCGGCCCTTGCGTGCGGATATACAGTTAGGCGCGCAGCCAGTTTGCCCTTTGCGACTAGCGGCGAGTTCCCAAATGCAATCTGACACAGAAAGAACAGAAAACATGCCAGCCGAGGACGTGGATGGCCAAGCCGCTGGGCCAAATTCGTGCGGCGTAGCTTCAGAGACTTCGCAAGAAGAGCACCTTGCTCTATACCAGCGTTGCACCGAACGGCTCAGCCGAGAATGGCCACGTTTCCTCGATCGGAGACGGGATCGCCTCGCCCCACACCCGATCATTGGGGAAGCGACGGAGAAGGTTACCGAAAGCATTCTTGAGGACCTCTTTACCGTGGTGCTCGACTGGCCACTTTCCAGTTTCAATCCGCAGATTGAACATGCCGACATCGTGTTGAGCGAGTTGGGATTCAAGCGCCTCATCATCGAAGCGAAGCGTCCAGGCGCACTCGCTTGGAACCGTCGCGCAGTTGACCGTGCACTGGAACAAGCACGCAGCTATGCCTACAAACAAAAAGTGCGGCGCGTCGCCATCAGTGACGGACACATGCTCTATGCGGCGGACATGATCGATGGAGGAATGCAAGACAGGGTTCTTGTCCGGTTGGCAAGCGAGGCCCCGCCCGCCGACCTTTGGTGGCTGAGCCGGAATGCGATTTACCGCCGGCGCGAAATTGGCGCCGGTGAGATTTTACGATTGCTTTCCGAAGAACCACTTCCACCATCGGAGACCGGCCTGGCTCAAGAGTCCAACGGGCTTCTTCACCCAAAATATAAACTCCCTTCCTGCTGTTTCGCCTATGTGGGCGACCCTTCGAAGCCACGTACCTGGAAGCTTCCCTATCTCCTCGCAGATGGCACTATTGACGCCAAGCGTCTGCCGAAAGCCATCCAGTCGGTTCTCACGAACTACCGTGGAACGAGGGTTTCAGGCATCACCGAGGAGGCAGTCCGGGCAGTGCTCCTCCGCCTTGCCGCAGCTGCGACGCAAGCGGGGCACATGCCGCCTCATGCTCAGAACCCGGCTCCCGTGTACCAAGAACTCGTGCATGCCTTGGAGCAAATTCGACCTGACCCCAAGAATCAAGACTGAACGCAGGTCCATTTCCGGGTCAATCAGAGAGGAAGTACGCCGGAGGCAATGAGTGCTGCCACTTCAGAAGTTCAGTAGATTTTGGTCCGCGGTAGGGGCGCTTCCAGCAAGGCAGCGTTACGAAAAGAAAGAGCTTCTTTCTGATCGCTTCCTCCTTTTTCGTGAAGGTGACTTGAGCGTTTTCTATGCCCCTTTTCACTACCTAAATCCAGAAGCCCGCGTAGTGCTGGTGGGCCTCACGCCTGGTTGGACGCAAATGGAGCGAGCCTTCCGGGCCGCCAAAGAAGGCATGAATTCTGGGTTGGACGACCGGGCGCTTTTTCGGTGGATAGATTCGACAGGCAGCTTCAGCGGCCCAATGCGTTCCAACCTAGTCAACATGTTGGACGGTACTGCACTCAACCGCTGTCTCAGAATCTCATCGTGCGGAGAGTTCTTTTCCACGAAGCAGCATATTGTCCACCTCACATCCGCGATCAGCGCGCCAGTGTTCAAGAGCGGGGCAAACTACACCGGAACTCCATCGCCGCTTAGAACCCGATGTTTGCGGCGCTTTATTGAGGAAAATCTGGCCTCCGAACTTTGCCAGCTGCCCCGCGCTGTCCTGATACCGCTAGGCAAAGTTGCCAATGCGGTCGTCGAGTTCCTAGCAACGTCAAAACTGATCGCTTTCGAGAGATGCTTAACCGGTTTCCCTCATCCCTCCGGTGCGAACGGTCATCGGAAGACTCTATACGATTTCGGCCGAGAACGGTGGACCGCTCATGTGACCCAGTGGTTTGGTGAAGCTTGAAGTTGAGTGAGACGGGAAGACCCCCCTTCCGATTTGCCTGTCTTGGGCGCCCGAGCTGGCCCAATGAACTCCTCAAGGCACTGAGCCACGCATCGCTATCCGTATCTGTCTCAGTTGTGCGGCACTTGCTCAGGCGAGAAGCGCTCAGGCTTGCTCTTCCGCCCCATCCGTGCCGCTCTGTCCGGCTGAATCCGCCCACACCAATAGCTCCCTGCCTCCGGCCCCGCCGGACGCAAGCTGGCTTGCGGTTTTCCGCCTGTTCTCGGGTCGACCTCCGCGCGATGGCCCCGTTCTGGTCGTCAACAGGAATCTCAAAGAGTTCCTTCCGCAGGAAACGCTCCTTGACCGCTGTTTGCGAGCTTCAGCACGGTCAGCAATGCGGGGAGCGGAGTTTTTCGCTCCGTGTCGGTTGACCCTTTGCCGGCTCAAGTGCGGCGATTAGCGGACACGCACATCGAGCTCGGCCGTCAGCGGGCCTTCTTCAATCTCCCCGCCTTCGAGTAAGCATTCGCGGATCTCACCCTTCTTTACTTCCCAGAGCCGCGACCATTGAATGGCTCTTTTCCTAAGAATGCGCTCTTCGGCGAGGTCGGCCTGGGTGACGCGCTTCTTTCTTGGAAACTGCAGCACGCTGCTCATGGGCCCCCTCGTGGGGTCGTTCTGCCATCTCACGCGCTGTCCGGGCAAAATCTTCCGCCTGCCTAGTTACTTCTTGGTAAATGCCTTCGCCGGGACTCTTCGGTTCTGTCCCTGGATTGTGGCGTTGCCGCCTCGGTTGCGCTTCCCAGTCCATCAGCGCCTGCGAATCCCCCGCCCGTTCGAGCTGTTTCATCGCCCACGTCAGCAATCGTTCCGAAAGATTGCTGATTGTGCGGCCTTCGCGGCGCGCCTGCTCCTGAAGCGCCTTCTTCAGTTCCGGAAGCCCCATCACGCCGATATTTACGCGAAGTTCTTTCATGGTCAGCCGCAAAGCACTCTACAAGAACTCTCCACGCTCACAAATCCCTTGACAACATTAATGTCCTATTGTGTTATGTGTGGCATTAATGAGTTTGCTATCGAGAGATCGATTACTCATGCCCGCGGTACGCTCCGCCGCCTGGGAGAAAAGGTGCCCTCGATGACGTGTCCTTCTTCCTGCTCGTCGCGTTCCGCTCTTCCATTCACTTCCTGCGTTCCCCGGTCTCTTTCCCGGCCTGCCCGCCCCGCCCGCTGTTTCGCCAATGCGAGCGAGGCTGGTCGAGCCCTTCGTCTTCGCGCTCGGTCGGCCGGATTTCCACCGGGAGCCGCGGAGTCCCTCGCCCGGAGTGTATCCGCCCGTTTCGTCTCGCGTCCCGTTCGGACCGTGTCCGCCCTGCGATGAGGCTTTTCGCTGCCGTCGCATAGCTCTATCCGGCACATCCGAACTTTCGCGAGGTGAAACCGATGCCGATTTCCACGCCTGCCGGCATGCGTTGCCCGTATTGTAGCGGCCCGGTCGTGCGCCTCTGGGAATGGGGCGCCAGTTGGCTCGAGTGCCAATCCTGCGGCTGCCAGCGGCCCATAGCCCTGCTCGCCCGAAAACGGAAAGTGGCTGCAAATTCTTCGCGCCGCGCCCCGTTGCGCCTGCCCGCTGCGCCGAAAGCCCGCGTTCCCGCAAGCCGTAGCCGCCGAGCCCGCTCCCGCCTCCGTTCGCCGCGCCCGTTCGCCGCGTCCGCGCCCGGCAAACGGGCAGGAATCCGCCGATGAACGGCTTCGTCAAGCTGCGCCGCGGCCTGGCCGAACACGTCAGCTCCCGCCGCATGACGCTCGTCGAGCACGGCGCCTACACGCTCCTTTTGCAGCTCGCCGATCATTCCACCGGTCGCTGGCACGGCACGCAGCGCTCCTTCGCCGCTGCCGCCGGAGTCAGCTCCGGCCTCGCCTGGAAAATCCTCACCTCGCTCGACCGGAAAGGCTACCTGCGCTGGGAGCGCGAAAGACCGGCTGTGCAAATCTGCAGGTTTTTTGTGGGAAAACCGGTGGAAGACCCTGTGGAAACTCCTGTGCAAAACCGCTCCGTGGTTCGAACCTTCGGTCACCACCGTAACCAGCCTGGTCACGACCGTGACCGCTATATAAGGAATACAAGAACTCCTCTCGAGAAAAGAGAAGTAGCGGCAGCCTCGCAGACGATTTCCGGTTTTCCATCCCTCCCTGTTTCGGAAACCGAAAATCAAGACCAAAACTGCCCGGGTTCCCATGCCGCCGCCGAAAACACTGCGCCTCCGCACCCGGCTGCCGCGTCGCAGTCGGTGCCGAGCCCTGCCGTTCTTGCCGAAGTCCTGCTGGAACTCCGCCGCCTCGCGTTGGCCAAGGCCCTGGTAGACGGAGCCGCTCGCCCGGGCGGCCTGCGCGACCGCGAACCCTCTCGGCGCGCTGTCGGCTCTGTCCGCGCCGCTTGGGACCGCTCCCCGCCATAGCCGGCTTTCAGTAACAAAGGGAACTTCAGGGATAGAGCGCGGCTCGTTCACCCGAGTCCGGCTTTACGTGGAATTTGGCGAAGGGATGGAAACGAAAGGAGTCGAGCGACTGTGAGTCTGCCGCAAATGAAGCCCGCATGTGTTCTGGCCGCGCCAAAGCCGCATGGCACGCGGCTTAAATATCTCGGCGGCTGCCGCTGTCTGCCTTGTCGCGCGGCCAACGCGCGCTACGAATCCCTGCGCATCCGCGCTCGCCGTGCCGGCGACTGGAACGGCGTCGTCTCCGCCGGTCGCGCTCGCCGCCATCTGCGCGCGCTCGCGCGCTCCGGCGTCGGTCGGCGCACCGTTGCCGAAATCTCCGGCGTTCCGCCGTCGATTGTCCACCAGATCCGCAGCGGCCGCCGCCGCCGCATCCGCTCGCGCACCGAGCGCCGCATCTTCCTCGTCAACAGCCGCGCGATGAACGAGGCCCGCCTGGTTCCCGCCGACCGCGCCTGGCGGATGATCTCCCGTCTGCTCGACGAAGGCTTCTCCAAAGCCGAAATCGCGCGCCGCCTCGGCTACCGTTCCCCGGCGCTCCAGCTCAACCGCCGCCGCGTCCGCGCCCGCTCCGCCGTCCGTATCGAGCGCTTCTACCACAAATACATGGTCGTTTGATGCCGATGCCTGTCCCTGTCATCCGCCGCGACCATCGTTCGGAAGGCTACTTTTTCCACCCCGCCTTCCGAAACGCCTCTTCCACTTTTTTCGCCCGCGCCCCCGCGTCCGCAATCGCTTTCGCCACCGCGCCCGCGACGTCTTCCTCGCTCCCATCGGGACGCAGCACGTGAATCGTATGAAAGCTCCGCGCGCCCAACTCGTCCTCGATCGTCACGACCACGGCTCCCGCCCCCGCGTCGAATCGTCTGCCGATTTCCTTCGCCATTTTGCGTTTGCGGCGCGGCTTCTCGGCCCTCCGCGCCCCTCCTTCGCCCAAATTTCCGCAAAATTGAAATCCTGTCTGCCAGAGCCTCGCTACGCCGCCGAGTGGCATAGGCTTCAGCCTGTGAGCCTTCCTGCCGCGTTCCTTTCGAGCCGCGCCCTATCCGTTCTCACTTGCGCCTACAGCAGCTTCATGTTGTGCACCCGCACCCCGTTTGCCAGGTACGTCCCCTGCGGCTTCACGCGCACCACCATCTTCTGCGAACCGCGCCACGCGCGCCCGGCCCGCTCTACCGCCGCCATCTGTCCCTCTTGCCCAATCTCCACCAGATCGCCCGGCACAAGCTCCTCCGCTCGCCGGAACACCGACACCATCGTTCCCGGCGCCATCGCCAGCCGCTGCCCGCAATCCGTTTCGATCTCGATCCACTCGCGGCATTCCTCCACGCGCAGCTTCGCTTCCGCGCCGTCGGGAAAAGTGAGAACCGTACCCACCTCCGTGCATCCGCCCGTGCCGTATTGGGGTCCGCCGCCGCCCGTCGAACCGCCCGTTCCGCCGGAAGCCACTGTCGTCACCTGTCCCGCAAACACGTACGCATCTGCCATCGTCTGCTCGAGCGTCGTGAATGCCAGATACGCCTCGCCCACCGTGTCCCAGACCACGCAGTAGGCCGTCGAATAGTCCAGGCCCGTGATCGACCCCGCCGGAAACGTTCGCGTCCCTTGCCCGTAGCTCTGCGACCACGAACTGCCCACCCCGCCCGGCCCGTAGACGCGCACGATGGCCGTGCCGTTGTTCGCGTCGACCGAATCCACCGTCGCGTTGTTCACTGAATTCGATGGCGCGTTCGTCAGGATGTCGTTTGACGTCGCCAGCCCGCCCGAAACGGCAGTCGGATTCGCCGCTGTTCCCAGATACACGTAGGGGGAATAATCCGAGGAGGCGTATTTCGCCCGCGCCCGGAAATAACGCGTCACGTTGCCCAGGTTCAGCGTGAATCCCAGCGTCGCTCCCAGCGCATAAACCACCGTCGAGGCGGGAAACGCCGGGTCGCTAGCCACCTCGACGAAATATTGCACGCCCGGCGCCGCGCCCGGGCTCGCGCCAATTGCCACCGTGAATGCCCCTCGCGCCGCCTTCACGTCGATCGAGGCCGGAGCCGCCGGCGCCGGCAGCGCCTGTCCCGCCGCCGTCTGCGCCGCCGGCGCCGAATCCACCCCCATCTGCTGCTGCAACTGGTTGAAAGCCCCCGTCAGGCTGTTGAGCCAGTCATAGAGCACCGGATCGTTGATGGCCAGGTAACCCAGCGATGCCGTCGTCAGCACGTTTCCTCACCCTTCGTCGCGCGTGGAATTTCCACCGCCTTCATCTGCAGTGTCCCGAACCGCACAGCGCCGCCGCCCCCGCTCCCGCTCCGATCGCAAACCACTTGAACCCGATTTTCACGCCGTGCCAGAATCCCCCGCCTTTGGCCGCCTTCAGCGCCGCGTCGCGTTCCTTTTCCACGGCCGAGAGCCGCTCGCCCGCCAGCCTGAGTTCCTGCGCCTGCGCCGCCAGATCCTGTTCCGCCGTGTGCAGCTTCACCGAACACGCCTTGCACGATTCCACGTAGTCCCGCAGCGCCGGCAAATCCGGTCGCGGGATCGTTGCGACAGCCGCCGGCGCCGGATGTGCTTTTGTCCTGTGCGGCACTTCGATCTTTACCGGCTCCGGCATCGGCAGCTGTTTTGGCAACCAGTCCGCGATTTGTCTCCCGGTCTTCAGCCGTTCCACCTGCTTTTTCATCGCCGCCAGTTGCTCCGCCGCTGCCTGGTCCCGCCGTTTTTCTTCGGTAGCGATTCGCGTTGCCGACTGCTTCATCTCGCGGATCGTCTGTTCCTGCCCGCGTATCGTTCCCTTGGCCTGCATCCACGCGTTGTGCGCGCCCTGCCACGCGGAAAATGCCATTCCCGTTCCGCCCAGCGCTGCCGCGGCCGCCCCGGCCAGCGCCGCATGCCGCCAGTCCCAACTCATCGTTCCGCCACTCTCCTGGCTTTGCCTTTCCGCATGCCCAATTGCCGCGCCAGGTCCTCGGGAACGGGGTAGAGCGGTTCACGGCTCGGCGCCCGCAGCGGATACTCCGTCCCTTTGATTCCCATGGCGCATGGCCGGCAGACGGCCTTCCCCTGTTTCTCGACCTCCGCCATGCCGCCGCATTCCCCGTGGAAAAAACACGGCCGCGCCTCCGCCGCTTTGGTCTCTGTTGTCTCGGTTCGCGCGTTGCGCTCCTCGAGCAAGTCCAGCCTGCCTCCTCCGCTACGCGGTTCCATCAGTCCGCTTCTCCTCTCAGACCTTTTGTCCTTCCAGCCACGATCGATCAACGTGTTCGCTTTTGCTTGTGTAGCGGCAGGTTTCAGCCCGCCAACTTTCCTGCCGCCTCCGGACAGGCTCCCGCCATGCCTCCTTCGGGGTTTTCCTCTCGATTCGCTCGGGAAAGATGTGGCTTCGTGACGCCTTACAGCTTGGGGAAGGCTGCCGCGCCCAGCTTCGCGAACGGCCCGAACCACTGATCGGGATGCGTGTACTGCGTTCCCACCAGCGTTGGTGCCGGCGGTGGCCCGAACGACGGCACTCCGTTCGGCGTGTCCAGGTTCCTCACCGGCGGCGCCGTCCACACGGGACCGCCGTTGGGCAGTCCTTTCGGCCCCGCCTGAAACTGCAAGGCCCGCCGCCACCACGGAGTTTCTGCCATGCTGCCCGGGTATGCCGCGGCAGGGCCGTAAGGCCGCAAATCCCCGTATGCTGTTCCCACGCTCGCCAAGGGTCCGAAAAGCGGTGTCATCAGTCGATTCTCCTGTCCAGGCAAATGCGAATCTCTCTTCCGGCGGTCCCGGCGGCTGCCGCTGCATTCCCGCGTCGCTGCCCGGCCGCGCCGGTCACTGCCTGAGCTTCTGCACCAGATCGTTGAGCCGCTGCGTCAGCACGGCGATCGCTTGCTGGTTCGACCAGTTGCCGACGGTCAGGTCCTTGATCTCCTGTTCCTCGTCCTGCTGCGATTTCACGAGCTGCCGGATCTGCACCGAAATGTTCGCGCGGTTGCTTGCCCGGGCCTGCATCCCCGTTGCCCAGGCCGCTGCCAGGGCCATCACCGCTCCCGCCAGAAAACTTGCGATGAACCGCCAGACGCTCGTTGCGGCCTGCCCGCCAGCCTCATATTCCATGTCCCGATCCGCCCTTTTGTCAGGTTTCGGAATACTTCTGGATTCGTGCCTTCACCTCTGCCGGATAGCTCACATCGCCTCCGCCGTTCCACGCCAGCAAGCCCTGTTCGAGGTTTCCCCCGGCCCGCGCCAGCTTTTCCGCCAGCACTCCGCATCCGATCTCGAGTCCCGTGCCTGGCTCGCAGATTGCCGCCAGGTGTCCCGCGTAGCCGTTCTCTCGCGCGGTCTGTCCCATCACCTGCATCAGGCCCCAGCTGAACGCGCGCGCTCGCGCCTCGGTCGCGTTTCTCACCCTCCCCGACGCCACCAGCGGCAGCACGTATCGCCGGTAGAACGTCGGTTCGTACCGGATCGCCCATGGGTCCCACGTCTCGCGCCCGCTCGCCGGATCGGGCCGCCGGTCGCCGGTCTCCTGCTCACATATGGCGCAAACCACCTCCGGCGCCAGCCCGTGCGCCGCCGCTTTCGCCCGCGCCAGCGAGATGAGTTCCTCCTGCCTCATCCGTTGCTGCCGAACGGCGCCCACGGGTCGGTCTTCAGATAGACTTCCACCCGTTGCGAAAGGTCGAACCAGTCGCCTGGACTCCCGTTGCCGTCGATGCCGAACCTCAGCGACAGCGCCTCGCCCGAAACGTTCACTGGCAACTCCAGATTGCCGCCCAGCGCCGGCCATTCCAGCGCCAGCGTCCCCAGCAGCGGTGTCGCCGTTCCGCCCGTCGAGCTGTCGTCGGTCCCGTCGCTCGCATAACTGAACTCGGTCGCGCTCGGCGTCGAGAGCACCGTCGCCTGTCCCTGGAAACTTGCGTCGCTCGCTCCTTCCACGTCCACTCGCTGCCCCGCGTGGAACCCGTGCGCCGTGGCCGTCGTCGCCGTCGCCAGGTTTCCCGCTCGCGCGATCGACGCGATCGCCACCGCGCGATTCGCCGTTCCCAGACCCGTCACCACCAGCGTTCCCCGGCCCTGCGCGTTCACGCGCAGATAGCCGAAGAGCTTTCGCCCCACCGGCGGCAGCCCCAGGTCCGACCCGTTCACGAAGTACGTCGCATACCGCGCCGGAATCAATTCCCCGTCGTCGCTATAGGTTCCTTCCGTCAGCGCCAGCACGTTCCCGCTGCCGCCATTCGCGCCCAGAAAAACGGGCAGGCTCCCGTCGGGCCGCGCCACCGCCGCCGCGCAACTCGCCTCCACTGTCCACGGCACCCAGCCGCGTGCCAGCGGCGCGTCGCCGAACAGCCGGTACCGGCTCACCTCCATCAGGCTCGTCGAGCTGTAGTCGAACTGCATCGCCAGCGTCCGGTTCGGCGTCGTCGCTTCTCCGATCGGCACGCCCACCAGCAGCCGCTTTTTGTCCGTCTGCAGTACCGTCCAGATCGTCTCGCCCGCGTTCCAGTTCACTTCGTCCCAAACGGGCCCCGCGCCCGTCTGCAGCTTCCGTTGATCGGTCTGAATCTCCTGGCTCAATTTTTCCGGCGGCGACCCGTCGAACACGTACACGCCGTCCTGTCCCGCGATCACCGCCGCCTGATCGCCCATCGCCACGCCGTGCACCGAGGGCGTTCCCACGCGATTCGACACCTGTTGCACCGCCCACAGCGCCGGCTCGTTCACCCCGTCGTCTGTCGTCACGTACAGCGACCGTTCCTTCACGATGTACAGGTTGTTCCGCAGCACGAACGCGTTCGTGATCCGCTGCCCGTCGTTCGGCGCCACGATCATCAGCCCCTGCACGCCGTCGTAGCTTTCCGGATCGTTCACCCGGCTCGCCCGGATCACCGATCCCGCCGATTCGCCCAGCGCCGTCTCGTAGATCTCGATGTTGTCGATCAGGAAGTAGCCGCCGCTCGTCGGTGTCCCGTCCGCGTAGACTTGCAGCACCAGGTCCTCGGGAACCGCCGTCATCGCCGGCGTCAGCTGCCCGCTGAATTCCACGTACCCGCCGCCGCTCGCCACGGCGTTCCACTCCACCGCCAGCCCTTGCGTCACCAGGTTCTGCGACGCCGACGCCAGATTTACGTGCAGCGTCCCCGCGAACAGGCCGGCTCCTGCCACCCGTGCTCGCACCGATTATTCCGTGTTTGGTGAAATCAGCGCCACGGCGTTGTAGTCCTGCGCCGCCGGCTCCGTGATCTTTCCCCGCGTCGCTGTTTTTCCGTCGCCGGTAATCCGGTAGCCGTCTCCCCACGCCACCGTCTTCGATTCCTTGCTTCCTCCCGCGCCTTCCGTCGCGTCGGCCGTCCAGCCCAGCGGCACGTCGCCGTCCCATCCGCCGTCGAACGTCAGGTTCAGCCACACGCCGTTCTTTCCGCCCCAGATCCCCGTCCGCTCGCCCCACCAGAACAGCCGGTCGCTGTAGGCGATCACACCCGCCTGTTCCGGCAGCTCCACCAGGTCGAAAAGGTATCCCGCCGAAGTCCCCGCCAGCAGCTCCGTGTCCGAAAAATCGAATGTGGCTTCCGTCGTCGTGTTGTCGGCAATCAGCATCCCGGTCGGCGAACTCGCCGGCGTGTTCGCCGGCGGAATCGTGTAGAAGCTCGGCGCTCCCGATTGCCCCGCCGGTGTGAACAGGATCAGCCGCGCCACCACGTTCTCCGGCCCGGTCGGAATGTTCTGCAGTCCCACCTTCGCTCCGCCCACCGCCGTCCACGTCGCCGGCGGACTCGGCCGCGTCCAGTAGCCCTGCCGCGTCACGAAGCTCACCGCCACCCGGTGCGTTCCTGCCGAGATGTTCCCGGCCGGCGACACTGTTCCGCCCGTGCCTTCCTCGTTTGCTCCGGTCTGTAAATAGGTGAACTCGGCCGCCTGCGGCGTCGACGCCACCGCGAACGTTCCATTCAGGTCCGTCGCCGTTCCCACCCCGCTGATCGTCACCTGATCGCCCACCGCCAGCGAGTTGGCGCTTTGCGTCACCACGGTCACCACGTTGCTGCTCCGCACGATGCTCTGAATGCCGATCCCGAAATCGGTCACCGTCGGCGCCGCGCCCGGCCCCACTTGGCTCACCCGGTCGAAATTCGTATCGTCAAACTGCCGCGGCAGGTCGATGCCCGTCTTGCCGTCGCTGAATCCCAGATATTCCCGCCCAAACTGTGTCTCCGACCGGCACTGCGCGTTTTCCGCCAGCCCGGCGATTACCAGTTCCAGCGTTCCCTCCGGATTTTCCTTGTACAAATTGCCCAGCGAATCCAGCGCCAGCAGCCGGTCCGTTCCCGCCAGCGTGGGAAACGTCTTCAGATACCTCACGATCGCCCCGCCGGTCAGGGAAGGGAATTGCGCCACCAGCCCCGGTCTCGTCCGCACGCCTCCCGCCACCAGGTCCACGTCCTGGCAATCCCACGACATGCCGTTCGGCAACGCCTCCGGCTCCGCGTTCGGCACCCAGCCGCCAAACATCGTCACCGGCTGCGGAATAAAACTCTCTCCACTCATCTCTCGCAGCGCCTCAGCTCTCTGTCCCTTCCCCGGTTTTCGTTGTCACGCCCTTGCCCGTCCGCAATCCGCATCGCTCCCGTAGCGGCACGTTGCACGTGCCCCGTCCTGCTGTTTGTCCCCGCTCAATTCCCCTCGCGTTCAGAAACTCAATCCCAGCGGCCCGAACCGGAACGAATTCGTCGGCTGCGCCGCCCGTTCCTGCACGCCGAGCGTTTCCGTCGGCAGTCCGATCATCCGGCTCAGCAGGTCCGTGTCGATGCCGTACAGGTCCGAGAGCCCTTTCAGTCCGGCCAACTGGTGCTGCAACTGTTCGTCCTGATAAGCCAGTTGACCGCTCTGCGCCGCCTGCCCCAGTTGCGCTGCCTTTTGCCCCGCCAGGTTTTCCTCTTCGGCCCCGTAACCCGCCTCGTTCCGTG
This sequence comes from Candidatus Acidiferrales bacterium, assembly GCA_046704165.1. Lineage (GTDB taxonomy): Bacteria > Acidobacteriota > Terriglobia > Acidiferrales > UBA7541 > JAKASX01. The sequence continues at coordinate 54,261 of JBJKSI010000063.1, forward strand.
TCCGCGAAACCCGTGCCTGCGCTTTCTGGTTTGCCGCGTCCAGCGCCGTCGCCACCGGCTGCATCGCGGTCTGCTCGTAGGTATTTTCGACCTGCGGCGAACCCCAATTCGCCAGGCCCGTCAGCCCCGGCATCATCTGCGACGCCAGTCCCTGGTTGGCCGCCTGTTGTTGGGCAATCATCGCCTGCTGTTGTGCGCTCAGCTGCTGCGCCTGGTTTTGCACCTTCGATTCGCCCCTAGCCATCGTTCGCCCCCTGGAAAAATCCGTTCTTCGCCACGCATCGTGCCGCCGCCTACGTCGCCGACCACTCGTCTCCCGGCTTGCCCAGTGGCAGCCAAAAGCATGTCCACGCCGGCTCCGACCACCCGAGGCTCAGCAGCCTGCGCCCGAAACTCCTCGCGATCCGCGGCGGCAGCCAGCAGTGCGCGTCGTCGAGTCCCCTCCGCCATGCCTCCCGCTGCGCCGCGCCGTGCACCGCAACCAGCCGCTCCCATCTTTCCCTCGGACTTCCCGCTTCCGGATCGGCCAGCAAATAGATTTCCGACGTCAGCCGCGCCAGCACCGCCATCGCCGCCTCGCCCGATTCGTCCTCGAGCACCAGCCGCAGCAGAAACGCCGAATCTTCCGGGTCCGGCATCGGATACCGAAATCCCTGCTTCCTGTGGATCTCTCTCAGCCGCCGCAGATCCCCGCTCTCGTATTCCCGAATCTTCACCGCTCCGCCCCGCGTCCTGTTTGCCATCTCGGTGGCGCGGACATTCCCGTCCGCCCGCCTTTCCGCCCCAACGTTGCCCAACGAGCCGACTGCTGCCCGCTGTTCAGCCCACCTGCACCTGTTCTCCACGATCGTTCCCGGCTTCCTGCCCCGCCATCGCCTCGCTCCGCCTCGCGAAAATCCTTCGCAACTCCCGCGCGCTCTCCAGTTCCCGCGCCAGAGCCTTCTGGTGCCAGCTCTTCCTTCCTCGATTCACGGATTGCTTCCCCTCGTGCGCCTGCGCCGGCCGTTCCACGGCAGCCTGCCGCAGGATCTCCTGTGGCAGCGGCGCCCCCGCCGTCGTCACCACCGAGTTGACCAGCGCCCACACCTGCCTCCGCGCCTCGTCCCTGTCCGCCCGCAGCCGTTCGATCTCGGCTTCCAGGTGCCGCGTGTACCGGCTCGTCGTCACCCGGTCCCACAAGCGCCCGAGCCGTCCCGTCTCGTCAGCACCGATTCTCATCGAGCCTCCTCATTGCACGATTTCGCTCACCGGCTGCGCGTGCTGCACGCACGCCGCTGTCCTTACGTAGCGGTACACCCGCAGCGATCCCAGATCCGCCGCCAGTTCGCACCGCCCGGCTTCACCCTCCAGACGAAACTCCTCACGTGCCGGCTCCAGCCGCGAAAACCTCGCCACCAGAAAACTCCCGTCGCCGAAAATCACCAGCACAAAACATCGCGGAGCCAGCTGCGCCACGGCTCGCCGCAGCTTCCCGGCAACCGCCTTCACGAGATCGCCCATAGCAGCTCCAGATCCACCACCTGCTTGAACCACAGCAGCGAATCCACCACGCAAAGCATCGGCAGCGTGTCGACCGTCACCGTCGCCTGGCGACCGTCCTCCCGCTCGGCCCGCACGGTCAATACGCCACGCCGCCTCGACCAGTCCACCAGCTCCCACCCCGGCGGCAGGATCGGCGCCACGCGTCCTTCCGCCGCCCCATTCACTTCTTCGTTCGCCATTTCCGGTTGCGTCCTTAGTTCGGATTCCCCACGCAGATGAAGTTGATCGTGTCCGTTCCCGTCCCGCTGATGCTCAGCGTCGTCGCCGTCGTCGAGACCTTTACTGCATTCGCCGCTGTCGTGTCGCTGGCCGTGCAGATCGGTGCCGAGTTGTATGCCGTGGGAAATGTCACGCTGCCGGCCCCGCTTGCCAGCGTTACCGTCCCGGCCCACTGTCCCGCCGCCGTCTGGTTCAGGTGAACGGCCACCGCCCCCGGCCCCGCCGTCTTGATCCCTGCTGCGTCTCCCACCTGCACCACGTCAGCCGAATCCTTGCTCAGCCCGTTGACGTCCCCCGTATTCGCGTTGTTGCGGAACGCCACGCTGTCCGTGCTTCCCAGCCTCAGAAAACCGCCCGCTGCCGGCGTGTTTCCCGACGACAGCGAGAAGCCCGAGCCCAGCTTGATGCCGCCTCCCGGCCCTCCCCACAGCGTCGCTACCGTTTCCAGCACGTTCGAGCCGTTCTCCGCCTCGAGCGTCAATCCGTAATTCGAGTTCGGATTTCCGATCGCCCCTTCCGGCAGCCCTCCGGTCGAAAACAGCAGCACGTTGCTGTCCGCGCCCGTGGCGCGGTCGAACTCCGCCAGGTAGTTGTTGTCCGGGTTCAGCGCGTAGAGCGGCAGCATCCCCGTGCCGTTGATCGTGCTTGTCGATCCCGCGCTGGCCACCACCGTGTCCGTATACGCCCGGCTGATTGCCCCCGGATTCTGCGCCAGCTGAACGTTCACCTCCGTCAACTCGATTCGTCCGCCCGCTGCTCCCGTCGCCGGGTCCAGGTAGACCACTCCCGTGTTGGCCGACGTGCTGCTGTCCACCCGAAAATTCACCAGGCTCAGTTCGCACGCCTGTTCATCGTCGAAAACGCGTCCCGCCGCCGCCCCCGACCAGTAAATCCGCACGTCGCGAAATCCCCGGCTGCATTCGCCCGCCTGGCTGTCCGCCTCCAGCAGCACCGGCGACGCGTGCGACGTTTCCAGCTCCATGTCGCTCACGTAGAGCCAATTGAATCCCGGCGCCACGCGCAGGTCGGTTGCATACCCTCCGCCCTGGAACGCGTCGATCGCCGCCGAGCCTCCGCGCAAATCGAAGAAATTCGTGTGCGCGTTGCCCGCCGCGTTTTCCGAGAACCCGTCGTAGACGATGTTCACCGTCTGCGTCCCTTCCTGATAGACCGCATCGGTCGTGTTGCCGATCAGGAATTCCCGGAACGTGTCTTCGCTCGTCTCGTCCGACGCCGCGTCGCCCACGTGCAGCCCATATCCCGGCGCCCCGGTCACATTCTCGATCTCGATGTTTTCGATCGCGTCCTGAACGTTTACCGTCTGCCCGTTCACGCCGTGAAAGTCGATTCCAATCCCCGCGCTGCCGTTCCCGTCCACCGTGAACCCACTCGCTTCCGAATGCGCGAAGCCGTCCAGGCTCAGCACCGTTCCGCCGGCCGCGCCCGTCCATCGCAGCGTGGTTACGTTTCTTCCCGCGCCCTCGATCTTCAGCGCGCCTGCCGGCACCGTCACCGTCTTGCCGATGTCGAACGTCCCCGCGCCGATCGTTACCACTCCGCCGCCGGCCGGCAGCGCGTCGATTGCCGCCTGGATCGTCGCCTTCGCCGTCCCGCGCGAAAGCCCGTCGTTCGTGTCGCTCCCGCTCGTTGAGACGTACTGGATTGCATCGCTCGGATGCGCCTTCGTCGCCGACGCCGGCCCCACGTACGTCGATTGCTGCGCCCGCAGCGGCATCCCGCCCAGCGCCAGCACCAGCGCCGGCAACAGCAGCGCCGCCCGCCTCATCGCTCCAGCCTCACCGTGATCGCGCCGCCGCCCGTCTGCGAAGCCACCAGCACTCGCACGAACCGCCCGCGAAATCCCGTCAGCTTCACCGATTCCCCCGCCGTGTTCGTCGACGTGTACTCGGTGAAGTAGTTCCCCTCGGCGTCATCAATCGCCGACTGGATCTCGACCGATACCGCCGTCGGCGCGCTCGCGTACTGAATGTCCACACGCAACTCGCTCGGGCCGCCCGCGGCCCCGTCGTAAGGACTGGCCACCGCGTATTGCTGGCTCGCCTGCGGTGCAACTGGCGTCTCATCGTAGAACGGATACACCACGTCGCCCGGGTAGATCGCGTAGGGCGGCTTCTGAGTGTTGTAGTTCGGCATCTTTCCCTCCCGTGGCACAGCCGATCGCGGCTGTGCGCGTGTCCTGCCTCTGCCTGCGGCACGGGTTTCAGCCCGTGCGCCTGTCCATCCCTACCGTTGTTGCGACGGCGCCGCCCATCTCCGTCCCGGCCGCCGCCAAAATCCCAATGCCTGTCCCGTCCTGCTGGTGTTTTCCTCCGTCAGCGCCTTCCGCGTTTGCAGGGCCCGGATCGTCGGATCCACCGACGTCACCTTGTCTCGCAGCCGCTCTTCCATCGGCCTCTTCACCCGGTCGATCTGTCCTTTCAGTCCGTACCGCGCCGAATCCGCCGGATCGTCGCCGTCCATCTTGGCCACGTCCTCCACGTCCCTCGTGTCCCTCACCAGCACCGGAATCGTCGCAATCAGCGCTGGGCAGCCGTCGCCGATCTGCCACTTCCCGTCGCTCAGCAACTGGTACATCAGCATCCAGCCGCCTTTCCGGTCCGTATCGGCCGGCGTCGGCTCGGGCAATTCGCGTTCGCGCAGCACTTCGGCGATCTGCTGTGCCGCGGTCTTCTCTTCTGTCCGCCGCGCGAACGCGTCGTGGCTCAGGTGCACCGCCTCGATCCGCTCCCCTTCGCTCCGTTCGGCGATCTTGAATGCCAGCTCCCGTGGCGTCAGCCGGTTCTCCACCAGTTCCCGGTACGTGTAGACCGTTTCTCCGTCGTACGCGTGCCAGTACACCGCCGAGTTGTGCGCGAATCCCCAATCGACCGAGATCCATCTCGGCCACCAATCCCTCAGCCCGATCGTTTCGGTTCGCACCACGTGCCGCGCCGGATCGAATACGTCGAAGAACTGTCCCGCGAAGATGTCCCAACTCCCCTCCGCATACGCCTTCGCCAGTTCCGGCGGCAGCGTCTTCAGTTCGTCGTAATACGCCGCCGAAAGGTGCGGATTGTCCTCCGCCCGCGCCGGCACGAACGAGAACTGATCCGCCAGCGGCCCCAGCTCTCTCGGAAATTTCCGGTCCACCCAAAGCGCCTTCACCCAGCCATGTCCCACCCCGCCTGGATTCGTCGCGCCCGCGAACCGCGGCATGTTCACCCCCGGCCACCGCAGCCGCGTCCGCAGCAGGTCGAAGACGTAACGCTCGTTCTTCGTCAACTCGTCGATCGCGATCGCCGCGAATTCCGCCGACTGGTACTTGCCCGGATCGTCCAGATTCCGCAGCGCGATTCGCCCGCCGCCCCATTCCGGCCGCAGCAGGAAATCCCTCGTCGCGCCCCGTCGCAGCGTCCCCAATTCCGGAGGAAACTCCGCTTCGATCTTGCTGATCTGCCGGTCCTGCAGCGCCGCGTAGTCCTCGCAGAAGAGTCCGACTTGCGCGCCCTCGATCCCCTGCAGCGCCAGGTCGTAGAGGTAGCTCAACAGCCACCACCGCAGCACGTAGCTTTTCCCGCCGCCCATCGCCCCGCCGTACAGCACGAACCGGTGCTTGGCGATTGCCTCGAGAAACTGCCGCTGCTTTTCCGAAGGCTTGAACAGCTCCGCGAACGGGACGATCGGTCGCCCGTCGCCCATCGTGCCTACCGTGCCGCGGCCCGCGGCAGGGAAGCGTGCCTGGCCTTCTTCTTCGGCGGAATCTGCTCGTGCTCCGCAATCAGCGCAAACCGCGCCTCCTCGCCCGTCCGCAACGTCTCCGATCCTCGCGGACCGCTGTCGTGCGCGTGCTTCCGCGCAAACGCCAGCGGCGTCATCCCCGCCGCCTTCGCCTTCCGCGTCAACGCCCCGCGCCGCTTCACCGCTCCTTGCATCCAACTCCGCCCCATCTCGCTGTCTCCTCGCCGTTTCCATCCGCCTTCGAAAAGCTCATCGCAGCGCCAGCCAGATCCACACCGCTCCTGCCAGCGCCGCCTCCAACGCCACAGCCAACGCAATCGCCGCCAAAATCCGCCATCGCGCCGCCATTTTCGTCCCCGCCTCCGAATTTGGCAGGGAGGACCCCCCGTCAAGATTCACCTTCAGCGGAGGCGGCGCCGGTTTCGTGTCCAAACCGCTCGGTTTCGCCTCGCTCATTCCGCTGTTCGTCTGTTCGTCCGCCACATTCGTCTCCCCCAAATCCGTCGTCTCGTACCGTCGTGCCGTGCCGCCCCGCACTTCGGCCAGGGCAGGGAACTCCCGCCCACAAACCTGCTCTCGCTGTCCGTTGGGTTCAGCAGTGGCCGCAGTAAGGCATCCGAACGCTCTTCCACGTCCGCGGATCGATCCGTTCGACCGCTTCCACCGCCACGCGGCCGCAGCCGTAGCCGCACAGCCTCCGCTTGTCGACCGGCGCGTTCAGGATGCGTTGGACCTTTCTCTCCACGTGCCGCTTCCGTTGGTATTCGCGGTTGTATTCCCTGTAGCGTTCCTGATTCCGCTTTCGCCACTCCCGCATGTACTCGCGGTTGTATGCCCGCTTCTCCGCTTTGGCTGGCGCCGGTGCGCTCGCCTGCGCCTCTTTCTCCGTCGTCTCAACACGCTCCGGCCCGCTTCCTGCCTGCGTTTTCCGCTCTTTTGCTTCTTGCGTGGACGGCCTTTGCCGCGGCTGCGGTCCGCCGCCAACGCGGCGAATCTGTACGTGATAAAAGGGAACTCGCCCGCCCGGATTTGTCTGTAGCTCAGCCACGTGCCCTCCGCCGGATCTGCGTCAGCATCTCCACCGCGATGCGGTTTCCCCCGTAGACCATCATCGCGTGCGTTTCACCCACCTCGATCGACAGCCGGTTCGGTCTCTGCCCCGTTCCTTCATTCCGGTCCTGCAGCACGCTTCCCGCCGCCAGCCGTCCGCGCCGGTACCCGCCCAACAGCCATTGCGCCTCGCCGTTTCGCACCAGCGCCTTCGCCTCGCGCTCGTCGATGTGCCGGTGCGCCCCAGCTTCGCAATCGCGCTCGAGCGCCCGTTCCCGTGTCCACGAAGGTCCCACCAGGCAGATCGTTTTTCTCGCCATGCGTCTCTGAACCGCCCTCCCGTGGCGCCGTTCCGCCGCTAATCTACTTCAACGCCTCTGCCATGTCCGCGCACCGCGCCGCCCTCTTTCGCCTCCATTTGTGGGGACCTGCCCTGGCTGGCACGCCACGCCGCAGCCGTGCGTTCTCCTGCCCGCCTCGTGCAAAGCCATCACCGGCCACTCTTCCGCCGGCCTCGGTAGCACAACCAATCTTGGCTGTGCGCCTTCTCGTTACGTTGCCTCCCGTCGGGCCCGCCGCCACCCGGTTTCACTCTGTCTCCCGGCGCAATTTTGCTGGCATCTCAGCCCCTGCGAAGACCCTCGGCGCTTACCCGCCGCCCTCGAGCCCCGCGCCACCGCCTGTCCCCGCGTGCTCCGTGCCTACAGATAGATCCCCCGCCGGTGATAGCTGTACGGCCGCTTCCGCCTGGCCTTGTATTGTTCCGCCCGCGTGTACCGCTCCACGATCCGCTGCCGCATGATCGCCGCCGCCTGCTCCATGTCGAGCGCCAGGTCCCGTGCCCCGCGACTTCTGGCCGCCAGCGCAGCTAGTTCATACGCCAGCGCCTTGTTCGCGTACGGAATCTCCACCGGATCGCTCTCCTGCGACAGGCTTGCCAGCGCCCGCTCGTACCGGATTCGCGCCGTGATCGCTTGCGTTGCGCCGATCAACTCGATCTGATCCGCCTCCCACTTCCACATCCTCAGATACGGCGTCGGATCGAGGTTCGGCAGCGGCCCGATGATCTTCTCCATCGGTGCAAACAGGTCGCCCGACCCCGTCGCCCGCTCCTGCAGCGTGTACGGCACCACCAGGTCGGTTGGCAGCTGCGGTGTCGTGTCATCCGCGATGCGAGGCGGATTCGGCGCCACCGTCATGCCGTCCAGCGGCGTCAGCGGCAAGTCCAGGTCCGCGTACGTCGTCATCACCGAAACGCCGTTGATCGCCAGTTCTTCCTGCAAGTCGCGATACGCCGCGTTCAGGAAAGGCAGCAGCGCCGCGTCGCTCCAGATCACTCCGTTGGGATCGTTCATCATCGCCCGCGCGAGCGAGAGAACGTCGCCGGCGCTGCTGTACCGAGTTGTCGCCACTACGGGCATCTATCTTTCGCCTCCCTCCGGACGTTCCCTGTTCCCGCCCATCGCCCGGTTCTGCCAGGCCGAAACGAGCTTGCTCGGCGTGTACACCAATCCGCCCCACGCGCTCACGAACCCGATCACTCCGCTCAGATCCGGCAGCGCCCTGTTCCAGATCGTCAGCGCCGTCACCCACCCCAGCGCGAACGCCAGCATCACCGCCAGCGAGATTCTCGCGAAACTCGCCTTGCCCGCCGTCCCGTCACGTTTCAGGTCGCAGAGCGCGTCCGCCAGGAACCCCGTCGCTCGCGCGAGCCAGTTCCGCACGGTCTACAGCTTCTTCTTGATGTCTTCGCCGAGGTTCGCCAGCGCCTTCTGCTCCTTGCCTCGGAACGCGTACCCCAGCACTCCGCCAATCACTGCCGCTACTGCAACTGCCACTGCCGCATAGCCAACATTCACCGCAAGAATCGATCCGTACATCGCCCCTCCTCCTTGCCCTCCGGAATTTCCTTCTCAAGCCTTGCTCATGTGGCGCCGGCTCCAGCCCGGCATGCACCGTGAACGTATTCGCGACGCGCTACACTAGGCGCGCTTCGCCTTGCCCCGTCCCGCTCCTGCCTCTGCCAGGATTCCGAACTCCATCGCCTTCTCGCGGTCCAGAATCGCTCCGCAGCTCTTGCACATCGCCACCCCCGGCTTGATTCGTTCGCCGCACACGGGGCACTCGGCCATCGCCGCCGGCTCGTACGCCCATTCCCGCTCCAGCCCCAGCAGCTTCACCGCCCGCCGGTGCAGGTCCGAGAGCAGCCGGTAGTTGTGGCTCCGCGCCCATTCCTGGTCGCCCTCGAACACGCGTTTCTTCGCCACCTCGATCAGCCTGCCCTTGGCGCTCGCGATCTCTTCTTCGCTCGGCTCGTCTCCATCCGCGACGAACACGCCGTAATCTCCCAGATCCGCGGCCAGGTCTTCGGCGATTTTCCGTGCGTGGATCGGCACCTCCAGCCGCCGGTTGTCGCCCATGTCGATCACGTCGATCCGGTCGCTCACTTCCAGCGTCCTCGCCGTCTCACCCGCCTCCGGCGCCAAAATCCGATACACGCCGTAAGTCCGCACCAACGTCCAGTCCTGGTCTCCGATGTTGCATATCACCGCTCGTTCGCTCATCGCTCCTCCACCTGTTTCACTCCCAGTGGCGCGGACTTTCTTGTCCGCGCTCCTTTCTGCCAATCTCGTCCCGTACGCTCTTTTTCGCCCAGCCACGGTAGCCTTGGTCAGTGAAGTCCTGACCGTGGTCTTTTCGCCGTTCTCCAGCGTTCCGCTTTTTCTGAAGCCTCGCGATCCACCCGCACCGTGGCGCAGCCTTCAGGCTGTGTCCCGAGCCATATCCTCCGCTGCTGCCTTCCCCCGGCGTCATCCAACACTCCCGCTCAGCTCGTCAGCATGCGACCCACCTCTTCCGCCTCCCTACGCCACCACTACGTATGGCTGCCCATGAAACCGCGGCTCATCCCACAACACGCTGTCCACGTAGCTTTCGTACTCCCGCCGCTGCCGTTCCTCCGCCCGGTAGATCGCCTCTCTCTTCTTCGCCTTCGGCTGCGCGTGCGACCACTCGATCGCCCGCACCAGGGAGTCGCAGATTGCCGTCGTCAACCCCAGAAACCCGCCATCCGGCTTCTGAATCGTGAAGCAGTGCTCCCAGTCGCCCCTCTGCGGATAGGGGCCCAGCGCCGCAACCTGTTGTCCGTTCTCCGTCTCCACCGTCTGCCGGTACCACTCTTCGGGCGACCCGAAAGCCTCCGGCGCCAGCCAACGTTCCAGGTGCCAGCGGTCGTGTGGAAAATACTTCGGCTCCTCGCGCAGTTCGAACGCCTCGCGCACCAGCCGGCCTTCGCTGTCCGTGTCCTTCCACTTCCCGCCAATCCACGCCAGCCGCGACCATCCCCACACCACGCGGAAATTCGGCTCGCCAAACCGGTTCAATCCGCCGGCTCGCGTCACCCGCTCCACCAACTCCGCCGGCGTCCTTTTCGCTTCTCGAATCACCCGAATCACTGTTCCGCCTTCTCCCGAATCCCCAATCGCCAGTCCGAAATCGTCTTGCGATCGGCGCTGGACGCACACCTCTCCATGCCGCCTGTCGCCCGCTTCTTCTAAAAATCTGAAATTGTGTTCCGGTGTTGGCAGGGGCGGTTTCCAACCCGCCCCTGCCGCCTCACGCCTTAGTACCCGGTCGGAATCGCCAGGTTGTAGATGTACGCCCCCGACCGTGGCGAATCCATCCACACCTGGAATCCGGTAAGGAAGTAGAAGATGTAGGCAGCTGCCAGGCCGCCCGACGTCCCGTAGATCGGGAACACCGTTTGTCCCCCGACCTCGTAGAAGTCGATGTCCTGCATCACCGCCCGTCCCCAGTGCTCCAGGTTGATGAAGTCGATCCGCGAAGCGTTGGCGTTGATCGAGCTCTTGATCGGCACGCCGGCCATCGTCTTCCGCCCGGTGAAGAGCAGATCGAGGTCGTTCGCTTGCGAACCCCCTTCCTTGATGATTTCGCTCATCGAAACGCCCAACTGCTCCCACGCGTGTTCCTGCTCGAGAGCCGTATAGGCGATCAGTTTGCCCAGTTGGTTGATGCCCAACGCCTTCCGCACCTTGTTGACCGCCAGCCGGACGTTCATCGGCACCAGCGCCGCGTTGCCGGCGTTCACCGAAGGCGTCGCCAGCTCCACCGGATAGGTCGCCCGGTTCAGGTTCAGCCACGTGCCGGTCGTCGCGTTGTTCTGGTGATAGGGAATGCCGAAGAGGCTCGTCGGGTTCGCGCCGCTCACGCCGTCGTGCAGCAGCAGGTCGCCCGCCGTGTTCCCGGTCGGCAGATTGTCCACCTGGATGAAGTTGTTGAACGGGTCCACCATCAGCACGTTCGCCGACCCTCGGTTGGTCCCAAGCGTCGAGTCGTACCACTGGATCGTCTGGTTGTAATAGAAGAGCTGCGCCCCTGGAGGGTTCACCAGGTTCAGCTGCGCCGCCGCTCCCGCAACCAGGTTCACGCCGCTCGTCTCGATGCTGCTGATCGTCCCCAGCACGCCGTTCCCGGCCGTCTGCAGCACCTTGTCGAGAAACGACCGGAACTGCGCCATGCCGTTTTTCACTTCCCGCTTGGCCGCGTTCTCCACCGCCTTTTCCGGAGCGTTGGTCGAATATTCCACCAGCTTGGTGATCTCCACCGCGTGCCGGAAAAACACCGGCGTCACCTGCGCCACGTCGTACGTCGTGCCCGACCCGCGGCCCAGGTCGCCGCCGTCCAGATTCGCCATCCCCGCCTTGCCGCCGGGACGAATCTGCAGCGGCAGCCGCATGCTCCGGCTCGATACCCGCTCCACGTCCCCTCTCTGCTGGATCATCGTCAACAGAATGTCGTCCCGTTCGTACAGCAGGGGAAGTTTGTCCCGCACCTTCTCCAGCTGCAGCGCCACCGATTGTGCGTTTGCCATCTGTGCCATTTCGTCAGTTCTCCCCGCTCCCGTTTTCCCCGGGAGCCCCAGAGCAGATCGTTCTCAGCCGCGTCCGTCAGTGCTGCCCGTCCCTGTGGCGCAGCCAAGCCCTGGCTCGCCGGTTGCAGGCGGCCCTGGCTCGCCGGTTGCAGGCGGCCCTGGCTGCGCGCCTTTCCGAGAGCGCGGCGCCCACCCGGCCACCAGCTCCTGTGCGTCGCGCCGGCCCCTCACTCGCGAGCTGTCACCGGTTTTCGCTGCCTCACACCCGCCCGTCGAGAATGTCGTCGTCCGAGAGTTGCCGGTACTTCCCGCTCTGTTGCAGCTGAGCCGGAGTCGGCGCTTTCACTCCCCGTGCGTCCATCCCCGCCGAGCCGGTCACGTCAACGCGTCCGGCCGCGGCTGTTTCCCGTCTCTGTCTCTGTTCGGTTGCGGCCAGCGTGCCCTGCCCGAACGCCCCGATCACCTTCTCGGCGACGCTCGGAATCATCCGCTTGGCCTGGGTGGATACGAGCCGAACGATTTGCCGCTGCACTCGCGGATCGCCCACGCCCCCGCGCGTCAGCGCGTTCACGTGGTCCACAAGGTCCTGCGTCCGCTCGAGGCCTTGATGGACCCTCCGGTAGATCTCGCCCACCAGCAGCCGCTTTGCTTCGCCGCTGTAGGTCTGTCCCACCAGTTGGTCCACCGTCTGCTTCACCGCGTCGGTGAACTCGCGAACCACCTGCTCGTTCGCCTCGTTCACCCATCGCACCGCCGCCTCGGCCCGCGACTGCTGCTTCTGATCGTTGATCCGCTGCTGTTCCGCTCGAAGACTCGCCAGCTTCGCTTCCATCGTTTCCGGCGCCCATGGCGTCCGCCCAAGCACCGCCTTCGCCACGTCCTCCAGCTCGCGCGCCAGTTCCGGATTCCCGTCGCTCTTCGCCTTCCGGTAGCTCCAGTCGAGCATCCGCTCGAAGGTCCGCGCGCTGTTCTCCGCCTGGATCCTCCGTGCCTGCTCGGCCAGTTCCGGCCGCGAAGCGTCCGCCGCCAGCCGCTCCAGTGTCTGCGGCAGCGATTCCAGCAGCATCCCGAACGCTTCCGGGCTGTCGGTGAAGAGGTTCTCGACGATCTTCGCGTGCTCGCCCGGATCGCCCGAATAGAACATCCGGTCGATCGCTTTCAGGTCCGCCACGCCCCGCAGGTCTTCCGTCAGTTCCGCCGGATTCTCGTACTGCGCCAGATGGCTGGCCACCATCTCCGCCGTCTTGAAATCCGGAAAGAGCTTCGCGTACTCCTGCGAACGAAAATAGGCGTCGCGCACCTCCGGGTGCGCCTTGAAGAACTCGCGAATTTCCGGCGTCAGTCTCCGTTGTGCCTGCTCGTCCATGCGAGCGGCGTCGTTCGGCTGGGTTTCCTCCGTGTTCTCACCGGCGCCGGCTTCCTGCTCCGCCCCCGGCTGGACGAACTGAGCGTCCTCGTCCGGCGTTGTTTCCTCCACGCCGATCCCGAGGATCTGCTCGTCGGTGAGTGGAGACGATCCGGCGGTTGGCGACGCCGCCGTATTCGTCCCCGTTGCCGCTTCCGCGCCCGCGCTCGGCGCCGTTCCCGTTCCCGGGGTTGCCATTGTGGTTTCTGCCATCCTCTTTCCTTCAGTCGATCGCTCCGCTTTTGACGAGGCTTCGGACCCCTCGATGCGATCGCCTTTCGCTCCGGCCCAAATCCCTCTCAGCCCGGAAGAATTTCTTCGTCTGTTCCCCTGTTTACGCGCCTGTCCACGCCGGCGCCTGTCCTCACAGCCTGTTGCCCTGGCCTCGGCCCAAGCCACGCATGAGGGGCACAGCCTTCAGGCTGTGTCCTTTCCCGGATTTGCCCCCGAACGAAAGTGCGTCCGGCGGAATCCCTGAAAATGTCAGGGATGCGACGTCTTCTCTCTCGTCGCCGCCCCGCTTGCCTGCGGCCCCGCCACGTCTTCCGCCGTAAGCCGAATCCCCGCCTGCGCCGCCATCTGCGCCTGGCCCTCCGGAGGCAAATCCTTGAAGTTGATCGCCTCGTTCGGAACCTTCTGCATCGGTTCTTTCGTCTCGGCGCCCGCCGCGGCCATCTGCTGTTTCAGGAACTGTTCATGCAGCATCCCGTGCGCCCGCACGTTCGCCCACCCTTCGGGATTGTTCAGCTTCGCCGCCTGCCCCGAGTCGGAATTCAGCCACTGCTTGCACGTCTCCAGTTCCACCTTGTGGTCGTCCGCAAACGAATCCGGCATCAGGCTCGGCAGCACCGCCACCATTCCCGTTGCCGCGTCGATCTGCTCCACCGGCTGCCCTCCGAGCAGCACCGTAATCTCTCGCACCTGTTTTGTCCTCGATTCCTCTCCGGGAATCTGCAGGTCCGTCAGCCCCAGCAGCTGCTTCACGAGCGCCAGATTTTCCGGCATCGCCAGCGTCTGCTGAATCGTCGCCTCGTGCATCCCCATCAACTGCAGCAGCACCGCCCGCTTCTGGTTCCACAGCGTCGGGAACTGCTCGTCCGCCTCGGGATGCGCCAGAATGTTCCCCTTCAGATCGGCCAGCCGAATCCATTTCGAATTCAGCTCCATGCCCGCCCCGATCAGCGGGATTTCGATGTCCGCGCTCCGGTTCCTCCGGAAACAATCCACCGCCAGCAGCATCATGTCCGCGTGGAACTCGCGAATCCGCCGCCACACCAGGCCCAGCCGCCCCAGCGCCTGGTCCCTTGCCATCGCGTATCCGCTCGCCGTTTTCTGGTCCGCCATCGACCCGCCAAAAATGGCTGGAAACGCCCCGGTCAGGAACTGCGCGATCGGCCCCATCAGTTCCTGCGCGTGCTCCACCAGGTCGGGAGGCACCTGCGCCGGCGGCGGCACAAAAAAGCTCGCTCCCAACGGCATCCCCGGCCGCGGCCGTGCCGGATAGACGGCTCCCGGCTCCGCCGATTGGTACAGCGTCGCGTCCACGTCCACCGCTTCCGGGTCCACGAACGTCGGTGGCACCCCGTAGTCGTACGTCTCCATCTGCAAATTCGTCAGCGTGTTGAACCGCTCTTGCACGCTCACCAGCGATTCGCCCAGCGCCGGCCGTCCCGTCGAGCTTCCGTCGCCCGGCAGCGCGTGCATCACCCGCCAGTGGTCGTCCATCGATTCGCTCCGGCTCTCCAGGTACGCGTCGCCGGCAAACGCCACGTAGCACCCGTCGGGGAACAACTCCAGCAGCTTCTCCCTCATCTGCTTGTCTTCCAGCAGGTAGAACGCCCACGGCCGCATCCACGTCCGCTCGTACGTGATCAGGTTCTGGTTGATGTCGCCGCCCTGCGCGAAGGGACCGCCTTGCGATTGCGAGAGCCGCGCCATCCGCTCGTATTGCGCCGAAGCGTCCGGCGTCACCGGCGTGCCGATCTTGTCCGCCGCGTACGGGTACGCCGCTCGCAGCCGCGCCAGGTGCGTCTCCATCTGCCATTGCAGGTACGGATACTCCCGCTGCTCGTTTGCCCACGGCGGAGTCTTCAACTCGAGGCCGCCGACCATCGTGATCACCTCTTGCCCGTTCGGCACGTTCCGCGTCCCGGTCACTTCCGGCACCGTGATCAGCTCCCGCGGCAGCCAGCTCCCGGAATCGATCAGCGCCCCGCACTCCGTGCAAAACGCCGCCTCCGGTAGCACAGCCAGCCCCTGGCTCGCCGGTTGCAGGCGGCCCTGGCTCGCCGGTTGCAGGCGGCCTGGCTGTGCGCTTTTCTGATCCCGTGCGTCTTCTTCTCCCAGGTCTCCCTCGTTCCGCGTCGCCGGAATCCCCACTCGCCGCACCAGAAACTCCGGAATCTCCGCTCCGCACTCCGCGCACACGTAACGCGCCGGCTTGATCTCTTTCTGCCGTGCCTCGATCGCCGGCTCCGGATGCCACCCAAACGCCTGCCCGTCGACCACGTACCTTATATAGGCGCCCACCTTGCCGCCCACCCACAGGTGGAAAGCCTCTTCCGCCACCCGCTGCTCGATCCGGTTGTTCCGCTCGATCAGGTCCACCACGTCGCTCGCCGCTTTCGCCGTCGCCAGGTCCACCTCGTTCGAAGGCGACTTCGGCAGCAGCCGCACCCGCGGCACCGATTGGCTCAGCACCGCGATGATCGATTGCCCGAACGCCTGGTAGATGTTCGTCACGAACTCGTACCGCGGCAGGTCCTCCAGCGAAGTCTGGTCGCCCAGCCTCTCCTCGAACGGCGAGTGCCAGTTCTGGTCCTTGTCGTTCCACCACAGGTATTGCAGCCCGCGCCAGAAATAGTGCGCCTGCTTCACCTGCCGGATCTCCTGCCGCCGCGCCGTCTCCGACTCTTCCGCGATCCGCGTCACCAGGTCCCGCAAGGCGTTTTGCAAATCTTCGGGGAGCTGTTCGTTGTTCGGCCCGTAGGGATGCGGCTCGCCGCTCTCGGCCTGCGCTTTCGCGTCCGGTCCTTCAGCCGCCGTTACGTCTCCTCGCGGCATCACCGGCTGCCCCTCGTCCGCGATCGGTTTCCGGTCGGACGGGTCCTGCGCTGTCGGTTGAGCAAGGGAATCGATATTGGAAAATGGATTGGTCGACACGATCTCTCTGAGGCCTCGTCCCGGAGTTGCAGGACGAGGCGAAACGCCGCCACTTCTCAGCCGGGCGCCATCTGGTCTTCCATGCCCGGGCAGAGACCACGCGCAGGCGGGCTCGCCGCTTCCACCAGCCTCCGGTCCTCGTTTTCCCTTGGTCCGGAGCGGTCATCGCGAAACTTGTTTCGCTCGCGACAGCAGTATGAATCTCATATTTCGACCGCCGCTTCCACACCACCGCCTACGTAAACTCGCTTCGATAAAATTTCTCTTTCTCGCCTCGCGAGCCGCCGCTCCAATTGTCGCCCGCGCCGCCTTTTGCTACGCTGAAGGGGCTCATTCCGGCGCTCGTCTGTCGCGGGCGCCGGCAATGGAACGAGGAGAGGTGTCCGAGTGGCTGAAGGAGCACGCTTGGAAAGCGTGTAGCCTGGTAACGGGCTCGCGGGTTCGAATCCCGCCCTCTCCGCCATCTTATTTTTTTGTCGTTCGCGTCGAACGGCCTGGATAAGATGTGCCCGGCACTCGGGAACGTGCGAAAAATGTCCCGGGAAAAGGGAACGACTTTCCCCCTTTTTTGCCGCCGGCATCCCGGCGTGCATCCGTGTCCCAACTCTCTTTTACCCCCCTCTCTCACCCCCCGCTCAAGGTCAAAATCCCCCTCCTCCCCCGCTTTGAACCCTCCAGCCGTAAAAAATCTGCCCTCCGAAGCCTTTTTCCCTGCCACAGACGTATGCCTAACGCCTTGTGGTAGAATAGGATACGGTGTTTTCCGTCGATTCCGTTATTCTGCATCTTTTCTTCTTTCTTTCGCATCTGAATATACGTATCCTAATGAAGCCCTCAGGCTAGGTTCTCACTTACACTGCCGAGATGGTTCGATATACGAAATACTGCCAGAGTGGAACAACAAGACTTTGCGGTGCGACAGACAGCTGAAGGCATACTCTGCAATTTTCTAGGAGAAGGTTAAGTGCTCGAACTCGAGGATAAACTCGAAGAGGGAAACCGCTTGCTCGGAGTCGAAGAGCAGGAGGACCTCCATTATCACCGGGAACCGGAACTCGTCGAAGCCGACACCGTCGACGCCGACGATCTGGAAGCTCCTATCGCGGCTGCCCGGACGGAATTTACGGAAGACCCCGTGCGTGTCTACCTGCGCGAGGCGGGTGCCGCGCGCCTTCTTACCCGTGAAAAGGAAGTTGCGATCGCCAAGCGGATCGAGAGCGGCCAGAACCAGGTGCTCAAGGTCGTCTCCCGCGCTCCGCTTGTGTGGAACGAATTGCTTGCCGCCGCCGAGGATCTGCGCGAGCACCGGCGCTCGGTTCGCGATCTCGTGCAGTTCGACGACGAGGAACTGACCGAGAAAAAACTCGAGAAGAAAACGCAGCAGACCCTGCGCGTGCTCGATCGCATCGCCGAGCATCGTCACCAGGCTCAGCTGCTCGCCTCGCGTTCCGGCCGCTCTTCGAAAACGACCGCCGCGCGCCGCCGTGCCGCCCGTTTCCGTCTCGGCCGCCAGGTGGTGGAGACCAGCCGCCTGGTGCGCTCGCTCGACTTCACTCCGGCCGAGCGTGCCCGTCTGGTCGGCCTGCTCGAGCGGACCGCCGAACAGTCTCTCCGCCTCGAGCAGAACATCCGCCAGACCGAGCGCCGCGTGCGCCAGTCCAAGGGTGAACACGCCACCGAGGCGCGCCGCGAACTGCGTCAGCTCCGCGACGAGCACAAGGACCTCGAAGCCCGCACCGGCACCAGCGCCGTGCAGCTCCAGCGCTCGCTCGCCCGCGTGAAGCAGGGCGAGGCCCAGGCCATGCAGGCCAAGAAGGAGCTCACCCAGGCCAACCTGCGCCTGGTGGTCTCCATCGCCAAGAAATATTCCCAGCGCGGCCTGCACCTGCTCGACCTGATTCAGGAGGGCAACATCGGCCTCATGCGCGCGGTCGACAAATTCGACTGGCGCCGTGGCTACAAATTCTCCACCTACGCCACCTGGTGGATTCGCCAGGCCATCACTCGCGCCATCGCCGACCAGGCTCGCACCATCCGCCTGCCCGTCCACATGGTCGAGACGCTCAACAAGGTCGCCCGCACCTCGCGCGAGCTTGAGCAGAAGATGGGTCGCGCGCCAAAGGCGGAAGAGATCGGCCGCAAGCTCGGCCTGAAGACCTCGCAGGTCCAGCAGGTCCTCAAGGTCGCTCGCCAGCCGCTCTCGCTCGACGCCCCGATCGGCGAAGACGATACCCGTCTGGGCGATTTCATCGAGGATAAGGAAGTGCTCTCGCCCGCCGACCGCGTGGTCGAGCGCAGCCTCAAGGAAGAGACCGCCGCGCTGCTCAAGACGCTCACCCCGCGTGAGGAAAAGGTCATGCGCCTGCGCTACGGACTCGACGACGGCCAGGAGCGCACTCTCGAGGAGGTCGGCGAATCCTTCGGCCTCACCCGCGAGCGCATCCGCCAGATCGAGGTTCAGGTCCTGCGCCAGCTCCGCAACCCGAACCGTTCCGGCAAGCTCCGCGCTTTCCTCCGCAGCAACTAAGGGCGGAAACCAAACAATCCCGACAGGGGCACGTCACAACGTGCCCCTATTTTTTACAGCCACGGCTGCTTTCTTTCCGGCCGCGGTCTTTTCCCTACAGCTTGTACCCGATCTTCCGCAAAAACGCCTTCCGCTGCGCCACGTCCTGTTCCTTTTCCACGCCCTTCGGCGGGAATCCGTCCACGACGCCGACCACCCCGCGCCCCTGCTCCGTCTTTGCCACCAGCACTTCCAGCGGATTCGCCGTCGCGCAGAAGATCGTGCAGACCTCCGGGCATCGCTCGATCCGGTCCAGCACGTTGATCGGGTAGGCGTTCTTCAGCATCACCACGAAGACGTGCCCCGCGCCGATCGCCAGCGCGTTCTCCGTGGCGATCTTTTTCATCTCGTCGTCGTTGCCTTCCACCCGCACCAGGCACGGGCCCGACGCCTCGTTGAAGGCCACCGCAAACCAGCTCGCCGGCACGGTGTTCACCAGCGCTTCGTAGATGTCCTCGGCCGTCTTGATGAAATGCGTGTGCCCAAGGATGATGTTCGTGTCTTCGGGAACGTTCATGCGTACCGCTTCAATGTCCATCGCGCGCGCCTCGCAGGGAAATTGTGGTTTCGCCGCCATCCTATCACGCCCGAGTTGCGCGGACACTCCTTGGCTCGCCGTTCTCTGGCGGCCCTGGCTCGACCGTTCTCTGGCGGCCTGGCTGTGTGCCTTCCCATCCGCAAGGACCGCCCTCGCCGTCGACCTCCTCCGCTTTTTTTTCCTCGCCCCCAATCTCGTAGGGGCGACGCACGCGTCGCCCGATCCTTTCGGGCCGGTGCCGAGGCCTCATCGGCGCCTCCGCTTTCTTTCCTCCGTCCGTTGTGTTTTGATTTTCCTTTCACGATGCGGACGCGGGTTCAAAGCCCTCCCCTGCGACGTGGGCCAAAGGAGGAGAAATGAATCGCTGGCAAAATCGCTGGGCCGTGGTCACCGGCGCGAGCGCCGGAATCGGCTGGGCGCTCGCCGGGCAGCTCGCCGCCGGCGGAGCGAAACTCGTCCTCGCCGCCCGCCGCCGCGACCGCCTCGATGCGCTCGCCCAAAAGCTCACCGCCGACCACCACGCCACGGTCGAGATTTGCCCCGTCGATCTCTCGAAACCCGGCGGCGCCGCGGACCTCTTCGCTTTCACGCAAGGGAAGGGAATCGAAGCCGATTTGCTGGTCAATAACGCGGGCTTCGGCGGCTACGGCGAATTCCACAAGGTTTCGCTCGACTGGTATCGCGACATGATCCAGGTGAACGTTGCGGCTGTTGTCGAGCTCACCCATCGCTATCTGGCCGGCATGGTGGAGCGCCGCCGCGGCGACGTCATGATCGTCGCTTCCACCGCCGCTTTTCAGCCCGTGCCCTACATCGCCTGCTACGCCGCCACGAAGAGCTTCGATCTGCTCTTCGCCGAGGGCCTGGCCGAGGAAGTGCGCCGCTACGGCGTTCGCGTTCTGGCGCTCTGCCCCGGCCCCACCGACACCGAGTTCATGGACGTTGCCCGCCAGCCCCAGCGCATGTTCCGCTACGCCGAAACGGCCGAAAAGGTGGCTCGCACCGGCCTCGAAGCCTTGAATGCCGGCAAGACCTACGTCATCTCCGGCTGGCTGAACTATCTCCAGGTCCACGCCGAGCGCTTCGCCCCGCGCCCCTTCGTCGCCCGCTCCGCCGCCGCCCTCCTCTCCCCCTCCGACTCCGACGACAAATAAAGGATGCCGGGCCCTCCTCGCGAAGTGTCACACGATGTCGAACGACGTGCGCCGCAACTCACCCCTTTTCAAGTACTTCAATTTTCCTAAGCGTCACATTTTGCGGTGGTGTGTAGGCGGCTGCCGGGAGGGGTTTTCTGCGCGCCTGGCCGTTTCCCCGGGCACTCGCGTCCCCGCGCCAGCATACCAGTTTCCCCACCGCCCCGCAGAACGCGCTTCACCGTGGACCGACGATACCGTCGGTGGTGCGGGTTGACTGTCTCGATACGGAACAGCGCGGCGGGAGCTCTGGCAGTTGCCACGGGTCTATGCTGATGGAGCTTTTGGGGGTGGGACGCCGTGGAAAAAAAGAGCCCCGCACTGGGCGGGGCTTTAAGGGCGCCATTGCTGGCGTTGCCTCACGCAGGTAGAACCCGCTTACTAAGATAAGCAGGAACTGCTGCTGAGATACACGGGTCAAATAATACGGCTACCAGCACACATGTCAAGAGGTGAATCGTGGAAGACGCACAGAACCCACAATATGTGCTCGGACTGGACCTGGGAACGAATTCCCTTGGGTGGGCGGTTATTGGTCTGGTCGACGGTGAGCCCGCGCAGCTCGTGCGGGCAGGCGTTCGTGTTTTTGAGGCCGGGATGGACGAGGGCAAGGGCCTTGGCCGGGAGGAATCGCGGAACAAGGCGCGGCGCGACGCCCGGCTGCAGCGGCGACAGACGTGGAGGCGTGCCCGCCGCCTGAAGAAGGTGTTTAACCTGCTTCAACGCTATGGGGTGTTGCCGGAGGGTGACGCGCGGACCTCCGAGGCGCGCCAGGACTTGCTCAACGGTCTTGATCGGAAGGTTCTTTCCTCGAGTTGGTTCGCAGCCAAGCGGGATTCGGGCCGCTTCCCGGAGCCCGATCAGACGATGCCGTACATCCTTCGCGCGGCCGCGCTTGACGAAAGGCTCGATCCCCATTTCCTCGGGCGGGCACTCTACCATCTGGCCCAAAGGCGCGGCTTTCTGAGCAATCGGAGGGCGGCCGGGAAAAACGATGACGAGGGGACCGTCAAGAAGGAGATCGGAGAGCTCCGCGAAAACATGGATCGGGCGGGGGCGCGGACGCTGGGCGAGCATTTCGCGCTTGTTGCTCCCACCGAGCGGCGCATCCGAGGCTGGCATACGCACCGCGACATGTATACGAACGAATTCGAGAAAATCTGGGCGGCGCAGGCGAGCCGCCACCCGGAACTGCTTAGCGATGCCCGCAAGAAGGAGCTGCGCAACGCGCTGTTTTTCCAACGACCGCTTTGGTTCGACCCGGACGCTATCGGCAAGTGCGAACTCGAACCGGGGCACCGGCGCGCGCCGGCTTATCTGCTTGCCTCGCAGCGTTTTCGCATGCTGCAGACGGTGAATAATTTGAGGCTGCTTCCTCCGGGTGAACCGGACAGGCCGCTCACGGCGGCGGACCGGCGGAAGCTGATTGACGCGCTGGACGTGAAGCGGGAGCTGAGCTTCGGCCAGGTGCGCAAATTGCTCGGGCTGACAAGCGAATACCGGTTCAATCTCGAAAGCGGCGGTGAGAAAAAGATCAAGGGCAATCGCACCGGTGCGGACTTCCACGGGGCGCGCGGGGATCACTGGCTGGCTATGTCGTCCGGCGACCGTGACCGCCTTGTCGACTACGTTCACGGCTTCCAGGACCCCGGGAAGCTTGCGGGGGCCGCGGGGAAAAGGTGGGATCTGGACGAGGATGCCGCGCGGAAGCTGGCTGCGATCGCGTTCGAGCCGGAATACGTGTCGCTGTCTCGGAGGGCGATCGAGAAGGTTTTACCGCTTTTGGAAGAGGGTCTCACGTTTGCGGAAGCTCGGAAGCGGGCTTATCCGGAGTCGTTTGAGCCGGGCGATCCGGCAGCGCTGCTGCCGCCTGTAGAAGAGGCTCTACCCGTCGTCAGGAATCCGGCCGTGATGCGCAGTTTGACGGAGCTTCGCAAGGTGACCAACGCGGTGATTCGCCGGTACGGGAAGCCAGTGGCGATTCGCATCGAGTTGGCGCGGAACCTGAAGCAATCGAAGAAGCAGCGGGAAAGGGTTGCGGAGGCGAATCGCCGCAATGAAGCCTCGAGGAAGAGCGCCAGGGAGGAACTACGGGCGAAGGTCTCCGTTGCTGAGCCGAGCCGGGACGACATCCGCAAACTCCAATTGTGGGAAGAGTGCGGCGGCGTCTGCCCATACACCGGGCGGCCTATCTCCAGGGAGGCACTCTTTGGCCCCGAGCCTCAGTTTGACATCGAGCACATTGTTCCGTTTTCCATCTCGATGGATAACTCTTTTCAGAACCTCACCCTTTGCTACGTTCCGGAGAACCGTTCGAGAAAGGGAAACCGAACTCCGCATCAGGCCTACGGCGGAGATGAGGGCTCCTATAGGGCGATTCTCGATCGCGTGGGCAAGTTCCACGGAGATCGCAAAATTGTGGCGGCGAAGCTGCGGCGCTTCCTGATGGATGACAAGCAGCTCGGGGAATCGCTGGAGGACTTCCGCAGCCGCCAGCTAAACGATACCGCCTACGCTTCCACGCTGGCCTCGCGGTATCTTGGCCTTCTTTATGGCGGTGTGAACGACTCGGAGGGTCGGCGCCGGGTGCAGGCTACGTCCGGGCAGGCGACCGGGTACTTCCGCAGCCTGTGGCAGCTCAATTCCATTCTCAACGACGGGCCCACGGCTGACGGCGGTCAGGTGCCGAAGTCGCGCGACGACCATCGCCACCACGCCATCGACGCGCTGGTGATCGGCCTTACCGATGCCCGGATGATCAAGCGCCTTTCCGACGCCGCGCAGCGTGCGCCGGCGGAGCGGCGCAGGCGGTTCGGTTCGCTTCAAGCGCCGTGGTCTGATTTCACCGATTCGGTTCGTTCGGAGATAGGCCGCGTCGTCGCGTCGCACCGAACTTCGAAAAAGGTGGGCCGAGCCGGGCGCAAGGCGGGGGTTCGGGGTGCGCTCCACGAGGAGAACTTGAACTCGCGCCCGGACCAGCGGGGCCGGAGCCGCGTTCGGAAGGCTCTCGCCTCGATAACGAAGGGCGAGATCGAGAGCATCGCCGACCCCCACGTCAGGGAACTTGTGCTGGCCAAGCTGCAGGAGCTCGGCGGGGACGCCAGGAAGTTCGCCGAGGAGAACAACCTTCCTTGTATCCCAAAGAAAGCCGGCGGAAGCGTGCCGGTCAAGCGAGTCCGCGTCTGGAAGCGGATCCCGACGTTCTCGCTCGGCCGGGGACGCACGGCGCGCCATGTGGCGAGCGA